>NZ_BAAAFN010000009.1:0-187493 GCF_039523555.1 Castellaniella daejeonensis
CTGCAGGCGCAGGCCGACACCCTGGCCCGCCTGGTCGCCACCTTCACCCTGAGCCAGGAAGAGAACGCCGGCACCGGCGCGAACGCCCGTGCCCAGGCGGGCGCCTCGGCAACGTCCGCCCAGGGTGCCGAAGCGGGTGCCGCGCGGCCGGCACAGCCGCCGCGCCTGCCCTCGGCTGCGCCCGAGAAGGTCGTCAGCCCCGCGCCGCAGCGCCCCCGCAAGAGCGCGCAAGCCGATGCGACGGCCGTCCATCCCGAGCCCAGGGCCGCCCTGCGCGCCCCCGGCAAGCCCGCGCCGGCCACGGCCGACACCGAGGAGTGGACCGAGTTCTGATATTACAATCGAGCGTGATTCGTGCACGGCCCGCAATCGCGGGCCGTGCCTCATTAGGAGACAACCGCCGTGAACATCCGCATCCCCGGCGCCGCCCTGGCCGCCGCACTGGCCCTGGCCATGCCGTTCCACGCCCATGCCCAGGTGAAAATCGGCGTGGTCGTGTCCGCGACCGGCCCGACCGCCCTGGTCGGGATTCCCCAGAAGAACACCGTGCCGCTGCTGCCGACCAAGGCGGGCGACCAGGACATCGAGTACATCACCCTGGACGATGCCAGCGATCCGACGCAGACTGTCACCGCCTTCAAGAAGCTGATCAGCGAGGCCCATGTCGACGCCCTGATCGGCCCCACCGGTTCTCCCAACGCCATGAGCGTGCTGCAGTTCGCCGCTGAATCGGGCACGCCGATGCTGGCTCCCGTGGGGGCGGCCTCGGTGGTGCTGCCCATGACCGAACAGAAGAAGTGGGCCTTCAAGACCACCCAGAACACCGACATCATCGCCCAGGCCCTGGTCCAGGACATGGTCGGGCGCGGCATCAAGACCGTCGGCTTCATCGGCTTTGCCGACGCCTATGGCGACGACTGGTACCAGGTCTTCAGCCGCATGGCCAAGGACAACGGCCTGGACCTGACCGTGGTCGAACGCTACCAGCGCACCGACAGCTCCGTCACCGGGCAGGCCCTGAAGCTGCTGGCCGCCAAGCCCGATGCCATCCTGATCGCCGGCACCGGCGGTGCTGCCGCCCTGCCCCAGACCACGCTGGCGCAGCAAGGCTACAAGGGCCGCTTCTACCAGACCCACGGCGCGGCCCTGCCCGCCTTCCTGAAGTTCGCCGGCAAGTCGGCCGAAGGCACCATCCTGGCTGCCGGCCTGATGCTCGTGCTGCCTGAAATCCCCGACAGCAACCCGTCCAAACCCATCGTCCAGGACTACATCCAGCGCTACCAGGCCATGTACGGTGAAAAGCCGGCCACTTTCGGCGCCAATGTCTACGATGCCGGCCTGCTGCTGCAGCATGCCATTCCCGCTGCCCTGAAATCCGCCAAGCCGGGCACGCCCGAGTTCCGCAGCGCCCTGCGCGACGCCCTGGAGCAAACGCGCGAACTGGTGGCCACCCAGGGGGTGTACACCATGACGCCGGAAGACCACAGCGGCTTCGACGAACGCGGGCGCGAGCTGATCACCGTCAAGGACGGCGCCTGGACACTACTGAAGTAATGGGTCGCGGCTTGCAAGCCGCTCCGATTCGCCAGGCACAGGTCAGTCTCCAGCCGGGGCAGCTCCCCACGTCGCGGCTTGCAAGCCGCTCCGATTCGCCAGGCACAGGTCAGTCTCCAGCCGGAGCAGCTCCCCACGTCGCGGCTTGCAAGCCGCTCCGATTCGCCAGGCACAGGTCAGTCTCCAGCCGGGGCAGCTCCCCACGTCGCGGCTTGCAAGCCGCTCCGATTCGCCAGGCACAGGTCAGTCTCCAGCCGGGGCAGCTCCCCACGTCGCGGCTTGCAAGCCGCTCCGATTCGCCAGGCACAGGTCAGTCCGCAGGGACTGACCTGTGTCCTGGCTCATCCCTGCGCGGCTAGTTTTTGTTTCAGGGCTTCGAGCGGCAGGGCGCCGTTGACGCGGGTGCCGTCGGCGAAGAACAGGGCCGGGGTGCCCTGCACGTTCAGCTTGCGGCCCAGGGCCAGATTGTCCTGGATCGGCGTGTCGCATTCGGCCTTGGCGGGATCCTTGCCTTCCAGCATCCAGGATTTCCAGGCCTTGGCCGGGTCGGCTGCGCACCAGATGTCGCGCGAACGGGTGGCGGAATCCGGCGTCAGGATGGGGAACAGGAAGGTATAGACCGTGACGTTGTCGACGTCTTCCAGGGTACGGTGCAACTGCTTGCAATAGCCGCAGTTGGGATCCTCGAACACGGCGACCTTGCGCGCGCCGGTGCCCTTCACCTGCTTGATCGCATGATCCAGCGGCAGGCTGCCGAAGGCCACCTGCTGCAGGGCCTCGAGCCGTTCGGCCGTCAGGTCGCGGCGCGCGCGGGCATCGATCATCGACCCCTGCAGCACGTAGTCCACCTGGGCATCGGTGTAGAGCAGGTCCATGCCGACCTGGATCTCGAAGATCCCGGCCATGGGCGTCACGCGGACGGCGTCGACGTGGATACCTGGAAAACGCTGCTCGAACACGCGGCTGACGGCCTGCGCCGAATCGGCCTGCGCAGGCGCCGTGGACAGGACGCGGTCGGCCGTACCATCACGCGCGGGCGTTTCGGCCGGCGCGGCCTGGCTGGAAGACGGCTGGGTGCTCAGGATCTGGTCCGCGGGCGGCTGCGCCAGGGCGGGCAGACTGCCGCACAGCAGCAGCGCGGCCAGGCTCAAGGAGAATTTCATGGGAAGAACCTCGGAAGACGGGCCGGCAGTCAGTGGCCGGCGGCCGCGCGTATCAGGCGGCGTTTCAGGAAAGGCAGGCCATCGACGCAACGCATGCCCTGGTTGCGCGCCCAGGCTGTCGGGGCGTTCGAGGCGCCGAAGAGGCGGTGCAGGCCGTCGGTGACCAGGCTCATGGCCCAGACCGGCTCGGCCCGGCGGCGGCGGTAGCGCGCCAGGATCCGAGGATCGCCCGGTGCGCGATGCGGTTCCCGGGTGCGCAGGACTTCCACCAGATCCCGCACATCGCCCAGCCCCAGGTTCAGGCCCTGCCCGGCGAGCGGATGGACCCGGTGGGCGGAGTCGCCCACCAGGGCGATGCCCGGGGCGACCATGGCGCTGCGTTCGAGCGTCAGCGAAAACCCCTGGGGACGCGTGCGCAGGCGCAGCGCGCCCAGCCGGCCACCCGTGATGGCCTGCGCGTGTCCGGCGAAAAATGCCTGCTGGGCATCGGCGTCCAGCGCCAGCCATTCACGCGCCCGGCCTTCGGGCATCGACCACACCAGCGATGCCTGCGGGCCGTCGGCCGTGTCCGGCATGGGCAGCAGGGCAAATACGCTGTCGCCCGTGAACCACTGGCAGGCGCGGTTCTGATGGGGCACGCCGATGTCCAGGTGCGCCACCACGCCCATGTCGCCATACGGCGTGTAGTGGTGTTCGATGCCGGACGCCAGCCGCACCGGGGAACGCGCGCCATCCGCGCCCACCAGCAGGGGCGTATCCATCACGCGGCCCTGTCCGGTCGTTACCCGCACGCCCAGTCCCCGGGTTTCCAGGCGCTCGAAGCGGTCCTCGTGCCAGGCGATCCCCATGACCTGCACAGCCTGCTGCAGCGCACGTTCGATCTCGCCGGACTCGACGGTCCAGGCCAGGGTGTCGCGCGCATCCTGCCAGGCGGACAGATCCAGCCGGCCGTCGGCATCACCCTGGATTTCCATGGTCTCGACGGCGGTGATCCGGCGCGCGTCCATCAGCCGCCACGCCCCCAGGCGATCGAGCAGGTCGCGGCTGGCCGGTGAAATCGCGTAGACGCGCGGGTGGTAGTCGTCTGCCGAGCGCTGGGCCGGGACCTGACGCGGCCCCAGCAGGGCGGCGGGCAGCCCCGCCCTGGCCAGGCCCAGCGCACAGGCCAGGCCGGCAATACCGGTACCGCAGACGAGTATGGGTTCCTGATTCATCATCCGATCATCTTACCGCGCCGCATCGCCGCGCGCGTCATTTCGAGGCCTGGGAAAACGGGGTTTCACCCGTTCAGCGCGCGGACGGCGCGCCGGCCCGCGCGGGCCACAGCAGCCACATCCGGCCGGATTGCTTCATGCGTCCGGCGCGCGCACCGGCTTCGTCGCCGGTGCCCCAGTAGAAATCGGCCCGGGCCGGGCCTTTGATCGCCGCGCCCGTGTCCTGGGCGAACACAAGCCGCTGCAGCGGCCGGGCGCCACCCTGGGAGCCGGTTTCCAGGAAGACGGGCGTGCCCAGCGGCACGTAGGCCGGGTCGACCGCAATCGCGCGCTGCGGCAGCAGCGGCACGCCGTAGGCACCCCGGGGACCGAGTTCCGGATCGACGATGGGTTCCTCGCGAAAGAACACCATGGCCGGATTCACGTTCAGCAATTCAGGCACGCGATCGGGATGCGCGCGCGCCCAGGCCTTGATGTTCTGCATGGATGTCTGGGCAAGCGGCATTTCGCCCTGCCGGGCGAGCCACTGGCCGATGGAGACATAGGGCCTGCCGTTATGGTCGGCGTAGGCCAGCCGCAGCACCCCGCCGTCGGGCAGGACGGCCCGCCCCGATCCCTGGATCTGCAGGAAGAAGGCCTCGACCGGATCATCGGCCCAGACGATCACGGCCGGCTGTCGGGCCGGGTCGGACGTGATCTGCGCCCGCGTGTCGTAAGGCACCACCCGGCGGCCTTCGAGCTTGCCGCGCACCCGCTTTCCCGCGAGCTCGGGGTAGACCGATCCCAGGTCGACGATCAGCAGATCGTCGGGCGTGGCGTAGAGCGGCCACTGGTAGGCGCCTTCGCGCGTGCGGGAGGCACGGATAAGAGGCTCGTAGTACCCCGTCACGGTGCCGCTCGCGGCCTGTCCGGAAGCATCGTCCAGCCGCCAGGGGCGCAGGTGTTCCTGCAGGAACCTGCGCACCGCGGGGCCGCCGGCATCGGCACCCAGGCCGGATTGCGCCGCCGCCTGGCAGACCGGCTGCCAGGCCCTGGGCGCTGCGCGCGCCGGCAGCGCCAGCGAGCCCGACACGGGCCGCATCAGGCCCTGGCAATCGTTCAGCAGCGCCTTCCAGACATGATGCAGGTCGTCATTCGACCAACCCGGCAGGCTGTCCCAGGAAACCGCCGTGTAGCGCCCCTGCAGCGGCCGCACGGGCGTTTCCGGCAGGGCGGACAACGGCGGCACGGACAGGGGCTGCTCGACCGAGACGGGGGGCGCCGATTCGCCGCCCGGGGCGGGTTCTTCCAGGGGCACCGTGGAACAGGCGCTCAGGACAAGCAGCGCGGCCACGGACAGGCAACGGATTCTCATCGCAGGATGGCCCCAGTGCGAAGGCTGGCGTGGTGGCTTTTTCTCATGCCGGATCGGGCACCCCGGGGTGCACTAAAATGAAGGCTGCAAAACCGTCATCATGACATATCCGGACCTTCCTTCGCCATGACCGATCTGCCCGCCGCCCGCATCGCCCCCAGCCTGCTGTCCGCCGACTTCGCCCGGCTGGGCGAGGAAGTCGCCGCGGTGGTGGCCGCCGGCGCCGACTGGATCCACTTCGACGTCATGGACAACCATTACGTGCCCAACCTGACCATGGGACCCATGGTGTGCGCCGCCCTGCGCCCCCACACCACCGCGCCCATCGACGTGCACCTGATGGTCGAGCCCGTCGACGCGCTCGTGCCCGCCTTCGCCAAGGCCGGCGCGGACATCATCAGCTTCCACCCCGAAGCCTCGCGCCATGTCGACCGCACGCTGGCCCTGATCCGCGACCACGGCTGCCGCGCCGGCCTGGTGTTCAACCCGGCCACGCCGCTGGAATGGCTGGACCACGTCATGGAACGACTCGACCTGATCCTGCTGATGTCGGTCAACCCGGGGTTCGGCGGCCAGTCGTTCATTCCGCACACCCTGGACAAGCTCGCCCAGGCCCGCGCCCGCATCGACCGCTGGCAAGCCGGGGGCGGGCAGGCCATCGACCTGGAAGTCGACGGCGGCGTCAAGGCCGACAACATCGCCGACATCCGCGCCGCCGGGGCGGATGCGTTCGTGGCGGGCTCGGCCATTTTCGGCCGGCCGGATTACCCGCGCGTGATTGCCGAACTGCGCGACGGCATCGCCCGGGGCGATGCGCGGCGGCGCGAGGCGGCGGGCCGGGATTCGTAACAGTCCGCCGGGCGGGCCGGCGCTCCTGCGCGACAATGATGATACGATGACGCCCGCCTGGGGCACCCGTACCCGCCCCGGCAATTTCACGATTCACCCGGCCGCCGATCCGGTGCGGCCGCTTTCCCCGGCGCGCGACACCATGCATTTTCCCGGAATTCTGTTCGACCTGGACGGCACCCTGCTGGACACGATCCCCGACCTGGCGGACGCCGCCAACGCCATGCGCCAGGACATGGGGCTGGCGCCGCTCGCCCAGGACATCATCGCCACCTACGTCGGCAAGGGCGTGGAACAGTTGGTCATCCGCACGCTGGGTCACGAAGGCACCCCCGCCAGCGTGGACATGGTCATGCGCGGCCTGGCCCGCTACCAGGATCACTACCGCGCCCTGAACGGCCAGCGCAGCCGCCTGTATCCCGGCGTGCTGGCCGGCCTGGAAGCCTTCCGCGAGCAGGGCGCGCGCCTGGCCGTGGTCACCAACAAGGGCACCGAATTCGCCATTCCGCTGCTGCGCCAGATGTCCCTGGACGGCTACTTCGACGCCGTGGTCTGCGGCGACACCTGCGAACGCAAGAAGCCCGACCCCATGCCCCTGTTCCATGCCTGCGACCTGCTGGGCATCACGCCCGCCCAGGCCCTGTTCATCGGCGATTCGATCAACGACGCCCTGGCCGCCAACGCCGCCGGCATGCGCGTGCTGGCCCTGCCCTACGGCTACAACGAGGGGCACCCCGTGCAGAGCCTGCCGGTGGATGCTATAGTTGACTCCATCGTCGAGGCCGCACAATGGGCCGCCGACGCGACTTCACAAACCGAACACGCATGAACATCATCCGCTATTACCCGATCACCGCCGGCGCCTATTGGCGCTGGTGGTGCTCATGTTCCGGGTAATGACGGTCACCCGGCGCGCGGTTCTGCCCGCAGCGCCCGTCCCACAGCCCGGACCTTCATCGGCCGGGCTGTCTCAATTCTGTCCCGGTCCATACTCCACCCAGAGACCAACATGACGGAAATCGAATTCAACGCACTGGCCGCCCAAGGCTACAACCGGATCCCGCTGATCGCGGAAACCTACGCCGACCTGGACACGCCCCTGGCGATCTACCTGAAGCTGGCGCACGCCGGCCCCGAAGCCGGGCGCAACAGCTGCCTGCTCGAATCGGTGGTGGGCGGCGAGCGTTTCGGCCGTTATTCCTTCATCGGGCTGCCGGCCAAGACACTGATCCGGGCCACCGGCACCACCACCGAGGTCGTCACCCGCGGCCAGGTCGTGGAAACCCACGAAGGCGATCCGCTGGCCTTCATCGAGTCTTTCCAGCAGCGCTTCCGCGTGGCGCTGCGCCCCGGCATGCCGCGCTTCGCCGGCGGCCTGGCGGGTTACTTCGGCTACGACACCGTGCGCCACATCGAGCCGCGCCTGGGGCCCTGCGTCAAGCCGCGTCCGGCCGGACAGCAGCCGGGCACGCCCGACATCATGCTGCTGCAGATCGACGAACTGGTCATCGTCGACAACCTGGCCGGCCGCACCTACCTGATCGTCTACGCCGATCCCCAGCAGCCCGAAGCCTACGCCCTGGCCCGCCGCCGCCTGAAGGCCCTGCGCGAAAAGCTGCGCACGCCCGTGGTCATTCCCTATGCCTACGCCAGCATGCAGACGCCCACGGAGCGCGATTTCAAGAAAGAAGACTACCTGGCCGCCGTGCTCAAGGCCAAGGACTACATCGCCGCCGGCGACCTGATGCAGGTGCAGATCGGCCAGGTGATCGCCAAGCCGTTCCGCGATTCGCCGCTGTCGCTGTACCGGGCGCTGCGATCCCTGAACCCTTCGCCCTACATGTACTACTGGAACTTCGACACGTTCCACGTCGTGGGCGCCTCGCCGGAAATCCTGGTGCGCCAGGACCGCGAATTCCAGGACGGCCGCGCCTGCGAAACCGTCACCATCCGCCCCCTGGCCGGCACGCGCAAGCGCGGCACCACCCAGGAAGAAGATCTGCGCCTGGAACAGGAGCTGCTGGCCGACCCGAAGGAGCGCGCCGAACACGTCATGCTCATCGACCTGGCCCGCAACGACATCGGCCGCGTTTCCAAGCCCGGCACGGTCGAGGTCACGGACACCATGACCATCGAGCGCTATTCCCACGTCATGCACCTGGTGTCCAACGTGCGCGGCGAACTGAACGACGGCATGAGCAACATCGACGTGCTGCGGGCGACTTTCCCGGCCGGCACGCTGACCGGCGCGCCCAAGGTCCGCGCCATGGAAATCATCGACGAGCTGGAACCCGTGCGCCGCGGCATCTACGGCGGCGCCGCCGGCTACATGAGCTACGGCGGCGAGATGGACCTGGCCATCGCCATCCGCACCGGCATCGTCCGGGACGGCATGCTGTACGTCCAGGCCGCGGCCGGCATCGTCGCGGACTCCGATCCCGAAAAGGAATGGCAGGAAACCGAGGCCAAGGCCCGCGCCCTGCTGCGCGCCGCCGAACAGGTGCAATTCGGGCTGGACGAGCCCATCTAGGCACGGACCGGGCCCCCGCCGGATCAGGCGCGGGGCCCGGCACAGGGCGGTCCGACGGACCGCCCCGCATCCGGATTCAGGTCCGGACCAGCAAGTCCCGCGTGATGTCGGCGACGGTGCGCGCACCGGTCAGCGTCATGGCCACGCGCATTTCCTTCTCGATCAAATCCAGCAGGTTGGCCACGCCCGCTTCGCCCCCCACCGCCAGGGCGTACAGCCAGGCCCGGCCCAGCAGCACGGTATCGGCGCCCAGCGCCAGCATGCGCACCACGTCCAGCCCGGTGCGCACCCCCGAATCCGCCAGCAGCGTGATCTGCCCCTTGACCGCATCGGCGATCGCCGGCAATGCGCGCGCCGTGGACAGCACCCCGTCCAGTTGCCGGCCGCCGTGGTTGGACACCACGATCCCGTCGGCGCCGAAGCGCACCGCATCGCGCGCGTCGTCCGGATCGAGAATGCCCTTGATGATCATCGGACCCTTCCAGAAATCGCGGATCCACTCCAGGTCCTTCCAGGATATCGAGGGATCGAAATTGGCGCCCAGCCAGCCGATGTAGTCTTCCAGGCCGGTGGGCTTGCCCAGATACCTGGACACATTGCCCAGGTCGTGCGGACGGCCCCACAGGCCCACGTCCCAGGCCCAGCGCGGATGCAGGACCGCCTGGACGTAGCGGCGCAGGGCGGCATAGGGCCCGCTCATGCCCGAATGGGCATCGCGGTAGCGCGCGCCCGGCACCGGCATGTCCACGGTGAATACCAGCGTCGACACCCCGGCCGCCTGGGCGCGCTCCAGCACGCTCTTCATGAAACCCCGGTCCTTCAGGACATACAACTGGAACCACATGGGCCGGCTGATGGCGGGCGCGACTTCTTCGATCGGGCAGACCGACACGGTGGACAGGGTGTACGGGACGCCCTTGCGGTCCGCCGCCCGCGCCGCCTGGACTTCGCCCCGGCGTGCGTACATCCCCGTCAGGCCCACCGGCGCCAGGGCCACGGGCATGGACAGCGTCTCGCCGAACAGGCGCGTGGACAGGTCCAGCTGCGACATGTCGTTCAGCACCCGCTGGCGCAGCGCGACACCCGACAGGTCGCTGACGTTGTGCTGCAGCGTGTATTCGGCATACGCGCCGCCGTCGCCGTAGTGGAAAAGGAAGGGGGGCAGACGGCGCCGGGCGGCTTCGCGGTAATCCGTGGAGGCTGAAATGATCATGATGTGAGTCAGTATTTGAAGGGGGGTAGGCGGGAGGAGCGGGCACGCCGCGCCTCGTCTTCGTCGAGCTTGCGCACGCTGCCGTGCACGAACTCCAGGTGCTGCCAGACGGTGGCCCGGGCCGCTTCGGCGTCGCCGCGCAGAATGGCTTCCATCAGCGCCTGGTGCTGGGCCGTGAGCTGTTCCTGGGTATGCTGGATCAGGTACATGCGATGGCGGTTCTCGGTGACGGTCGAGCGCAGCAGCTCGAACACACCGCGCATCATCTGCAGCAGGACCGCATTGTGGGCCGCCTCGGCGATGGCCAGGTGAAACCGGGCGTCGGCCTGGGCCGACAGGCCCGGATCGCCGCGGCTCTGGAAGCGCACGATGTCCTCGAAACGCTGCTGGATCGCCTGGCGGTCCTGGGGGGTGGCGCGCAGTGCCGCGTGCCATGCGGTGCCGCCTTCCAGGGCGTGCCGGGCTTCGAGCACGTCGTAGCGGTATTCCGGGTCATCGGAAACCAGCTCGTCCAGGGGGCGCACCAAGTGCCGTTCGGGCCAGTCGCCCGCGGCCGGCTCCAGCGCCTGCACATACGTGCCCCCGCCCTGCCGACTGCGCAGCAGCCCCTGGCTGGACAACTGGCGGATGGCCTCGCGGATCGAAGGCCGCGAGGCGCCCAATTCGACGGCCAGCTGGCGCTCCGCCGGCAGGCGGTCGCCGGGTTTCAGGCCCTGCTCATCGATCAGGTCCCGCAGCTGTTTCGCAAGTCGGTCGGAAAGGCGCATGCACAAGGGGATGGCCTGCCGCAGACACGTATATTGGACAGACCATTTTAACGGGATAGTGCTGGCCAGTTTACGGCGCGAACTCCTGTCCGGTCAATACGCTAGGAATGAAGCCGTTTTCCATCGTCCAGGTCACTCATATTGGTAAGACCTATCGATCGGGATTCCACTGTATCAGGCATGCGCCGACAAGCGCTGCCGGATCTGTCCGGCCACCCGTACGATGGCCTGGACGATGGCTTTTTCCCGTTCCCCGTCCAGCCTGTCGGTGGGGATGGAGGTGCTGACAGCGATCCGGCGGCCCGTCGGGGTTTCACCGGCATAGACCGCGAAGCAGTTCAGGCCGGCGGCCACCTCTTCCTGGTCGAGCGCCAGCCCGGACCGGCGCACCGCGGCGAGTTCCGCCAGCAGAGCCTCGTGCCGGGTGATGGTGCGGTCGGTGATGGCGACCAGTTCAGTCGGCAGCAGCTTCAGGACCTCTTCGTCGGAAAGCTGCGCCAGCAGCGCCTTGCCCAGTGCGCAGGCGTGCGCGGGCAGCCTTGTCCCCATGTCGGACACCAGCCGGACCGGGCGATGGGCATCCTCGCGGGCCAGGTAGACCACTTCCCCGCCCTGCAGCACGGCGAGCTGGACGACTTCATTGTGCATGGCGACGTACTCGGCTGCGGCAGTCCGGAAGATATGCTGCAGATTGTCGAAATGGACATAGGCGCAGCCCAGCATGTAGAGCCCGAGGCCGATGACATAGCCGCCCCCCTTCTTCTCGATCCAGCGCCGCTGCTCCAGCGAAGCGAGCAGCAGATACAGCGTGCTCTTGGCAAAGCCGGTCTGCCGGGCCAGTTCCGTCGTGTTCACCGGCTCGCTGCTCGAAGCCAGGATCTGCAGCACGGCATCGGCCCGGTCCACCGCGGGCACTGCGGAATTCGAATCGTTCATCTCGTTCAATTGCAAGGAAAAAGTCTCAAGACTGCGCATCCCAGGCGACCACCTTGCCCGGATTGAAGATATTGTGGGGATCGTAGGCGTGCTTCAGCACCCGCATGAGTTCGAGGCCGGCCGCGCCATGCTCGGCCTGCAGGAATTCCATTTTATGAATGCCGACGCCATGTTCGCCCGAACAGGTGCCCTCCATGCCGATCGCCCGGTGGACCAGACTGCGGTTGATGGACTCGGCCTCCTGCCATTCGGTGGGACTGTCGGGATCGATCAGCATCTGGACATGGAAATTCCCATCCCCGACATGGCCCACGATGGTATAGGGGAAATCGACCGACTCCAGGTCTGCCACCGTCTGCGTGACGCAATCGACCAGCCGCGAAATGGGCACGCAGACATCCGTGGCGATGCTGCGCGCTCCGGGCCGCAATTGCAGGCCTGCGAAGTGGGATTGATGCCGGGCCGCCCACAGGCGCGCGCGGTCTTCCGGCTTTTCCGCCCAGTCGAAGCCCGAGCCGCCGTGATCGCCCGTGATTTCCCGCACGATCCCGGCCTGTTCCTGCACGCCGCTGGCGCTGCCGTGGAACTCGAACAGCAGCAGCGGTGTTTCCGGAAGTCCCAGCCGGCTGTGGCGGTTGACCGCGCGGACCGCGCGCTGGTCCATGAATTCGATCCGGGCAATGGCGATGCCGCTCTGCATGATGTCCACCACCGCCTGCACGGCATCGGCCAGGTCGGGGAAACTGCAGACCGCCGCCGTCACGGCTTCGGGCCGCGGATAGACCCGCAGCGTCGCTTCCACGATGACGCCCAGGGTGCCCTCGCTGCCGACGAACAACCGCGTCAGGTCGTAGCCGGCGGACGACTTGCGCGCCCGGCTGCCCGTGCGGATGATTTCGCCGCTGGCCGTCACCACCTTGAGCGACACGACGTTCTCGCGCATGGTGCCGTAACGCACCGCATTGGTACCCGAGGCGCGTGTCGCCGCCATGCCGCCGATCGATGCGTCCGCCCCCGGATCGATGGGAAAGAACAGGCCGGTGTCGCGCAGGGCGTCGTTCACCTGGGTACGCGTCACGCCCGGCTGCACGGTCACCGTGAAGTCCTCGGGCTGCAGGGCGATGATCCGGTCCATCCCGGCCATCGACAACGTGATCCCGCCCTCGATCGGCAATACATGCCCTTCGAGCGACGACCCGACGCCAAACGGCACGATCGGCACCCGGTACCGGTCGCACAGCCTGACCGCATGTGCGACTTCGGCCTCGTCGTGCGGAAAGACAACCGCATCGGGCAGGCATTCGGGATAAGGCGACTCGTCCCTGCTATGGTGCCGCCGCACGGCCTCGGCCGTGACGAATCGATCCCCGAAGGCTTCCCTGAATTCGGCAACGCCCTGCTCCGGCAGGCTGCGCCGAGGAAGATTTGCAAAACCGCTGTTCATCTATCTCCACCCCATGCCGGGTCCGCCCCGCGACGCTGCCTGTCCCCGGCCGGCGGCCGGCACCCGAAGTTCAATGGTTGTGGCGGGACTCTCCACGCGTCTCCAGGATATTCAGGTAGAGCGTCGCGGGCTCCAGGCAGGCGCCGGTCCCGTGCTGGCCGATCATGCTGCGGTAGATTTCTTCCCAAGGCGTCTGGCTGACCCGCTCGGCCGGCTGCCATGCCGCGCGCCGCTGGGCGAGTTCCTCTTCCGGAATCAGCACATCGACCCGGCGCGCATTCAGGTCCAGGCGCACCTTGTCGCCCGTTCTCAACAGCGCCAGGCCGCCGCCGATGGCCGCCTCGGGCGACACATTGAGGATCGACGGACTGGCCGACGTCCCGCTCTGCCGGCCGTCGCCCATGGTGGGCAGCGTGTCGATGCCCCGTGCGAGCAGGGCCGCCGGCGGCTGCATGTTGACCACCTCCGATCCGCCCGGATAGCCCACGGGACCCACATTGCGGATGACCAGCAGGGTGTGCTCATCGATTCCGAGCGCGGGGTCGTCGATCCTGGCGTGGTAGTCCTCCGGCCCCTCGAAGACGACCGCCGTCAATTCCGCCACGTTCGGATGCCCGGGATCGGACAGGAACCGCGCGCGGAACTTGTCGTCGATGACGCAGGTCTTGATGATGGCGCTGTCGAACAGGTTGCCGCCAAGCACCACGTAGCCCGCGTTGTGCTTGAGCGGGCTGGAATAGGCCCGGATGACCTCGCGGTCCGGCTCGCCCACCGGCGCCAGGTTTTCGGCCAGCGTCTTGCCCGTGACCGTCATGACATCCGTATTCAGCTTGCCGGCGAGCATCAATTCCCGCAGCACGCCCGGCACGCCGCCGGCCCGATGGAATGCCTCGCCCAGGTACCGCCCGGCCGGCTGGCAGTCCACCAGCAGGGGGATCTCCGGCCCGAGCCGCTGCCAATCGTCCAGCGTATGGTCCACGCCCATGTGGCGCGCGATGGCGATCATGTGGATCGGGCAGTTGGACGAGGCGCCCAGCGCCGCCGCCGCGACGACGGCGTTCTCGAAGGCGGCCCGGGTCAGGATGTCCGATGGCCGCAGGTTCTCATGCACCATGCCGACGATGCGGCGGCCCGTCTCGTACGCCATCCAGCCGCGCTCCCGGTACGGCGCCGGGATGGCGGCGCACCCCGGCAGCGACATGCCCACGACTTCCGCCAGCGAGTTCATGGACAAGGCCGTGCCCATGGTATTGCAGTGGCCGATCGACGGCGCCGAAGCGGCCGCGGCATCCATGAAGTCGTCATAGTCCATTTCCCCGACCGCAAGACGGCGGCGGGCCTCCCAGATCACCGTGCCCGAACCCGCCAGCTTGCCATCCCACCAGCCGTCCAGCATCGGGCCGCCCGACAGGACGATGGCGGGGATGTTGACGGTGGCCGCGCCCATCAGGCACGCCGGGGTCGTCTTGTCGCACCCGGTGGTCAGGACGACGCCGTCAATCGGATAGCCATGCAGGACTTCCACCAGGCCCAGGTAGGCCAGATTCCGGTCGATGGCAGCGGTCGGGCGTTTGCCCGTTTCCTGGATCGGGTGCATCGGGAATTCCAGGGGGATCCCCCCGGCATCCCGGATGCCGTCCCGGACGCGCTTGGCCAGTTCGATGTGGTGGCGGTTGCAGGGACACAGGTCGGAGCCGGTCTGCGCGATGCCGATGATGGGTTTCCCGGACTGCAATTCCGCCCGGGTAATCCCGTAGTTCATGTAGCGTTCGACATACATGGCCGTCATCCCCGGATCGGCGGGATCGTCGAACCAGCGGCGGCTGCGCAATTTGGTTTTTTCAGAATCAGACATAAAACGCCTTCAAGTACGCCGGGCGGCATGCGCCGCACCAGGATTTCGCGGGTGGACCTATTGCTGTGCCGCCTGCTGCGCGGCCTTCATGATGCCATCCACCGTCTCGGGTCCGATTTCCACGCGCAGTTTGGCGACGATGGGCTCCAGCGTTTCCCTGATCTTCTCTTTTTCCGCGGTGGAGAAGCGGGAAACCTCCACGCCCTGGTCCTTGATGTATTGCAGCGCCGCGCTGTCGGCCTCGCGGCTGATCTTGCGCTGGTAGGCCTGGGAAGTCTTGGCCGCCTGGGTGATGACGTCGCGTTCATCGGGCGTCAGGGTGTCCCACCAGCGCTTGGACGCCAGCAGGACGAACGGCGTATAGACGTGGTTGGAAATCGTCAGGTGCGACTGGACTTCGTAGAACTTGCTGGTCTTGATCGTGCTCAGGGGATTTTCCTGGCCGTCGACGGTCTTGGTTTCCAGGGCCGTGAACAGCTCGGTGAACGGCATGGGAATCGCATTGGCTCCCAGCCCGTTGAACACCGCCAGCGCCACTTCGTTCTGCATGACGCGCAGCTTGATGCCCTTGATGTCTTCCACCGAGTCGATCGTGCGGCGCGAGTTCGTGATGTTGCGGAAGCCGTTTTCCCAGTACAGCAGCCCGATCAGCCCCTTTTCGGGCAGGGCGTCCAGCAGCTTCCGACCTTCGGGCCCGTCCAGCACCGCATCGGCGACTTTTTCGTTGTCGAACAGGAAAGGCAGGTCGAAGACGCCGTAGCCCTTGACCATGCCCGCCAGGGGCGCGGTGGAGACGAACGTGAGTTCCTGCGATCCGCCGATGAGCGCATTCTGCATCTGCTCGTCGGAGCCCAGGGAGCCGTTACCGTAGGTCTTGACCTTCATCTTGCCGTCGCTGAGCTTGGCGACTTCTTCGGCGAAGAAGCGCACGGCATGCCCCGACGGGCTCGAATCCGCGAGGCCGTAGCCGAAGCGGATGATCCGCGAATTGATGTCCTTGGCCATGGCATCGTGGCCGGCCAGGCCCATGGCCATGGCGGCCGCCAGGCCCATCACCGCCGTCTTGAGACCCAGCCTTTTTTTCAGATCAACAGACATTTGCCCTTCCTCCAGAGTAATCACCGGTTTGCCCGCCGCGGCCCATGGCCGCGGTCATCGCGTTCCGGCCTTTAATAAAACCAGTCCAGGGGGACCAGTACGATTTGCGGAAAAATCACCATCAGCATGACCAGCAGCGTGTAGGTGATGACATACGGCATGACGCCCTTGATGACGTCCTCCATCCGCACGCGCGCCACGCTGCACACGACGTTCAGCACCGTGCCCACGGGGGGTGTCAGCAGGCCCGCGCAGCCGACGATGACGAAGATGACCCCGAAATAGGTCGGATCGATGCCCGCCTTCTGGATGACCGGCATCATCACCGGAGCCAGGATGAGAATGGTGGGCGTCAGGTCCATGGCCGTGCCGATGAGCGTCAGCAGCACGACGATCAACAGCATCAGCAGGGTGGGCGAGTCGGTCAGCGGACCCAGCAGGTCGATCAGCTGATCGGGAAGATCGGCCAGCGTGATCATGTAGGAAGCCACGAGCGAGGCCGCCACCAGGTACATCACGATGCTGGTCGTCCTGGCCGTGTTGACCAGCACCCGGAACAGCAACCTGAGGCCGATCTCGCGGTACACGAACACGCTGATCAGCAGGGCATAGGCCGCGGCGACCGCCCCCGCTTCGGTCGGCGTGAAAATGCCGCCGCGCAGCCCGCCGATGATGATGATCGGCAGGAAGAGCGCCCAGAGCGAATCCCGGAATGCCTTGAGCCGGACGGCGCCGCTTTCCTTGGGGGCCATCGTGATGCCGGTGGAACGGCGCGCCGAATACGCCCACACCGCCGTCAGGGACAGGCCCATGAGCAGGCCCGGCACGATCCCCGCGATGAACAGCTTGGTGACCGAGATGTTGGCGGCCACGCCGAAGATGATGAAGGAGATCGAGGGGGGGATGATGGGCGCGATGATCCCGCCCGCGGCGATCAGGCCTGTGGACTGGCCCATGTCGTAGCCCTGCTTGCGCAGCATGGGCACCAGCAGCGCGGCCAGCGCCGCCGCATCGGCCACGGCCGACCCGGACAGGGCCGCCAGCAGGATGCTGGCCATGATGGCCACATAGCCCACACCCCCTTTGATGTGGCCGACCAGCGTGGTGGCCATGAAGACCATGCGCCTGGACATGCCGCCCGCATTCATGATTTCACCGGCCAGGATGAACAGCGGCACCGCCATCAGCGAAAAGTTATCGGCCCCGGTGAGCATGTTCTGCACGATGATCTGCGGGTCGAAAAACGACAGGTGGAACATCAGGCCGATGGCGCCCAGGATCAGCGCGAAGGCGATGGGCATGCCGAAGGCCATGAAGCCCAGCAGCGTCCCGACGAAGATGAGGACATCCATGGTCAGATATCCTCCACGCTGTCCACCGAGGTGCGGAACGCCCCCGCATTTTCGGGCGTCGCGGGGGTGCGCCAGGCCACGAACAGATCCAGGACCACCATCAGGGCCATCGCCACCGCCGAGAACAGGACGGCGCCGCTGAAGACGGCGATCGGCATGCCCACCACGGGAGTCACCGTGCGCATGCTGATCACGGTCTGCTCCCAGCCGCCCGTGATGATCAGCCACAGCACCCAGAGAATCAGCAGTTGCCGGACCAGGTGCACGAATTTCTGCACCCTGGGAGAGAAGCGCTCGATCCCCATGTTGATGGCCAGGTGTTCCCGCGCCCTGAAGGCGAGCACGGCGCCGCCGAACGTCAGCCAGACGAAGGCCAGGCGCGCGATTTCACTGGAAACGTTGATCCCGGAATTGAATGCATAGCGCAGCACCACATTGCCGAACACCAGCACCAGCATGGCGAAGACGCACAGAGCCAGTCCGGCGGTCAGCACTGCGAACATCAGATCGGAAAGCGCCCGGATCCTCGGCGCGATCGCATGCCTGTCTTTGTCCTCCAACATCATCCTCCTTTCTCTCCTTTGGCCGCTCGTGTCCTCGAGCTTTTCTCAAATCCAGGGCCAGGCCGGCTCAGTCCGGCAGCAGCCCGCGCACGCCCAGGTTCCTGTAGAGCGCACGCACGCCGAACGTCCAGCGCGGAATTTCCGTGGACAGGCTGACTTCGTTGACCAGGGCGCCCAGCAGCGGCGATGAAATGGTCACGATGTCGCCCAGGTGGTGGGTGAACCCGGCACCCGGTGCTTCCCGGTCCTGGACGGGCGAGAACATCGTGCCCAGGAACAGCATGAAGCCGTCCGGATACTGGTGATGATCGCCGTAGGCCTGGTTGACGAGATCCAGGGGATCCCGGCTGATCTGGTCCATGCGGCTGACGGCTTCGAGCCTGAAGCCGTCGCGCCCCTCGATCAGCAGCGAAACTTCGGCACGGCGGACGTCGTCCAGGGTGTAGTGCGCGTCGAACAAGCGGATGAATGGGCCGATGGCGCACGACCCGTTGTTGTCCTTGGCCCGGCCCAGCAGCAACGCGCTGCGGCCCTCGATGTCGCGCAGGTTGACATCGTTGCCCAGCGTCGCGCCCCGGGGCCGGCCGCGGCTGTCCATGGCGAGCACGATTTCCGGCTCGGGGTTGTTCCACCGGGAATCCGGGTGCAGGCCGATCCGTTCGCCCAGGCCCACCGAGGCCATCGGCAGCGCCTTGGAAAAAATCTCCGCGTCCGGGCCGATGGCGACTTCAAGGTACTGCGACCACTCGCCGCGCCGGACCAGTTCCTGCTTCAGCTGCCGCGCGCTTTCGGAACCGGGCCGCACCGATGTGAGCTCGGCACCGATCGTCTGCTGCAGCGCATCGCGGATGGCCTGCGCTTTTTGTGCATCGCCCCCCGCCCTTTCCTCGATGAGGCGCTCGAGCAGGCTGACGATGAAAGTCACCCCCGAGGCCTTGACGGCCTGCACATCGCATGGCGCGCACAGCACGGGCACCGGTTTTTCCGGCGTCCGGTGCAGGCTGTCGCGGATCAGCTGGTCCAGCGGGCAGAGCGGCTTGCCTGCCAGCCCGCGCGCGAAACCGGCGCAATCCTCATGATCGAGCAGGTCCGCCATGGTGGGCGCATGCGCCGAGATGTCGAAGACCATTCCATCCTTGACGACCACGGTGCCGGGGCCTGCGTGCGGGCCCGGCAGCCAGACTCTTCCCACGAGTGTGGCCTGGGCGGCATCGACGGGCAGGGGGTTGACGGCATTCATCGATTCGATTCCTGGTGTGGGGCGCATCGCGCACTCTCCGGATCCCGCGGCCGGACCGGCTGCGCGGCCGGCCTCCGCCCGGCCGCCGGAATACAGGATGCGGAGCGGCCGGAAAGGTCTTCGGAAAGACTGGGAGCCAGTCTAGTGTCGGCTTCCAGTCAAAACAATATATTGTTTTTATTTCCAAGATATTGGAAATAGAGGATATTGCAGCCCGATCGCACGGCACGCCTGGCGCTCGACAGCACCCACGGCACACAGTAGAATGCTTCCCATGATTTCACACGCGACCGTACACGCTTCGTCCTGGTGGCGCTCCTCTTAGGGGCGGCATCCTCATGCGTGATTCATCGCACCTTGCCGCCGTTCTGGCAGGCAAGGATCTTCGTGAATCTGTCTCCGGTGCGGCGGCTCCTGACCCAAGGAAGACCATGACCGTATCACTCTCCCTCTCCCGCACCTTCCGGCCTTCGCAGCCGATTCCGGCGCGCGCGCGCGTTTCCCGATACTGATCAGGACGGATCCATCATGAAGCTGCTGATGCTGGACAACTACGATTCCTTCACCTACAACCTGGTGCAGTATTTCGGTGAGCTCGGCGCCCAGGTCCAGGTCGTGCGCAACGACCAGATCGACCTTGCCGGCATCGAGGCCATCGATCCCGACCGCATCTGCGTATCGCCGGGGCCATGTTCGCCGGCCGAAGCGGGCATCTCGGTCGAGCTGATCCGGCATTTCGCCGGCAAGAAACCCATCCTGGGCGTCTGCCTCGGGCACCAGTCCATCGGTGCGGCCTATGGCGGCCGCATCGTGCGCGCCCGGGAAATCATGCACGGCAAGGTCTCGTCCATCACGCACCGGGGCACCGACGTCTTCGCCGGGCTGCCGTCGCCCTACACCGTCACCCGCTACCATTCCCTGGCGATCGAGCGCGCATCCCTGCCCGACTGCCTGGACATCACGGCCGAGACCGACGACGGCGAGATCATGGGCGTCGCCCACAAGACCCTGCCCGTCTATGGCGTACAGTTTCATCCGGAATCCGTGCTCAGCGAGCATGGCCACGCCCTGCTGCGCAATTTCCTGGAACTCTGACACGCCGAACCGACCATCCGACAGACACGAAGACAGAAGGAATCATCCATGCCGCCGATCACTCCCACCGAGGCCCTGGCCCGCTGCATCGAGCACCGGGAAATCTTCCACGACGAAATGCTGGAACTGATGCGCATGCTGATGCGCGGAGACATGTCTCCCCAGCTGGCCAGCGCCCTGCTGATGGGCCTGCGTGTCAAGAAGGAAACCGTCGGCGAAATCACGGCCGCCGCCCAGGTGATGCGCGAATTCGCCCTGGGCGTCGACACGCCCTACCCCGAGGAACTGCTCGACATGTGCGGCACGGGCGGCGACGGTTCGCATACCTTCAATATTTCCACTGCGGCCATGTTCGTGGCCGCGGCAGGCGGGGTCAGGATCGCCAAGCACGGCAACCGCAGCGCCTCGTCCTCTTCGGGAAGCGCCGACGTGCTGGAAGCCCTGGGCGTTCAGGTCACCGCCACGCCGGCCCAGGTCGCCGAGTCCATCGAGGCCACCGGCATCGGCTTCATGTTCGCCCCGGCCCACCACGGCGCCATGAAGAACGTCGCCGCCGTGCGCCGCGAACTGGGGGTGCGCACGATCTTCAACATCCTCGGTCCGCTCACCAACCCGGCCGGGGCGGCCAACCAGCTCATGGGGGTGTTCCACCCCGACCTGGTCGGCATCCTGGTCCGCGTGCTGCAGCGCCTGGGTTCGCGCCACGTGCTGGTCGTGCACGGCAAGGACGGCATGGACGAAGCCTCGCTGGGCGCCGCCACCCTGGTCGGCGAACTGAAGGACGGCGAGGTCCGCGAATACGAAATCCACCCCGAGGATTTCGGCATGTCCATGGTGTCCAACCGCAGCATCAAGGTCGCCAACCGCGACGAATCCGCCCAGCTGGTGCGCGCGGCGCTGAACAACACGGCGGGCACGGCGCGCGACATCGTCGCCCTGAACGCCGGGCTGGCCCTGTACGCCGGCAACCGCGTCGACTCGATCGAGGCCGGCATCCGCCAGGCCTTCGAGCTGATCGCCTCGGGCGCGGCACGCGACAAGCTGGAACAATTCCGCCAATACACGCAAAGGTTCTCCGCATGAACGACATCCTGGCCCGGATCCTGGACACCAAGCGCACCGAAGTCGCCACGGCACGGCAGATGCGCAGCGAATCAGAAGTCCTGCGCGAAGCCCAGAGCCGCCAGGACATCCGCGGCTTCGCGCGCGCGATCGAGGACAAGATCGCGCAGGGCAAGCCCGCCGTGATCGCGGAAATCAAGAAGGCCTCGCCTTCCAAGGGCGTGATCCGCGAGGATTTCCGCCCGGCCGACATCGCCGCCAGCTATGCCTGCCACGGCGCCGCCTGCCTGTCGGTCCTGACCGACGTGCAGTATTTCCAGGGCGGCTACGACCACCTGCGCCAGGCGCGCGCGGCCTGCAGCCTGCCCGTGCTGCGCAAGGACTTCCTGATCGATCCCTATCAGGTCATCCACGCCCGGGCGCTGGGTGCCGACTGCGTGCTGCTGATCGCCGCGGCCCTGGCACCCGGGCAACTGCGCGAACTCGAAGCCGTGGCCGCCGATCTGGGCATGGACGTGCTGGTCGAAGTCCACGACCGCCAGGAACTGGATGCCGCCCTGTCCCTGAACACGCCGCTGATCGGCATCAACAACCGCAATCTGCGCACCTTCGAGACCCGCCTGGAAACCACCCTGTCGATGCTGGAAGACCTGCCGGAAGGCAAGCGTGTCGTGACCGAAAGCGGCATCCTGCTGCCGGAAGACGTGGACCGCATGCGCGAGCACGGCGTCCAGGCCTTCCTGGTCGGCGAGGCCTTCATGCGCGCGGAAGATCCCGGTACCGCGCTGCACGAACTGTTCTTCGCCCGCTGATCCCCGCCCCGCCGCCGCGCGCGGGCGGCGGGCCGACGAACCCACGCCCCTGCCGCCATGACCTTTCGCCCCGACTGCCCGCTCTGCGTCATCGACCGCGACACCCTGCTCTGGCAGGATGACAAGCTGCGGATCGTCCGCGTGGACGATCCTCGGCACCCTGGCTACCTGCGCGTCATCTGGCACCGCCACATGGCGGAGGCCACCGACCTGGACGCACTCGGCCGGCTGCACCTGATGCGCACCGTATTCCAGGTCGAACGACTGCAGCGGGTTTTCCTGCAGCCCGACAAGATCAACCTGGCCAGCCTGGGCAACCAGGTGCCCCACATGCACTGGCACGTGATCCCGCGCTGGCGCGACGACCCCTGCTTTCCGGACGCCATCTGGGCGCCGTCCCGGCACGACCCGGACCGCGCAGCCGCATGGGCTGAATTCTGCAGATCCCTGGCTCCGCGCATCGAACAGCTGCACCGGATTCTGTCCGCCCAGGGCCCGGCAGCCGACCTTCCCGACACAGCCCACTGAACCGGCACGCACGCGCCGACCCGAACATCCCTTCCCGCATCGCCATGTCCGTAACATCTTCCGCCGCCGGCGCCGAGCCCGCCGCCCTGGCGCGCAGCCTGAAAAACCGCCACATCCAGATGATTGCCCTGGGCGGCGCCATCGGTACCGGCCTGTTCTACGGCTCGGCCGCATCGATTCAGCTGGTCGGGCCCGGCATCATCCTGTCCTACCTGATCGGCGGCCTGGCGATCTACCTGATCCTGCGGTTCCTGGGAGAGATGTCCACCCAGGAACCAGTCAGCGGCGCCTTCAGCCATTTCGCCTACCGCTACTGGGGCGGTTTCGCGGGCTTCCTGTCGGGCTGGAACTACTGGCTGCTGTACATCCTGGTCGCCATGGCCGAACTGTCGGTCGTGGGCCTCTACGTGAATTACTGGCTGCCGGACTTTCCCGCCTGGGCCAGCGCCCTGGCGGTGCTGCTGGCCGTCACGGCGCTGAACCTGCTGAACGTGCGGCTGTACGGCGAGAGCGAATTCTGGCTGGCCTTCATCAAGATCGCCGCCATCATCGGCATGATTGTGCTGGGTCTCGTGCTGATCGCTCGCGGCGCCGGCGGCGCGGGGCCGAGCAATCTCTGGGCCCACGGCGGTTTCCTGCCCAATGGCGCGCACGGCCTGCTGCTGTCCCTGGTGGTGGTCATGTTTTCCTTCGGCGGCACGGAATTGATCGGCATCACCGCGGGAGAAGCAGACGACCCGCAGCGCAGCATCCCGCGCGCCATCAACCAGGTGATCTGGCGCATCCTGCTGTTCTACGTCGGCGCCCTGGCCGTGCTGGTCACTCTGTACCCCTGGAATGAAGTCGGCCTGAACGGCAGCCCCTTCGTGCTGATCTTTTCCCGCCTCGGCATCCCTGCGGCGCCGGACATCCTGAACCTGGTGGTGCTGAGCGCCGCCATCTCGGTCTACAACAGCGGCATGTACAGCAACGGCCGCATGCTGCGCAGCCTGGCGGAACAAGGCAATGCGCCGCGCATCTTCCTGCGTCTGAGCCGGCGCCGGGTGCCCTGGGTGGGGGTGCTGTTCTCGTCGGCCTGCACGCTGCTGATCGTGATCATCAACTTCCTGGTGCCCGAGGGCGCCTTCATGCGGATCATGGCCGTGGCCACCGCGGCGGCCGCGATCACCTGGATGATGATCGTGCTGGTGCATCTGCGCTTTCGCAAGGCACATGCTCGGGACGCGCTGCTGTTCCCCGCGCCCTTTTATCCCTGGACGAACTACCTGTGCGTGGCCTTCCTGGTGCTGCTGGTGGGGCTGATGACGCAGCTGGACGACACCCGGCCGGCGGCCTACGTGCTGCCGGTCTGGCTGGGCCTGCTGTATGCGGGATACCGGCTGAAGCAGCGCAACGCATAGGCCTCGGGGCCGGGTGCTGCCCCGCGCCCGCCCGGAAAAGCAAGGGCGCCCCGAAAGGGGCGCCCTTGCTTTGGCCTGCCTGCCGTCCGCCGGGTGCGGCGGGACGGCGACCGATCAGTGGGAACTGCGCTTCTGGCTGAACTTGCGCGCCGCAGCGGCCTGCGCCGCCAGCATCGCGAGTTCGGCCTCGACCACGGCGATGTCGGCCTTTTCCTTGGTGTTGCGCAAGGCCTCTTCGGCGCGCTCGCGCGCGGCGACGGCCTTGGC
Source organism: Castellaniella daejeonensis (assembly GCF_039523555.1). Classification (NCBI taxonomy): domain Bacteria; kingdom Pseudomonadati; phylum Pseudomonadota; class Betaproteobacteria; order Burkholderiales; family Alcaligenaceae; genus Castellaniella; species Castellaniella daejeonensis. The sequence continues at coordinate 24,297 of NZ_BAAAFN010000009.1, forward strand.
CTCGTCCAGGTCGGCCGCACGGATGGCCGTATCGGACAGGACCGTGACAGCGTGCGGCTGGACTTCCAGGATGCCGCCGGCCACGAAGATGTGTTCTTCGGAGCCGTCGTCACGCCGGATTTTCAGCGTGCCGGGACGCACGCGCGAGATCAGCGGAGTGTGCCCCGGCAGGATGCCGAGGTCGCCCGATTCACCCGGCAGGGCGACGAAGGCCGCCTCGCCGGAATAGATCGACGCCTCTGCGCTGACCACTTCGATGTGAAGAGTCGCCATGTGCAATCCTTATTGGAGGGTTTTGGCCTTCTCGAAGGCCTCGTCGATGCCGCCCACCATGTAGAAGGCCTGCTCGGGCAGCGCATCGCATTCGCCCTCGACGATCATCTTGAAGCCGCGCAGGGTCTCGGCCAGCGGCACGTACTTGCCGGGCGAGCCCGTGAACACTTCGGCCACGTGGAAGGGCTGCGACAGGAAGCGCTGGATCTTGCGGGCGCGAGCCACGGCCTGCTTGTCTTCCGGCGACAGTTCGTCCATGCCCAGAATGGCGATGATGTCGCGCAGTTCCTTGTAGCGCTGCAGGGTCTGCTGCACGGCGCGGGCCACGCTGTAGTGTTCTTCGCCGACGATCTGCGGGTCGAGCTGGCGGCTGGTCGAATCCAGGGGATCCACGGCCGGGTAGATACCCAGGGCGGCGATGTCACGCGACAGCACCACGGTGGAGTCCAGGTGCAGGAAGGTGGTGGCGGGCGACGGGTCGGTCAAGTCATCGGCCGGCACGTACACGGCCTGGATGGACGTGATGGAACCGGTCTTGGTGGACGTGATGCGTTCCTGCAGCTTGCCCATTTCCTCGGCCAGCGTCGGCTGGTAACCCACGGCGGACGGCATCCGGCCCAGCAGGGCGGACACTTCGGTACCGGCCAGGGTGTAGCGGTAGATGTTGTCCACGAAGAACAGCACGTCGCGGCCTTCGTCGCGGAACTTTTCCGCCATCGTCAGGCCGGACAGGGCCACGCGCAGACGGTTGCCCGGGGGTTCGTTCATCTGGCCGAAGACCATGGCGACCTTGGATTCCGCCAGGTTGTCGAGCTTGATGACGCCCGCGTCGGACATTTCGTGGTAGAAGTCATTGCCCTCGCGGGTACGCTCGCCCACGCCGGCAAACACCGACAGACCGCTGTGTGCCTTGGCGATGTTGTTGATCAGTTCCAGCATGTTCACGGTCTTGCCCACGCCGGCGCCGCCGAACAGGCCGACCTTGCCGCCCTTGGCGAAGGGGCACACCAGGTCGATCACCTTGATCCCGGTTTCGAGCAGCTCGACCGAAGGCGACAGTTCGTCGAACTTCGGGGCGTCCTGGTGGATGGCGCGCTTTTCTTCGGACAGGATGTCGCCGCGCTCATCGATCGGGCGGCCCAGCACGTCCATGATGCGGCCCAGGGTGCCGGAACCCACGGGCACCGAAATCGGTGCGCCGGTGTTGGCCACGGCCATGCCGCGGCGCAGGCCGTCGGACGAACCCATGGCGATGGTCCGCACGACACCGTCGCCCAGTTGCTGCTGGACCTCGAACGTCAGGCCCTTTTCCGCATAGGCGGAGGACTCGTCGGTCAAGGTGAGCGCGTCGTAGATGTTGGGGATGCTGTCGCGGGGGAACTGAATGTCCACCACGGCGCCGATGCACTGAACGATGGTACCGTTGCTCATGTTTAGTCCTATAAGTATCTCTGGGTTGCCGGTGCCTGCGTCGATCAGACCGCGGCGGCGCCGCCCACGATTTCCGAAATTTCCTTGGTGATGGCCGCCTGGCGGGTCTTGTTGTAGACCAGCTGGAGGTCGCCGATGACTTTCTTGGCGTTGTCCGATGCGGCCTTCATGGCGACCATCCGGGCAGACTGCTCGCTGGCCATGTTTTCCGCCACGGCCTGGTAGACCAGGCCTTCGACGTAGCGCAGCAGCAGCTCGTCGATCACGGTCTGGGAATCCGGCTCGTACAGGTAGTCCCAACCGTACTGGCTCTTCAGGGCTTCTTCATCCTGTGAACCCGTCTGGAAGGGATCTTCCAGGCCCGAGGGCAGCGGCAGCAGGCGGATGAAGCTGGGGTCCTGCTTCATGGTGTTCACGAACCGGCTGGTTGCCAGGTAGACCGCATCCACCTTGCCGTCGACGAAGTCGTCGAGCTGGACCTTGATGGCGCCGATCAGGCGTTCCAGGTTGGGCGCATCGCCCAGCTGGACTTCCGAGGACACCACATTGACACCGACGCGGTTCAGCAGACCCAGGCCCTTGGAGCCCAGCGCCGTGGCCTGGACGCGCACGCCCTGCTGCTCGAATTCCTTGATCCGCGCCAGCACCAGGCGCGAGATGTTGGTATTCAGGCCGCCGCACAGCCCCTTGTCGGTGGTGACCAGCACGACGCCCACGGCCGACAGCTTCTGGCGTTCCACCATGTAGGGGTGGGTGTAATCCGGGTTCGCCTGCATCAGGTGGGCCGCGATGGCACGCACCTTGGTGGCGTAGGGACGGCCCATCCGCATCCGGTCCTGCGCCTTGCGCATCTTGGATGCGGCGACCATTTCCATCGCCTTGGTGATCTTGCGCGTGTTTTGCACGCTCTTGATCTTGGTTCGAATTTCCTTGATTCCGGCCATTCCACTATCCTGTCAGGGCTGTCCGGGACGCGCGCCGCGCGTCCCGGGCGCTACTTAAAACGTGCCGTGCTTCTTGAATTCCTGGATGGCGGCGCCCAGAGCGGCGTCGTCTTCCTTGGAAAGTTCCTTCACGTCTTCGATGCGCTGGATCAGGGCTTCGTGCTTGGCCTTCAGGTAGTCCTTCAGGGCCTTTTCGAAGGCCAGCACCTGGGTGACTTCGAGGTCGTCCAGGTAGCCGTTGTTCACGGCGTACAGGGCCACCGCCAGTTCCCAGACCTGTTGCGGCTGGTACTGGGGCTGCTTGAGCAGTTCGACCACGCGCTTGCCGCGTTCCAGCTGGCGGCGGGTTGCGTCGTCCAGGTCGGAGGCGAACTGCGCGAAGGCAGCCAGTTCACGATACTGGGCCAGGTCGGTCCGGATGCCGCCCGACAGCTTCTTGACGACCTTGGTCTGGGCGGAACCGCCCACGCGCGACACCGAAATACCGGCGTTGATGGCAGGCCGGATGCCGGCGTTGAACAGGTCGGTTTCCAGGAAGATCTGGCCGTCGGTGATGGAAATCACGTTGGTCGGCACGAAGGCGGACACGTCGCCGGCCTGCGTTTCGATGATCGGCAGGGCGGTCAGCGAACCGGTCTTGCCCTTGACGGCGCCGTTGGTGAACTTTTCCACGTATTCGGCATTCACGCGGGCAGCCCGTTCCAGCAGGCGGGAGTGCAGGTAGAACACGTCGCCGGGATAGGCTTCGCGTCCGGGCGGACGACGCAGCAGCAGGGACACCTGGCGATAGGCCCAGGCCTGCTTGGTCAGGTCGTCGTACACGATCAGGGCGTCTTCGCCGCGATCGCGGAAGTATTCGCCCATCGTGCAGCCGGAGTAGGCAGCCAGGTACTGCATGGCGGCGGACTCGGACGCGGCGGCCGCCACGACGATGGTGTATTCCAGGGCGCCGTGCTCTTCGAGCTTGCGCACCACGTTGTTGATCGTGGACGCCTTCTGGCCGATGGCGACGTACACGCAGGTGACGCCCTTGCCCTTCTGGTTGATGATGGTGTCGACGGCCACGGCGGTCTTGCCGGTCTGGCGGTCGCCGATGATCAGCTCACGCTGGCCGCGCCCGATGGGGACCATGGAGTCGATGGCCTTCTGGCCGGTCTGCAGCGGCTGCGACACGGACTGGCGGGCGATCACGCCCGGCGCGACCTTTTCGATCACGTCGGTTTCCTTGGCATTGATCGGGCCCTTGCCGTCGATCGGGTTGCCCAGGGCATCGACCACGCGGCCGCGCAGTTCGGGGCCGACCGGCACGGCCAGGATGCGGCCGGTGGTCTTGACGGCGTCGCCTTCGGAGACACCGACGTAGTCGCCCAGCACCACGGCGCCCACGGAGTCGCGCTCGAGGTTCAGGGCCAGGCCGAACTTGTTGTTGGGGAATTCGAGCATTTCGCCCTGCATCACGTCGGACAGGCCGTGGATGCGGGTGATGCCGTCGGTGACCGACACGACCGTGCCCTGGGTGCGGACATCGGTGGACGCGCCCAGGCCTTCGATGCGGCTCTTCAGCAGTTCGCTGATCTCGGACGGGTTAAGTTGCATGGTAAGACTCCTGGAATCCTGTTGGTTGGCCCGCCATCACGCGGCCAGCGTATCGCGCAGGCCGGAAAGACGGGCCTGCACGGAAGTGTCGAGCACGTGATCGCCGACGGCGACGCGCACCCCGCCGATCAGTTCCGGGTCGACCGACACCTGGGACTTGAGCTTGAGGCCGAACTTGCGTTCCAGCCCCTGCAGCAGGCCGGCCACCTGGGCGTCGCTCAGGGGATAGGCGCTGGTGATGCGTGCCAGTGCGGTGCCTTCGAGCCGGTTGCGCAGCAGTTCGAACTGCTCTGCCACCTGGGGCAGCGCCTGGACCCGGCCGTTTTCGACCACGAGGGCGACCAGATTGACCGCCTGCGCGGGAAGTTCCTGGGGTACCAGGCCCGTCAGCAATTCGGTGCGCTGTGCGTCGGACAGACGCGGATCGGCCATGGCCTCGAGCACGTCGGGCATGCCGGACACCTGGGCCAGCAGCGACATCACGCCGGACCAGTATTCGAGTCCGCGCGCGTCGTTACGCACGGATTCGAACAGAGCCTCGGCGTAGGGCCGCGCGATAGTAGACAGTTCAGCCATGACTCGCCCTGATTCAGAGTTGTGCCTGGAGCTGGTCGAGCAGCTCGGCATGCGCCTTGGCATCGACTTCGCGGCGCAGGATCTGTTCGGCGCCCTTGACGGCCAGCACGGCCACTTCGGCGCGCAGTGCCTCGCGGGCACGCTGGACTTCCTGGGCGGCATCCTGACGGGCCTGGGCGACGATCCGGGCCTTTTCGGCTTCGGCCTCGCGGCGGGCCTGATCGATCAGGGCGGTGGCCTGCTTTTCGGCTTCGGCCAGACGTGCGTGGTTTTCCGTCTTCGAGGCGGCCTCCATCAGGCTGATGCGGGCCTGGGCCTGGGCCAGATCGGCCTTGCCCTTCTCGGCGGCGGCCAGACCGTCGGCGATTTTCTGGCGACGATCATCCATTGCCTTCGTCAGGGGCGGCCAGATGAATTTCATCGTAAACCAACCCAGAACGAAAAACACGATCATCTGGAAAAAGAGAGTCGCGTTTAAATTCACGGTCGTTTTCCTAATTTACCCGTTCGTGCCTTGCGGCGATTCCGCAAGGCACCTAATCCGGCCGTCCACGGCCCGCAGGCCGCCGACGAACCCCTGGCCTGCGACATGGGCGCAGGCCTGCGCTGTCATCAGCCCACGAAGGGGTTGGCGAACGCGAACAGCATGGCCAGACCCACGCCGATCAGGAAGGCCGCGTCGATCAGACCGACCAGCAGGAACATCTTGGTCTGCAGGGTGTTCATCAGTTCGGGCTGGCGAGCGGAGGCTTCCAGGTACTTGCCACCCATCATGCCGATGCCGATGCAAGCACCGATGGCGCCCAGACCGATGATCAGACCGCAAGCGAGAGCAACGAACGCAACGTTGGTCATAACAACTCCTTGGTAAGTAAACGTTGTTTAGTCAAAAAATCAAGAACCAGAAATCAGGGCAAGCCCCGCGAGCCCGCCCGGGAAACCCCCGGGCGAATTTTTAGTGGCCTTCGTGCGCCTGCCCGATATACACCAGGGTCAGCATCATGAAGATGAACGCCTGCAGCAGCACGATCAGGATGTGGAAGATCGCCCATGCCGAACCGGCGAGCACGTGTCCGAACGCAAGACTGATGCTGGAAGCATTCGCCCCCGTCCAGGCACCACCCAGCAAGGCGATCAGCATGAACAGCAGTTCGCCCGCATACATATTGCCGAACAACCGCATGCCCAGCGACACGCACTTGGCCGCATATTCGATCAGGTTCAGCAGGAAATTGAAGGGCGCCAGGACCAGCGCGGCAACGCCGTGCGCATGGAAGGGCGCGGTGAAGAGTTCCTTGACGAAGCCGCCCGGGTGCTTGATCTTGATGCCGTAGTACAGCATCAGCACCAGCACGCCCAGGGACATGCCGATGGGGATGTTCAGGTCGGCGGTGGGCAGGATGCGATGGTAGTACAGCGGATCGGCGTGCTCGGTGCCCAGGCCGGTGATGCGGAAGATCCAGGCGGCCAGGTCGACGGGGACCAGGTCCAGCGCGTTCATCAGCGTGATCCAGAGGAACACGGTGAGCGCCAGCGGCGCGGCGAACTTGCGCGTGTTTTCGTTGGGGATGATGCCCTTGGCTTCTTCGTGGACCATGCCCACGAGCATTTCGATGGCCATCTGGAAGCGGCCCGGCACGTCGGTGGTGGCCCGGCGGGCGGCACGCCAGAGGAAGAAGATGACGACGGCGCCCATCAGGATCGACCAGAACAGCGAGTCGTAGTTGACGACGTCGAAGTTGGCGATGATGTCCTGCTTGTGCCCGAGATTGTTCAGGTGGACCAGGTGATGCTGGATGTATTCGGACTGAGGCGTCGTTACAGCGTCGGTCATCGGAAACCCTTTTTCGTATTCAAATCATGGCAGGCGGCGCAAGGCCAGCAACACCACGTACCCCTTCATGACACCCAGCAGGCCCAGCAGGAAGGCCAGCCAGTTCAGCCAGCCGCCCCACCGCCACGCCACCAGGACCACCACCCCCGCCACGACCAGCAGCTTGAGGAGTTCGCCCCAGAAGAAGGCGAGCGATCCCGGGCGTTTCGGCCCGAAGTATCCCAGCAGCAGCCGCAAGGCGAACAGCGTGTTGGGTACGAAATAGGCTCCCGCTCCGATCAGGGCGGAAGCCCCGGCGTTTTTCCCCGCAATCCCCCAGGCGCACAGCACCACCAGCATTCCAGTAAATGCCTGCGCCGCCAGCGCCCGAAACAGGCCGACCCGCGAACGACGGGCAATCAGTGCGCGTTCCGCATCGCCAAGCACCAGCGTGCCAGGCAAACCGGACGACCCATCATCCAACCCACAGCGCGGATCCGATGCGGACCGATCACCCATAAAAGCCCGTTCGCAGCCCAACGCCACAGAGCGTAAGGCGATAGCAGTCAAACCGTTGAATTATAGCTGTTTTTGGCCTGGCGTTCAGCACGCCACCCCAAAAGGCGCACCATTTTAACCCAGTTTGCATTCCCGTGCCCGTACTTCCAACGCCAGGGATTACTCCATTTGGCGGAAGGGGAATGTCCTGCCGCCAAAAAGCCTAGCCCTTCCGTCCTATAGGTCTCGCGCAAGCGGACTCTTAACATTTCCCCACAGATCACAGTTCGATACGTTCAGAAAAAGACCTGTTCCATTGGGGAGATTGCTGTGTTGTACCACGGACTCCGCTTCGCGCTGGCAATGGTGCCGCTGCTGGTCACGCTGACCGCGGCGTTGCCGGCCGGAGCACAGGAGCCCGAACCCCCCAAGCGCAACCTCGACGAAGGGCGGATCAACAGCGATCCCCTGCGGGGGCTGATCATCAATCGCACCATCACCGTGATGGGCTGGGACTTCTACAGCAACTTCAGCCAGGTGTGGCAAGCGCTGTACCCGGATTCCCAGGCCACGATGACGGTCATCGAACGCCCCACTGCGCAATACGGCAGCGAGATCTGGATCAGCTACCTGAATCAGACCGTTTTCCATACCTTCATGTCTCCGGCACGGTCGCGGGCCAAGGACCAGAGCAGGGAGGTCGTCCAGGTCGTCAAGGAAAACATCGACATCATCAATGCCCAGCGGCAGTTCATCCAGAGCGCCGACCTCGGGCCCGAGGAGATGTAAATGAACCAGTCAAAACGCAACCTGCGCGCCCGGGCCGGCATGCCCGCCGCCATCCTCCTGGGTGCTCTGATCGGGCTGACGTGGACATCGCTGCCCGCATCGGCGGGGCAACTGGTCTACACCCCGGTCAATCCCAGCTTCGGCGGCAATCCGCTGAACGGCCCCACCCTGCTGCAAAGCGCGCAGGCACAGAAGCGCTACCCCTTTCCCATGGACGATCTCGGCCTGGACAACATCGGGCAGATCCTGCAGACCGACCAGGGCTTCCTGATCCAGAAAGGCGACAAGCTTTACTGGGTCGACCTGAACGGCAATGCGCATCCCATCGATCTCGAGGGCTCAGGCAGCGGCGACGCCCCCATCAACTAATCCAGAATAAGAAAGGCCCGTCATGGATATCCCGACCCCCCTAGGAACCCGCACATTCGCATCGGTACGCGGTGCCTGGATCGCTCCGGTACTGGCGCTGACTCTGTCCGCATGCGCACTCCAGAAACCAGCCAATGTCTCCAATGAGGCGCAGCTGACGCCGCCGACGCCATCGGCCACCGCCCTGCTGCAGCTGCCTCCCCCGCAGAAAAAGATCGTGGCCGCCGTCTATGGTTTCAGGGATGAAACCGGTCAATACAAACCGTCACCCAGCAGCGCCTTCTCGACGGCCGTGACCCAGGGCGCCGCGTCGATGCTGATGAAGGCCCTGAAGGATTCGGGCTGGTACATCCCCGTCGAACGCGAGGGCCTGCAATCCCTGCTGACCGAGCGCCGCGTGCTGCGCGCCCTGGCCGAGGGTTCGCAAAACGGCAACAACGGGGTGCCGAACCTGCTGCCCGCCTCCATCATCCTGGAGGGCGGCGTGATCGCCTACGACACCAACACGCGAACCGGCGGCCTGGGGGCGAAGTTCCTGGGCATCGGCCTGAGCACGCAATACAGCGTCGACCAGGTCACGGTCAACCTGCGGGCCGTGGACGTCACGACCGGGGAAGTCCTGGACAGCGTCTCGACCACCAAGACGATCTTCTCGCACGAGATCCACCCGAGCTACTTCCGCTTCGTCAATTACTACGACCTCCTGGAGATCGAAGGAGGCTACACACACAACGAGCCCGCCCAGTTGGCCGTGAAAGAAGCCATCGATGCCGCCGTCATGCACCTGACCATCAACGGCATCAAGAACAACCTGTGGCGCCTGCGGAACCCGGCGGACTGGGACAGCCCGCTGATCCAGCGCTACCTGGCCGCCGAGAAGAACGAGGTGGTGACGGTGACGCCGCGCCAGGCGGTCGACATGGACACCGAAGCCACACTGACCCAAACCCAATAAACGCCTTGAATGCGGCCTTGTCCGCAGGAGTGCGCCATGAACACATCTTCCCTTGCACGCGCCCGGCTACCCATCGCTCGCGCCTGCCGGCGCCTGGGCCTGGCCGTCCTGCTGGGCGCCATCGCCCCGGCCGGCTACGGCGCCAGCCCCGATCTTTCGATGCCCGGCGAACTGCCGCCTCTGGAACTGCTCGGCGGCGGCGTGCAGTCGCAAATCGTCCAGCGGGGCGGCCTGAACACCGGCGAGATCACCCAGAAAGGCGCCGATTCGACCGCATCCATCCTTCAGGACGGCGTCCACAACCGCGCGAATACATCGCAATCCGGCGTGGGCAACACGGCCGTGATCCAGCAGGCCGGCGTCAACAACGAGGCCCAGATCATCCAGGCCGGAATGGGACTCCTGGGCGAGATTCATCAGTACGGCGTGGCCAATCGCGGCCGGCTGGAGCAATACGCCGGCGACAACTCCGCCAACCTGAGTCAGATCGGCAATTTCAACCAGCTGACGGTGAAGCTCACCACGCCGGGCCCGCTGGCGCCCATCATCCAGCTCGGCAGCGGCCTGAAGCTTTCCGTCTATCGCTGACGGCACGGTTTTCTTTTCGACGACGCCCGGTTTCAAGACCGCCGGACAGCGTTTTTTTCCCACTGGTCTTGTCGACTCAAGGAGCTTCAACATGAAACATTCTCTTTGCGCACTGGCGTCCGGTCTTGCCTTGGCCTTCGCCGGAACGGCGGCATTTGCGGACAGCACCGGCAATGTCTACCAGAACGGCTTCAACAACGACGCCGACATCACCCAGGCATTCAATGGCGACGCCACCTCGACCATCACCCAGTTCGAGGCGCTCAACGTGGCCAAGGCCAACCAGTCCCACAACTACTTCGGCACCGCCCTGATCGATATCTATCAGAAGGGATACAACAACTATGCCGACGCGCAGCAGTCGCACAACGCGGGCGCCACTTCCAACATCGTCCAGAAGGGCGCGAAGAACGTGGCCGAAACGAACCAGAACCACAATACCGTCGCCATGTCCGATATCTACCAGGAGGGGGTCAACAATACGGCTGACGTCAATCAATCCTGGACCTGGGGTGCCAGCAGCAAGATCGTCCAGAAAGGCCTGAAGAACGTGGCGGAGACCAACCAGGAGTACAGCACCAACGTGAGCTCCGACATCTATCAGGACGGGTTCAACAACTCCGCCGATGTCCAGCAGAAATGGACCTCCAATGCCGACGCCAAGATCGTCCAGGCCGGCTTCATGAACACCAGCACGGTGAAGCAGCAGTTCGGCTACAACCAGCATGCCGACCTCTATCAGGAGGGATGGTTGAACTCGGCATCCGTGATGCAGACCGGGTCCAATCTCAATGCCACGGCCGTGCAGATCGGGTTCGGGAACACGGCGACATTCAACCAGACGGGTTGGTAAGCCCGCAGGCCTTCGCGCCAGGATCCCCGGCGGGGCAGCCATGCCTCGCCGGAGATTCCTCCCCCTTTCTCCGGAGCACGATCATGATGGCGGCAGATCTGAATCTCCAGGTTTGGCTGGACAGCGGTACCGGCGCGCAAGCCGGCACGGTCGTGCCCTACGTCCAGAGCCCGGAAGATCGTGCCATCGACTACCGGCTCCAGGCCACCAAGCAAGGACCTTCGGGCACTTCGCAGATCACCCAGAGCGGCTCGGTCGCCCTGCAGGCCAACCAACCTACCGCGCTGACGCGGTTCTCCATGTCGCTCGGGACGCACGATCAATGCCAGATCGAGCTGCTCATCTTCTCCCAGGGCGTCCAGGCGGGGACCTATCGCTTCACTTGCCCCCGCGCTCACTGACATCTCCACACCACGAGATCCACCGTGAACGACACCCTGCCCCTCGCCGCATTTACTTTTTGTACGCTCCTGGCACTTCCTGCCATCAGCGCGCAAGCGGCAACTTCCGATTACCAGGCGCTCATCCGCGAAGCCCGCGCGGGCGACTACGCCCCCGCGCTGCAGATGCTGGAACAGCGGCTGGACCGCAATCCCAAGGACGGCCGGGCCCTGGCCGACTACCTGGTGATCGCCGGATGGTCCGGCAATCACACGGCCGTCCTGCAGGCCTACGAACGGGCTGGCTCGCCTGCAGCGCTGCCCGCACCCGCATTGAACGCGGTCGCACGCGCGTACCGGGATGCGCAGCAGTGGCCCACGGCCATCGATCTGTTCAGCCAGGGTGAGCGCCGTTTCCCCGACCAGGCGATGTTCGCCTACGGGCATGTCATGACCCTGGCGGACGCAGGGCGTTCGGCCGAGGCGATCGAACGCGGCCAGGCACTCGCCACAGGCCGCCCCGACGACCCCGATGCGCACCTGGCGCTGGCCTATGCGCACGGCCGCAACGGGCAGCCGTACGCAGCCCTGGAACAGGCCTCCCAGGCCTACTCTCTGGCTCCGGAACGCCCCTACGTCGTGCGCGCCTATGTGCTCGCCCAGCAGGACGCGGGACTGCCGCAGAGCGCCCTGCGGCTGGCCGACGCGCATCCGGGCCTGATGAATCCCGCGCAGACGCGGTCGCTGCAGGCCGACGCCGCCGCACAGCTCGTGCGCGCGGCCATGACGGCGTCTCGCGGCGAAGCCAACCGCTATGCGCTGGCCGACCAGGCCCTGGCAACGTACGAGAAACTGATCCCCGAATGGGATGCCCTGGGCCCGCCGGCCCGCGCCGACGCGGACCGCGCCCGGGCCGACCGGCTGCAGGCCCTGAGCGCCCGCCGGCGCCCGCGGGAACTGGTGGCGGCATACGAAACCATGCGGGCCGAAGGCCGCCCGGTGCCCGCCTACGTACTGGACGACGTGGCCTCGGCCTATCTGGCGCTGCGCCAGCCGGAAAAGGCCGAACCCCTGTTCCGGCAGTCGCTCGAATCCCAGGCGGTCCAGCCGCAGACCGCCGCTCATCTCCAGAGCGAAATCGGCCTGTTCTATGCGCTGACCGAATCCGACCCCACGCTCGACAAGCAGCAGCAGTTCAACCAGGAGGCGGAGTCCATCCCGGTCTGGATCTACCACAAGGGCGATCCGGTCCGATATCCGAATGCCGTCAAGCTGGATGCGGCGCTGGCTGGCGCCATGGCAACGTTGTATTCCGGCCGGACGCGGCAGGCGCAGGAACAGCTCGACGCCATGGTCGAGCTCGCCCCCAACAATTCCCAGCTGCGCACCGCGCGTGCCCAGGTCTATCGCGCCCGCGGACTGCCCCGGCATGCCGAGGCGGACCTGCAGATCGCCCAGACGCAGGATCCCCGTTCGATCCGCGTCGTGCAGGAACAGGCCAGCACCGCCCTGATGCTGAACGAACCGAACGAAGCCGACCCGCTGATCGACGACCTGCTGGCGCGCGCCCCCGAAGACCCCGCCGTGCAGCGGCTGGCCGAGGACCGCGACATCGCCCGGAAAGCCGAACTGCAGGTTACCGGCGGCTACGGCGCCACCAACGACAGCCCGGTGCTGGGCAGCCACGAACTGAGCATCGAGTCGACGCTGTATTCCCCGCCGGTCACCGATCATTGGCGGGTCTTTGCCGGGACGGGCTATTCGCAGGCGGAATTCGAGGACGGCAACGCGCACCTTGCCTGGGCGCGCGCGGGCGCGCAGTGGCGCAGCCGCGACATCACCGCGCAGGCCGAAGTGTCCGCCAACCGATTCGGATTCGGCACTCTCGCCGGCGCCGCGGTGTCCGCTCAGTATGCGCTGGACGATCACTGGCAGATCGGTGCGGAAGCAGCCCTCAAGTCACGCGACACACCCCTGAAGGCGCTACGGCACGACATCACGTCCAACCGGTTCGGCGTAGCGGTCCGCTGGCACGGCGACGAGCGCCGGGAATGGTCGCTGGCCGTATTCCCCAGCTATTTTTCGGACGGCAACCGCCGCATCGAAGTGGAAGTATCGGGCCGGCAACGGCTGTACACGACTCCGCGCGTCCGGATGGATGCCCTGCTGGAGCTTTCCGGATCGCACAACAGCGCGGACGATGCGCCCTACTTCAACCCGAAATCCGATTTCACCGCCCTGCCGATGCTCGAGGTCGTCCACACGCTGTACCAGCGGTACGACACGCGGTGGGAACAGCGGTTCCTGGCGGGTGCCGGCCTGTATTCGCAACAGGATCATGGCAGCGGCGCCATCTTCCAGATCGGATACGGCCAGCACTTCCAGTACGCCAGGAACCTCGATTTCGGCGTGCTGCTGACCGGCACATCCCGCCCGTACGACGGTCAAAGGGAGCGCGACTTCCGCGTCCTCGTTTCCATGACCTACCGATTCTGAAACCGGAGCGATCCATGCCACGCGTTCATGTCTCCGTCTTTCAATGCATCGCGCTCGCCTGCTGCCTGCTCCTGAGCGCCTGCGCCGGTAGCGCACCCCGGCTCACGCCGGTGAACGAGCGGCCCGTGCCTGCGCTGGACCAGCCCTGGCCGAAGAACCATGTCCTCATCCTGGCCTACCACGACATCGAGGACACCGATCCCGACCAGCGCTTCCTGTCGGTCCGGACCGATCTCTTCGTCGCGCAGATGGAATGGCTGAAGACGCACGGCTACCAGGCCGTCTCGGTGGACCAGATACTGCAGGCGCATGACGGCGGGGCGCCGTTGCCCGAAAAAGCGGTACTGCTGACCTTCGACGACGGCTACCGCAGCTTCTACAACCGCGCGTTTCCCATTCTGAAGGCCATGAACTGGCCCGCGGTCTGGGCGCCCGTGGGCAAATGGCTGGACACCCCGGCAACCGAACCCGTCATGTTCGGCACGATCCGCGTCCCCAGGGAACGGTTCGCCACCTGGGACGAGGTCACACGCGTCGCGGCATCGGGCCTGGTGGAGATCGCCTCTCATACGGATGACCTGCATCACGGCATCATCGCCAACCCCCAGGGCAATATGGAGCCGGCCGCCGCCACGCACCGCTACGATCCCGCGACGCAGACCTACGAAAGCAACACGGCCTATCGCCAGCGGATCGACACCGACGTGCAAAACATCACGCACAAGATCGGGAAAGCAGCCGGCAAGTCTCCCCGGGTATGGATCTGGCCGTACGGCGCCGCCAGCGGCGAGGCAATGGGCATCATCCAGCAGCACGGCTACCGGATCGGCCTGACCCTGAACGACGGCCTGGCCAGCACGGATCACCTGAGCGCCATGCCGCGCCTGCTCATCAACGGCTCACCCGACATGGAAGCGTTTGCCCGGTCCGTGCTCGCCCTGGAGTCGCGGGGAATCCAGCGGGTCGCCCAGGTCGACCTCGATTACGTCTACGATCCCGATCCCCTGCAGATGGATCGGAACCTGGGCACACTGGTGCAGCGCATCGCCGATCTCGAGATCAGCACGGTCTACCTGCAGGCCTTCGCCGACCCGGAGGGCGACGGCCTCGCCCGCGCGGTCTACTTTCCCAACCGCTGGCTGCCGGTGCGGGCCGACCTGTTCAACCGGGCGGTCTGGCAGCTCAGGACCCGCGCCCATGTCGAGGTCTACGCCTGGATGCCCGTCCTGAGTTTCGACCTGCCCGACGGCATCGCACGGATTGACCGATGGAACCCGGCCGACGCGGCCGCCCCGGCACAGCCGGATCCGGGTCAATATCGCCGGCTGTCTCCGTTCGACTCCCAGGCGCGCCAGGCCATCACCGAGCTCTACGAGGACATGGCGCGCAGCGCGCCGGTGGACGGCATCCTCTTCCATGACGATGCAATCCTGAGCGACTACGAGGATGCGAGCCCGCCCGCGCTCGCCGCCTACCGTGCCGCGGGCCTGCCGGATTCGATCGCAGCGCTGCGCGCCGATCCGGACACATGGCAACGCTGGACGCGCTTCAAGAGCCGCAGCCTGATCGAGCTGACGGAGCAGCTGGCGGCGCATGTCCGCGCCATCCGCGGCATCCAGGTCAAAACGGCCCGCAACATCTATGCCGAGCCGATCCTGAACCCGGCCAGCGAAGCCTGGTTCGCGCAAAACCTGGACGATTTCCTCGCGGCCTATGACTGGACCGTGCCCATGGCGATGCCGCTGATGGAGCGGGTTCCCGCCGCGCGGGCCGATGCCTGGCTCGACCGCCTGGTCGCAACGGTCCGGCAGCGCCCGGAGGCGCTGGAGCGCACCGTGTTCGAACTCCAGACACGCGACTGGAACCGGCCGGGCAGCCCCCACGTGAGCGGCTCGGTCCTGGCCGGATGGATGCAGCGCCTGCAACGCGCCGGTGCCCCGAATTTCGGCTACTACCCGGACGATTTCGCGCAGGATCGGCCGAAACTCGAAACCATCCGGCCCGCGATCTCGACGGCCTGGTATCCCCACCGCTGAGGAGAAGCTGCGATGACGGACCGACTGCTCGCCTTCCTGATCCTGTGCCTGGTCGCCGGCGCGCCCGTGGGCGCTGCCCTGCTGTGGACGGGCAACCTGATCCTGGACTTCGTCTTCTTCTACCCCCTGTTCATGTCGGGCCTGTGGATGTTCGGCGGGCTGTACTACTGGCTGCACTGGGAACGGCGCTGGCCCTGGGGGCCCGGAACCCCCCCTCCTTACCTGCCGGGACTGCCCTGGATTTCCATCCTGATCCCTTGCCACAATGAGGTCCAGCACGGCGCCGACACCGTGCTGTCGGCCCTGGGCCAACGCTATCCACGGATAGAAGTGCTCGCCATCGACGATGGCTCCACAGACGGCACGGGCGACATGCTGGACCAACTGGCCGAGTCCCACCCGCGGCTGCGCGTGATCCACCTTGCCCGCAATCAGGGCAAGGCAATGGCCTTGCGCATGGGCGCACTGGCGGCCCGGGGCGAATATCTGGTCTGCATCGACGGCGACGCCATCCTGGAACGCGATGCAGCAGCCTACCTGGTGGCGCCCATGGTCCGCCACCCGCGGGTCGGCGCAGTCACCGGCAACCCGCGCGTGCGCACCCGGTCCACGCTGATCGGCCGCGTCCAGGTCGGCGAATTCTCTTCCATCGTGGGCCTGATCAAGCGCACCCAGCGCGTCTACGGCCAGGTGTTCACCGTATCCGGGGTGGTGGCAGCCTTCCGGCGCAAGGCGCTGGATCGGGTCGGCTACTGGAGCCTGGACATGGTGACCGAGGACATCGACATCAGCTGGAAGCTGCAGCGCGACCACTGGTCGATCTTCTTCGAGCCGCGCGCCCTGTGCTGGATCCTGATGCCCGAAACGCTGCGCGGCCTGTGGAAGCAGCGGCTGCGTTGGGCGCAGGGCGGTGCCGAGGTCTTCCTGAAGAATCTCCCCGGCATCCGGGCCTGGCATTACCACCGCCTCTGGCCGATGGCGCTGGAATACTGCATCTCGACGGTCTGGTCCTTCGCCCTGGCATTGTCCCTGGTGCTGTGGGGGGCCGGCCTGCTGGTGCAGCTGCCCGACCGCATCCAGGTCGAGACACTGATGCCGCCCGCCTTTACCGGCATGGTGCTGGCCGTGGCCTGCCTGCTGCAGTTCTGCATCAGCATCTTCATCGACCACCGCTACGAGCGCGGCCTGTTTCGCTCGCTGTACTGGGTGATCTGGTATCCCCTGGCCTACTGGCTGATCAGCCTGCTCACCACGCTGTGGGCCTTTCCCCGCGTCATGCTCAGGCGCCACCGCGCCAGGGCCCGCTGGGAAAGTCCCGACCGCGGCATCAAGGCGCCCACACCATGATGATCGTCAAAACCCCCCGCTCCACCCTCGTAGCCGCACTCGACTGCCTGCTCACGGCGCTGGCCTGGGCCGCATTCTGTTTCCTGTTTGCATCCGGCGTCCAATCCCTGCTGGTGGGCCCGGCGCCTGCAGCCGACCCCGTCGTGTCCAGGCTGCTGCCCGATGCGCAGGCTCTGCTGGCGTACACGCTGGTGGCGGCCTGGATCGGGCTGCTGCTGGCCGCCTGGGCCTGCTACAACGCCGTGCGCTTCAGCGGCATCGACCGGCGCAAGCCCCTGGGCGACACGCTGCCCGCCGAGATGGCGAGCCACTTCGGCATCAGCCCCATGCAGCTCCAGGTTCTGCGGTCCAGCCGGACGATCCTGTTCCACCATACCGATGAAGGCAGGATCAGCATGATCGACTTTGCCCATGACGCAGATGCCGTCTGCGATTCAATACAAATGAAACAATGATGCACATAGAATGATCATGAACAGAAAAATAAGTCACAAATGGCAAATCAAGGATTGCCAAAACGTACGTAGACATAAAAAATGAACATCTGCCGCACATTTTGTGCGGCCCGGGGTTCTGAGAAAGGAGCTTCACAATGGTGAACGTCACTGTAGTGGAGCCCAACGCACTGTCGCGCATGGGCCTCTTGACGCTGCTGAGGACGCTGGATTGCGGTCTTGCCACAACCGGTATCGATTATTCACAGCTCTTTCACGGCACGCCCCGACGGGCCAGCATCGACCTGATGCTGCTGTCGGTGCCGGACACCTACGACCGGATGATCGAACTGGTCACGGCAGCACAGGAACACTACGCGCCGCGCCGTATCCTGCTGCTGTCCGAAGCTCCGACACTGCCCTATTCGCTGCTCAAGCTGCCCCCCATGCTGGCCGGATACATTTCCAAGCTTGCCTCGCAGGAAGTGCTGAAGACCTCCATCATGCTCGTCCTGGCCGGCGGCAGCTGTTTCCCGCCCCCCGACATGCGCGACGATGCGCAGCAGCAAGAAAACCACGAGCCGCCCAGGCGGCGCTGGTACGACCGGCAGGCTCCGCCCTGTGCAATCCAGGACGAACCGCCACGCCCCGACAACCTGCTGCATCTTCCGAAGGCCGCGCCCATGCCGGCCGCGCCGCAGGGCGAGGACCAGGCGCTCACCCAGGAACTCATTTCCCGGGAAGCCGGCCTGCTTCGACTGACACCCCGCCAGTACGAAGTGCTGGTGCTCCTGGCCAAGGGCTACCCGCTGAAAAAGATCAGCCGGGAACTGAACATCTCGGTGGCCACCGCCAAAACCCACACCGAAGCACTCTACCAGCGCCTGTCGGTCAACAGCCGCAACGCGGCGGTCTACGCTGCCGTGTCGCGCGGCGCGACATTGGGTTGGCACGACCCGGCGACGCAGAGCGCCACCTTGCACAGCGATACGGCCGCCTAGACAGGCGACAGACACCATTGCGCAATCGACCGGGCAGCCCGGCTCGCGGCGGCATCTGGCCGGTAGCGCGTGATCGGCTGCTTGCACGCCAGTGCCTCGTGCAGGCGCTCGTCGCGGCAGATGGCCTGCGGCAGCACGCGCGCGCCGTAGTGGTGACGCCAGTCCCGCACGATGGCGCGTTCCAGCGGACGGGACGGATCATAATCATTGACCAGCAGATGGCTGCTGACGTCGAGCCCGATCTGTGCCAGCAGCACATGCGCGGCGACGTCCGGGCGGGCGATCAGCACGTCCAGCGTGCTGTGGAATCTCAGGCCGGGCACCGGACGACCGGGGTAGGACGGGCAATCGAACAGCACCCAGTCGAAATCCCCCGCCAGGCTGGGCAGGGCGCGCACCCAGAAGTCATCGCCATGCAGCAAGGGCGACACCCCGGCATCTTCGACGGCCGCACGCCCGAAAGGCACCAGCATCAGGCCGGGCGCCAGTTCGAACGCCTGGCGCCGCCACTCGAAGGGAAATCCGGCGGCGACCCAGCCATGCTCGTCCCCATGCGCGACATCGAAATGCAGGCGCAGCAGGTCCGAAGCGTTCAGGTCCACCAGCAGCACCCGCTGGCCCAGCCCGTGCAGGGCATCTCCCAGCATCCCCGCAATCGTCGTGGTGCCTCCGCCGCCGCGCACGCCCGTCAAGGTCAGGATGTTCATTGCGGCACATCCGGGCGATCGCCCCGGGTGGACGAAGCCCGCCGGTGCCAGGCCAGGTAGCGATCCATCTCGGCAAGCAGCGGCCAATGCGCCAGCGCCTTCTGGAACGCCCTGCGGTCTGCCACGGTCCGATCGACCACGCGCGAAGAGGCCGCGGCATCGCCGCGGCCATGTGTCGGTTGCGCTTCAGCCATCGCGCCCTCCCTCCGTAACCAGGATCAGAACATTCACAACATTCTGTATCTGATGACGATAAGGACTTTCCAGCCTACCCGTAAGGGACGAATGGCTGATCGGCCATTCGGACTAGACCATCCATCCGCAGGATGGCCAGTCCGGGGCGAGCCGATGGCGCGCTAGCGGTGCTTGAATTCCGGCTTGCGCTTTTCCACGAAGGCGCGCATGCCTTCCTTCTGGTCCTCGGTGGAGAACAGGGCATGGAAATTGCGCCGTTCGAACAGCAGCCCTTCGTCCAGCGAGGCCTCGTAGGCGCGATTGACGCATTCCTTGGCCATCATCACGGCAGGCAGGGACATCGAGGCGATCGTCCCGGCGGCTTCGAGCGCCTCGTCCAGCAGGCGTTCGACCGGCACGACGCGGGACACCAGCCCGGCGCGTTCGGCCTCGGCGGCATCCATCATGCGGGCCGTCAGCACCAGGTCCATGGCCTTGGCCTTGCCCACCGCGCGCGGCAGCCGCTGGGTGCCGCCATAGCCGGGAATGACGCCCAGCTTGATTTCCGGCTGGCCGAACTTGGCGTTTTCGGCGGCGATGATGAAATCGCACAGCATGGCCAGTTCGCAGCCCCCGCCCAGCGCATAGCCCGACACGGCCGCGATGATGGGCTTGCGGATGCGGCGCAGCGCGTCCCAGTTGCCGCCCAGGTAGTCGGCCTTGTAGACGTCCATGTAGGTCCAGTCGGACATGGCGGAGATGTCCGCCCCGGCGGCAAAGGCCTTCTGGCTGCCTGTCAGCACCATGGCGCCGATGCCGTCGTCGGCCTCGAAGGCGCGCACGGCGGCCGACAACTCATCGATGACCTCGTTGCTCAGGGCGTTCAGGACCTGCGGGCGGTTCAGGGTCAGCAGGCCGACACGCCCCCTGACTTCGACCTTGACGAACGATTCGCTCATGGTGCCTCCAAAGTAAACTATCGAACATGAATGATGAACAGATGATCCGATACAGGGTATCCCTGGCCGATCCGGCCGGACACCGCTATGCCATCCGCCTGACGGTTCCGTGCCCCGATCCGGCCGGACAGAGCCTGCGCCTGCCCGCCTGGATTCCCGGCAGCTACCTGATCCGTGATTTTGCCCGACAGATCGAAACTTTGCAGGTTTCTTCCGGCGGATCGCCGGTCGCCGTGCGCAAGACCGACAGCCACACCTGGCGCTGCGCCCCCTGCGCCGGGCCGCTGACCGTGGACTATCAGGTCTACGCCTGGGACCTGTCCGTGCGCGGCGCGCATTTCGACGAAAGCCACGCCTTCTTCAACGGCTGCAGCCTGTTCCTGGCGGTGGTCGGCCAGGAATCGCAACCCTGCCTGCTGGATCTGCGGCCGCCCGCCCACGCGCGCGGCTGGCAGGTCTACACCAGCCTGCCGCCGGCCGCCGGTCATCCGGAAGCGGCCGCCCTGCGCGGTTTCGGCCTCTATCGGGCCCGCGACTACGACGCGCTGATCGACCACCCCGTCGAGATCGGCACCCCCCAGTGCATCAGCTTCGAGACCCACGGAGCGGTCCACGACCTGGTGTTCACCGGGCGGATTCCCGGCCTGGACCTGGAACGCATCGCCGCCGATGCGCAGAAGATCTGCGCGGCCCAGATCGAGCTGTTCGAGCCTGCCACCCGACGCGCACCGTTCCTGGACAGCGCGGAGCGCTATGTCTTCCTGGTGACGGTCACGGGCGATGGCTACGGCGGCCTGGAACATCGCGCCTCGACGGCCCTGATCACCCGCCGCGCCGACCTGCCCGCGCAGGGCCGCGAAGCCCCCGAGGGCTACGTGACCTTCCTCGGCCTGCTCAGCCACGAATACTTCCATACCTGGAACGTCAAGCGCATCAAGCCCGCCGCCTTCGCCCCCTACGACCTGAGCCGCCCGAACCATACGAAACTGCTGTGGGTGTTCGAAGGCTTCACGTCCTATTACGACGATCTGATGCTGCTGCGCGCCGGCGTGATCGACGAGCCCGCCTACCTGAAACTGGTCGGCCGCACGCTGGACCAGGTGCTGCGCGCCGGAGGCCGCCTGAAGCAATCCGTGGCCGAAAGCTCCTTCGATGCCTGGACGCGCTACTACAAGCAGGACGAAAACTCGCCCAACGCCCTGGTCAGCTACTACACCAAGGGCGCGCTGGTCGCCTTGGGGCTGGACCTGGAAATCCGCCGCCAGTCCGGTGGGACACGCAGCCTGGACGATGTGATGCGCCTGCTGTGGCGACGCTACGGCCGCGACTTCTACCAGGGCCGCCCGCGGGGCGTGGCCGAAGACGCCATGCCCGGCCTGATCCACGCCGCCACCGGGGCCGACGTGGGCGACTTCATCGCCCGCCATGCCCTGGGTTGCGAGGACGTGCCCCTGAAGGCCGCCCTGGCGCGCGCCGGCATCGAGCTGTCCGTGCAACCCGACAGCACGCGGCCCACGCTGGACGTACGCACGCAGGCCGATCCGGCAGGCCTGCGCCTGGCAACCGTCTACGAGCATGGCCCCGCGCACCGCGCCGGCCTGTCGGCCGGCGACCTGCTGATCGCCGCCGACGGATTGCGCATCACCGATGCCGCCGGCCTGGACCGCCTGCTGGATGCGCGACGCCCCGGCGAACGCCTGACCCTGCATGTCTTCCGGCGCGACGAACTGCGCCAGTACACGGTACGGCTGGGCAAGCCGGCCGCCCTGCGCCACCAGCTGAAGCGGGTCGCTCACCCGGGGCCGGCCCGCGCCGCCACGGGGAACACATGAACACCCGGCGCGTGATCCTGGACGAACTGCGCGTCCAGGCGCCGATCGGGATGCTGGATCACGAGCGCCGCGCCGCGCAGCCGCTGGTGATCCGGGCAGAATTCGACACCGACGCCTCGCGCCCCGTGGACGATGCCGACATCGGCTCGGTGCTGGACTACCGCCTGCTGCGTGCCGCCCTGATCGAGGAAGCCACCCGCTCCCACACCGATTTGCTGGAAACCCTGGTGGACCGCACGCTGGACCGCATCCTGCGCGATTTCCCCGGCGTGCTGGGCGTTAAAATCCGCATCTGCAAACCGGCGGCCTTCGACGACTGCACCGTCTGTGTAGAACAATCCCGCCGCCGCTGAATCCGTCCCATCCATGAACACTTCCCTTCCGGTGCCGCCCGAGGCGGCCCTCGACACCGACCCGGCCTCTGCCCCTGCAGCGCACCCGCAACGCCGCAGCGTCAACGAGAACAAACTCGTCAAGCGGCTGCTGCGCGAAACCGGCAAGGCGATCAGCGACTACGGCATGATCGAGGACGGCGACCGCGTCATGGTCTGCCTGTCGGGCGGCAAGGACTCCTACGGTCTGCTCGACATCCTGCTCACCCTGCGCGAGCGCGCGCCCATCGATTTCGAGATCATCGCCGTCAACCTGGACCAGAAGCAGCCCGGGTTCCCGGAGCATGTCCTGCCCGACTACCTGAGCGCGCGCGGCATACCGTTCCACATCGAGAACCAGGACACCTACTCGGTCGTCAAGCGGCTGATCCCCGAAGGCAAGACCACCTGCTCTCTGTGCTCGCGCCTGCGGCGCGGCATCCTGTACCGCGTCGCCCGCGAACTGGGGGCCACCAAGATCGCCCTGGGCCACCACCGCAACGACATCCTGGCAACCTTCTTCCTGAACCTGTTCTACGGCGGGCGCATGAAGGCCATGCCGCCCAAGCTGGTGTCCGACAACGGCGAGCACGTCATCATCCGGCCGCTGGCCTACGTGCGCGAGAAAGACCTGGCCGCCTACGCCAAGCTGCGTGAATTCCCGATCATCCCCTGCAATCTGTGCGGCTCCCAGGAAAACCTGAAGCGCAAGGAAGTGGGCCGCATGCTGGAAGAATGGGACCGCCACTTCACCAACCGCACCTGGAACATCTTCCGCGCCCTGTCGCACGTGGTGCCCTCGCACCTGATGGACCCCGCGCTGATGGATTTCGCCAACCTGCGCCCCACGGGTAGGGCCGATGCCGACGGCGACCGCGCCTTCGACGAGGAAGACTTCCCCATGCCCGCCTTCTCCGAGGACGAAGACGACGAGACCCTGGTGGCGGATGGCCCGGCCGAACAGGTGATCGTCCGTCCGCGCGTGCGCGGGCCGGACGCGTCCTAGGACCACCATGGTCCGCTGGGTTCTCGCCGCCTGCGTCCTGGCACTCATCGTGCTGGCGTTCTGGTGGCTGAGCCTGAAGCCATCGAACGACCGCGACTGGGCCGACGAGGTCTCCCGCCCCCTGCGCGGCAGCGTGCAAGGGGCCTTGGTCACACTGCACGATATCCGGGACTTCGACTGGCGCAGCGACACCGACTACACCGCGCGCTGGCACGACGGCACCTACGACCTGGACACCCTGACCTCAGTGGACATGGCGCTGTCCTACTGGATGGGACCGGCCATCGCGCATACCCTGGTGTCCTTCGGCTTCGAGGACGGACGCCACGTCGTGTTCTCCGTCGAGGTCCGCAGGGAACGCGACGAGGCGTTTTCTTCCCTGGGCGGCTTCTTCAAGCAATTCGAGCTGGCCATCGTGGCCGCCGAAGAGCGCGACATCCTGTACGTGCGCGCCGGCCCCCGGGGCGAGCAGGTTTTCCTGTATCCGGTCCGGATGCCCGTGCCGGCCATGCGCGCCCTGTTCAAGTCCTATGTGGCGCGCGCCAACCAGCTCACGATCGAGCCGCGCTTCTACCACACGCTGACGGCCAACTGCACCACGCTGGTCTACGACATGGTCCGCCCGCTGGTTCCCGGCCTGCCGCTGGACATCCGCCTGATCCTGTCGGGCTACCTGCCCGAATACCTGTATGGCCACGGCGGCCTGGACACGAGCCTGCCGCTGGATGTCCTGCGGGCCCGCGCCGACATCACGCGCCGCGCTTCACACCCGGGACCCGCCCTGGAATTCTCGCAACGCATCCGCACGCCGGAACCGGGCACCACGCATCAGCAGGACCCGGCCGCGCAGCGGCCCTAGCTGCACCCGCGCGGGACTTCACCCGGCCGGAAAGCGCGGGTTGCCCATCAGCAGGGGCACGCCTGCCAGTTGTTCCTTGACGAAATCGATGAAGACCCGCGCCCGGGCCGGCATCATGCGGGATGGAAACAGGGCCGCCATCGGGATGGGGGCGAACGACCACTCCGGCAGCACGCGCACCAGGCTGCCGCCCGTCATGGCCTGGATGGACAGGGGCACGATGCCCATGCCCAATTCGCCCATGCGGCGCAGCATCAGCACCTGGTTCAGCGCGATCCTGCCCTTGACCCGAACCTGCCGTTCCTTGCCGTCCTCGGAGAACAGCCTCCAGAGCGAATCCCCTCGTTCGGTGCTGGAGCGCAGGCACTCATGGCGGTCCAGATCCTCCGGCCGTTCAGGGATGCCCCGTGCATCCAGGTATTCGCGCGATGCGAACAGGCCCAGGACCAGGGTGCCCAGCAGCCGCGACACGATGCCGGAATCGGGCGGCTCCCCGATCCGGATCACCACATCGTAGGGATCCGACAGCAGATTGATCGGGCGCACGCTGAGATCGTATTCACATTCGATTTCCGGATAGCGCATGGAAAACTCCCGCAAGGCATCCGAGAGCAGCGACATGGCCAGCGTGGACGGCATCGACACCTTCAGGCGCCCCCGCGGGCTGCCTGCCTCGTCCATCAGCATTTCATGGGCGAGCCGGGCTTCTTCCACGATGTGCCGGCAGCGCGCGAAATAAGCGGCGCCCGCCTCGGTCAGGCTCACCTTGCGGGTGGAGCGGTTCAGCAGCCGCACGCCTATCGACTTTTCCAGGGCGGAGATCCGCCGCGAGACGGTGGAGGCCGGCATGTCCAGCACGTCGCCTGCGCGCGTAAAGCTGCTGCCGCGCGCCACTTCCACGAACAGCTCGATATCGTTCAACGAAGGAGACATGGCTTCTTTCCTGGGCGAGGCCCTGAGACCGGGCATGGCATTGTCCCGCATTCCGGGACGCATTGCCTTCAACAATGGAAAACTGAATTCACTTCCAACCTATTTATTGCAGAGCAGCAACGGCGGAGAATACGTTTCACAGGGGCAGGACATAGCGCGCAAAACGGAAAGCCCGCAGCGCCCTGCCTCATTTAACACTTTGATTGAAGGAAACCATCATGAAAGTCACCGCTACCCTCGCCGCTCTCACGCTCGGCCTGGCCTCCGCCGGCCTGGCCCAGGCAGCCGATCTGACCCGCGCCGAAGTCGTCCAGCAACTGCACGAAGCCCAGGCCCAGGGGCTCGTGACCATCGGCGAACACGGGAACTACCCGGTCGAAAGCACGCCCAGCACCCTGAGCCGCGCGGAAGTGGTCAATGCCCTGCGCCTGGCCCAGGCCCAGGGCCAGGTCGAGTTCGGTGAACAGGCGGACTACCCCCTGATCGGCTCCGAAAGCGCCTCCAGGACACGCGCCGAGGTCCTGGCCGAACTGGCCGCCGCGCGCGCCGACGGCTCGCTGATCATCGGCGAAAACGAGCACTATCCGCTGTAATCCCCGGCCACCCCAAGGCGGCGCCCCGCGCCCCTGCAGCCGGTCTGTCCGCCCCGCCCGCCGCCTTCGTACGGTGCACGGGGCGGCGTCGGATGGTGTGATGCACCGTACTTGATGAGTGCCCTTCCCCCGATTATGGGGAAGAGCCAAGAGCCGTTGCGAAGCATGCGGGAAGAGGCTCTTCATCATAAAAGGGGGACAAGCGGTACTCATCATTAAACTTGTTGTTGCGACGAACAGGAATAATGAGAGGAAATACCGATGTCCCCAGTTGATTCTATCTTAGGCTTTGGCGGCTTGGCGATTGAACGCGTTCAGCGTCGAGAGGACATTCACGTGTGGGCCAAGCCTAAGCACCGTCCGGCATGTGTGTACTGCAACGAGACCGCAGTACGGATCAAGGCCACGTACCTGCGCACAGTCAAGCACACCCGTGTGGGCGACCGTTTAATGGTGCTGCACTTGAGGGTGCCTAAGTATCACTGCAAACAGTGCAATCGGTTCTTCCGTCATCGATTCCCTGGCATTCGCCCGCGTTATCGAGCCACCGAGTCGTATCGGCTGGAGGTCTTTGAGGCGCATGAGGGCGGTGTCAGTCAAAAGCGCCTGACCAGGACTCACAGGATCGGCAGCGCGACGGTTGAGCGCTGGTATCAGTCGTATGTGCGCCGTCGCGTCTCCGAGCTCTCGGGCAGGAGCTGCCCTCAGGTGCTGGGTATCGATGAGCACTTCTTTACGCGCAAGCGAGGCTACGCGACCACGCTGGTCGATCTGAAGAACCACAAGGTGTTCGACGTGGTGTTAGGGCGTTCTGAGCCGAGTCTACGCAGCTATCTGAAGCGTTTGCCAGGCAAGGAGAACGTGCGCGTTATCGTGATGGACTTATCGGAGACCTATCGCCGCATTGCCCAGCAGTACTTCCCTAACGCCATGATCGTGGCTGATCGATTCCATGTGGTGCGTCTGGTGAATCAGCACTTTTTGAAACTGTGGCAGCAACATGATCCCGAAGGGCGAAAGAACCGAGGTTTACTGAGCTTGATGCGCCGGCATCACTGGAAGCTCTCTGCGGTGCAGAAAGAGCGCCTGCATCAGTATCTGGCCCAGTCACCGACCCTTCAGGCGTTGTACTTCGCCAAGCAGCAATTGAATGGGTTTCTAGGGATGAAGAGCTTGAAGCGAAAGCGAGCCCGGCGGATGTTGCCACAGTTCCTTGCACTGATCGCACAGTTCGAGCAAAGCCCGGCCAGAGCGCTGGCGGCCACATTAAAATCCTGGCTAGAACCCATCGTCAGGATGTGGCGCTTCACCAAGTCCAACGGCATCACAGAGGGCTTCCATACCAAGATGGAAATGATCTCGCGCCGGGCGTATGGGTTTAGGAACTTTGAAAATTACCGGCTTAGGGTCTTGGCCCTGTGCGGTTGGGATGGTGTGATGCACCGTACTTGATGAGTGCCCTTCCCCCGATTATGGGGAAGAGCCCGGGAAGATGGGGTGAACCGCGAGAGGATGCGGATGGTGGGCGGTACTGGGTTCGAACCAGTGACCCCTGCCGTGTGAAGGCAGTGCTCTACCACTGAGCTAACCGCCCAATCGGGCCGTTCAGGAATTGCGCGTGACGCGCGGGAACAGCCGACTGGAAAGACGGCAATTATACATGGTTTTTACGGATGCGGCAGACGCGGGGCCTGCCTGCCGCATCAACCCGCCGCCTCATCCAGCTGGGCCGCCTCGGGATGCTCGATCTGCCGCCACAGGCAAGGCTTGCCCGCAGCCTTGTCGAGCCCGTCGAGGTAGGCCTCGTGGGCCTGCAGGGCCTGTTCGTCGATCTGGATGACCGGCAGGCGGGACGCATCGAACCGGCCCAGCGCGCCGGCCGCGCTGGCGCCGGCCCCGCCCGACGCATCGTCGGCGGCTTCGTCCAGCAGGGAATCCTGGCCGCGCGTCATGGCCAGCCACACCTCGCCCAGCAATTCCGAGTCGAGCAAGGCGCCATGCAGCGTCCGGTGCGCGTTGGAAATGCCGAACCGCTCGCACAGTGCGTCCAGGTTGTTGCGCTTGCCCGGGAACATCTCGCGGGCCACCATCAGCGAATCGGTGATCTTGGCGCACAGCTCGGTGAAAGGCGGCAGGTTGGCGCGGCGCAGTTCGGCGTTGAGAAACTTCACGTCGAAGGCCGCGTTGTGGATGATCACCTCGGCGTCTCGCACGAAATCCACCAGCTGCTGGGCGACTTCCGGGAAACGCGGATGGCCGGACAGGAACTCGGTCGTCAGGCCGTGCACCTGCAGCGCCTCGGGATCGCTGTCGCGGTCCGGGTTCAGGTACAGGTGCAGGTGGCGGTCGGTGACCCGCCGGTTGAGGATCTCGACGCAGGCCAGTTCCACCACACGGTGGCCCTGCTCGGGCTCCAGGCCCGTGGTTTCGGTATCCAGAATGATTTGGCGCATGGGGTTCCTTGCCGGCCTTCAGGGGCCGGCCATATGGCGAAATTCAGAGAGTGCGTGTGCCCTGCGGGTCTTCGACGCCGAGATTGGCCAGGGCATCCGCCCGCTCGTTGCCCGGGTCGCCGGCATGGCCCTTGACCCACCGCCAGTGTAATTCATGCCCGGCCGCCAGCTCGTCCAGGATCCGCCACAGGTCGGCGTTCTTCACCGGCTTCTTGTCGGCCGTACGCCAGCCGCGCCGCTTCCAGTTGGGCAGCCATTCGGTCATGCCTTTCTGGACGTAGGAGGAATCGGTATGCACCGTCACCACGCAGCGGCGCTTGAGCGCCCGCAGGGCCTGGATCACGGCCATCAGCTCCATGCGGTTGTTGGTCGTGTCCGGCTCGCCGCCGTGCAGGGATTTTTCGTGCGGTCCCTGGCGCAGCAGCACCCCCCAACCGCCGGGGCCGGGATTGCCCTTGCAGGCGCCGTCGGTCCAGGCATCCACCCGGGGGCCGGCGCCATTGTTCTTCAGACCGTCCGAGGGGTCAGACATGTGTATCCTCATTGATGCGGTTGGCAACGGGGGCCACTGCGCCACGGCGCACGCGGCGGCGGCGCGACTGGCGCCAGGCCGGCCCCACCAGGCGCATGCCCGCCACCCGCTTGACCGCCGCAATCGCGTACACGGCGCCGCCGGCGGGCCACCAGCGGTCGCCCGCATGCTCCATGAAGCGCCAGCGATGCAGCCAGGCCTGGGTGGAGCACAGGGGGGCATAGCAGCCGAAACGGCCCCGGTCTAATTCGAAGGACAGCAGCCTGAACCAGTCCTTCAGGCGTGCCGGCGAGACCTGGGACGGCACCGACACCGGCAGGCGCAAGTCCAGTCCCGGCAGGGATTCGCGCAGGCCCCACAGGCTGTATGGATTGAAGCCCGTGAGCACCACGCGGCCCTCGGGCATCAGCACCCGCTCGACCTCGCGCAGCACCTGGTGCGGATCCGCGCACCATTCCAGGGTGTGCGGCATGACGATCAGGTCGATGCTCTGCGTGTCGAAAGGCAATTGCTCGGGTTCGCAGACCAGGCGTCCGGCCCGCGTCCCGAAAGGTGCGCTGGGGCTATGTGCCCAGGCCTTGTAGGGAATGCGGTTGGCCTGCAGCAGGTTCCAGTGCGGCAGCCCGATTTGTATGGCATGATAACCGAACGCATTGCTGACCATGGCATCGACCTGGCGCTGTTCCCAGGCGCGCACGTACCGCCCCGCCGGGGTTTCCAGCCATTCGGCCAATTCGATCGGCATTTCGCGCTGCGGTGCCACCCTGACTCCCTTGCCATGAACCCGTCCGTCCCTTCCCAAGCCGCGCAGGCCATCCTGACGCCCATCCCGGCCCTGTCGGACAACTACATCTGGATGGTACAGAAAAACGGCCACGCGCTCGTCGTGGACCCCGGGGAATCCGGCCCCGTCGAAGATCTGCTGCGCAACGGGCCGACCCTGGAAGCCATCCTGATCACGCACCATCACGGCGACCACGTCGGCGGGGTGCGTGCATTACAACAGCGAACCGGGGCGCGCGTCTACGGGCCGCGCCATGAAAACATCCCGGCCCTGGACGTGGCCCTGGACGTGGCCCTGTCCGAAGGCGATACCGTGGACCTGCCCGGGACCGGGCTGCGGTTCCATGTGCTGGACATCCCAGGCCATACGGCGGGGCACATCGCCTATGCCGGCCTGCTCGGCCTGGGCCGGTCGGCCGTCTTCTGCGGCGACACCCTGTTCGCCGCGGGTTGCGGCCGCCTGTTTGAAGGCACACCGGCCCAGATGCTCGATTCCCTGGACAAGCTCGCCAGGCTGCCGCCGGACACCCTGGTGTGCTGCGCGCACGAATACACCGAATCCAACATCCGCTGGGCCCTGCAGGTCGAGCCCGGCAATGCCGCCCTGCAGGCACGTGCCCACGACGCGGCCCGGCTGCGGGCCCAGGGCCTGCCCACCCTGCCTTCCACCATCAGCCTGGAACGGGAAACCAACCCGTTCCTGCGCACCGGCCTGGCCGGCATCCGCGCGGCGGCCGGCCGGCATGCCCAGGCCCCGCTGGACACGCCCCAGCAGGTCTTCGCCGCCCTGCGGCAATGGAAGAACGACTTCCGCTAGAACGCCCGCCCGATCGGGGTACAGGACTGCCGCCCGACGCCGGACCGTGACGGCGATTCGGGCGTTTTCTCAAGTGCTTCGCACAAACGTGTGATTCATTGGGTAAAATCGGGCAATTCGCGCCCCCCTACCCCCCCAATGATCCACCCATGAAAATCCTGCGACTTCTCCTGCCGCTGATCCTGGTGGTGCTGGCTGGCTGTGCCACCCGTCACCAAGCGGCCGATCAGCGCCAGGCCTATGTGGCGGAAGACACCTCGCGCACAGTCGACCTGACTCACCCGCCCCGCGACATGTGGGACCGCATCCGGCGCGGCTTCGCCATTCCCAATCTGCGCAACGAGCGGGTCGACTACTGGACGGACTACTACGCCTCGCACCCGCAGTCGGTGCTGCTCATGAGCCAGCGGGCAGGCAAGTACCTGTACTACATCGTCGACGAACTCAACCGCCGCGGCCTGCCCACCGAACTGGCGCTGCTGCCTTTCGTGGAATCCGCCTACAACCCCAACGCCCTGTCGCGGTCCCAGGCATCCGGCCTGTGGCAGTTCATCCCCAGCACCGGCCTGCACTACAAGCTGGAGCAGAACTGGTGGCGCGACCAGCGGCGCGACCCCGTGGCTTCCACCCAGGCAGCGCTTGACTACCTGAGCTATCTGTACGATTTCCAGGGCGACTGGTACCTGGCGCTGGCTTCGTACAACTGGGGCGAAGGCGCCGTGAAGCGCGCCATGGACAAGGCCGCCGAGGCCGGCAAGCCGACCGGCTACACGGCCCTGGACATGCCCGACGAGACTCGCAACTACGTTCCCAAGCTGCAGGCGATCAAGAACATCATCGCCCGGCCGGAAAAATACGGCATCACCCTGCCCAACGTCAGCAACACACCCTACTTCACCACGGTGCACAAATCGCGCGACATGGACATCGCCGTGGCCGCGGCCCTGGCGGAAATGCCGCTCGAAGATTTCCAGGCGCTGAATCCTTCGTACAACCGGCCCATCATCCTGGCCGCCCACAACCCGGCCCTGCACCTGCCGCTGGACAAGGTCGGGGTCTTCAACGAAAACCTGGAATCCTATACGGGCCGCCTGTCATCCTGGCAGATCTACCACCCGAAGAAGGGCCAGTCCCTGGCCAGCATCGCGAAGGCGCACGGCATCACGCTGGACCAATTGCGCCAGGCCAACAAGCTGGGATCGAAGCAGACCCGCGCAACCACGGCCGCCCTGCTGCTTCCCGCCCGCGAGGCCCCGTCGGGCGGCCTGATGCTGGCGTCCTACCAGGCGCCCGCCGGCGAGCCCTACGCCCGTCCCGAAACCAGCCAGGCGGGCACCCCGGCGCGCGTTTCTTCGCGGCTGAACGCAACCGATCTGCGGCCCAAGCCCAGCATCCGCACCCATACCATCAAGAAGGGCGACACCCTTTATTCGCTGGCGCGGCGCTACAACACCTCGGTGGACGCCCTGCGCAAGCTCAACAACCTGAAGAATTCCTCGCTATCCACCGGCCAGCGACTGCGCGTGCCGGGGACCGAGGTGCAAGGGTAAAAATTTCATCAACAGGACACAACATGGGCTTTCTGAACGGCAAACGCCTCCTGATCACCGGCGTACTTTCGAACCGATCCATCGCCTACGGCATCGCGCATGCCTGCCGCGCCCAGGGCGCCGAACTGGCATTCACCTATGTCGGCGAACGCTTTGAAGGCCGCGTGCGCGGCTTCGCCGAAGAACTCGGCAGCAACATCGTCATTCCCTGCGACGTTTCCGACGACGCCCAGATCGAGGCGACATTCACCGCCCTGCGCGAGCACTGGGACGGCCTGGACGGACTGGTCCACTCGATCGGCTTTGCCCCGCGCGAAGCCCTGGAAGGCGACTTCCTGGACGGCATGACGCGCGAGAACTTCCGCATCGCCCACGACATTTCCGCCTACAGCTTCCCCGCGCTGGCCAAGGCCGCGCTGCCGATGCTGGAAGGCCGCAACGGCTCAGTCCTCACCCTGACCTACCTGGGCGCGGAAAAGGCCATCCCCAACTACAACATGATGGGCCTGGCCAAGGCATCCCTGGAAGCCAGCGTGCGCTACCTGGCCCGTTCCATGGGCCGCAAGGGCCTGCGCGCCAATGGCATTTCCGCCGGCCCGATCAAGACCCTGGCGGCCAGCGGCATCCGCGACTTCTCCAACATGCTGAAGTACGTCGAATCCCAATCTCCCCTGGGACGCAACGTCACCATCGAAGAGGTCGGCAACGCCGCCGCCTTCCTGCTGTCGGACCTGGCCAGCGGCATCACCGGTGAGATCCTGCACGTGGACTGCGGCTTTTCCAACACCGTGCCGGGCATGGACTGAGATCCGCCCGCGCGGCCCCGGCCCGGATGCCGCCGTCGGCGCCCGGGCCCGGCCCAGAGACGTCGCCATTGAAAAAGCCCCTGGTTCCGGACGGAACCAGGGGCTTGAATCTTGGCGGACAAGGGGGGATTCGAACCCCCGATACGCTATTCACGTATACACGCTTTCCAGGCGTGCGCCTTCAACCACTCGGCCACCTGTCCTGCATGCCTGCACGCCATGGCGGCAGGCGAAGTCCGCTATTCTAACAGAAGAATGCAAGATTCGACAGCGCGCCCGCACGGGCCGGCATGCGCCGGTAAACCGTGTCCCGCCCGACGGATCAGGCGGCGCCCAGGCCCACGGGAACGGCCACCCCCATGCCGCCCACCATGCGCTCGACATAGCGGGCGATCAGGTCGATCTCCAGGTTGACGGGCGAGCCGACTTCCAGGTTGCGCAGCGTCGTGACCTGCACGGTATGGGGGATCAGGTTGATGGAGATTTCCGTGCCTTCTTCCTGGTCGTCCACGCGGTTGACCGTCAGGCTGACGCCGTTGACCGTGATCGAGCCCTTGTAGGCCAGATACTTCGACAGGTGGGCCGGGACGATGATGCGCAGTTCCGTCGATTCCTCGACCGCATCGAAGCAGGTCACGCGGCCCACACCGTCGACGTGGCCGGAAACCAGGTGTCCGTCCAGGCTGTCGCCCAGCCGCAGGGCATGCTCCAGGTTGACCTCGCCGGGACGGTCCAGGCCGCAGGTGCGATCCAGGCTTTCGCGCGAGACATCGACTTCGAACGCATCCCCATGCAGGGCGACGACCGTCATGCAGGCCCCCTGGATGGCGATCGAATCGCCCAGGCGTGTCGCCGCCAGCGGCAGGCCGCCGGCCTGGATGGACAGGCGCACGCCCGCGTCTTCGCTATTCCCGAGGGGGCGGACTTCGGTGATGCGGCCCACGGCCGCGACGATACCAGTGAACATGGGGCTATCCTATTTTCAAACCGCAGGCTTCGACCAACGCCTGCCAGCGTGCCGGATCCCGCAGCCGCAGGCGCATGTCCCGGCCCAGCTGCAGGACGTCGAGGAATTCGTACCGGTAGGCCTGGTCCAGGCTGGCCACGGGCGTGGGCAGTGCCGCCAGGCTCTGGCCGTCGCCCAGGACGCTGGGCGCCAGATAGCTCACCCATTCGTCGACCAGCCGGGCCTGGACCAGCGCCCCCTGCAAGCGGGCGCCGGCCTCGACGTGGACCTCGTTGATTTCGTGGTCTCCCAGCCAGCGCACCAGGGCCTGCAGGGACAGGCCGCCGTATTCGTCGGCGGGCAGCACGATGACGCGCACGTTGCGGGCCGCCAGGCGGGCTGCCTTGCCCGCATCGGGGCGCGTGGTGAAGACCCACACCGGATCGCCGTTGATGATCCGGGCCTGCTCGCCCAGCACGAATTGCGTGTCCAGCACGGCGCGGACCGGCTGACGCGGCGTCTCGACCGCACGCACATCCAGCATGGGGTCGTCGGCCAGCACCGTGCCGATGCCGGTCAGCACCATGCAGGCCCTGGCACGCCAGCGGTGCCCGTCGTCGCGGGCGGCATCCCCCGTGATCCACTGCGAGCGCCCGTCGGGCAAGGCCATGCGCCCGTCGAAGGACGACGCCGACTTCAGCCAAAGCCAGGGCGTGCCGCGCGTCATCCTGGCGCAAAAGCCGGGATTCTGGGCCAGGACGTCTTCGGCGAACAGGCCCACGTCGACCTGGATGCCGGCGGCGCGCAGACGTTCGATTCCGCGGCCAGCCACCTTGGGATTGGGATCCTGGAGCCCGACCACGACCCGGGCAACGCCCGCCGCGACCAGCGCATCGGCGCACGGCGGCGTGCGGCCCGTATGGCTGCAGGGTTCCAGGGTGACGTAGGCCGTGGCGCCACGCACGTCCACCCCCAGGAGTGCGGCCTCGTGCAGGGCCTGGGCCTCGGCGTGGCGGCCGCCCGCCCGCTGGGTGCTGCCTTCGGCCAGCCAGCGGCCGTCGCGCACCAGCACGCAGCCGACGCGCGGGTTGGGGCTGCTGACGAACTGCGCCTGCTCGGCCACCCGGAGGGCGCGCCGCATCCAGCGATGATCCTCGGTGGACGGGAAAGCCCCCCCGCGATGCGCTTGCGGCACGCCGCCCGCTGCGTCGGGGCGGCCCGGCAAATCAAGGGAAGAATCAGTCCTTGTCATCGGCATCGTCCGCGCGGCGGAATTCGTCGATCGCATGGACGAATTCACGGATGTTCTCGAAACTGCGGTAGACCGAGGCGAAGCGCACATACGCCACCGGATCGAGCTGGCGCAATTCGGACATGACCAGCTCGCCGATGTAATCCGATGGAACCTCGCGACGGCCGCTGGTGAGAAGGCGTTCCTGGACGCGCGCGGCGGCCGCATCCACCGCCGAGGCGCTGACCGGGCGCTTGCGCAGCGCCAGGGCCATGCTGTCGCGCAACTTGGCCGGATCGAAATCGACCCGGGTGCCGTTGCGCTTGACGATGGCGGGCATCATCAGGTCGACCCGCTCGTAGGTGGTGAAACGGCGATCGCATGCCGTACAGCGTCGGCGGCGCCGGATCGTGTCACCTTCCTCGGAGACCCGGGAATCCACGACCTGCGTATCGGCACAACTGCAGAACGGACACTTCATCTGCGCTGCGGGCGCCCGCAGGCGCCCGTTCCGGTTGGTTTAACGATAGACCGGCAAGCGCGCGGTCAGCTCGTTGACCCGTGCGCGCACCCGGGCGATGTTGTCGGCATCGTTCGGATTGTCGAGCACATCCGCGATCAGGTTGCCGGTGAGTTCGGCTTCGGCTTCCTTGAAGCCGCGCGTGGTCATGGCCGGCGTGCCTAGGCGGATGCCGCTGGTGACGAAGGGCTTTTCCGGGTCGTTCGGGATGGCGTTCTTGTTGACCGTGATGTGGGCCTGGCCCAGGACCGCCTCGGCGGCCTTGCCGGTGATGCCCTTGGCACGCAGGTCGACCAGCATCACGTGGCTTTCGGTGCGGCCCGACACGATGCGCAGGCCGCGCTTGACCAGGGTGTCGGCCAGCACGCGGGCATTGGCCGCCACCTGGGCGGCATAGGCCTTGAATTCGGGCTGCAGGGCTTCGCCGAAGGCCACGGCCTTGGCGGCGATGACGTGCATCAGCGGACCGCCCTGGATGCCCGGGAAGATGGCGGAATTGATGGCCTTTTCGAATTCGGCCTTCATCATGATCACGCCGCCGCGCGGACCGCGCAGGGATTTGTGCGTGGTCGAGGTGACGAAATCGGCATGCGGCACGGGGTTCGGGTAGACGCCGCCGGCCACCAGGCCCGCATAGTGGGCGATGTCCACCATGAACAGGGCGCCGTTGTCGTGGGCGATGCGCGCCATGCGTTCGAAGTCGATGCGCAGCGAATAGGCCGAGGCACCGCCGACGATCAGCTTTGGCTTGAGAGTGCGCGCGAGTTCCTCGAGCTTGTCGTAGTCCAGGACTTCGTTGGCGTCCAGGCCGTAGGAATGGAAGTCGTACAGCTTGCCGGAAGCATTCACCGGCGAACCGTGCGTCAGGTGGCCGCCTTCGGCCAGGCTCATGCCCAGCACGGTATCGCCCGGCTTGAGCACGGCCATGTACACGCCCTGGTTGGCCTGGGAACCGGAATTCGGCTGCACGTTGGCGGCCTCGGCGCCGAAGATCGCCTTCAGGCGGTCGATGGCCAGCTGTTCGACCACATCCACGTATTCGCAACCGCCGTAATAGCGCTTGCCGGGATAGCCTTCGGCGTACTTGTTGGTCAGCTGCGTGCCCTGGGCCTGCATGACGGCCGGGCTGGCATAGTTTTCCGAGGCGATCAGCTCGATGTGCTGTTCCTGGCGGGCGTTTTCCTGCTGAATGGCGGCCCAGATGTCCGGGTCGGCCTGATCGAGGGTGCGGGAACGGTCAAACATGGGAAGTAATAGTCCTGGAGGCAGAAAGATCAGAAAGATCGGGGAAATCGGGTCATTCTAGCGCGAACCCCCGCCAGCCTACATGCATGCGCCTACAGGGCGTGCAGGCGGGGATTCAGGGTGTAGGTTCCGGTCAGGGACGCCTGGGCCAGCACGTGGCCGCGCATGGCCTCCAGGGCCTGCGCGCCGGTGAAGCGGCCGGACACGCCCAGCTCGGCGACATCCAGCGCGTAGACCGTGAAGACGTAGCGGTGGACGAGCGCGTCGTTCCAGGGCGGGCAGGGGCCGTCGTAGCCGAAATAATCGCCGTTCATGTCGCGGTCGGACGCGAACCAGCCGGTGTAGTCGTTCAGGCCCTGGCGCGTGCCGTCCAGGGCCAGGGGGCCGGCCTTGCCGCGCGGGGTGATGCCGTTGGAATAGTCACCCTCGGCGATGGCGCGCGTATCGGGCGACACGTCGACCAGGACCCAGTGGAAGAAGTCGGTGCGCGGCAGGTCGGCCGGGACTTCGCGGCCTTCCTGGTTGACGTCGTCGGGCCGCGTCGGCACGTCGGGATCGACGCACAGAACCGCGAAGGACCGCGTGCCATCGGGCACGTCGGACCAGGCCAGGTGCGGGTTGCGGTTGCCGGCCAGGGTGACGTGGGTTTGCGGATCGACCCGCGCGAAGGCGTTGCGTTCGGGAATGACCCCCTGGTCGGGGAAGGATTCGCTGTGCAGTTTCATGGGGTCCTCCGTGGGTGCCTCGGGCTCAGGTCAGCGTGACCCGAGCGAACTTGCGTTTGCCGACCTGCATGACATAGGTGCCTGCCGGCAGCAGCAGGGATTTGTCTTCGATGCGGTCGCCATCGATGCGCACGCCGCCCTGCTCGATATTGCGCTGCGCTTCGGATGCCGAAGCCGCCAGCCCCGATTCGCGCAGCACCTTCAGGATGCCCATGGGCGCGGCGCCGGCGGTGATTTCGGGCATGTCGTCGGGGATCGCGCCGTCGCGGAACCGGGCATTGAACTGCTCCAGGGCGCGCTCGCCCGCACCGGCGCCATGGAACCGGTCGACGATCTCGCGGGCCAGCAGGACCTTGGCGTCGCGCGGATTGCGCCCGGCCGAGACTTCTGCCTGCAAGGCGCCGATTTCCTGCAGGGACTTGAAGGACAGCAGCTCGAAATAGCGCCACATCAGCGTGTCGGAGATCGACATCAGCTTGCCGAACATGGAGTCGGGCGACTCGGTGATGCCGATGTAGTTGCCCTTGGACTTGGACATCTTCTCGACCCCGTCGGTGCCTTCCAGCAGCGGCATCGTCAGGACGCACTGGGGTTCCTGGCCGTATTCCTTCTGCAGTTCCCGGCCCACCAGCAGGTTGAATTTCTGGTCGGTGCCGCCGAGCTCGAGATCGGCCTTCAGGGCCACGGAATCGTAGCCCTGCAGCAGCGGATACAGGAATTCATGCACGGAGATCGGCACACCGCCCTTGAAGCGGCGGGTGAAGTCGTCGCGTTCCATCATGCGGGCGACGGTGTAGCGCGAGGCCAGCTGGATCAGGCCGCGGGTGCCGAGCGGATCGCACCATTCGGAGTTGTAGCGGATCTCGGTGCGGTCGGGGTCCAGCACCAGGCTGGCCTGGGCGTAGTAGGTCTTGGCGTTTTCGCGGATCTGCTCGGGCGTGAGCGGCGGGCGGGTGGCGTTGCGACCGCTGGGGTCGCCGATCTGCGCGGTGAAGTCACCGATCAGGAAGATCACGGTATGGCCCAGATCCTGCAGCTGGCGCATCTTGTTGAGCACCACGGTATGGCCCAGGTGGATGTCGGGCGCGGTGGGGTCCAGGCCGAGCTTGATGCGCAGGGGCGTGCCGCTTGCGCGGCTGCGCGCCAGTTTGGTGGCGAATTCGGAAACGACGAGCAATTCGTCGCAACCCCGCTGGGCCACGCGCAGATCTTCGGCGATCCGGGGGTCGACGGGGTCGGAGGGGGACGACATGATATACGCTTTTACCAGAGAAAAATGAAAAACTGCTCGAAAAAACGACAGGTATGCGCTAGCATAACGTGCCATCGCAGCTTCTGTACAACACATTCGACGCCAATCCGGGCGGCGGGGTCTCATGTTAGCAGAACCCCTCTCTCGCCCAGGATGCGCACAGCCCGAATCCACCGGACCCATTCCACCCATGATGCCTGAGGCCACCCCGCAACAACGCCGCCATCACGTCACCCGCAGTCTGTTGTTCGCCGCCGGCGGCCTGTTCCTGACTGCCGCTGCACTGGCCGTCGTCCAGCCTTCCACGCCTCCCGAACCCATCTTCCAGGCCCGCCAGACGCTCGACCTGCCGCCCCAGCATGTCGCGGGCGACCAAAAGGCCGCGCCCTACATCGCCTCGACCCGCATCCGCCGCGGCGACACGGTGTCCGACCTGCTGAACCGCCTGGGGGTGCACGAAGACGGCCTGCTGGCCTTCCTGACGCACGACGAGCGGGCACGGTCCATCTACAAGCTCTACCCCGGCCGCACCGTGCAGGCCGCCCTGGACGAACAGGGCCGGATGGTGTGGCTGCGCTATACCCATACGCCGGGCACCACCGAAAAATCCGGCCTCGTTTCCGCCTGGCTCGAAGTCCGGCCCGCCGACGGTGGTTTCTCCGCCCAGGAACGCACCACCGCCGCCATCCGCGAAACCCGCATCGC
The DNA here is from genome assembly GCF_039523555.1 of Castellaniella daejeonensis. Classification (NCBI taxonomy): domain Bacteria; kingdom Pseudomonadati; phylum Pseudomonadota; class Betaproteobacteria; order Burkholderiales; family Alcaligenaceae; genus Castellaniella; species Castellaniella daejeonensis. The sequence continues at coordinate 63,675 of NZ_BAAAFN010000009.1, forward strand.
CGAAGGCGAAATCACCAGCTCCCTGTTCGGCGCTGCCGACCAGGCCCAGATCCCGGATGCGATCACCATGGAAATGGTGGACATCCTGGGCAGCCGCATCGACTTCCTGAAAGACCTGCGCAAGGGCGACCGTTTCCGCATCGTCTACGACGCCTACATGCACGACGGCGAAGAAGTCGGCACCGGCCACATCCGCGCGCTGGAATTCATCAACCGCGGCAAGACCTACAGCGCCGTCTGGTTCCAGAAAGGCCAGGAATCCGGCGGCTACTACGATTTCTCGGGAGCCAGCCTGAAAGGCGCCTTCCTGCGCACCGCCATCAAGTTCACCCGCATCAGCTCGCGCTTCGGCATGCGCATGCACCCGATCCACAAGCACTGGACCGGCCACAAGGGCGTGGACTATGCCGCGCCCTCCGGCACGCCGATCCATGCGACGGCCGACGGCACGGTCGAATTCATCGGCCGCCAGAACGGCTACGGCAACGTCATCATCCTGAAGAACTTCGGCAAATATTCCACGCTGTACGCCCACCAGAGCCGTTTCGCCAAGGGCCTGAAAAAGGGCGACCGCGTCCAGCAGGGCCAGTTGATCGGCTACGTGGGCTCGACGGGCTGGGCCACCGGGCCGCACCTGCACTACGAGTTCCGCATCGACAATCGACCGGTCGACCCGCTTGCGGTGGACCTGCCGGTGGCGCGCACGCTGGAGCCGGCCGATCGCAAGGCCTTCCAGGACGTGGTTGCCCTCTACCGTCCGCAGATCGAACTGATGGCGCGGCTGCAGGACAGCCGCATCCAGATCGCCCAGCAATAAGGGACGCCGCCCCATGGCTCCCGACCGGCCGGCCGAGATCTATATCGGCCTGATGTCGGGCACCAGCACCGACGGCGTGGACGGCGTGCTGGCGGACCTGACCGGCGACGCCATCCGGGTGCTGGCCAGTGCCGGCCGCCCCTTGCCGGACACCCTGCGCCAGGAACTCCTGGCCCTGAACGCCCCCGGCCCCGACGAACTGGCTCGGGCGGCGCGGGCCGCCAATGCCCTGGCCGATTGCTATGAAGACGTCGTGCGCGACCTGCTGGCGCAAGCCGGCCTGCGCGCCGGCCGCATCCGCGCGATCGGTGCCCACGGGCAGACAGTGCGCCATGCGCCCGAGTCCGGCTATACCATTCAGATCAACGCGCCGGCGCGGCTGGCGGAACGGGCCGGCATCGCGGTCGTTGCGGATTTCCGCAGCCGCGACGTGGCGGCCGGCGGCCAAGGCGCCCCGCTGGTGCCGGCCTTCCATGCCGCGCGCTTCGGCCAGGGTGAAGGCCGCGCCGTCCTGAACCTGGGCGGCATCGCCAATCTGACCGTACTGGCCGAGCCGGTGCGCGGCTTCGATACCGGGCCGGCCAACATGCTGATGGACGCCTGGATCCGGCGCCACCAGGGCCGGCCTTACGACCAGGATGGCGCCTGGGCCGCGCAGGGCCGCTGCCACGATGGCCTGCTGGCCAGCCTGCTGGCCGAACCCTGGCTGGAACTCGCGCCGCCGAAATCGACCGGGCGCGATCTGTTCAGCCTGGAATGGCTGGATGACCGGATCAGTCGGATGCCCGACGGCGACCGGCCGCAGCCGGCCGACATCCAGGCCACCCTGCTGCGCCTGTCGGTGGATTCGATCGCCGGCGCCGTGCGCCGCCATGCGCCGGACACGCGGGAAATCCTGGCTTGCGGCGGTGGCGCCCGGAACCCGGTTTTCATGGCCGCCCTGTCGCGGGCCCTGCCCTGCCGCCTGACGACCACGGACGCCTATGGCGTGCCTGCCCAGGACGTCGAGGCGCTGGCGTTCGCCTGGCTGGCGCAAGCGCACATCCAGGGGCGCCCCGCCTGCCTGCCGGCCGTCACGGGGGCGCGGCACGCAACCATCGCAGGCTGCCTGTATCCCGCCTGAAAAGCCGCCGCGGCGGGCCGGGTCAGGGCGAGAACGAGGAACCGCAGCCGCAGGTGGTGTTGGCGTTGGGATTGCGGATGACGAACTGCGAGCCTTCCAGGTCGTCCTTGTAGTCGATTTCGGAACCGACCAGGTACTGGAAGCTCATGGGGTCCACCAGCAGCTGGACGCCGTTGCGCTCGATGGTGGTGTCGTCTTCGGCGACATCCTCGTCGAAGGTGAAGCCGTACTGGAATCCCGAGCAGCCGCCACCCTGGACGAAGACCCGCAGCTTCAGACCGGGGTTGTTTTCCTCGATCAGCAGTTCGCGGACCTTGGCGGCGGCGGCGTCGGTGAAGATCAGAGGGCTGGGCGGAACGTCGAGATCCGCGTGTTCGATGGTGCTCAAGGCAAAACTCCTGCGCGTTCGGGTGGCGCGCGATTCAAGTCGGCATCCTGGGAAGCCCGGACCGTGTCGCCTTCGAGGATTTCGAGGCGGACCGACTGGATGGCGAGATCCGGCACACGCTGCAGGACGCCCGTGCTGCGCTGGAACTGGTCGAAGACCAGGGCCAGCGGATCCGCCCCCGGGGCGGATGCTGTGGTCTCGCCGGCGGCAGGGGCCACCGGCGGGCTCAATTCGATTTTAACGGCTTTGCCCTGCGAACGGCCATTGGCCACGAATCGCATGCGGCCTTTGAAGGGCTCGGCCTGGGGCGCGGCGTTGCGCGTCAGCAGCACCCGATAGCGCAGGAATTCGCCATCGGCCTGGATATCGAAGGCCCGCACCGCCACGGCGCCCGCCGGACCCGGGGGAATCAACTGCTCGTAGAAGGCCAGCTGGTTGCGGGTGCGGCCCAGCTCCTGCTGCAGTTCGGCGTTCTTGTCCTGGAGCACGCGCTGGGTGCCTGCCTGGACCTCGGCCTGGCTGCGCAGGGCCGCCAGATCGGTCTGCGCCCCGACCAGATCGGCCTGCAGGGATTCGACCTGGGACCGCAGGGCTACGAGCGCCTCGCGATCCCCGGAATGCATGCCGAAATGCATGGCCAGCGCGCCAATGACGAACACCACCGCCAGCAGCATGAGCCGGGAAAGGACGCGCACCAGCCAGAAGCTGAAGCCGCCGCGCGCCGCAGAGGATTGCGTCATGCGGGCATCTCCGGGAAGGTCAGGGCAGCACCGCCACGTGCTGCAGGCCGGTGGTTTCCGGCAGGCCGAACATCAGGTTCATGTTCTGCACGGCCTGGCCTGCAGCGCCCTTGACGAGGTTGTCCTGGACCACCAGGACAACCAGCGTGTCGCCGCCGGCAGGCCGGTGCACGGCGATGCGCAGCATGTTCGAGGCACGCACCGAGCGCGTCTGCGGCAGGCTGCCCGCCGGCATGACGTCCACGAAGGGCTCGCCGGCGTAGCGCTGCTCGTACAGTGCCTGGAAATCGGTGTCCAGGGCTTCCGGCAGGATGCGCAGGTACAGGGTGGAGAACATGCCGCGGATCATGGGCACCAGGTGCGGCACGAAAGTCAGGCCCACCGGCGCGCCCGCGATACGGGCGAGGCACTCGGAAATTTCGGGATGATGGCGGTGTCCGGCCACCCCGTAGGCCGCGAAGTTGTCGGCGGCCTCGGAAAACAGGGAGCCGACCTGCGTCTTGCGCCCCGCCCCCGACACGCCGGACTTGGAGTCGGCGATGACGTGCGTGGTGTCGACCAGGGGCCGGCCGGCCTGCAGCACCGGGGCCAGCCCGAGCAGGACCGTGGTCGGATAGCAGCCGGGATTGCCCACGACACGCGCCTGGCGGATGCGGTCGCGGTCCAGTTCGGGCAGGCCGTAGACGGCTTCCTTGAGCACGTCGGGGCTGCTGTGAGGCATCTTGTACCACTGCTGGAAGGTATCGACGTCCTGCAGGCGGAAATCGGCCGCTAGGTCGATCACCCGCACGCCGTGTTCCAGCAGGCCGTGCGCCTGTTCCATGGCCACGCCATGCGGCGTGGCGAAGAACACCACGTCGCACTGGTCCAGCGCGGCTTCTTCGGGCGTCTGGAAGCGCAAGTCCACGTGCCCCCGCAGATTGGGGAACATGTCGGCCACCGGCATCCCCGATTCCTTGCGGGACGTGATGGCATGCAGCTGGACGCCGGGATGCTGCGACAGCAAGCGCAGCAGTTCCACGCCCGTGTAGCCGGTCCCGCCGACGATGCCGGCCTTGATGCGCGATGCGGAATTCGTGGTCATGCGATGGAATCCTGTTGACTATCCGGAAAATGATCCGCCGGCCGCAAGGCGGACTGGGGGATTTCCCTGAATTATGGCACGCGCACGCACGCTGCGGCCCCGATAGCGGTCCGGGGCCCGGCATGCCGGCGCGCCAAGCAAAAAACCCCGGCCCGAGGCCAGGGTTTCCTGCACTGCATGCCGAGCGGCAAGCCGCCCGGATGCCGGATCAGCGCTTGCTGAACTGCTTGCGCCGACGAGCCTTGTGGAAGCCGACCTTCTTGCGCTCGACTTCGCGGGCGTCGCGGGTGACCAGACCCGCCTGCTTCAGCGGCGACTTCAGGGTTTCGTCGTAGTCGATCAGGGCACGCGTGATGCCGTGACGCACGGCACCGGCCTGTCCGGATTCGCCACCGCCATGGACGTTGACGTGGAAGTCGAACGATTCCAGGTGGTTGGTGACTTCGAGCGGCTGACGCACGACCATGCGGCCGGTTTCGCGCGCGAAGTATTCATCGACGGGGCGACCGTTGACGATGATCTTGCCCGTGCCTTTTTTCAGGAACACCCGCGCCACAGACGTCTTGCGGCGGCCAGTGCCGTAATTCCAGTTACCGATCATGATGGCCTATCCTCAGAAGTCCAGGGGTTGCGGCTGCTGCGCGGTGTGCGGGTGCTCGGCACCGGCATAGACCTTCAGCTTCTTTGCCATGGCGTAGCCCAGAGGACCCTTGGGCAGCATGCCCTTGACTGCCTTCTGCAGGGCACGGCCGGGGAAGCGCTGCTGCATCTTCTGGAAGTTGGTTTCCGTGATCCCGCCCGGATAGGTGGAGTGACGGTAGTAGCGCTTGTCTTGCGCCTTGGCGCCCGTGACGACGATATCGGCGGCATTGATGACGACGATGTAATCGCCCGTATCCACGTGCGGCGTGAATTCCGGTTTGTGCTTGCCACGCAGGCGGCGTGCGACTTCGCTGGCCACACGGCCCAGGACCTTGCCCTTGGCGTCGATCACAAACCAGTCACGCTTGACTTCATGCGGCTTGGCCACAAAGGTCTTCATGATGGTGTTCCTGATGAAATGAATGAAAGGATTTTCGCTTGACCCGCCAAGGCTTTATGAAGAGCCCGGAAAAGACCGGATCCGTAGCCCGTACGGTGATGAACCAAAACGAAAATCCTACCATTGTACACGGACCGGGCAGTGCATACAAACCCGCCGGGATCCGGATCGCCAGGCCCAGGGGCGGGCCGGCTGGATGAGACGCCGGCACCCGCAGCTTCGCGAAGATGAAAAAAGGGGGCGCTCCCAGCGGAGCCCCCCCCTTTTCCGGGCAGCCGGAGAGGATTACTTCTTCCGGGCCAGGGCCGCGCCCAGGTAGTTGTCGTAGGAACCTTCGGCCACACGGAACCAGGGCACGATGTTGTCGCGGAAGGCCATGTAGTTGTCGAAGATCTTCTTGAATCCGGGATCCTTGTCGCAGAATTCCTTGTAGACCTGGTTGGAGGCCTCGAACGACGCGTCCATGACTTCGCGCGGGAAGCTCTTGAGCACGGCGCCCCCAGCGATCAGACGGCGCAGGGCTTCGGGGTTGTGGGCGTCGTAGTCCTGGACCATCTTCGCGCCCGCGGCGCGCGAGGCGACGTCGATGACACGCTGGTAGGCCTTGGGCAGTTCGGCATAGGCCTTGTCGTTGACGTACAGCGACACCTGGGCCGAGCCTTCCCACCAGCCCGGGTAGTAATAGTATTTGGCGACCTTCTGGAAGCCCAGCTTTTCGTCATCCACGGGGCCGACGAATTCCACGGCATCCAGCGCTCCCTTTTCCAGGGACGGGTAGATATCGCCGGGGGGAATCTGCTGGGGAATCACGCCCAGGCGAGAAAGGACTTCGCCCGCAAAGCCGGCCGTGCGCATCTTCAGGCCCTTCAGGTCTTCGACCGACTTGATTTCCTTGCGGTACCAGCCTCCCATCTGGGTGCCGGTATTGCCCAGGGGGAAGTTGACGATGCCGCGCGGCGCGAAGAGTTCGCGCATCAGCTTCAGGCCGTCGCCTTCGTACATCCAGGCGTTCATCTGGCGCACGTTCAGCCCGAAGGGCACCGCCGTGTCGAAGCAGAAGGAGGGGTCCTTGCCATAGTAGTAGTAGGACGCGGTCTGGCCGCATTCCACGGTGCGGTTGCCGACGGCATCCATCACGCCATAGCCCGGCACCAGCTCGCCGGCCGGGTACAGCCGGATGTTGAAGTTCCCGTCGGTGATTTCCTTGACCATGTCGCAGAACATCTGGGCCGTCGAGAAGAGCGGCGGCAGCGACGGTCCGTAGGTCGAGGTCATCTTCCAGTTGATCTGGGGGGCCGACTGGGCGATGGCCGGGGCGGCCACTGCCGCCGTGCCTGCCACCGCGCCCAGACCCGCCTTTTTCAGAAATGCGCGACGCTGCATGATGAAGGATCTCCTGTCTGTTGGAATATTTGGTATCGAGTGCTACCCAGCCCCTGGATATTACACTGCGCGCCCCCGCGCTGCACGCGGCACCGCACGGAAAACCGCGTGGTCTAAAGCCCGGCGACGGACATGCGCTCGATCAGCACCGAGCCGGTGGATTTGGCGCCCCGCGCATGGACATCGGCACCCACGGCGACGATCTGGCGGAACATCTCGGCCAGGTTGCCGGCGATGGTGATTTCCTGGACGGGGTGGCTGATGACGCCATCCTGCACCCAGTAGCCGAAGGCCCCGCGCGAATAATCGCCGGTGACGTAATTGACCCCCTGACCGATGAGCTCGGTGACCAGCAGGCCAGTGCCCATCCGGCGCAGCATCGCGGGCAGGTCGTCGTCGGGCCGGGTCAGGCGCGAGCGCAGGCTGAGGTTGTGCGAGCCGCCCGCGTTGCCGGTGGTCGACAGGCCCAGCTTGCGCGCCGTGTAGGTGGACAGGAAATAGCCCGTCAGCACGCCTTGGTCCACTACCCGGCGGGCCTGCGGGCGGATGCCTTCGGCATCGAACGGCGAGCTGCCCAGGGCACCGGGAATGTAGGGATTCTCGACCACGTCCAGGTGATCGGCCAGGACGGGCTTGCCCAAGGCATCCAGCAGGAAGCTGGCCTTGCGGTAGAGCGCGCCGCCGCTGGCGGCCTGGACCAGCGCGCCCAGCAGGCCGACGGCCAGGGGTGCCTCGAACAGCACCGGGTACTGACCGGTCTTGACCGGGCGCGCACCCAGGCGCGACAGGGCGCGTTCCGCCGCGTAGCGGCCGACCTCGGCCGGGGCGGCCAGATCGCCGGACCGGCGCGCGGATGTGTACCAGTAGTCCCGCTGCATGCCATCGCCGCTGCCGGCGATGGGCGCCACCGAGAGGCTGTGGCGCGAATAGGGATAGCCCCCGAGGAAGCCGCGCGAATTGCCCAGGACGAAGTGGCCTTCCATGGTGTCCAGGGAAGCGCCCTCGGAATTGGTGATCTGCCGGCTGGTCGCCAGTGCGGCGCGTTCCGCCTGGATCGCCAGGCGGGCCGCCCCCTGGGCATCAATGGACCAGGGGTGATGCAGGTCCAGATCCGGATAATGCAGGGCGAAGAGCTCGGGCTCGGGCAGGCCGGCGGCCGGGTCTTCGGCCGTGTAGCGGGCAATGTGCCAGGCCGCGTCCACGGTGCGCCGCAGGGCATCGGGCGAAAAATCGGACGTCGAGGCCGATCCCCGGCGCTGGCCGGCGAAGACCGTGACGGCCATCGACCGGTCGCGGGTCTGCTCGATGGTTTCGATCGACCGATGGCGGACCGAAACCGACAGCCCCCTGCTTTCGGAGATTTCCACGGCGGCATCCGTGGCGCCGGCCTGTTTCGCGTGGCGCAGCGCATCGCCGACCAGCTCGCGGAACTGGGCCTGCTGGGCGGGGACATCGAGGAAATCGTCGGGTCGTTGGTTCATGCAAAATCCGCTGGGGTCGAGACGGTTATTCGAGACGGTTATCATAGACAATCACGGACCATTTTATGCCCGAACCCATGGACGACACGCCCCTGTCCGCCCCGCCGGACGACTTTTCCGACAGCCGGCGGCCCAGCAAATCCCAGATCAAGCGCGACATGCACGCCCTGTTGGACCTGGGCCGCGAACTGATCGCCCTGCCCCCCGCCAAGCTGGCCCAGCTGCCGCTGGAAGAGCCGCTGCGCGAGGCCATCGCCCTGGCGCAGCGCATCCACAGCAACGAAGGACGCCGCCGCCAGGTGCACTACGTCGGCAAGCTGATGCGCCAGGCCGACGCCCAGGCCCTGCGCGCCCAGCTCGACGCATGGGCCAACGGATCGCGCGAGGAAACCCGCGCCATGCACCGGCTCGAGGATCTGCGCGACCGCCTGATCGACAGCGACGACGCCCTGACCCAGTTGCTGGAACGCTTTCCCGGCCTGGACATCCAGGCCCTGCGCGCCCAGATCCGCTCCGCGCGCAAGGAAGCCCGCGACAACGCCGCCCTGCCCCAGGGCCGCGAACCGGCGCGCAAGCACTACCGCGCCCTGTTCCAGACCCTGAAAACCCTGAATTTCGAGGATGAGACCGCACGATGACCACGGCCCCGGAACTGGAAACCGTCGAACGCACGACAGGGCCCGAACCCACGCACAGCGTGATCTGGCTGCATGGCCTGGGTGCCGATGGCCATGACTTCGAGCCCATCGTGCCGGAGTTCTCCCCTCCGGGGCTGCCGGCGCTGCGCTTCGTGTTCCCACACGCGCCGGTGCGGCCGGTGACGCTGAACCAGGGCCTGCCGATGCGCGCCTGGTACGACCTGTACGGCCTGGACCGCGACGCGCGCGAAGACATCGACGGCCTGCGGGCCGCCCGCCATGCAGTCACCGAGCTGATCGAACGCGAGAACCGGCGCGGCGTTCCCGCCGAACGCATCGTGCTGGCGGGCTTCTCGCAAGGCTGCGCAATGGCCCTGTACACCGGCCTGCGCCATCCGGAGCGCCTGGCCGGCCTGATCGGCCTGTCGGGCTATCTGCCGCTGCGCAACACCCTGCCCGCGGAACGCCACCCCGCCAATGCGGACACGCCGGTCTTCATGGCGCACGGCACGATGGACATGGTGGTGCCCATCACCTATGCCGAAACCAGCCGCGATGCGATGACCGCGCAGGGACAGCAGGTGGAATGGCACACCTATCCGATGCCGCATGGCCTGCACCCGCAGGAACTCGACGACACCCGGGCATTCCTGTCACGGGTGACAGGCGCCTGAGACGTCCGTCAGAACCGGACGCTTCAGGCGCCGCAACGGCGTTCAGGCGTCCAGCGGCATCCAGAGCCGGCGCATGCCGGGATCCGACTCGTCGGGATCGTTGCGCATGCCCAGGGACGTCATCAGGCCCAGCATGGGCCGGTTGGTCGCCAGCACGATGCCTTCCAGGTAACCCAGGCCCTGGCGGCGCGCGACGTCGAGCAGGCTGTGCATCAACGCCGCGCCGACGCCTCGCCGCTGCCAGTCGTCGGCAATCACCAGGGCGTATTCCGCGCCCTGGCCGTCTGCGTTGCGCAGGTAGTGCGCGAAACCCACGATGCGCTCGCGCAGCAGGCCGCGGTTTTCCGGATTGGACACCTGCGTGGTGGCAACCAGCGCGACTTCCCGGTCGTAGTCGATGCGGGTGTAGCGCGCCAGCATGCGCGGGGTCAGTTCGCGCAGCATCGACACGAACCGCATGTAGCGAGATTCGTCGGACAGGTCTCGCACGAATTCCTGCAGCAGCACGGCGTCCTCGGGACGGATGGGCCGCAGCAGCCATTCCTGCCCGTCGTTCCGGACCATCGGCTGGACCAGGCGGCGCGGGTAGGGATGGATCGCCATGTGGCGATAGGCGCGGTTCTCGGGGCGCTCGCCATCGTAGTTCGGATCCAGCCCGACCCGGATGCCGCCGACATACAGGCTGGTGTCATCCCACCAGATCGGATCGATCGACAGCGTGCGGATGCCGGGCAGTTCGCTGACGATCTCGGAGATCCGCTCCAGCGCTTCGCGCAACTGCTCGAAGGCGGCCGGGCTGAGGTCGCGCTCCAGCACGCGCGACCAGAACTTGCCCCGCTGGATCAGCTGGCGCGCCAGGTAGTTGTTCAACGGCGGCAGCTCGATTTCCCGGTGGGGGGATGCCAGCCGCGCGGCATCGCCGCCCGGGCCGAACTGCATGTACGGACCGAAACGGGCGTCCTGGCGCACGTGGATGGCCATGGGCACACGTTCGCGGGCGTCGTCGGGCACAGGCTGTTCGTCCAGCCGGATCGGCACATGGAAGCAGTCCAGCAGCCAGCGGCAGCTGGACTGGTCCAGTTCGGAGCGGCCCGACATGATGGCGTCGTTGAGCAGCGCCCGCGCCTCGTCCAGCCGCGGGGGCCGGCTGAGCATTTCCGGCGGCAGCGTCTGCTGCGCCATGGTCTGGTTGTACTGATAGGACGCCATGATGCCGAAGGCATTGGCGGCCGATTCCGGCGTGCGGAAGGCTGGCAGCCCGACCGAATCCAGCCGATGGCGCTGGGAACGCATCGAGGCATCGCCCAGGAAACAGGAGATGATGGGCTTGGCGGAAGCCTCGGAAAACCGGGCCAGGGCTTCGGCGGCGCCATCCATGTCCGACAGGGCATCGGGCGCGATCAGCACCAGCACGCCGTCCACATTGGTGTCGCCCGCCAGCACGCCCAGGGCCTGCTGCAGCCGCGCCGGATCCAGCGGCGCATGGCTGATGACGGGATTGCCCAGGGCCGCGCCCGGCTCGAGGATCGCGGCCAGGTCGCGCCGCGTCTGCATGGACAGCTCGGCCCGAGACACCGGGCCGCTGCCGCCGACCACATCCAGCGCCAGGTGGGCTGCGCCGTAGCCATTGGAAAACAGCGCGATGCGGCGCCCCCGCTGGCGCTTGGCATGGACGAGTACCTTCAGTGCCGAAAAGAGCTGCACGAAGAACCGGATCCGCACCGCGCCGGTGCGCCGCACCAGCGCGTCGAACACCGCATCGGCAGCCGGGTCCTTGTCCGAGCGGCCGGCCTTCAGCAGGATGACCGGCTTGACGCTCGCGGCCGCCATCAGCGCGCTGGTGAAGCGCCGCGAGGAATCGGCCTCTTCGAGGTACAGCACGATGCTGTCCGTGCGCGGATCCATCGACAGGTATTCCAGGACCTCGGCCACGGTGACGCCGTCGGCGTCGCCGGCCGACACCACGGCGGAAAAGCCGAGCTGGATGTCGCCCGCCCAGTCCAGTACGGCGGCGGCCACCATGCGGGACTGGGCCACCAGGGCAACCCGGCCCACGGGCGCCCCGTTCGGATCGAGTCCGAGATTCAGCCCCAGGTGCGGGCGCTGGACGCCCAGGGCGCCCGGACCGAGCACCAGGCAACCGTTCATCCGCCCCCAGGACTGGCAGTAGGCGCGGGTTTCGATGGGATCGTCGGCCGGCGTCGGGTGCGGCAACAGCACCAGGGCGCGCGGCCGGTGCTGCTTGAGCGCCCCCAGGGCAGCCGGCAGATGGGCCGGGTCCAGGCACAGCAACGCCATGTCCAGGCGCTGGTCTTCCTGCAGGAAATCAAGACGGCCGGGCATCTGCCAACGGCCGTCGTCCCCGATCCGCACGTCGGCGATCCGTCCCTTGAGCAGGGCCGGTGGTGTCCGCACGACGGGCAGTTCGCGGGAACTCAGGATCAGCAGTGAACGCGGCTCGAACAAAGCCGCCAGGCGGTGGCGCAGCATGGAAAAGGCTCCGGACGCCCCCGAATGGGTCGTCCCTTAAAATAGCATATCGACCTTCCGATTCTACAGGGGTTCCCCGGCATTTTGTTGCACTGCACCAACCCCATCCGATACATCGCCATGACCGCATCTTCCTCGCGCCCCGTGCGCACACGCTTTGCCCCGTCTCCCACCGGCTACCTGCACCTGGGCGGCGCCCGCACCGCCCTGTTTTCCTGGGCCTTCGCCCGCCACTACGGCGGCACCTTCGTGCTGCGCATCGAGGACACGGACCTGGAACGCTCCACGCCCGAAGCCGTGCAGGCCATCCTGGACGGCATGCAATGGCTGGATCTCAAGGCCGACGAGGGGCCGTTCTACCAGATGCAGCGCATGGACCGCTACCGCGAGGTGATCGCCGACATGCTCGAAAAGGGCACGGCCTACTATTGCTACAGCACGCCCGAGGAAGTCGAGGCCATGCGCGAGCGTGCGCGTGCCATCGGCGCCAAGCCGCGCTACGACGGCACCTGGCGCCCCGAGCCCGGCAAGACCCTGCCGCCGATCCCGGCCGGCGTGAAGCCCGTGGTGCGCTTCCGCAGTCCGCAGGACGGCGTCACCGCCTGGGACGACCTGGTCAAGGGCCCCATCAGCTTCGACAACGGCGAGCTCGACGACCTGGTCATCGCCCGCCCCGACGGCACGCCCACCTACAACTTCTGCGTCGTGGTCGACGACTGGGACATGCGCATCACCCACGTCATCCGCGGCGACGACCACGTCAACAACACGCCGCGCCAGATCAACATCCTGCGCGCCCTGGGTGGCGAACTGCCCCGCTACGGCCACGTGCCGATGATCCTGGGCCCGGACGGCGAAAAACTGTCCAAGCGCCACGGCGCCGTCAGCGTCATGGAATACGACCGCATGGGCTACCTGCCCGAGGCCATGGTCAACTACCTGGCGCGGCTGGGCTGGAGCCACGGCAACGACGAGCTCTTCACGCGCGAGCAATTCGTGGAATGGTTCGATCCGCGCAATCTCAGCCGCTCGGCAGCCCAGTGGGATCCGAAGAAACTGAACTGGGTCAACGCCCACGCGATGCGCACGCTGGACCTGGCCGACCTGGCCGGCCGCGTCGCGCCGCGCATCGTTCGCCGGGGCGGCGATCCCGCATCGGCCGATCTGCCGGCCATCGTGTCGCTGCTGCGCGACCGCTGCGAGACACTGGAAGAACTGGCCGAAGGCGCCATGCTGTTCTGCGGCCCCTACACGCCGGCCGACGATGCCTTGCGCGCGGAAGTCATGGACGACACGGCGAAGACCTTGCTGGACGACTTCCGCCAGCGGGCCGGTGCCCTGCCGGACTGGACCGAGGCCGAACTCGATGGCCTGATCAAGGCCATCCTGAAGGACCACGGGGCCAAGATGCCCAAGCTGGCGATCCCCCTGCGAGTGGCGGTCACCGGCCACAAGCACACACCATCCATCGGCGCCGTGCTGGCGCTACTGGGCCGGGAAACCGTGCTGGGCCGCCTGGACCGGCCCTGAGACCTAGAAAGGCAGCCGGTAGCCCGGCGACATGCGCCGCGCCTTCACGGCGCCGTCCGGGCCCTGCAGGCGCAGTTCCGTCGCATTGGCCCGGTCCACGCGATAGCGGTTGGTGTAGATCGGATCATCCAGGTTGACGGGCGAGCCGTTCGATTCCAGCGTGCGCAGGATCAGCGTCTGCCCGTCGCGCGACCAGCAGCCGGATTCATACAGCCCCTGCGATGGCGCGCGCGGACGCTTGATCTGCTCGACATAGCTCATGGTTCCGTCGGGATTCAGCGTGTAAAGCGTGCGCAGTGCGCCCGCAACGCCTTTCTGCGAACTGACCGACAGCCAGTTGCCGACCAGAGGATCCCCCGCCACCGCCGCCACGCAGGAAGGTCGTGCGGTCGCCGGTTCGGCCGGCGGCTGGGCAGGCTTGATCGGCGCGCAGGCGGCCAGAGTGCCCAGAACGGCCGCGCACGCGGCCCAGGCATGAATACGAATGCGATCCATTGCTTGATTCCCATCCATGACAAATGTCATTTGATACCCGGGATCGGCGCAGGGGCGCAGGCCGGCGTGCCGGACTTCAGGCCTACAATTTCCCGGTGCGCACGCGTTCCGCGGGCAAGTCACCATTCTACCGACATGAGCCACTCACTACTCGTTACGCTGCACCTGTTTGCCGCCATCCTGTTCGTCGGCACGGTGTTCTTCGAAGTCCTCATCCTCGAAGGCATCCGCAAGCCGCTCGGCCGCGAAGCCATGCGCAACGTCGAGTTGGCGATCGGACGCCGGGCGCGGCGCATCATGCCCTTTGCCATGATCGTGCTGTTCGGCGCAGGCCTGGGCATGGCCTGGCAATTCCGCGAAGCGCTCGCGCATCCCTTCGCCAGCAGCTTCGCCACGCTGCTGTGGATCAAGATCATCCTGGCCTTCAGCGTGCTGGGGCATTTCATTACCGCAATGACACTCAGCGGCACCGGCAAACTGAAGTCCCGCCATTTTCAGATCATTCACCTGAGTGTTTTCTGCCACGTCATCCTGATCGTATTCCTCGCCAAAGCCATGTTCTACCTGCACTGGTAGGCACGTCGCCAGTAAAAAGAACGCGTCTTTTTCGAGACAGGCACGATCGAATATCGATCCCGCTGCGCGCCGCACCGGGAATAATGCTTGGAACGCGACATGGCTTACGCTAGACTTGAAGGCGTGCATTATTCGTGATATTGCACGCCTGCGCCATTTGAGATGAGCCGCGCATCCGGCGGGGGTCATATCAAATGGGTGGACACTCTCTTCGATCCCAAGGAGCATGACGATGGCAACCGCCAAAAAGGCCTCTGTCACACCGGCCAAGAAAACCGCAGCCCCGAAGTCCGCATCCAAACCGGCCGCCAAGAAGTCCGCCCCGGCCACCAAGAAAACCTCCCCCGCAAAGAAAGCCGCTCCCGCCAAGAAGGCCGCTGCCAAGAAAGCCGCGCCCGTGAAGGCCGCTGCCAAGAAAGCAGCACCCGCGAAAAAGGCGGTCGTGAAGAAAGCCGCACCGGCCAAGAAAGCCGCACCGGCCAAGAAAACCGCCGTGAAGACTGCAGCCAAGAAAGCGGCGCCCAAGACGGCGGTCGCAAAGAAAGCGGCACCGGCAAAAAAAGCAGCACCCGCCAAAAAGGCCGCGGCTAAAAAGGCCGTAGCCAAAAAGGCCGTAGCCAAAAAGGCGGCACCGGCGAAAAAGGCGCCCGCCAAAAAAGCGGCACCGGCCAAGAAGGCAGCAGCCAAAAAAGCCGCGCCCGCGAAAAAGGCGGCACCGGCGAAAAAGGCCGCCAAGAAAGCCACGGTGAAAACCGCCGCCGCGAAAAAGGCGCCGGCGAAAAAAGCCACCGCCAAGAAGTCGCCCGCAAAGGCCGCGCCCAAGGCGCCTGCAAAAAAAGCGCCGAAGCCTGCAGCCGCCAAGCCCGAGCCTGCCCCGAGCAAGCCTGCCGCTCCGGCACCCGAAGCCCGCACGGACGTCAACCCGGCAGGCTCCTGGCCGTTCCCCACCGCGAAGCGCCCCTGAGCGCATCGCACCCGCCCCGCCCGGGGCGGGAACGGCCTTCCACACCTCAGGCCCGGCGGTATCCGCCGGGCCTGTTCATTCGCCGGTCTTGCATTCGCCAGACGAGGGCGCTTGATGCGACAATGACCGCTTCTTTTCCGCAGTTCACGAGCACCGCATGGCCCAAGACATCCTGCAATTCCTGATCGACATTGTTTTCCAGCTCTTCGGCATCGGCCTGATCCTGCGGGCCTGGATGTTCGCCATCCGCCTGCATCCATTCAACCCGTTCTCGCAGGCCATCCTGCGCGCCACCGACTGGCTGGTGCAGCCGATCCGGCGCATCGTGCCCGGCAGCGGCCGGTTCGACTGGCCCAGCATCCTGGCCTGCTGGATCACGGCGGTCCTGTACCTGCTGCTGACCTGGCTGGTCGCCATGGGCGGCCTGATGCCTTCCGCCTCGACCATCGGCCCCCTGCTGCTGTCCGGCTTGCTGGTCGGCCTGAAGTGGCTGTTCAACGTGATCGTCTGGGTGACGCTGATCCAGGCCATCCTGTCCTGGATCAACCCCCTGTCGCCCATCATGCCGGTGCTCTACACCCTGACCGCGCCGCTGCTCGATCCCATCCGCCGGCTGCTGCCGCGCATGGGCGGGCTGGACCTGTCGCCCCTGGTGCTTCTGGTGCTGGCGCAGATCGCCAT
This sequence comes from Castellaniella daejeonensis, assembly GCF_039523555.1. Lineage (NCBI taxonomy): Bacteria > Pseudomonadati > Pseudomonadota > Betaproteobacteria > Burkholderiales > Alcaligenaceae > Castellaniella > Castellaniella daejeonensis. The sequence goes on from NZ_BAAAFN010000009.1 coordinate 79,781, forward strand.
GATGGTGCTGAACCACCTGGTGTTCACGACCTTCGGCGCCTGACCGGATCGGCATTCAGTCCGATCACAAGGCGGGAAGCCGAAGACAGTGCTGTTGCACGGCGAGGCGAACCAACGCTGTGATCGGACTGAATGCCGATCCGGCGCCGCGGCACCAAGACAAAGGCCCGGCATTCGCCGGGCCTTTGTGCATCCGGAATCCGGATCGATTACATCGGCACCACGCGGGTGGGACCGCCGCCGCTGATGACCTGGACGCGCTGGCCGGAACTGAGCGCCACGTCGGCCGCCTGGGCGATCACGCGGGTCTCGCCGTTGTCCAGGCGTACCGTGATTTCCAGGCCGTTGGTCTTGTTGACCTGGTTTTCGACCGCATTGCCGGCCAGGCCGCCAAGCAGGGCGCCGCCGATCGAGGTGAGGATCTGACCGCGGCCGCCGCCGATGGCGCTGCCGGCCACCCCGCCCAGCGCCGCGCCGCCGATCGCGCCGACCCCGGAGGACTTGTCGGACTGGATGACCACGGGCCGCACGGACACCACGGTGCCGTAGCGCACGATCTGTTCTTGCTGGGCCTGGCCGTAGGTGTAGACGGAGCTGGAAGCGGACTGGCTGGCGCAGCCGGCCAGGACGAGCAGCGAAAGGGAAACACCGGCGGCGGCGGTCAGGCGCGCCGCGCGGGAAGAAAGAGCATGCGTGAGGATCGCCATGGCTGGACTCCTGGAGTGAAAAAGGGGGGCCGTATCCGGATCAGGCGAGCATGCCCGCATCGATGCCGTAATGCTGTTGCAGCGCCGCCGCGATGTCGGTACGCGACGGGCTGTGATTCTGCGGACCTCTATGGGCGATTTTAAAGCCCCCCATGACGTTCGCCAAGCAACAGGCATCCCGCAGTGACCAGCCATTCGCCAGGCCGTACAGCAGGCCGGCGCGGTGCGCGTCGCCGCATCCGGTCGGGTCCACGACCCGCTCAACGGGCGGGGCCGGGATGTCGGTGCGCTCATCGCCGACGAACAGCGAGGCACCTTCGCCGCCCCGGGTCACCACCACGGCCTGCAGGCCGGCAGCAAGTTCCTGGACGGACCGCCCCATGCGCTCTTCGATCACGCTGGCTTCATAGTCGTTGGCGGTCAGGATGCTGGCCATGCCCAGCATGCGCTGCAGATCGCCGCCGTCGAACAGGGGCATGGCCTGCCCCAGGTCGAAGATGAAGGGGATGCCTTCGGCCCGCAGGCGCTCGGCATGGCTGAACATGCCGTCCTTGGAATCGGGCGAGACGATGGCCCAGCATGCGGCGTTGCCGCTCAGGTCGTTTTCGGCCGAACGCAGCATCGCGCCGGGGTGGAACGAGGCGATCTGGTTGTTTTCCTGGTCCGTGATGATGTGGCACTGCGCCGTGTAGGTATCCGGCAGCACGCGCACCAGGCGGGTATCGATGCCCAGGTCGCGCAGGCGCTGCAGATAGCCGTCGGCATCCTGGCCCACGGTGCCGACAGGCACGGGCTGGCCGCCCAGCAGCTTCAGGCTGTAGGCGATATTGCCCGCGCAGCCGCCGTATTCCTTGCGCAGCGAAGGCGCGAAGAACGAGACGCTGAGAGACTTGATGCTGTCGGCCAGGATGTGGTCGCGGAAGCGGCCCTCGAACACGGCAATGGTGTCGAAGGCGATGGAACCGCAGATCAGGACGTCCTTGGACATGGGGATGGAATTCCTTCAGGGATAGAAGAGATCGAGCTGGTAGCCGTTGATGCGGATACCGCTCAGGGTGAGGGGCACGCGCACCAGGACTTCGCCGCGGGCGGCAAAGGGCTGGGCGGCGCGCGCCGCCCCCAGGTATTCGGCCGGCGAAAGATTGCGGCGCACCAGCAGGGTGCCGGCCGCATCCTTCAGGTCGAGGATCAGGGTGGGCCATTCCTGGGGCTGTTCGGCCAGGTTGCGCAGGGTCACGTGCAGCACGAAATGCTGCTCGGAAGGTTCCTGGTCGGCGGGCCTGTCGGCCATGGCGCCGTCATCGGCCGCCTTCAGCGAAGACCCCGTGATGGCGATCCGGGCGATGTCCCTGGCATAGGGCACCTGGCAACGCAGCGGCTCGCAGGCCCGCTCGAGCGCGGGTCTCAGGGCCGGCACCATGCGGGCGATGTCGGCCCGATAGACATAGACGGCCTGCGCGGCCAGCAGGATCAGCAGCAGGACGAACAGCAGCCGGGCACAGAACCTCAGCAGGGCATCCCACCAGCCGTAGGCGTCCTCGTCGCGCAGCAGGGGCGCCGCGGACCCGCCCTGGCTGCGATGTCCCGGCCTGGGTTCGACCACGAAGGGGGCCTCCTGGGCGGGCGGATCGTCCATGCCCGCATCATCGGGTGCACCGCCTGCATCGGGCACCCACCCTTCATCGGCCAGGATTTCCTCGACGGGACGCGTACCCGCGCGGACGGCCGGTTCCCCGATGCGGGGCTCGGGCCGATCGTCTGGCCAGGGCGCCACGCCGATGCGGAACGCGGGCGTGAACTCGGACGGCGGGGCCGGGGACCGGCCGGGGCGGATCACCTGGGGCGCGGGAGCGGCCGGCGGTTCGGGGACGTTGGCGGGCGGTGGCGGCGGAGCGGCGGCCGGGGCGGCGGAGGCATCCGAGACCACCTCGGCATAGCCATCGAAGATATGGGCGCACTGCACGCAACGGATGTAGCCCTTGCGCAATTGCAGATCCGACAGGCCCGCCTGGAACACGGTCCCGCATTTCGGGCAGCGCGTGGTCAGGTCCATCACCGCCGCGCTCCGTCAGGCCTTGCGTCCCGTCAGGCAGACCCAGCCGTCGCGGGCCTCCCAGACGCGCAAGGGCAGGTACGGTGCGTAGGCCTGGCAGACCTCATCCGCCTGGCGTTCCAGCACGCCGGACAGCGCCAGCCAGCCGCCGGGCGCCACGCGGGCGGCCAGCATCGGGGCCAGGATCTTGAGCGGGTTGGACAGGATGTTGGCGACCACCACCCGGCTGGTGCCGGCGGGCAGGTCGTCGGGCAGGCAGGCCTGCACGTCCACGCCATTGGCGGCCGCGTTGCGGGCCGTGGCCAGCACCGCCTGCTCGTCGATGTCCACGCCCTGGGTCGGTCCGGCCCCCAGCAGGCGCGCGGCGATCGCCAGGATGCCGGAACCGCAGCCGTAGTCCAGCACGGTCTCGCCGCCCTGCAGATGGGCCGCCAGCCATTCCAGGCACAGGTGCGTGGTGGGATGGCTGCCGGTGCCGAAGGCCAGGCCGGGGTCGAGCTCGATGCGCACGATGCCGTCGCGGGCGCCGGCCGGGGGCAGCCCGGCGTCGTCCCGGTGCCAGCTCGGCACGATCCAGATGCGTTCGCTGACCACGATGGGACCGAACTGGGACTGCGTCAGGCGCACCCAGTCGGCATCGGGCACGTCGCGCAGGAACCAGTCGTCCTGCCCGGGCGCCGGTCCGGCCAGGCCGTCCAGCGAGGCCAGCAGATGGGCCGGATCGTCGCCGTCGGCCAGCAGGGCCACCAGGCGGTTGCGCCGCCAGGCCTGGACCTCGGGTTCCGTGCCGGGTTCGCCGAACAGCGCCTGCTCGTGTTCGGTATCGCCGTCGGCATCCTCGACCGACACCGACAGGGCGCCGGCTTCCAGGAGCGCGTCCGACCAGGCCTCGGCCTGGCTTTCCACGCAGTTGAGCACCAACTCTCGCATGCCGGACCTCAGGTGCGCGCAGCGAGTTTCTGTTCGAGATAGTGGATGCTGGTGCCGCCTGCGACGAACCGGGCATCCTGCATCAACTCGCGATGCAGCGGAATGTTGGTATGCACCCCCTCGACGATCATTTCGGACAGGGCGATGTCCATGCGCATGATCGCCTGGTGGCGGTCGTCGCCGTAAGCGATGAGCTTGGCGATCATCGAGTCATAGAAAGGCGGCACGGTGTAGCCGGTGAACACGTGCGAGTCCATGCGCACGCCCGGGCCGCCCGGCGTGTGCCAGTTGGTGATCTTGCCCGGGCTGGGCGTGAACTTGTAGGGGTCCTCGGCATTGATCCGGCATTCGATCGCATGGCCGTGCAGATGGATGTCGCGCTGGCGCAGGGTGAATTTCTCGCCGGCTGCGATGCGCAGCTGCTGCTGGACCAGGTCGATGCCGGTGATCATTTCGGTGATCGTGTGCTCGACCTGGATACGGGTGTTCATCTCGATGAAGAAGAATTCCCCGTTTTCGTACAGGAATTCGAAGGTGCCGGCGCCGCGATAGCGCATCTGGCGGCAGGCTTCGGCGCAGCGCTCGCCGATGCGCTCGACCAGCGCGCGGTCGATGCCGGGCGCGGGCGCTTCTTCGATGATCTTCTGGTGGCGGCGCTGCATGGAGCAGTCGCGCTCGCCCAGCCAGACAGCCTTGCCCTCGCCGTCGGCCAGCACCTGGATCTCGATGTGCCGGGGGTTTTCCAGGAACTTCTCGAGATAGACCTCGGGGTTGTTGAAGGCGGCACCGGCTTCGGTGCGCGTCATGGCCACCGCGTTGAGCAGGGCGGCCTCGGTATAGACCACCCGCATGCCGCGCCCGCCGCCACCGCCCGCGGCCTTGATGATGACCGGATAGCCGACGTCGGCGGCGATGCGCATGATTTCCTTGGGGTCGTCGGGCAGCGCGCCGCCCGAGCCCGGCACGACCGGCACACCCGCGGCGATCATCGCCTGCTTGGCGCTGACCTTGTCGCCCATGGTGCGTATGCTTTCGGGACGCGGTCCGATGAAGACGAAACCGCTCTTTTCCACCCGTTCCGCGAAATCGGCGTTTTCCGACAGGAAGCCGTAGCCGGGGTGGATGGCCTCGGCGTCTGTGACTTCGGCGGCCGAGATCAGCGCGGGCATGTTCAGATAGCTGTCGCGCGGCGTGGCGGGCCCGATGCAGACGGATTCATCGGCCAGGCGCACGTACTTGGCCTCGCGGTCGGCCTCGGAATGCACGACCACGGTCTTGACGCCCAGTTCGCGGCAGGCACGCAGGATCCGAAGGGCGATTTCGCCGCGATTGGCGATCAGGATTTTTTCGAACATGGCGTTCAGGCGATGATGAACAGAGGCTGGCCGTATTCGACCGGTTCGCCGTTTTCGACGAGGATTTCCTTGATCACGCCGGACTTGTCGGCCTCGATCTCGTTCAGCAGCTTCATCGCCTCGATGATGCACAGGGGATCGCCTTCCTTGACGGCCTGGCCGACTTCGACGAAGGCGGGGGCGTTCGGGTTGGGCGCGCGGTAGAAGGTGCCGACCATCGGCGCCTTGACCTGGTGACCCTGCGGAACGGCGGGCGCCGGGGCGGCAGCGGCAGCGGGCGCGGCGGCGGGCGCAGCCACGACCTGGGCGGGGGCAGCGGCAGCGGCGACCGGGGCGGGCGCGGCAACCTGGGAAAACTTCACGATGCGGACCTTGCCTTCACCCTCGGTGATTTCCAGTTCGGCGATGCCCGAATCGGCCACCAGGTCGATCAGCGTTTTCAGTTTTCGGAGATCCATGACGATAAATTCCTGTGTGCTGGCCCAATCGTGAGGGGCCGTTCGATGATCGGATCCGGACGGCAGAAACAAATGCGCCGTCGGTCCGGCCCCGACGCTGCGGGGAGAATCCACGACGGCCACATGTGATGCTGCTGCCAGCGGGCAGCTCTCGGTGCTGCCCGAAGCCGCCTGATCCTGGGTATGAGGGGGTACCCTTCAAAGCGCCTTTTTACGCTAAAACCGCCGATTTGTCCATAAAAATGGGCTCGGAAAGAGCCGGTGGGGCTATTTTTGAAACTTAAAGTATCTGCCCCAGGCGCCGCTCGATATCGTCCGGATCGAGTTCACCCATGATCGAATCGGCCACACGTCCGCTGCGGTCGAACAGCAGGGTGAACGGCAGGCCGCCGCCCTTGTTGCCCAGTTCGCGCATCAGCGGAATCCCCTGGGTGCCGGTCAGCAGCAGGGTGTAGGACACCTGGACTTTCTGGAGGAACCGCTCGACGTTGGCCTGGGTGTCGATCGCCAGCCCGAGCAGGGCCAGATCGGGATAGCGCTGGTGCAGGGTTTCGAGCAGGGGCATCTCGCGCACGCAGGGCGCGCACCAGCTGGCCCAGAAATTCATCAGCACCGGCCGCCCCACATAGGCCGACAGGGCCTGGTCACGGCCCTGCAGGTCGGTGAACGTGCGGCCGAACACCGGATTGGCCGGCAGGATCGAGGCCCCCGCGCCGCGCGCCGCAGCCGCAAGCCCCAGCGCCGCCAGGGAAGCCGTGCGCAAGAAATTCCGCCTATCCATGTGAAACGCCGTCCATCCAGCTGACCTTACCCATCGGCCATCATAGCATCGGACCCGGGGAGCCAGTCTCCGGACATCGGCGGATGCGCACGGCGCGACGGCGCGTCCAGAGGTTCCTTACAATACAGGCCGGAGGATGCGATGCACGTACATATATTGGGAATCTGTGGCACGTTCATGGGCGGTCTCGCCCTGATCGCCCGCGCGGCGGGCCACAAGGTCACCGGCTGCGACGCGGGCGTCTACCCGCCCATGAGCACGCAGCTGCGCGAACAAGGCATCGACCTGATCGAAGGCTTCGACGCCAGCCAGACCGGCCTGGGCGCGGACCTGTACGTGGTCGGCAACGTCGTCAGCCGGGGCAACCCGCTGATGGAAGCCATCCTGGATCTCGGGCTGCCCTATACGTCCGGCCCGCAGTGGCTGTCCGACCATGTCCTGGGCGGACAGCATGTCCTGGCCGTGGCGGGCACCCACGGCAAGACCACGACCAGCGCCATGCTGGCCTGGATCTTCGAGCAGTCCGGCAAGCCGGCCAACTTCCTGATCGGTGGCGTGGCGCCGGACCTGGGCGTGTCGGCCCGCTACGACCCGGCACGCCGCCATTTCGTGATCGAGGCCGACGAATACGACACGGCTTTCTTCGACAAGCGCTCGAAATTCGTCCACTACCGGCCCCGCACCGCCATCCTGAACAACCTCGAATACGACCACGCCGACATCTTCCCCGACCTGGCCGCGATCGAAACCCAGTTCCACCACCTTGTGCGCACCGTCCCGGCGGCGGGCCATCTTGTCCGGCCGGCGGCCAGCGACGCCCTGGACCGTGTCCTGGCGCGCGGCTGCTGGACGCCGGTCGAAACTTTCGGTCCCGGCGGCGACTGGCGAGCGGAACCCGAAACGGACGACGGCCGGCGCTGCCGCATCCTGCTGCGCGGCCAGCCGGTCGGGATACTGGACTGGTCGCTCGCCGGAGCCCACAACCAGGCCAACGCCCTGGCCGCCCTGGCGGCCGCCGGGCACGCAGGCATCGCGCCGGCAGATGGCATTGCGGCCCTGAACCGCTTCCAGGGAGTGCGCCGCCGCCTGGAACTGCGCGGCACGCAGGATGGGGTGGCCGTCTACGACGATTTCGCCCACCATCCCAGCGCCATCGCCACCACCCTGGACGGCCTGCGCCGACGCGTCGGCCCGCAGACCCGGATCCTGGCGGTGATCGAGCCGCGATCCAACACCATGAAGCTGGGCACGATGGCCGCCCGGCTGCCGGAAGCGCTGGCCGGCGCCGACCGGGTATTCTGCTACGGCGCCACCCGGGGCCGGCACGCCCTGGGCTGGAACCCCGGCCAGGTGCTGGCTTCCCTGGGCGAACGCCTGTGGGCAGGCGATGACCTGGACGCGCTGGCCGACGCCGTCTGCGACGCCGCGCAGCCCGGCGACCAGGTGCTCGTCATGAGCAACGGCAGCTTCGGCGGCATCCACCAGACCCTGCTCGACCGGCTGGCGCGCCGACGCCCCCGGTCCCCTCACTGAACCCGCTGCCCCATTTCCTGTATGCACGTTCTCTACGAAGACGCCGGCAAGCTCAAGGCCGAAACCATTTTTTCCGAAGCCGACACCTCGCTGCAGGTCGAATCGGCCAGCGGCAAGCGCAGCAAGATCAAGCGCAACGCCGTGCTGTTCACCTTCGAGCAGCCTGCCCCCGAGAATCTTCTGCCCGCGGCCGAGACCCTGGCGGCCACGCTGGATGCGGGATTCCTGTGGGAATGCGCGCCGCAACAGGAATTCGAGGCCGCCGCCCTGGCCGAAGACTACTTCGGCCACGCGCCCGACGCAGTGGAAAAGACCGCCACCATCCTGGCCCTGTCGGCAGCGCCGGCCTACTTCCACCGGCGCGGCAAGGGTGCCTTCCGCCCCGCCCCGCCCGACATCCTGAAGGCCGCCCTGGCCGCCATCGAAAAGAAACGCCGCCAGGCCGAGCTGCAGGGCGAATGGACCGAGGCCATGCTGGCGGGCACGCTGCCCGAGGCCCTGCGCCCCGTTGCCTCGACCTTCCTGGACAGGCCCGACAAGAACACCCTGGAATGGAAGGCCTTCGATGCCGCCGTGCAGCAGTCGGGCACCAGTCCCGAACGGCTGCTGCTGTCGCTGGGCGTCTGGCCGCATCCCCTGGCCATGATGCGCGAGCGTTTCCTGGCGACCCATTTCCCCCGCGGCACGGACTGGCCGCCGGTGGACATCCAGGACTGGGGGGCAGACCTGCCGCAGGCCGAGATCGAGGCCTACTCGCTGGACGACGCCAGCACCATCGAGATCGACGACGCCCTGTCGGTCTCGACCCCCACGCCCGATACGATCCGCGTCGGCATCCACATCGCCGCGCCCGCCCTGGCCGTGACGCGCGGCAGCACCCTGGACGAACTCGCTCGCGCGCGCATGTCCACCGTCTACATGCCGGGCGACAAGATCCCCATGCTGGCGCCCGGCCTGATCGCCGCATTTTCCCTGGATGAGGGCCAGTGGCGCCCGGCCCTGTCCCTGTACGTCACCGGACGCCTCGCCGACGGCGAGATCCTGGACACCGAGACCCGCCTGGAACGCATCCGCGTGACTGCCAATCTGCGGCACGGACAGATCGGCGAAGTCACCGAAGCCATCCTGGCCGATCCGGCCGCGCCCTTGCAGTATGGCCACTGGATGCGCCCCCTGTGGCAGTTCGCCCAGGCGCTGTGCGCCGTGCGCGACCGCGCGCGCGGCAAGCCGGAAAACAACGACCGCATCGAATACGGCTTCGAGATCGACGGCCCGCCCGACGACCCGGACTCGATCGTCCGCCTGGTGCCCCGCCAGCGCAACGCCCCGCTGGACCGGCTGGTGGCCGAATACATGATCCTGGCCAACACGCAATGGGGCGCGCTGCTGGCCCGCCACGGCGTGCCCGGCATCTACCGGTCCCAGCAGATGGGCCGCACCCGCATGTCCACGCAGGCGCTGCCGCATGAATCCATCGCCGTGCCGCAGTACATCTGGTCGACCTCGCCCCTGCGCCGCTACGTCGACCTGATCAACCAGGGCCAGATCCTGGCCGCCGCCGAACACGGCGTCTCCGCCCGCCTGGCAGCGCCCTTCAAGCCCAAGGACGCGGACTTGTACGCATTGATCGGCGCCTTCGATTCACAATACACGTTGTGGGGCGAATTCCAGTCCGCCATGGAACGCTACTGGTGCATCCGCTGGCTGCAACAGCAGGGCCTGAAGGAAGTCAGCGCCCACGTGCTGCGGGAAAACCTGGTCAGGCTGGCCTGCGCCCCCTTCGTCACCCGCATCAACGGCCTGCCCGAACTCGAGCGCGGCGCCGAGGTGCGGCTGGACATCCTGGGCTACGACGAGATCGGCCTGGAAGTCGATTTCCGCCTGCGGGAAACAGGCTGAGGAGAGTGCATGGACACGCTGCCGCTGCAACTGCTGGAGCCTCGGCCCGAAGGCCGGAGCCGCATGGCGGTGGCCCTGCTGCTGTCCCTGGCGGCGCATGCGGCGCTGCTGGCCTGGCGCTTCCTGCCCCCGCAGCCGGCAACCCGGACATCCACGCTCGAAGTCACCCTGGTCAACAGCCGCAGCGAACAGGCGCCCCTGAATCCCCAGGCGCTGGCCCAGCAGAACCTGGACGGCGGCGGCGACCAGGTGCGCGGCATGGCCTCGTCTCCCCTGCCCCGCACCACCGAAGGCAGCGCCGAAGAAACCGTGCTGGCCGCGCTGCGGCGGCGGCAGGCCGAACTCGAAGCCGAACAGCGCCGCCTGCTGGCCCAGCTGGAATCCCTGGACACAGTCCGGGCGGCCCGGCCGTCTCAGGAACTGCTGGGCCGCAGCGCCGACCCCGGCGATGACGACCGCCAGCAGGACAGCCTGGTGCTCAGCGCCCGCATCGCGGCCCTGAAGGAACGCATCGAACGCTACAACGCCCTGCCCCGGCAAACCTTCACGGCGCCTTCCGCCCGGGCATCCGACGACGCCCAGTACGTAGAGGCCTGGCGCCAGCGCATCGAGCTGATCGGCACGCAGCACTACCCGCCCGAGGCGCGCGGCCGCATCTACGGCGACCTGCAGCTGACCGTCTACATCCGGCGCGACGGCAGCCTGGACCACATCCAGTTCGACCGGCCCTCGGACAAGGCTGTGCTGAACAGCGCCGCCCGCCGCATCGTCGAACTCGCCGCGCCCTTCGACCCGCTGCCCCCGGAACTGGCGCGTCACACCGACATCCTGGCCATCACCCGGACCTGGCACTTCACCCGCGGCGGCCTGGATATGGGGAAGCCATGAGCGTGCCGGGCCGATCCCAAACGCTCATGCCCCCCCCCGGGGGGACGGCGCGCAGCGCCAAGGGGGCATCATGAGCGTGCCGGGCCGCAGGCTGATCACGACCGCCCTGCTGGTGGCGCTGTGCGCCGCCTTCCTGTATCAGATCGGCCTGCTGGGCATGGTGGTCTGGTTCAATTTCCGCGACCCGTCCAACACACCCATCATGCAGGACACGCTCAATGCCCTGCGCGCCGAAGACCCCGATGCCAGGCTGGCGTACGAATGGGTGCCCTACGAACGCATCAGCACCCACCTGAAGCGCGCCGTCATCGCCTCCGAGGACAGTGGCTTCGTCGACCACGACGGGGTCGAATGGGACGCCATCCGCAAGGCCTGGAGCTACAACCAGCGGCAGGCCGACCTGGGGCGCTCGCGGCGGCGCGGCGGTTCCACGATCACCCAGCAGCTCGCCAAGAACCTGTTCCTGTCGAATTCACGCAACTATCTGCGCAAAGGCCAGGAGCTGATCCTCACCTACATGATCGAGGCGGTCATGAGCAAGCGCCGCATCCTGGAGCTCTACCTGAACGTGGCCCAATGGGGCACCGCCACTTTCGGCGCCCAGGCCGCGGCCCGCCACTACTTCCGCACGGACGCGGCACGCCTGTCGTCCAGCCAGGCCGCGCGCCTGGCGGCCATGCTGCCCAATCCGGCCTACTACGACCGCCATGGCGTCACCACCTACCTGCAATCCCACGCAGCCACGGTGCGCGCCCGCATGAGCCAGGTCGCGGTGCCCTAGCCGGCGCGCGCGCGGGGCCACCAGCCCGCGCCGCCGGCCTTCGCCGCCGTTCGAGGTACTATTGAGGTTTTCCCCGCATTGCCCCTCATGCGCACGGCACGACGCTACATCGCCCGCGAAATCTACCGCTCTACCGCCGTCGTCCTGGTGGCCCTGGTGGGCCTTTTCATGTTCTTCGCGCTCATCGAAGGCCTGGACAAGGTCGGCCAGCGCCTGACCCTGCTGAACCTGTTCTACCTGCAGGCGCTGGACCTGCCCAACCACCTGTACGAACTGCTGCCCATCGGCCTGCTGATCGGCGCGGTGCTGGCGCTCGCCGGCCTGGCGCAACGCAATGAACTCACCATCCTGCGGGCTTCGGGCGTCAGCGGCATGCGCCTGCTGGGCGCCCTGTGGCTGATCACGATTCCCCTGGTGCTGGGCGCCTTCATCCTGTCGGAATTCATCACGCCTGCAGCCGAACTGCGCGGCAGCGAATCCCGCCTGGCGCTGCTGGGCCGAACCGACGGCGGCCGCCTGTCCAGCGGCTACTGGTTCAAGGAAGCCGACGAGCAGGGTGGCACCCGCATCATCAACATCGGCCAGCTCACCGGCCAGGGCCGCGTCGACGACGTGGTTCTCTACGAATTCGCGCCCGACGCCACGCTGCGCGACGTCGTCCAGGCCGCCAACGGCCAGTTCGAACAGGGCCGCCTGGTGCTGCGCGACCTGACCGAAACCCGCATCCATCCACAATCCGCCAACGCCCTGGCCGATGCCCGCATCCCCGATGCGCCCATCAGCGAACTCGTCCACCTGGACCAGCGCAGCGTCCCCACCTCGCTCACGCCCGAACGCCTGATCGCCCGCATCCTGACGCCCGAGCGCATGGCGATCTCGGACCTGCTGGACTACATACGCTACCTGAAGAACAACCAGCTGGAAGCCGACCGCCAGGAAGTCGCCCTGTGGCGCAAGATCGCCTATCCCTTCACCCTGCTGGTGATGGTCACCATCGCCGCGCCGATCGGCTTCATGCAGACGCGCCGGGGCGGGGTCGGCCTGAAGGTCTTCGCCGGCATCATCCTGGGGGTGGGCTTCTTCATGCTCAACCAGCTGGCCCTGAATGCCGGCATGCTGGGCGACTGGCCGCCCTGGGCCACCGCCCTGGTGCCCAGCCTGGTCGGCCAGGCGGCTGCCCTGCTGGCCCTGGTGGGCATGGAGCACCGTCATCCGCTGTCCCTGTGGCTGCGCCAGCGCCGGCTCCAGCGGAGTCCCGCATGACCCTTCCGGAAGCGCCATCGAACGATGTCTGGGTCATCGGCGACGTCCAGGGCTGCGCCGGCGCCCTGCGTGCACTGCTGGCCCATCCCGAGCTCTCCCGCCCCGATACCGAGCTGTGGTTCGCCGGCGACCTGATCAACCGTGGCCCCGATTCCCTGGGCGCACTGCGCCTGATCCAGTCCCTGGGCTCCCGCGCCCGCGCCATCCTGGGCAACCACGACCTGCACCTGCTGGCGGTGGTGGCCGGGGTGCGCCCGCCCGGCAAATCGGACACATTCCAGGACATCCTTGCCGCGCCCGACGCCGCCGAGCTGATCGACTGGCTGCGTCACCGGCCGATGATGGTGCGCGACCGTGGCCATGTCATGGTGCATGCCGGCATCCTGCCCGCCTGGACACTGGACCTGGCCCAGGCCCTGGCGGGCGAAATCGAGACCGCCCTGCGCCGCCCCGACTGGCACTCCGCCCTGCACGACCTGTACGGCGAAGAACCCCTGCAATGGGACGACGCCCTGCAGGGACGCGACCGCATGCGGGTGATCGTCAACGCCATGACCCGCATGCGGGTCTGCCATGCCGAAGACGGCCGCATGGACTTCCACCACAAAGGCGAACCCTACGCCACGCCGGGCCTGGTGCCCTGGTTCGAGCTGCCCGGGCGGCGCGATCCGGCCGAGCCGGTGGTCTTCGGCCACTGGTCCGCCCTGGGGCTGCACATCCGGCCGGACGTCATCTGCCTGGACACCGGCTGCGTCTGGGGCCGGTCGCTGACTGCGCTGCGGCTGCGCGACCGCCGCATCATCCAGCAGGACTGCACCGCCTGCCGTTGAACTCTGGGGACGACACGGCCCTGGCTCATCCGGGACCGGCCCGGAATCATTCGCCGCGCACGGCCGCCCGGATGGCGGCATGCGCGCGCTGCGCCAGTTCGCCCCGCGCCTGGACGGCCGCCACCGGGATCGGGGGCAGATAGATGCATTCCACCGACACGCCCCGGGCACCGAGCAGGAACCACAGGTTCGCCACCAGGGTCTGCTCGCCGACGAAAGCCAGTTCAGGCGCCGGCCGGCCGCGTTTCAGGAACCGCAGGGCCACCGGCTGGGTCCGTACGCCCGCCCGCACCGCGGCATCGAACAACCCCGCATGGAAAGGCCGCACGTCCGAGCCGTCCGTGGTGGTGCCTTCGGGAAACAGCCCCACCGCATCGCCCTGGTCGAAGCAGCCGCGCATCTGGCGGCCGGCATCACGCACCGCGTGCCGGTGGTGCCGGTCGATGAACAGCGTGCCGGCCCAGGCCACCAGCAGCCCGATCACCGGCCAGCGGCGGATATCGCTCTTGGCCACGAAGGAGGTCGTGCGCACACTGTTGAGCACGAAGATGTCGACCCAGGACACATGATTGGCCACCCACAGGACGGCCCCCCGCTTCACCGGCTCGCCCATGCAGCGCACGCGGACCCCGCACAGCCGCAGCAGCCCGCGCGACCATCCGCCCACGACCCGGCGCCTGCCCGCACGGCTCAGGAGCGGAAACACGAGCAGCTCGATCGCGAGACCCAGCAGGATCCAGGCCGACACGAAGACGGAACGAAACAGGAAGAGAAACAGCGCCACCGACATCCTCCGCGCGGCATGGGCAATGGCGCCCATCATACCCGGCCGGCGGGCAGGTGGCCGGTGCCCCCGGGTTCAGCCCGGGGCGGCCACGACCGCGCCAGCAGGGTCGTCGAGATAGCGCTGCAGGATCACGGCGGCGGCCACCGCATCATCGGGGGCGTGGGTGCCCAGGATGCGCTGGGCCTCGAGGCTGGAACCGCGTTCGTCCACCAGCACGACGCGTACGCGGAAACGGCCCTCGAGCTGGTGCGCGAACCGGCGGCTATGCCCCGAGGCCGGCTGCTCGCCCCCGTCGGAGGTCAGCGGCAGGCCCACGATCACCCGGTCGGGTTGCCATTCGGCCAGCAGGGCGCCGACCTGGGCGAAGCGCTGTTCGCGCGTGGCCGGCGTCAGGATGCACAGCGGACGCGCCTGGTTCGTCAGGGTGTTGCCCAGCGCCACGCCGATCTTCTTCAGGCCGAAATCGAAGGCCAGCAGCGTCTGCTCGGTTTCAGGCATGGCCCGCGTCGCTGGCCAGCATCGAGGCGCGGATGCCCAGCTGGGCCAGGGCGGCGTCGTAGCGGTCCTCGGCGGGCGTATCGAACAGGATGTCGTTGGACGACAGGACGTTCAGCCACGCATTGCGGGCGAGTTCGTCTTCCAGCTGCCCGGCACCCCAGCCGGCATAGCCCAGCGTCACCAGCAGCCGCGCCGGGCCATGGCCGGCCGCGACGTCCTGCAGCACATCGCGGGACGTGGTCAGCGCCACGTCGTCTCCGAGCTCGATGCTGGAGCTGTACTTGCCGCGCGGCACGTGCAGCACGAAGCCGCGGTCGGTCTGCACCGGACCGCCGAAGAAAACCGGCGATTCGCGCACCGGACCGATTTCCAGCGACAAGGGCAGGTCGATGCGCTGCAGCAGGTCGCCGATCGTGAGATCGGTGGGCCTGTTGATCACCAGCCCCAGCGCGCCGTGCTCGGTGTGCTCGCAGACATAGATCACGGTATTGGCCAGTTCACCCGACACCATTCCCGGCATGGCCAGCAGGAACTGCCGGGACAAGTCGATGCGCGAACCGGTGTCGTCGGCATGCGGCACTTTCGTCATGGCAATCTCCTGTAGTCCGGCCCAGTGGCCCATGACGCTAGAGTATCAGAAACGGGCCGAATCACGAACGATCCGGCGGGGTTCAGATCTCGACCAGCTCGAAGTCTTCCTTCCGGGCGCCGCATTCGGGGCAGACCCAGTTCGGCGGCACATCTTCCCAGCGCGTGCCGGGCGCGATGCCGTCTTCCGGGAAGCCGGTCGCCTCGTCATAGATCCAGCCGCAGATCAGGCACATCCAGGTTCGCATGACAATGAAATTCCCTAATATTTCCACCTCGTGCCTTGCAAGGCACTCGGCTGAGGCAGGACACAGGTCAATCCGCAGGGACTGACCTGTGTCCTGCCTCATCCATTAGAATGGATGCTTATAGTACACAAACCGCCGGCCATGGCGACCGGCTTTCCTTTCCGCCATCATGCCCGCGCCCCAGTCACCTGCCGTTCCCCTGCCCCTGATTTTCGGCCCGTTCGACCCCAGCGGGGCCAGTCACCTGCCGATCGACGCGGTCATTTGCGCGGGCCTGGGCGCGCACGCGGGATCCGTGGCCACCGCCATCCATGTCCAGGACACCGCCGGCACCGAGACCATCCAGCGGCTGTCCCCGGAACTGATCGACGACCAGGCCCGCTGCCTGCTGGAAGACATGGCCATCGGCGCCCTGAAGATCGGTCCGCAGTACGACCCCGAAACCATCTCGACACTGGCGCAGATCGCGGCCGACTACAGCTCCCTGCCCCTGGTGCTGCAGCTGTGCGCGCCCCCGCCCGTACCCGACCTGGAAGACCTGGACCCCGAGGAAACCATCGGCGCGCTGCTCGAACTGCTGGTGCCGCAGGCGCACCTGGTCGTCGTGGATGCCGGCCTGCCCGAGCAATGGGCGAGCCAGGGCCTGCTGTCCTCCGCCCGGGCCGACGACCCGATCGGCGCCCTGCATGAATTCGGCGCGCCGCTCGTCCTGTGCTGCAACGCGGCGCTCGGCACGGGCCTGAACGGCCTGGTGCTGCATGCGCGCGACCAGGCCGGTCGCCGCTGGCCCTGGCCGGCTCCGCGCGTGCGCACGGGCGACGCCGAAAGCCTGCTGGCCACGGTGCTGTGCTGCCTGCTGGCGCGTGGCCTCGACCCGGACCAGGCCATCCCCCAGGCTGTGGCGGCCTCTTCCGCCCTGCTGGAACGGCACTTCCACCCCGGCATGGGGCAGCGCATCCTGCTGCACGCCCAGCCATGAGCACGCCGGACACACCCCGCTTCCCACGCGGCCTGTATGGCGTCACGCCGGACTGGGCCGATACCGATCGCCTGCTGGCGGCCATCGAGCTGGCTCACGCGGGCGGCATGACCGCCCTGCAGTGGCGCCGCAAGCACGGCGCCCCGGCCGGCCTGCGCGTCCAGGCGCAGGCGGTCCGCGACCTGTGCCTGCGGCTGGGCCTGGCCCTGATCATCAACGACGACTGGCGCCTGGCGGCCGACCTGGACGCCGACGGCGCCCACCTGGGCCTGGAAGACGGCTCCATCGCCCAGGCGCGACTGGCGCTGGGCGCCGGCAAGCTGATCGGCTGTTCCTGCTACGACCGGCCCGAACTGGCCGCCCGCCGGCTGCGCGAAGGCGCCGACTACATCGCCTTCGGCGCCATGTATCCTTCCAGCGTCAAGCCCGATGCCGTGCGCGCCACGCTGGACCATGTCCGCGATGGCCGGCGTCTGGCCGAAGGCCGGGCCGCCGATGGTCCGGCCGGGGAAATCCGGCATCCGCGCGCGGCAGTGGTCGCCATCGGCGGCATCACCCCCGGCAACGCCGCCCCCGTGATCCGGGCGGGCGCCGACAGCATCGCCGTCATCAGCGCCCTGTTCGAGGCCGATGACATCCGCGCCGCCGCGCAGCGCTGCACCGCCCTGTTCGACGCAGCGCCACCATGAGCCCTTTTCGCCGCCGGGCCGCCCCAGGCACGACAGCCGAAGGCGCGGCGCGGGGGCCACGCTTCCCGCCCGGATGCACCTGCACCGGGCTTTCCTGAACCCCGCAGCAACCGGAATTCCGTCATGTCCCGCAACACCGAACTCTTCGAACGCGCCTGCCGCGCCATCCCGGGCGGCGTCAACTCGCCCGTGCGCGCCTTCCGCTCCGTGGGTGGCACGCCGCCCTTCATCCAGCGCGCGCAGGGCCCCTATCTGTGGGATGCCGAAGGCACCCGCTACATCGACTACATCGGTTCCTGGGGGCCCGCCATCCTGGGGCACGCCGACCCCGAAGTCGTCGCCGCCGTGCAGGCCGCCGCCACGGACGGCCTGTCCTTCGGCGCGCCGACCGAGGCCGAGATCGATCTGGCCGAAGCCATCATCGAGCGCATCCCCTCGATCGAGCAGGTGCGCCTGGTCAGTTCCGGCACCGAGGCCACCATGTCGGCGATCCGGCTGGCGCGCGGCCATACCGGCCGCTCCAGGATCATCAAGTTCGAAGGCTGCTATCACGGCCACGCCGACAGCCTGCTGGTCAAGGCCGGTTCGGGCATGCTCACCTTCGGCAACCCCACTTCGGCCGGGGTGCCGCCCGAATTCGTCCAGCACACCCTGGTGCTGGACTACAACGACCTGCCCGCCGTCGAGGCCGCCTTCGCCCGCTACCCCGAGGACATCGCCTGCATCATCGTCGAGCCGATCGCGGGCAACATGAACATGGTGCGCCCGGCGCCCGGCTTCCTCGAAGGCCTGCGCGCCCTGTGCTCCCGCCACGGCGCCATCCTGATCTTCGACGAGGTCATGACCGGGCTGCGCGTCGGCCCGCAGGGCATGCAGGGCCTGTGCGGCGTCACGCCCGACATGACGACGCTGGCCAAGATCATCGGCGGGGGCATGCCGGTGGGCGCATTCGGCGGCCGCACCGACATCATGGCCGGCATCGCGCCGCTGGGCGCGGTCTACCAGGCGGGCACGCTGTCGGGCAACCCGGTGGCCGTCGCCGCGGGGCGCGTCACGCTGCGGCGGCTGGCCGAGCCGGGCTTCTATGATTCGCTGCACCGGCAGACCGGCCTGCTCATCCAGGGGCTGGTCGAACGCGCGCGGCGCCATGGCGTGGCCTTCAGCGGGGATTGGCAGGGCGGCCTGTTCGGCCTGTATTTCCGCGACACCGTGCCGACCACCCTGGCCGAGGTCTCCGCCAGCGATACCGAAGCCTTCAAGCGCTTCTTCCACGGCATGCTGTCCGAAGGCGTGCATTTCGCGCCATCCGCCTTCGAGGCCGGTTTCGTCTCGGCCACCCACGACGACGCCGTCATCCAGGCCACGCTGGACGCGGCCGACCGGGTCTTCGCCCACCTGTAGCGCGTGCGCGCCGCGCGGGGCCCGGCCGGGTTCCGCGCGGCCCCGGCCCAAAGTCCCCCACGGCCTCAATAATCCGGACTTCAAGTTTCTTGACGCAGGACAAGGACAGGCCTGCACCGGTTTCCTACACTGGGTACGCTCTGATCAAGTCCGCCAGGAGGCGCGTCATGACCGACTACACCCAATACGCCGCTACCCAGCACCCTTCCGTCACCCCTCCGGTGCCGGATCTCGAAACCCAGGTCACCGGCCAGGAACCCCAGGATCTGCGCCTGTGGCTGCGCATGCTCAGCTGCTGCACGCTGATCGAAAACGAATTGCGCAGCCGTCTGCGCGCCGAATTCCAGACCACGCTGCCGCGCTTCGACCTGATGTCCCAGCTCACCCACGCCCCCAAGGGCCTGAAAATGAGCGAACTGTCGCGCCTGATGATGGTCACCAACGGCAACATCACCGGCATCACCGACCAGCTGGAAAAAGACGGCCTGGTCGAGCGCCTGAAAGACGACGCCGACCGCCGCAGCTCGCTGATCCGCCTCACCCTGAAAGGCCGCCGCTACCACCGCCGCATGCAGCGCGCGCACGCCTCATGGATCCAGTCCCTGCTGGGCGGCATGGCCCCGTCCGCACGCACCGCGCTGTTCGACCTGCTGGGCGACCTGAAGCAATCCGCCTACGCGCGCCTGCCGGCAACCTGACACCCGGTCCGCGCCCTCCTTCACGCCCCCATTCGGCATAGAATGGGGGCTGTTTTTTTGCTACGGATCCGCCCGCCATGGCCATCAACCTGATCATCCCGGCGCAAGACGCCATCCACCCGGTCTCCGGCATTCGTATCGGCACGGCCGAAGCGGGCATCCGCAAGGCGGGACGACGCGACCTGACCGTCATCCTGCTGGACGAAGGCGCGTCGGTGGCGGGCGTCTTCACGCGCAACCGGTTCCGCGCCGCGCCGGTCCAGGTCTGCGAAGCGCACCTGGCCGCTGGCGCCGGCATCCGCGCCCTGGTCATCAACACCGGCAACGCCAACGCGGGTACCGGCGAGCCCGGCCTGCAGGCCGCCCGCGGCACCTGCAGCGCGCTGGCCGGCCACCTGGGCGTCGCACCGGAACAGATCCTGCCGTTCTCCACGGGCGTCATCCTGGAACCGCTGCCCGTGGACCGCCTGATCGCCGGCCTGCCGGCCGCCCTGGACGACGCCCGCCCGGACCACTGGTTCCAGGCCGCCCACAGCATCATGACCACCGACACCCAGCCCAAGATCCACTCCACCCGGATCGACCTGGACGGCACCCCGGTCACGATCACCGGCATCAGCAAGGGCGCCGGCATGATCCGCCCCAACATGGCCACCATGCTGGGATTCCTGGGCACCGACGCCGGCCTGCCGCCCACGCTGCTGCGCAGCCTGGCCAGGCGCATCGCCGACCAGTCCTTCAACCGGATCACGGTGGACGGCGACACATCCACCAACGACTCCTTCATCCTCATCGCGACCGGCGCCAGCGGCGCGCACATCGAATCCGAGCAGGACCCGCGCTTCGCCGCCCTGGCCGAAGCCCTGACGGCCGCCGCTCGCGATCTGGCGCAGAAGATCGTGCGCGACGCCGAAGGCGCGACAAAATTCATGACCATCCGCGTCGAACAGGCCGCCTCGACGGACGAAGCCCTGAAGGTCGCCTACGCGATCGCCCATTCGCCGCTGGTGAAGACCGCCTTCTATGCTTCCGACCCCAACCTGGGCCGCATCCTGGCGGCCATCGGCTATGCGGGGATCGAAGACCTGGACGTCTCCAGGCTGACGCTGTGGCTGGGCGACGTGCGCGTGGCATCCCAGGGCGGCCGCGATCCCGGCTACCGCGAGGAAGACGGCCAGCGCGTGATGGCGGAACCCGAAATCCTGGTACGAGTCGCCCTGGGCCGGGGCGACGTGGCCGACACGGTCTATACCTGCGATTTCTCGCACGAATACGTCAGCATCAATGCGGACTACCGGTCGTAACGGGCTGCCGCACAGAAACCACTTGATTTACAAAAGGATTTCTGCGTAAAATGTGTGGCTTGGCCTTATCCGTATTGGATTTGGCCTTTTTTGGCATACCCGGCCAGGGCTTTTTGGGGCCTTTCGGTGCATGGCTTTTGCCCGCCCCCGATCCCATCCCACGCCGGGCATTCTCACAGGAAATCCCCATGTACGCGGTCATAAAAACCGGCGGCAAGCAGTATCGCGTTTGCGCCGGCCAAAAACTGAAAATCGAACAGATACCGGCTGACATTGGGCAAGAAATCTCGCTCGACCAGGTTCTTTCCGTCGGCGAAGGCGAAACGCTGAAGATCGGCACGCCCTTCGTCGAAGGTGCCGCGGTCAAAGCCACCGTTCTTGCACAAGGCCGTCACGACAAGGTCAAGATCTTCAAGATGCGCCGTCGCAAGCACTACCAGAAGCGCCAGGGCCATCGCCAGAACTACACCGAGATCCGCATCGACGCCGTTGCGGCCTGATCCGGTCATCGTATTTAGGAGCTCATCATGGCACACAAAAAGGGCGGCGGCTCGACTCGCAACGGCCGCGATTCCGAATCGAAACGACTGGGCGTGAAAGTCTACGGCGGCCAGCAGATCCTGGCCGGCGGCATCATCGTCCGTCAGCGCGGCACCCAGTTCCACCCCGGCGTCAACGTCGGCATCGGCAAGGACCACACGCTGTATTCCCTGGTGGATGGCGTCGTGCAGTTCTCCATCAAGGGCGCGCAGAACAAGCGCACCGTATCGGTGAACGCGGCAAGCTGATCGCTGCGCAATCCGCAAAAGGCCCTGCTTTCCAGCAGGGTCTTTTTTTTCATTAGAATGTATCCACCATGAAATTTGTAGACGAAGCCACCATCGAGGTCATCGCCGGCAAGGGCGGCAATGGCGTCGCCAGCTTCCGCCGGGAAAAATTCATCCCCAAGGGCGGTCCCGACGGCGGCGATGGCGGCCGTGGTGGATCGGTCCTGGCCGTGGCCGACCGCAACATCAACACCCTGATCGACTTCCGCTACGCCCGGCTGCACCGGGCAAAGAATGGCGAAAACGGCAGGGGCTCCGACCAGTACGGCGCGGGCGCACCCGACATCGTCCTGCGCATGCCGGTGGGCACCATGATCCACGATGCCGACACCGGCGAGATGCTGTTCGACCTGGACCGCCACGGCATGCAGGTCACGCTGGCAGCCGGCGGCGCGGGCGGCCTGGGCAACCTGCACTTCAAATCCAGCACCAACCGCGCACCGCGCCAGTGCACCCCCGGCCGCGAAGGCGAGCAACGCCGCCTGCGCCTGGAACTGAAGGTGCTGGCCGACGTGGGCCTGCTCGGCATGCCCAACGCGGGCAAGTCCACCCTGATCACGCGCGTATCCAACGCCCGCCCGAAAATCGCCGATTACCCCTTCACCACCCTGCATCCGAACCTGGGCGTGGTGCGCACTTCGCCGTCGCACAGCTTCGTCATCGCCGACATTCCCGGCCTGATCGAAGGCGCCTCGGAAGGCGCCGGCCTGGGCCATCTGTTCCTGCGCCATCTCAGCCGCACCCGCGTGCTGCTGCATCTGCTGGACGTGCATTCGCCCGACCCCGACATCGACGCCTGCGCCCAGGCCGTGGAAGATGCCCGGGCCATCGTGCGCGAACTCGAACGCTACAGCCCGGACCTGGCCGCCAAGCCGCGCTGGCTGGTGCTGAACAAGCTGGACATGGTCGAGGATCCCGCCGCCGTCCAGGACCGCGTGTGCCGCGAACTCGGCTGGACCGGCCCTGTCTTCGGCATTTCCGCCCTGACCGGAGACGGCACCCAGGCCCTGACCGGCGCGCTGCAGTCCTGGCTCGACGAGCAGCGGCGCAGCGCCCACGCCCACGACGAAGACCCCCGCTTCACGCGTGATGGCGCATCCCCCGGCGCGGACACGGCCGGGCACGCGCCGGATGCCGATGAGCCGGACGACCCGCGTTTCGCACGCTGAGGACGCCGCCCCGTTCCCCGTCCCGCCCGCCACATCATGACCCGTCCGGATCTTTCTCCTTCCGTCGCCCAGGACGCCCAGCGCCTCGTCCTCAAGGTCGGTTCTTCCCTGGTCACCAACGAAGGCCGGGGCATCGATCTGGACGCCGTCGCGCAATGGGCCGAACAGATCGCCGGCCTGCATGCCTCGGGGCGTCAACTGGTGCTGGTGTCCAGCGGCGCCATCGCCGAAGGCATGGCGCGCCTGGGGTGGCCCCGGCGGCCCAAGCTCATGTCCGAGCTGCAGGCCGCCGCCGCCGTGGGCCAGATGGGGCTGATCCAGGCCTACGAGGCTGCCTTCGCCCGCCACGGCGTGCGCACCGCCCAGATCCTGCTGACGCACGAAGACCTGGCCGACCGGCGCCGCTACCTGAACGCGCGCAGCACGCTGAACACGCTGCTGGCCCTGGGCGTGGTGCCCATCGTCAATGAAAACGATACGGTCGTCACCGACGAGATTCGCGTGGGCGACAACGACACCCTGGGCGCCCTGGTGACCAACCTGATCGAGGCCGACGTGCTGATCATCCTGACCGACCAGTCGGGCCTGTACAGCGCGGATCCGCGCAAGCATCCGGACGCGCGCTTCATCCACCAGGGCCAGGCGGGCGACCCCGCGCTGGAAGCCATGGCCGGCGGCTCGGGCAGCGCCATCGGCACCGGCGGCATGCTGACCAAGGTGCTGGCTGCGCGGCGCGCCGCCAACAGCGGCGGCCACACCATCATCGCTTCCGGCCGCGAGCCCGCCGTGCTGCAGCGCCTGGCGGCAGGCGAGCCGATCGGCACCGAACTGCGCGCCGGCATGCCGGTGCGCTCGGCCCGGCAGCGCTGGCTGGCCAACCACCTGCGCCTGCGTGGGCGCGTCACCCTGGATGCCGGCGCCGTGCGCGCACTGACCCAGGGACACCGCAGCCTGCTGCCCATCGGCGTGATCGCCGTCGAGGGCGAGTTCGAGCGCGGCGACGTGGTCGCCTGCGTCGACGAACACGGGGTGGAATGCGGCCGCGGCCTGATCAACTATTCGTCCGCCGACACGGCACGCATCCTGCGCCAGCCCAGCGCCCGCATCGCGGAAATCCTGGGCCATCTGTCCGATCCCGAACTGATTCACCGCGACAACATGATCGTGGCGCGGCCCCGCGCCCAGCGCGCGCCCGAATGAACCGCGTGGCGGGCGGCCCGCAGGCCGGGCCGCCCGCGTCCTAGCGCTGCGCCGGGATGAACTGGGTTTCCTTGACTTCCTCCATCACCACGCAGCTCTTGGTCTGCGTCACTCCCGGCAGGCGCAGCAGGATCTCGCCCAGCAGGCTGCGATACTGGCTGATTTCCTTGATCCGCGCCTTGATCATGTAGTCGAAGTCCCCGGACACCAGGTGGCATTCGAGCACCTGCGGCACGCACAGCACTTCCCGGCGGAACTCCTCGAAAGTGCGGCCGGACTTGCTGGACATGCTGATTTCCACGAACACCAGCAGGCCGGCGTCCAGGGCGACGGGCGACACGCGCGCGTGGTAGCCCATGATCACGCCGTCACGCTCCAGGCGGCGCACCCGCTCGATGCAGGGCGTCACGGTCAGCCCCACCTCGTCGGCCAGTTCGGTCATCGACAGGCGGCCGTTCTGCTGCAATAGATCGAGGATGCGGCGGTCGATCTTGTCCAGGGCATGGACGGATTCCTTCTGCACGCGCATGATCATTCTCCTGGGTGACGGCGCCCCGGGCGGGCAGCCTGCCCGACGATCGAACGCCATGCCGCCCGCGTAAAACCCGCTGATTTGCCGGGTGGCGCGGATTCGATGCGGCGCACCAGGATTTTGTCCTGCGCGCCTGGATCCGTGCCAGCCATTGATCGTATATTTTCACGAAAATCTTATTTTTTCATAAAAATTTATCTGGGTATATTGCCTATCATCATGAAAAATTAATTCGCTGGGAATTCATCATGAAGGTTCTGGTTCTAGGGGCGGGCGTCGTGGGCGTCACGAGCGCCTATTACCTGGCCCGACAAGGGCATGAAGTCACCGTGATCGACCGCGAGAACGGCACGGCGGAGGAAACGAGCTTCGGCAACGCAGGCCAGCTGTCCTTCGGCTATTCCTCGCCCTGGGCCGCGCCCGGCATCCCGCTGAAGGCCCTCAAATGGCTGTTCACGCCGCACGCGCCACTGACGATCCGGCCCGACGGCAGTCTGTTCCAGCTGCGCTGGATGCTGGACATGTGGCGCAACTGCACGCCGGCCCGCTACGCCGTCAACAAGGAACGCATGCTGCGTCTGTCGGCCTACAGCCGCCAGTGCCTGCATGCGCTGCAGGCCGATACCGGCATCCAGTTCGAAGGCCGGCGGCAAGGCACGCTGCAGGTCTTTCGCACCCAGAAGCAGATGGACGACGCACAGCGCGACGTACAGGCCCTGAGCGACGCCGGCATCGCCCACGAGCTGGTCGATGGCGACCGCCTGGCCCAATACGAGCCCGCGCTGGCCCAGGTGCGCCACAAGCTGGTCGGCGGCCTGCGCACGCCGGATGACGAAACCGGCGACTGCCGCCTGTTCACCCAGGCCCTGGCCCGGCTGGCCGAAGCCGAAGGCGTGCGATTCCAGTACGGCGAGACGATCCAGGCCCTGCAGATCGCGGGCGACCGGGTCACGGGCGTGCAATGCGTCTCGGGGCTGCGGCAGGCCGATGCCTACGTGGTCGCCCTGGGATCGTATTCGCCGCTGTTGCTGCGCGACGTGGTCGATATCCCGGTCTACCCCATGAAAGGCTATTCCATCACGGTGGACATCGCCGATCCGGAACGCGCCCCGGTATCGACCCTGCTGGACGAAACCTACAAGATTGCCCTGACCCGTTTCGATGAACGCATCCGCGTGGGCGGGATGGCCGAGGTCGTGGGCTACGACACGGCCCTGGATACACGCCGCCAGCGAACCCTGGAAATGGTGCTGAACGACCTGTTCCCCGGCAGCTACGCGCCGGGCGACGTGCATTTCTGGACGGGACTGCGGCCCAAGACGCCCGACAGCACGCCGATCGTGGGGCCGACCCGGCTGGGCAACCTGTTCCTGAACACGGGTCACGGCACGCTGGGCTGGACCATGTCCTGCGGCAGCGGCCGGCTGATCGCCGACATCGTGTCCGGAAAGCCGACCGACATCCGCCACGACGACCTGGGCGTCCAGCGCTACCGCTGAGCTGCGGCCGGTTCAGATTTCCCAGACATAGCCGTAGCCGCGCAGGGGCTCGAGCGGCAGGTCCATGCCGGCCTGCCGCCCCCGCCGGCGCAGGCGGCTGATGATGCCGGACGGCCTGGGATCGTGCGAAGCACGCTCGGAGACATGCCGCCAGGCATGGAACAGGGCCTGGTCCAGCATGTCGTGGCTGGCGACATGACCGGGGGCCTCGAACAGGCAGGTCAGGATCGCGCGCTCGGAAACCGACAGGCGCAGCGAGGCGCCGTCGCGGTGCCGCAGGATCCAGCACTCGGCCTCCAGCACCCAGGGGCCGATGCCATGCACCGGGCTTGCCGCGTCATCGATGTATTCCAGGCGGCGCAGGCGCAGGGCCCGCAGGGCGGAAGCCAGCATGGCCGGCGGATCGTCCTGCTGCATGATCCAATCCACCCCGACCTGCAGCAGCGCCATCAATTCGCCATGGCGCGGGGAATCCACGATAGCCACCAGGTCCAGGGGCTGGCCCATGTCGCGCGCCAGCCAGGCCGCCCGGCAGTTGGCGGCCGGATCCGCCATCAGGAGCGCTGCGTCGCACGCCAGCATGTCTGCGCGGATCGTATCCCGATCGGCGTGCTCGATGGATGCATAGCGCCGCACACGGCACCCCACCTTCCGCAGGTACATCAGGTCGGCATTGTCGTTCGGCGCCAACGCCCAGAGCAGGCGGTCTCGCATGTACTTCCCCCGGCGAACCCCTTGATATCACGAAAGTATTATTTCATAAACACCATAGTGATCATCATTTTTAGTCCAATGGGCGCGTGGAAACCTTTGCACAACGCCTCCGGCATGCCCGGCTCCTGCGCGGCCTGTCGCAGGAGGCCCTGGCACGCGCCTGCGGCCTGTCGCAAAGCGCCATCTCCAGCTACGAGAACAGCACCCGCCAATCGCCGACGAAACTGCTGAACCTGGCCCAGGCCCTGGGAGTGGACATCTACTGGCTGAGCCGGGGCACCGGCGGCATGGCGCCGTCCCCCGCCGCCGGGGCGCCGGCAGAACACGCCTGGCCATTTCCTTCGATCGAGCCCCGGCAATTCTGGTCCCTGACCCGCAAGGACCGCCTGATGGTGGAAAGAGCCGTCGGCGCCCTGATCGACAGCCTGCTGACTTCGAAAGGATAGTCCGCCTCCACGCTGCGCAGGCGGTATACTGCTTCCACACGCAGGGGTACTCGCCGGCCTGGCCGGCGTGTTGAGAGAGGCCCTTCGTACCAGTACGGATAATGCCGATGCTGGGAGCGTGCGCTGTTTCCACCGCGGTTTCAATCCATACCGGAACCATCCCCCGGAACGCGCTTTTTTCCCTCCCCGACTCGGCTCCACTTCCGAAATCCTTTTCGAACCTGGAGCTATACCTTGAACACCAATCCGCAATTCCTGGCCGCCCGAGCCACCGTCGACCTGGCCGCCGTCGAACCGCTGCCGCAATCCCGGAAAATCTACGAAACCGGCTCCCGGCCCGACATCCGCGTGCCATTCCGGGAAATCCGGCAGGACGACACGCCCACCCTGTTCGGCGGCGAATCGAATCCCCCGCTGACCGTCTACGACACCAGCGGCCCGTACACCGATCCCGATGCCGCCATCGACATCCGCAAGGGCCTGCCTGCCCCACGCCTGCCCTGGATACTGGAACGCGGCGACACCGAAGAACTGTCCGGGCTCACCAGCCAGTACGGCCGCGCCAGGCTGGCCGACCCCGAGCTGGATGCGCTGCGCTTCGACACGAAGCGCCCCCCGCGCCGCGCCCGCGCCGGCGCGAACGTGACGCAGATGCACTATGCCCGCCGGGGCATCGTCACGCCCGAAATGGAATTCGTCGCGATCCGCGAGAACCTGCGCCGCGAGCAGTACATCGAATCGCTGCGCCGGAGCGGCCCCGACGGCGACCGCCTGGCCGAACGCCTGACCCGCCAGCATCCCGGCCAGTCCTTCGGCGCCGCCATCCCCGAGCGGATCACCCCCGAGTTCGTACGCGACGAAGTCGCCCGGGGCCGCGCCATCATCCCGGCCAACATCAACCACCCCGAAGTCGAGCCCATGGCCATCGGGCGCAACTTCCTGGTCAAGGTGAACGCCAACATCGGCAATTCCGCCATCCGTTCGGACATCAGCGAGGAAGTCGAGAAGATGACCTGGGCGATCCGCTGGGGCGGCGACACCGTGATGGACCTGTCCACCGGCAAGCACATCCACGAGACGCGCGAATGGATCATCCGCAACTCGCCGGTGCCCATCGGCACCGTGCCGATCTACCAGGCGCTGGAAAAGGTCGGCGGCATCGCCGAGGAACTGAACTGGGAAATCTTCCGCGATACGCTGATCGAGCAGGCCGAACAGGGTGTGGACTACTTCACCATCCATGCGGGGGTGCGCCTGCCGTTCGTCCCCATGACGGCCAGCCGCATGACGGGGATCGTGTCGCGCGGCGGCTCGATCATGGCCAAGTGGTGCCTGGCGCACCACAAGGAAAGCTTCCTCTACGAACGCTTCGAGGACATCTGCGAGATCATGAAGGCCTATGACGTCAGCTTCTCGCTGGGCGACGGCCTGCGGCCGGGTTCGGGCTACGATGCCAACGACGAGGCCCAGTTCGCCGAACTGCGCACGCTGGGCGAGCTGACACAGGTCGCCTGGAAGCACGACGTGCAGGTGATGATCGAAGGGCCGGGCCACGTGCCCATGCAGATGATCCGCGAAAACATGGACCTGCAGCTCAAGCACTGCCACGAGGCGCCGTTCTACACCCTGGGGCCGCTGACCACGGATATCGCGCCGGGCTACGACCACATCACCTCGGGCATCGGCGCGGCCCTGATCGGCTGGTACGGCACGGCCATGCTGTGCTACGTGACCCCCAAGGAACACCTGGGCCTGCCCAACAAGAAAGACGTGAAGGACGGCATCATCACCTACAAGATCGCCGCCCACGCGGCCGATCTGGCCAAGGGCCACCCGGGCGCGGCGATCCGCGACAACGCGCTGTCCAAGGCGCGGTTCGAGTTCCGCTGGGAAGACCAGTTCAACCTGGGCCTGGACCCCGACACGGCGCGCGCCTTCCATGACGAGACCCTGCCCAAGGATTCGATGAAGGTGGCGCACTTCTGCTCCATGTGCGGACCCAAGTTCTGCAGCATGAAGATCTCGCAGGACGTGCGCGACTATGCCCGGGAAAACGGGCTGGACGAAGCCGCGGCCCTGGAACAGGGGATGGCGGCGAAGTCGGCCGAATTCATCAGCCAGGGCGCGGAGATCTACCAGAAGGCATGAGGCCCCGGGCGCGGGATGCCGGCTCGCCCCGGATGAAATCCGGGGCGCCGCCGGGCCGCCCGGACGCGGCCCGCGCCTATTTCACTGCGTACAGGAACAATTCCACCCGGCGGTTCAGGGCGCGGCCCTGGGCCGTGCCGTTGTCGCCCACCGGATTGGCGGCGCCGCGGCCTTCGGCCATGAGCCGGTCGGCAGCCACGCCCTGCCCCGCCAGGTACTGCGTCACCGCGCCGGCCCGGCGCTGGGACAGGGGTACGTTGATCGCATCGGTCCCGGTGGAATCCGTATAGCCGATCGCCTTGGCGCGCAGTTCAGGATGCTGGCTCAGGGCCCGGGCCACGCTGTCCAGGACCGGCAGCAGTTCAGGCTTCAGCACGGCCTTGTTGGTGTCGAACGATACGTTGCTGGGGATGTTGACCTTCAGGGTGCCGTCGGGCATTTCGATCACGGCGATCCCCAGATCCGATGCGCCGGATTTCTCGACGTCCTGCTTGACGGTCTTCCAGTTGTAGCCGACGACGCTGCCCACCACGGTGCCGATGCCAGCGCCGATCAGGGCCGCCTGACTGCTGTCGCCGATCAGCACCCCCAGCCCCGCGCCGATCGCGGCGCCTGCTCCGGCACCGACCGCCGTGTTCTGGCCCTGGGGCGTCATGTTGGCGCAGGCCGTCAGGAGCGCCAGGCTGCCGATCGCCGCCGACAGGGCGGCCCGTTGCGTTGCTGTACGCATCTCGTTCTCCTTGTTGTACGGACACGGACAGCGTAGCAAGAAGGCCAGGCGGCGGTGTAAGCCGATGCAGCCAAAGAAGACGAGACGTTTCTGCTGTGCAAGGCACCGGCGGGATGGCGAAGCGCCCCGCGCAGGACGCGGGCGCCGCATCGCCGCCCGGCCGTGCTGCCGGGCGCCCCCTGCCTTAATGCAGGATCTGGCTCAGGAACAGCTTGGTGCGTTCGTTCTGAGGATTGTCGAAGAACGCGTCCGGCACGTTTTCTTCGATGATCTCGCCGTGGTCCATGAAGATCACCCGGTCGGCGACCTTGCGCGCGAAGCCCATTTCGTGGGTCACGCACAGCATCGTCATGCCGGTTTCCTCGGCCAGCTCCACCATGACGTCCAGCACTTCCTTGACCATTTCGGGGTCCAGGGCGGAAGTCGGCTCGTCGAACAGCATGATCTTGGGGTTCATGCACAGGGACCGGGCGATCGCCACGCGCTGCTGCTGGCCGCCGGAGAGCTGGCCGGGGTATTTGTTGGCCTGGTCCGGAATGCGCACGCGTTCAAGGTATTTCATGGCGGTCGCCTCGGCTTCGGCCTTGGGCTGCTTGAGCACCCAGACCGGCCCCAGCGTCAGGTTCTCCAGCACGGTCATGTGCGGGAACAGGTTGAAGTGCTGGAACACCATGCCGACATCGCGGCGGATGGCTTCGATCTGCTTCAGGTCGTTGGTCAGCTCGGTGCCGTCGACGATGATCTTGCCTTCCTGGTGCTCTTCCAGGCGATTGATGCAGCGGATCATGGTCGACTTGCCCGACCCGGAAGGGCCGCAGATCACGATGCGTTCGCTGGGCGCGACATCCAGGTTCAGGTCCTTCAGGACGTGGAACTGGCCGTACCACTTGTTGACGTTCTGCAGGCGGATGATGGGTTCCGACATGGACGGAGGCTCCTGCGGCGGGGCAGCGGCCCCGCCTGTACACGAAGATTAACGACGCTGCCCCTGATCAAGCTTGCGTTCCAGCGACAGGCTGTAGCGCGAGATCGAGTAGCAGAAGATGAAGTAGATGACCGAGATGAACAAGTAGGATTCCGTGCTGAATCCGCGCCAGACGGCGTCGGACACGGCCGCCTTGGCCGCCTGGGTCAGGTCGAAGATGCCGATGATCACCACCAGGGACGTGTCCTTGAACAGGGAAATGAAGATCCCCACCAGCGGCGGGATCACGATCTTCAGCGCCTGCGGCAGGATGATCTTGCGCATCTGCTGCCAGTAACCCAGGCCCAGGGAATCGGCGCCTTCGTACTGGCCCTTGGGGATGGCCTGCAGGCCGCCGCGCACGGTTTCGGCCACATAGGCCGCCGCGAACAGGATGATGGCGATCTGGGCGCGCAGCAGCTTGTCGATGGAAAAGCCTTCGGGCAGGAACAGCGGCAGCATGACCGAGGACATGAACAGCAGGCTGACCAGGGGAACCCCGCGGATCAGCTCGATGTAGACCACGCACACGGCCTTGACCCCCGGCATGTGCGAGCGCCGTCCCAGGGCCAGCAGCAGCCCGAATGGAAAGGCGAAGGCGATGCCGAAGGTGGACAGGATCAGGGTCAGCGGCAGGCCGCCCCACTTGGCGTTTTCCACGTAGGTCAGGCCCAGGACGCCACCCCACATCAGCACGCCGACCGCCACCAGGGCGACGACCCACAGCAGGCCCAGGAACGGCTTCCAGAACCAGCGGATGCAGCTGCAGACGATCGCGCCCACCAGGATCACGGAAGCCAGCAGCGGACGCCACTGCTCGTCGTAGGGGTAGATGCCGAAGAGGATCAGGCGGTGCTTTTCGCGCACGAAGGCCCAGCAGTAGCCGCCGGTTTCACGGCACTGTGCTGCCGTCGTGGCGGCGAAGTCGGGCTTCACGAACAGGTAGTCGATCAGGGCCGGGATCGCCAGCATCAGCAGCCACAGGGCCAGGATCGTCAGGATCGAGTTCAGCGGCGACGAGAACAGCCGGCTGCGCAGCCAGCCGACCACGCCCGTGTCGGCGCGCGGGGGCAGGCGATCGGTGCCAGGGAGAGTGCGGTCCATCTATCGCTCCACCAGCGCGATGCGCTTGTTGTACCAGTTCATGAAGATCGAGATCGACAGGCTGACCACCAGGTAGGCCGCCATGATGATCATGATGCCTTCGATGGCCTGTCCGGTCTGGTTCAGGATGGTGTTGGTGACGGCCACGATATCGGGATAGCCGATGGCCACGGCCAGGGAACTGTTCTTGGTCAGGTTCAGGTACTGGCTGGTCATGGGCGGGATGATGACCCGCATCGCCTGGGGCAGGATCACCAGCCGCAAGGTGCGCGCCCGCGACAGGCCGATCGACGAAGCGGCTTCCCATTGGCCCTGGTTGACGGCCTGGATGCCCGAACGCACGACCTCGCCCACGAAGGCCGAGGTGTAGGTCACCAGCCCCAGGAGCAGCGCCGAGAACTCGGGCGACATGTTCAGGCCGCCCTGGAAATTGAAGCCCTTGAACTCCGGCCGGTCGATTTCGAGCGAACCGCCGCTGATCCAGAAGGCCAGCACGGGCACGATCACCAGCAGGCCCAGCGCGGCACGGCCCAGGGGGAAGATCTGGCCGGTGGCGTCCTGGCGGCGGCGCGCCCAGTGGGCCAGCAGCACGATCAGCACGATCGCCAGCGCCAGCCCGCCGAAGATCCAGTCCATGGCATCGCCCTTGAACCAGGGGATCTTGAAGCCGCGGTTGGAGACGAAGACGTCCGGCAGGGGCTGCAGCGCCTGCCTGGGGCCGGGCATGATCTCGGTGATGAGGGCATACCAGAAGAACAGCTGCAGCAGCAGCGGGATGTTGCGCATGACCTCGATGTAGAGGCCGGACAGGCGCGAGATCAGCCAGTTCTTGGACAGCCGGCTGATGCCCAGCAGCGTGCCGAACAATGTGGCGGCAATCACCCCGATCACGGAGACCTTCAGGGTGTTCAGCAGGCCGACCACGACCGCATGGCCGTAGGTATCGGCGGGCGAATATTGCACCATCGATTCGCCGATGGCGAACCCGGCTTCTTCGTGCAGGAAATCGAAGCCGGTGGAAATATTGCGCGCGGCCAGATTGTGCAGCGTGTTGGATGTCAGGTACCACACGCCCAGGGCGACCAGGCCCAGGATCACGACCTGGTAGATCAGCGCGCGCGTGGCCGGATCGTTCCAGGACCAACGGCGGCGCGGCGCCCTGGGTGCGCGATGTGTCGTTTCATTCATAGAGGATGCGGGCGGTGAAGGCGGCTGACGCCGCCGGAACCCGGCCGCCGGGAGGACCCCGGCGGCCGAAAGGGCCTATGGCCGGATCAGCGGATCGGCCAGGCGTACATCACGCCGCCCTTGGTCCACTGGGCATTCAGGCCACGCTCCAGCTTGAGCGGGGAGCCCATGCCGATGTTGCGCTCGAACGATTCTCCGTAGTTGCCGACCTGCTTGATGATGTTGTAGGCCCACTTCTTGTCCAGACCCAGGCCCTTGCCCATGTCGCCGGACACACCCAGGATGCGCTGGATGTTGGGGTTCGGGCTCTTCAGCATTTCTTCCAGGTTCTGGGAGGTGATGCCGTATTCCTCGGACTCGATCATGGCGTTCAGCGCCCAGCGCACGACCATGAACCACTCGTCGTCGCCCTGGCGGACCATGGGGCCCAGGGGTTCCTTGGAGAAGTCTTCCGGCAGGATGATGTAGTCATCCGGCGTGGCCGAGGATGCGCGCAGGCTGCCCAGCTGGGACTTGTCGCTGGTGACCACGTCGCAGCGGCCGGATTCGAAGGTGCGGAAGCCTTCTTCGGAAGTGTTGATCACCACCGGCTTGAATTCGAGGTTGTGGGCGCGGAACCAGTCGGCCAGGTTCAGCTCGGTGGTGGTGCCCTGCAGCACGCAGACCGAGGCGCCGCCCAGCTCGGTGGCGCTCTTCACGCCCAGGCTCTTCTTCACCAGCACGCCCTGGCTGTCGTAGTAGTTGACCCCGGCGCTCATCAGGCCCAGCGTGGTGTCGCGGGTCATGGTGGCGGTGGTGTTGCGGGTGAGCACGTCGACTTCGCCGGACTGCAGTGCCGTGAAGCGCTGCTGGGTGGTGAGCGGCGTGGCCTTGAACTTGCTGGCGTCGCCGAAGACCATGGCGGCCACGGCACGGCACATGTCGATGTCGATGCCCTTCCAGACGCCCTTGCTGTCGGCCTGGGAGAAGCCGGGCAGGCCGGCGTTCACGCCGCACTGCACGAAGCCGCGCGCCTTGACGGCATTGTAGGTTTCACCTGCCTGAGCGGTCGTGCCGGCGAACAGCAGTGCCGCACTGACGGCTGCGAGTTTCATGAATTTCATAGTCATCCTTTCCCGATTTGAGCAAGTGGCGTTGAACAACACGGAATACAATCTTGTGGAATTGGTCCGTCTGGCCTAGATCGTAGCCTGCCACCGCAGGCATGAAACATGCGGGATATCCCTGCTCCCATCGTGGCGATCGAGGCGCGCCACGGCGCGCCGGCCCGGACCCGGATCGACTCGCCAGGTGCCCATGATCGAATTCCAGCATGTCTTCAAATCTTTTGGCCGGGGGCGAAATATACTCGCCGACGTCAATTTCTGCATCAAGCCCGGTGAATTCGTCTTCGTCTCGGGCCCTTCGGGCGCAGGCAAATCCACCCTGCTGAAGCTGGTCGGCGGGCTGGAGCCCGCCAGCCGGGGCGCGGTCACGGTCAACGGCCATCGCATCGACCGGCTCTCGGCACGCATGCTGCCCTACCTGCGGCGCACCGTCGGCCTGATCCTGCAGGACGCCCACCTGCTGTTCGACCGCAATGCCTTCGACAACGTCATGCTGCCCCTGGCCGTGCTGGGGCTGGACCGCGCCACGGCCGCCACCCGCGCCCGCGCCGCCATGGAAAAGGTGGGCCTGCGCGGCAAGGAAGACCTGTCGCCCATCGAGCTGTCGGGCGGCGAGCAGCAGCGCCTGGCCATTGCCCGGGCCATCGTGGGCAGGCCCGCCATCCTGATCGCCGACGAACCCACCGCCAACCTGGACCACGACAGCGCCATGCGCATCATGGACGTATTCCGCGACTTCAACCAGGTGGGCGTCACCACCCTGATCGCCTCGCACGACACCGCGCTCATGGCCCGCTACGCACGGCGCACCCTGCGCATCGATGCCGGGCGGTTCGAGGACATCCCGGGTGTGCCGGAACTGCTCGACCCCGCCAAGGAGACCGCATGAACCGCTGGCTGCGACATCACGGCTATGCCCTGGGCGTGGCGTTCAGGCGCCTGCGCCAGCACCCCTTCTCGTCCCTGGCCAACATCGTGGTCATCGCCCTGATGCTGGCCGTGCCCATCCTGGGGGCCTCGGTCCTGCAGTCCAGCCAGCCGCTGGCGCGGCAGCTGGCTGTCACACCGGAACTGACCCTGTTCCTGAAGGCCGGCACGCCGCCCGCCGCCCAGCAGGCCCTGCTGGCGCGCGTGCGCGAGGAAGCCGGCGACCGGATCGCCCAGGCCCGCCTGATGCCGCGCGACCGGGCCATGGCCCAGCTGCGCGCCGACCCGACCTGGGCGCGCGCGCTGGATGCCCTGCCTGAAAACCCCCTGCCCGACGCCCTCATCGTCACCCTGCGCGATTCCGACGCGCCGGCGCGCGTCGCGGCCGAGCTGGCGCAGGCCTGGCGCCAGTGGCCCGAAATCGAGGAAATCCAGCTCGACAGCGAATGGGTGCGGCGACTGGAATCCCTGCTCACATTCGTGCGGCTGGGCCTGGGCATGCTGGCGGGCGCGGTGGTCATCGTCGTGCTGGCGACCGTGTTCAACACGGTGCGCCTGCAGGCCCTGACCCAGCGCGAGGAAATCGCCGTCGCCCGGCTGGTGGGCGCCACCGAGTCCTTCGTCCGCCGTCCCTTCCTGTACCTGGGCGCCCTGACGGGGCTGGCGGCCAGCCTGCTCGCCCTGCTGCTGGCCTGGCTGGCGCTGACCCCGCTGAACGCGATCCTGGGCGGCTTTGCCCGCAGCTACGGCGTGGACTGGGCCGTCCGCCTGCCCGCGGCGCCCGACCTGCTGCTTTCGGGCGCGCTGGTCGCCCTGCTGGGGGCCATCGCCGCGCGGCTGTCGGTCACCCGGCGCACCCGCTTCTGATGGCGCGGCGCACCGCCGCGGCCTCGCAGCCGGACGCCCACGCGCGGTCCGCCGCAAACGACGCCGCTTCCCGCATTGCCGCCTGGCAGCGCCGGGCCGGCCGCCACGGCCTGCCCTGGCAGCAGACACGGGATCCCTACCGCATCTGGCTGTCGGAAATCATGCTGCAGCAGACCCAGGCGGCCACCGTCGTTCCCTACTACGAGCGATTCCTGGATCTTTTCCCCACCGTCGTCGACCTGGCCGATGCGGCGCAGGACGCCGTCCTGCACGCCTGGGCGGGCCTGGGATACTACGCCCGCGCACGCAACCTGCACCGCTGCGCGCAGGTCCTGCGCGACGCGCATGGCGGGCGCTTTCCCGCCACGGCCGAGGAACTGGCGCGGCTGCCTGGCATCGGCCCGTCGACCGCCGCCGCCATCGCCGCCTTCGCCTACGGCGAGCGCGCACCGATCCTGGATGGCAACGTGCGCCGCGTGCTGTCGCGCTATTTCGCCGTCGAGGGCGATCCCACGGCGGCGCGCACGCTGCAACGGCTCTGGGCGCATGCGCAGGCGCTGATCGACGCCGCGCCCGCCGCCCTGGACATGGCAGCCTACACCCAGGGCCAGATGGACCTGGGCGCCACGGTCTGCACCCGCACGCGACCCGATTGCGCGCGCTGCCCGCTGGAAGCGGACTGCCGCGCACGGATCGAAGGCCGCCAGGACGCGCTGCCGTCGCCACGCGCCCGGCGTGCGCAGCCGCTGCGCCATTGCTGGATGCTGATCGCGGAATGCAAAGGCCGCGTACTGCTGGAACGGCGGCCGGATGCGGGCATCTGGGGCGGCCTGTGGTCGCTGCCGCAATTCGAGGACACCGGCGCGCTGCAGGCCGCCTGCGCCGGCCTGGCCACGGCCGGGTCGCCGCAGGCGATGGCGGCGATCGATCATGTGTTCACGCATTTTCGCCTGCGCATCCAGCCGTGCCTGCTGAAGCTGCCGGGCACGGTGCTGGTCCCGGCCGAGCCGGGCCGGGCCTGGGTGCCCATCGGCACGCTGGACGCCTACGGCATGCCGGCGCCGGTGGCCCGGCTGCTGGCCGGCCTGTACCCGGGCAAACTGCCGCCGCGCTGACCGCTCAGGGCTCGGGGCGCGGCTGGTGCGCGCCGATGCTCATCAGCAGCCCGCACGCCACGCCCAGCGTCATCAGCGCCGTGCCGCCATAGCTCATGAAGGGCAGCGGCACCCCCACCACCGGAAGCACACCGGTCACCATGCCGATGTTCACGAAGACATAGACGAACATCATCATGGACATGGCGCCGGCCACCAAGCGCCCGAACTGGGTGGGCGCCCGCGCGGTGATGGTCAGGCCGCGCAGCACCATCAGGGCGTACAGGACCAGCAGCGTCACCCCCCCGTACAGGCCGAATTCCTCGGCGAACACGGCGAAGATGAAGTCCGTGGTCCGCTCGGGAATGAAATCCAGGTGGGTCTGGGTGCCCTGCATGTAGCCCTTGCCGTACAGGCCGCCCGAGCCCACGGCGATCATGGACTGTATGGTGTGGAAGCCCTTGCCCAATGGATCGGCCCCGGGATTGAGCAGCACGCAGACGCGGTATTTCTGGTAATCGTGCAGCACCACCCAGTCCACGTCCGGCTGGCAGATCTGGTCCTCGTAGGTCACCAGCGTCCCCAGCGCCAGCGCGATCGCCAGCACCGCCGGGATCAGCAGCCTGAAGGACAGGCCCGCGAAATAGATGACGCAGAACCCCGAGGCCAGCACCAGCAGCGCCGTGCCCAGGTCGGGCTGATCGATGATGAGCCCCGCCGGCACCACCAGCAGCACGCCG
The DNA here is from genome assembly GCF_039523555.1 of Castellaniella daejeonensis. Classification (NCBI taxonomy): domain Bacteria; kingdom Pseudomonadati; phylum Pseudomonadota; class Betaproteobacteria; order Burkholderiales; family Alcaligenaceae; genus Castellaniella; species Castellaniella daejeonensis. Next base: position 117,706 of record NZ_BAAAFN010000009.1, read on the forward strand.
GCCACCAGGAAATCCATGATGCGGAAGCGGTTCGCGGACTGGCGCTGGAAATACCAGGCCAGCATCAGCGGCACGGCGATCTTCATCATTTCCGAGGGCTGGATGCGCGCGATGCCCAGGTTCAGCCAGCGGGTGGCGCCCTTGCTGGTCTCGCCGAACAGCATGACCGCCACCAGCAGCCCCACCCCGAGCACGTAGAACAGCGGCGCCGAACGCATGATCCAGGCGGGCCGCAGCAGCGCGACGGCCCACATGGCCGTGCCCGCCAGCAGGAAGTTGCGCAGCTGGTCGGCAAAGCGCCAATCGGTATTGCCCACCGCCGAATGCATGGTGGCCATGCCGACCATGGCCATGATCACCAGCAGGATCAGCAGCGGCCAGTCCAGGACGGCGAACATGCGGCGCACCGCCAGCACGATGAGTTTCATGGGTTTTCCTCCTGGGCCCCGTCCGCGGGCGCCGAGGTCTCGTCGGGCAGGGGGGCCGGCTCGGGCGTCTCTTCGTCGTCGGGCGCCGGCTGCGCATCGGGCCGCCCCGGGGAAGCCGCCTGCGGCGTTTCGGCCTGGGCATTGCGCGCTTCCTGCTCTGCCTGCAGGCGCTGGCGGCGCTGCGCCACGCGGGCCGGATCCAGCCAGTAATCGAACACCGTGCGCGCGATCGGCGCGGCCACCGACGCACCCCAGCCGCCATTTTCCACGATCAGGGCCACCGCGATCTGCGGATCCTCGACCGGGGCGTAGGCCATGAACAGCGCATGGTCGCGCAGGCGCTCGTCCACCGCGTGCGCCTTGTACTTGGCGCCGCGCAGACTGTAGACCTGAGCCGTGCCGGTCTTGCCGGCCGCCTGGTAGGCCGCGCCCTCGAAGGCGCGTCGCGCCGTGCCCTTGCGCACGACGTCCACCATGGCCTCGCGGATCACGCGCAGATTTTCGGGCTTGAGATCGATGGTGTATTGCGGCCCGACCACCGGGTAGCTGAACCGGCCGGTGAGCGGATCGATGATCCGGCGCACCAGGTGGGGTTTCATGTAGACGCCGTCGTTGGCCAGCACCGAAGTCGCCTGCGCCAGCTGCAGCAGCGTGAAGGCGTTGTAGCCCTGCCCCACGGTGACGGACACGGTCTCGCCCTGGTACCAGTGCTGCTGCTCGGGCTTCTTGTAGGCCTTGCGCTTCCATTCGCGTGAAGGCAGCACGCCACGTCGCTCGCCGTCCAGATCGATGCCGGTGATCTGGCCGAAGCCGAACCGCTTGGAGAAATCGTGCAGGGCGTCCACGTCCATCTGGGCACCCAGCGAGAAGAAATACGTGTCGGAAGACACGACGATGGCCCGGTGCATGTCCGTCGGCCCGTAGACCGCCCCGCCGGCATTGCGGAATTTCTGCCCGGCCAGTTCGAAATAGCCCGGATCGGGGATCAGTTCCCTGGCCGAGCGCAGGCCCATTTCCAGGGCGGCCAGGCCCACGAAGGGCTTGTAGGTCGAACCGATGGGGTACGTGCCATACAGCGGCCGGTTGATCAGCGGATGGTCCGGCGATTCGTTCAGCTTGCGCCAGTTCTCCACGTCGATGCCGTCCACGAACAGGTTCGGGTCGAAGGACGGCGACGACACGAAGGCCAGGATCTCGCCCGTATGCGGCTCGATGGCGACCAGTGCGCCGCGCCGACCTTCGAACTGGGCCTCGGCCAGGTGCTGCAGGCCGATGTCCAGGGACAGCTCCAGATTGGCACCGGGCACCGGGTCCGTGCGGCTCAGTTCGCGCACCGGGCGCCCGCCCGCCGTGACTTCGAGTTCCTCGACCCCCGTGCGGCCATGCAGCGCCTTTTCCCAGGTCTTCTCGACGCCTTTCTTGCCGATGACCATCGTGCCGCGGTAGTTCCCGAGCTGCCCGGTCTGCTCGAGCTCCTGCTGGTCTTCCTCGGAGATCCTGCCGACGAAACCCAGCACGTGCGCGGCCGATTCATGCATGGGATAGGACCGAACCCAGCGGGCCTCGAGGTTGACGCCCGGAAAGCGGTAGGCATGGACGGCGAACCAGGACGCCTCGATGTCGTTGAGATTGTTGCGCAGCAGGATGGGTGTGTAGCGGCCGCTCTGCTGGTACAGCCGCATGAATTTGCGCCGGTCGCCCTCGCTCAGGTAGACCAGCTCGCCCAGCCGGTCGAGCACGTCGCCGATGTCGCCCCGGATCTGGGCGCGCGTCACCGTCAGGGTGTAGTCCCGCAGGTTCTGGGCCAGCACCGCGCCGTTGCGGTCGACGATCTGTCCGCGCCGGGGGGGCACGGGCACGATGGTGATGCGGTTCTGCTCGGCGCGCGCCGACAGGTTGTCGTAGCGCACGACCTGCAGGTACCACAGGCGGCCGGCCAGCAACAGCAGGCACGCCAGGGCGAACAACCCCGCCACCCAGGCGCGCAGCAGCACTGTCTGGCGCTGGCGCTGGCCGGTCTTGCGAAACTCGAACATGCCCGCCCTAGACAGGCCCCGCGCCATCGCCGCCCAGGCGGCGCGGATGCAGGGACATGAGGATGTCGGGCAAGGGCCACAATGCCCCGGTGAACAACGCGGACCACAGCCATTCCCAGCCTTCCCAGGCGCCGTTCAGCCAGGCGCCCAGCAGGCTGGACAGCATGCACGCGGCCACGATCACCGGAAAGACCTGGAAAGTCTGCAGCCAGGCATTGAAATGCCGCAGGCGATGGCTCAGCCGCAGCACGCCGTAGGCGGCCAGCACGTAGCACAGGGCATGCAGCCCCAGCAGGCCGGCATCCTGGACATCCATCAGCAGGCCGAACACGAAGGCCGTCGTCAGCCCCACCCGGGCCGGCGCATTCAGGCACCAGTAGAGCAGGAGCAGCAGCAGCACGTCGGGCACCGGCTGCCAGAGCCGCCAGGGCAGCAGCGACGCCATCCACACCAGGACCAGCGATCCCCACACCAGCCAGCCCGAGGCCGCCCGGCGGAACGCGCCGGCATCGACCGGCTGCAGGTCCATCAGCGAGGAGCCCCCCGGATGCCTGTTGCTATTGCTCGTCGAGGGCATGCTCGATCTCCTCGGGCCGGGGCACATCGGCCACGTCCACGCGCAGGACCAGGAAATGGCGGTAGCGCTCGGGATGCGACAGCGGCTCGGCGATCGCCATGGCGAAGCCCGTGCCCGGATCGCGGTCCACCTTTTCCACGCGGCCGACCGACAGGCCCGCCGGGAACAGCCCGCCGATGCCGCTGGTCACCAGCACGTCGCCGGGCCGCACGTCGACATTGGCCGACAGGTAGCGGACTTCGAGCTTGCCGACCTCGTTGCCGCCGAATGCGATCAGCCGCAGCCCGTTGCGCAGCACCTGCACGGGAATGGATACCTGGTCGTCGATCAGCAGGGCGGCCTCGGAAGTGAAGGGCGTCACGCGGACGATCTGGCCCACGACCCCGCCTTCGTCGATCACCGGCATGCCCGGGGCGATGCCGGCGCGCGATCCCTTGTTGAAGATCAGGCGGTGGCTGAAGGCGTTGGACGGCACGTAGAAGACTTCGACCGCCACCGACTGCTGGGCGATGGACTCGGATACGTTCAGCAGGCGGCGCAACTGCTCGTTTTCGGCAGCCAGCTGGGCGGCGTGCGTGGACAGCTGCGCCATCTCGATGCGCTGGCGGCGCAGGGCTTCCTGCTCGTCGCGCGCCAGCGCGGCCGCCTGCGACCAGCTGTCGAAATATTCCAGCGCGTCGCGCGGGGCCAGCACGACGCGCTGGAAAGGATAGAGCACCATGGACAGGGCGCTGCGCACCGGGCCCAGCACGGACCAGTGCGCATCGGTCACGGCCATCCCGAGACACAAGACCAGCAGCATGACCAGCCGGACTTCGATGCTGGGACCACGCTTGAAGAGTCTCAGGGTTCCCGGTTCACGCATGACGAGGAACGCCCGGCCGGATATCAGTCGTAGATGAACACCCCGCCCAGGCGCTCGAGATGTTCGAGCGCCTCGCCGCAGCCGCGCACCACGCAGGTGAGCGGGTCTTCGGCGACCACCACGGGCAGGCCGGTTTCTTCCTGGAGCAGGCGGTCCAGATCGTGCAGCAGCGCGCCGCCGCCGGTCAGGGCGATGCCCTTGTCGGTGATGTCGGCGCCCAGTTCGGGCGGGGTCTGCTCCAGCGCCGTCTTCACCGCCGAAACGATCTGGTTGAGCGGATCGGTCAGGGATTCCAGGATTTCGTTGGAGGACACCGTGAAACTGCGCGGTACGCCTTCGGAGAGATTGCGTCCCTTGACCTCGATCTCGCGGATCTCGGAGCCCGGGAACGCCGAGCCGATTTCCTTCTTGATGAGTTCGGCCGTGGGTTCGCCGATCAGCATGCCGTAGTTGCGGCGGATGTAATTGATGATGGCTTCGTCGAACTTGTCGCCGCCGACGCGCACCGAGCCTTTATAGACCATGCCGCCCAGCGAGATCACGGCGACTTCGGTGGTGCCGCCGCCGATGTCCACCACCATCGAGCCACTGGCATCGGACACCGCCAGGCCGGCGCCGATCGCGGCGGCCATGGGTTCCTCGATCAGGTAGACCTGGCTGGCGCCCGCGCCCAGGGCCGATTCGCGGATGGCGCGGCGTTCGACCTGGGTGGAACCGCAGGGCACGCAGACGATGATGCGCGGGCTGGGGGCCAGCATGCTGCGCGGATGCACCATGCGGATGAACTGCTTGAGCATCTGCTCGGTGACGGTGAAGTCGGCGATGACGCCGTCCTTCATGGGCCGGATGGCCTCGATGTTGCCGGGGACGCGGCCGAGCATCTGCTTGGCTTCGTGGCCGACGGCCTGAATGATTTTCTTGCCGTTGGGGCCGCCGTCATGGCGGATGGCGACGACCGAAGGTTCATCGAGCACGATGCCCTTGCTGCGAACATAGATCAGCGTATTCGCCGTTCCGAGGTCGATCGCCATGTCGCTGGAAAAGTAGCTGCGTAGGAATCCGAACATGGGCGCACTAATAAAATGGGTGTCTGGTGGATCCGCGCGAGCGACCCGGTGCCGACTGTACCAAGACCGCCAGAACGAAGGCGCAGGCCGGGCAAACCGCATGGAATCAGCAATGATAACTTATAATCCTCTATGGCTAGACCCGGATCAGAGGGGAATGTTTTGCAAAATTCCCGCTTTTCACCGCTTCGGTCACATCCGCATACACTCAATCCGGCCGCCCCAAGCCGGCGGCCCCTCGGCAAGACGAAATGGCACTCTCCGAACAGGATATCTCCCGGCTGGCACGGCTCTCGGGCCTGCGGCTGGATTCCAACGACCAGACTCGCGCCCGCCAGGAACTCGACCGCATCCTGGGCCTGATCGAAGAACTGCAGGCCGTGGACACGACCGGGGTCGAACCCATGGCCCATCCGCTGGCCGCCCACCAGGACATCGCCCTGCGCCTGTGCGACGACACGCCCGATCCGGCGTCGACGCCCGAGCAGCGCGACGCCTGCATGGCCAACGCGCCGGCCGCACACCAGGGCCTGTTCCTCGTGCCCACCGTCATCGAATGATGCCATGACCCAGCTTTCAGAATTCCACAGCATCCAGGCGCTGGGCGAAGCACTGCGCGCCCGGCGCGTCAGCGCCGCCGAACTGGCCGCCGACGCGCTGCGTGCCGCCCGCGAATACGCGGACCCCAACATCTTCCTGCACATCGACGACGCGCTGACCCTGGAACAGGCGCGCGCGGCCGACCAGGCCCTGGCTGCCGGCTCCGCCGGACCGCTGACCGGCATCCCGGTCGCTCACAAGGATCTGTTCGTCACGCGCGGCTGGCGCACCACCGCCGCCAGCAAGATGCTGGCCGGCTACGTCAGCCCCTTCGACGCCGCCGTGGTAGACCGCTGGCGCGAGGCCGGCACCGTCTCGCTGGGCAAGCTCAGCTGCGACGAATTCGCCATGGGCTCGGGCAACGAGAATTCCGCCTTCGGCCCGGTGCGCAACCCCTGGGATCCGGAACGGATCCCGGGCGGATCGTCCGGCGGCTCCGCCGCGGCCGTGGCCGCCGGCCTGGTGCTGGGCGCCACCGGCACCGATACTGGCGGCTCGGTGCGCCAGCCCGCCGCCCTGTGCGGCGTCAGCGGCATCAAGCCCACCTACGGCACGGTTTCGCGCTACGGCATCATTGCCTATGCCTCCAGCCTGGACCAGGCCGGCCCCCTGGCGCGCAGCGCCCGCGACCTGGTGCCGCTGCTCGATGCCATGAGCGGCTTCGACCCCCGCGATTCGACCAGCCTGGAAACCTGCGACGGCGCAGCCAACGCGCCCGGCCGCGTCCAGGCCGCGTTCGACGCCGCACAGGCCGGCTTCCAGGCCGGCGGCGAGCGCCCGCTGTCGGGGCTGCGCATCGGCGTGCCGCGCGAGTTCTTCAACGAAGGCCTGTCCGCCGACGTCGGTGCCGCCGTCGAAGCCGCCCTGCAGGTCTTCGAATCCCTGGGCGCGGTGCGCGTGGACGTATCCCTGCCGCGCACACGCCTGTCGATCCCGGCCTACTACGTGATCGCCCCGGCCGAAGCCTCCAGCAACCTGTCGCGCTACGACGGGGTGCGCTACGGCCACCGCGCGGCCGAATACACCGACCTGTTCGACATGACCAGCCGGTCACGCTCCGAGGGCTTCGGCGACGAAGTCCGCCGCCGCATCCTGGTGGGGTCCTACGTCCTGTCGCACGGCTACTACGACGCCTACTACCTGCAGGCGCAGCGCGTGCGGCGCATGATCGCCGACGACTTCCGCCGCGTCCTGGCGCAGGATTGCGACGTGATCATGGGGCCGGTCACGCCCGCCGTGGCCCGCCGCATCGGCGACAACCGCCAGGACCCGATCGCCGACTGGCTGGGCGACATCTACACACTGGGCGTCAGCCTGGCGGGCCTGCCCGGCATGTCCATCCCCTGCGGCTTCGGCGGCGAATCGGGCCGGATGCCCATCGGGCTGCAGCTCATCGGCCGGTACTTCGACGAAGGCCGCCTGCTGGCCCTGGCCGACCGCTACCAGCAAGCCACAGACTGGCACCAACGCATTCCGGGACACGCATAATGGATTGGGAAATCGTCATCGGGCTAGAAACCCATACCCAGCTCTCCACGCGGTCGAAAATCTTTTCCCGCAGCAGCACGCGTTTCGGCGCCGAGCCCAACACCCAGGCCAATGCCGTGGACATGGCCCTGCCGGGATCGCTGCCGGCCATGAACCGCGGCGCGGTGGAGCGCGCCATCCAGTTCGGCCTGGCCGTGGGCGCCCGGGTGGCCGAACGCTCGGTGTTCGCGCGCAAGAACTATTTCTACCCCGACCTGCCGAAGAACTACCAGATCAGCCAGTTCGAACTGCCGATCGTGGTGGGCGGCAAGCTGAGTTTCTTCGTCGGCGAGCAGGAACACACGGTGAACCTGACCCGCGCCCACCTGGAAGAAGACGCCGGCAAGTCGCTGCACGAGCACTTCACGGGACCGCACGGCGAATCGTCCAGCGGCATCGACCTGAACCGCGCCGGCACGCCGCTGCTCGAGATCGTGTCCGAACCCGAAATGCGCTCCGCCGCCGAGGCCGTGGCCTACGCGCGCACCCTGCACGGCCTGGTGGTGTGGCTGGGCATCTGCGACGGCAACATGCAGGAAGGCTCGTTCCGCGTGGATGCGAACGTGTCGGTGCGCCCCCGGGGCCAGACCGAATTCGGCACGCGCTGCGAGATCAAGAACCTGAATTCCTTCCGCTTCCTGGAACGCGCGATCCAGTACGAAGCCCGCCGCCAGATCGAGCTGATCGAGGACGGCGGCAAGGTGGTGCAGGAAACGCGTCTGTACGATGCCGACCGCGACGAAACGCGCAGCATGCGGTCCAAGGAAGACTCGCACGACTACCGCTACTTCCCCGATCCGGACCTGCCGCCCCTGGTGGTGGCGCCGGAATGGATCGAGCGGGTGCGCCAGGAAATGCCGGAACTGCCGGCGGCCAAGCGCGCGCGCTTCGAGGCCGACCTGGGCCTTTCGGCCTACGACGCGGCCCAGCTGACGCTGCATCGCGCGATGGCCGACTATTTCGAGGCCGCGGCCGCCGCGCTGCCGGCCGGCCAGGCGAAGCAGGCCGCCAACTGGATCCTGGGTGAATTGTCCGCCGCGCTGAACCGCGACGACCTGGACATCAGCCGCTCGCCGGTGTCCCCCAAGCAGCTGGCGGCCCTGATCGCCCGCATCCTGGACGGCACGATCTCGACGAAGATCGCACGCGACGTGTTCGCGGCGATGTGGGCGGGGGAATCGGACGGCGACCCCGACGCGATCATCGAGTCGCGCGGCCTGCGCCAGATCAGCGACACGGGCGCGATCGAGGCGATGATCGACGAAGTGCTGGCGGCCAACCCGGCCATCGTCGAGGAATACCGGGCAGGCAAGCAGAAGGCGTTCAATTCGCTGGTCGGCCAGGTGATGAAGGCGGCCAAGGGCAAGGCGAATCCGCAGCAGGTCAATACGGTGCTGAAGCAGAAGCTGGATTCGTAGGGTTTTCTGCTGTCTCTCGGCCGGTTTCTCGCTGTCTCTCGGCCGGCGTGTGCTTCCGACCGGCGGGCTCGAACAGCACGCCGGTCGGAAGCACACGCCGGCCTGACGCAACGATCGGGAATGCCGAGGCCCGGCCGAAGCACTCATGAGGATTTACTGGACCCCATAGCGCGCCCGGTATGCCGACACGGCATCGCGGTGCCTGGCCAGGGCGGCGTCGTCTTCCAGCAGGGCCATGATGTCGGCCAGCGAGGCGATGCTGACCACGGGGATACCGTAGGCCCGCTCGACTTCCTGGACGGCCGAACCGTCGGACAGCGCATCGTCCGCGCCGGCGCGTTCCATGCGATCCAGGGCGATCAGCACGGCGGCGGGCTGGGCGCCGGCGGCGCGGATCATCGCCACGGATTCACGCACCGAAGTGCCGGCCGTGATCACGTCGTCGATGATCACCACGCGGCCCTGCAGCGGCGCACCCACCAGCATGCCGCCTTCGCCGTGGTCCTTGGCTTCCTTGCGGTTGAAGGCGAACGGCACCGAGCGGCTGCCCCGGGAAGGATGGTTCGACAAGGCGATCGCCGCCGTGGTGGCCAGGGGGATGCCCTTGTAGGCGGGGCCGAACAGCATGTCGAAATCCAGCCCGGAATCGGCCAGCGCCTGGGCGTAGAACTGGCCCAGGCGGCCCACGCTGGCGCCGTCGTTGAACAGGCCCGCGTTGAAGAAATACGGGCTGCGGCGACCGGATTTCATCGTGAAGTCCCCGAAATTCAGGACCCCCTGTTCCAGGGCGAAACGGACGAAGGCTTGGGCGCGGGAACCGGGCATGGCGAAAATTCTCTGTACGGGAAAGGCCACATTATCGGATATTTGGGCGCGGCGATGGAGGACCGGTCCGGCCACGGCTATGATGTCTTTTCCACGATCCCATTCCGACGAGGCAGCCCATGCGCCAACCCGTCTATTTCCTGTCCCATGGCGGCGGCCCCTGGCCCTGGATGCCCGAAGTGCTCGATGCCTATGCCCCCCCTGACCGCCGCGCTGCAGGCGATCCCTGCCGCCCTGCCCCGGCGGCCGCGGGCGATCCTGATGGTGTCGGCGCACTGGATCACCCGGGGGGGCGTGCTGCTGGGCAGCCATCCCCGGCCGGGCATGCTGTACGACTACTACGGCTTTCCCGCACACACCTATGAAATCCGCTACCCCGCCCCCGGCTCGCCCGACCTGGCCGCGCGCACGGCGGAACTCCTGCGCACCGCCGACATCCCGGTGGACTTCGACCCGGAACGCGGCTTCGACCACGGGGCGTTCGTGCCGGCCCACGTGATGTTCCCCGAAGCGGACATCCCCATGGTCCAGCTGTCGATCGAGCGCAGCTTCGATCCGGACTGGCACCAGCGGCTGGGCGCCGCCCTGGCGCCGCTGCGCGACGAAGATGTCCTGATCATCGGCAGCGGGCTCAGCTACCACAACCTGCGCCTGTTCGGCCCGGGCGGACGCGAGCCATCCGCCCGGTTCGACGCCTGGCTTCGGCAGGCGCTGGCACCCGCTACGGCGGCGGCGCGCCACGAGCGGCTGAGGAACTGGGAAGAAGCCCCCGCAGCCCGGATCGCCCATCCCATGGAAGACCACCTGGTGCCGCTCTTCGTCGCCAACGGCGCCTCGGGCGACGGCCCCGCCAGCCTCTGCCATCACGAAACCGAAGCGGCAGGCGGGCTCACCGTGTCCAGCTTCCGTTTCGACTGAGACGCGGTCCCGCGGACCGGGTAGGTTAAAGTTCAGGCTTGCAACAACCAAACGGATACCCACGTGCTGCGCATCACCACCCTGAACGTCAACGGCATCCGCTCGGCCTTCCGCAAGGGGCTGGCCGACTGGCTGGCCGACGCCCGCCCCGACATCGTCTGCCTGCAGGAAATCAAGATCCACGACGGCGACCTGGCCGACGATCTGCGCCATCCCGACGGCCTGACCGGGCACTTCCACCACGCCGAGAAAAAGGGCTACAGCGGCGTGGGACTCTACCTGCGCCAACCGGCCGACGCCGTCACGGCAGGCATGGATTGCCCGGAATTCGACGCCGAGGGGCGCATCCTGCGCGCCGACTGGCCCGGCCTGACCGTCATCAGCGCCTACCTGCCATCGGGATCCAGCGGCGACGAGCGCCAGACGGCCAAATACCGCTTCCTGGACCATTTCGAGACCTGGATGGCGGGACTGATGCAGGAATACCGCGACACCGGCCGCGAATTCGTCATCTGCGGCGACTGGAACATCGCCCACAAGGAAATCGACCTGAAGAACTGGAAGGGCAACCTGAAGAACAGCGGCTTCCTGCCCGAAGAACGCGCCTGGCTGAGCAAGGTCTTCGACGAATACGGGTGGGTGGACGTCTACCGCCGCCTGCACCCGGACGCCACCGGCGAGGCCTACACCTGGTGGAGCAACCGCGGCCAGGCCTGGGCGAAGAACGTGGGCTGGCGCATCGACTACCACATCGCCACCCCCGGCATCGCCGCCCGCGCGCGCGCCGCCTCGATCCACCGCGAACCGAGATTCAGCGACCACGCGCCGCTGACGATCGACTACGAGTGGTCCTGAACCGCGTTCGGCCCCGCCCATCCGGTCCCGGGTCCTCGGGCAGGGGCTGAAACTGCAAGCATAAAGAAAGTACAATGGGGGCCGTAGAAAGGGTGTGGCCTGCGCTGCGCCACCATTTCACCACGCGGCAACCGCGTTCTTACAGGAGCCTTCATGTCCGATTCCGTCGAAAGCGCCGTGGCAGCCGCCACCGGCCTGCAAAACTGGGCCATGATGCAGGAAAAAGACAATCTGCTGCTGCGCAAGGTCCTGGACGGCCAGGCCAACACCATTCTCAGCCTGGTCAATTCGGTGCCCTCGGCCCCGCAGCTGGCCACCAGCGGCATGGTCGGCACGCTGCTGCACACGACCGCCTGATCCGCGACCGCACCGAACGCTCAAAGGGCCTGGTTTCCAGGCCCTTTTCTATTGGCACCCCTCCAAGCTTACCGCCCTATCCACATACCGGCTTGATACACTTCCACTCATCACGCATCCGCTGATCAAAGAGGCAATGACGTACACACGGCATTTGGCCAACGAGGCCAAATCTGCCAAGCGTGTAGCATGAACCTATTCGGCACCCGCCCCTGAGCCCCCCATGGATAAGATAACAGCCCCCCCACGCATCGAATATTTGAAGGTGCGCAACTTTCGTGCCCTCAAGGACATTGAACTGAAGAACCTAACGCCATTGACAGTACTGCTCGGTCCCAATGGTAGTGGTAAGTCCACTTTGTTCGATGTATTCAATTTTCTCTCTGAATGTTTTCAGAATGGCTTGCGACATGCATGGGACCGCCGTGGCCGCGCCCGAGAGTTGAAAACGCGCGGATCCGATGGCCCTGTGGTGATTGAACTCAAGTACCGTGAAAAAAAAGGTACCCCACTTATCACCTACCACCTGTCTATCGACGAAGGTCCGAAGGGGCCATACATCGCCGAGGAATGGCTGGCGTGGAAACGCGGCTCTCATGGGCAACCATTCCGTTTCCTAGACTACCGCCAAGGTAGAGGAAACGTCATCAGTGGCGACATGCCAGAACAGGATGACATCCGACATGACGTCCCATTACGCGCAGCGGATTTGCTCGCCGTAAACACACTTGGACAAATTGCTTCCAATCCACGCGTAGCTGCCTTACGCGATTTCATCACAGATTGGTATGTGTCCTACTTGTCTGTCGAAGACGCTCGCTATCAGCCCGAAGCAGGTCCTAAAGAACGGCTATCCAAGACGGGAGACAACCTAGCCAACGTCATCCAATACCTGAATGAAAGCCACCCTGACCAATTGACCCGCATCATGGAAGTCCTGCGTACACGCATCCCCCGCCTGGAGCGAATCGATGCAATTCCCATGCAGGACGGCCGCCTACTTCTGCAGGTGAAGGATGCTCCCTTTTCAGAACCCGTGATGTCACGTTTCGCATCGGACGGCACGCTGAAAATGCTGGCATATCTGACCGTCCTCTATGATCCTCAGCCGCCCCGCTTCATCGGTATCGAAGAGCCTGAAAATTTTCTGCATCCCATGCTGCTGCCAGAATTGGGGGAGGAGTGTCGTGCTGCGGCAGAGCGTACTCAATTACTGGTAACCACACATTCACCGTTCTTTCTGGATACTTGTCGCCCCAAAGAAGTCCGTGTCCTTTATCGTGATAAAGACGGCTATACCCGCGCACAAGTTGCTAGCGAGATCGAAGGCGTGGAAGCCTTCATGAACCATGGCGCCTCGCTAGGCCGCTTATGGATGGAAGGCCACTTCGGTATAGGTAATCCGCTGCATAACCAGGGAGCACCGGAGGTAACGCGTGGTAGTTGAATCACTTCATATTCTCCTGGAAGAACCATCAATGGAGGAGGCACTAAAAATCCTCCTGCCACGCATCGTACGGCCAGGGATCAATCTGAAATACATCCAATTCGGCGACAAGGGCAATTTGTTAAGAGAGTTGCCGAATCGTTTACGTGGCTACAGACAATGGCTCCCAGAGACGGCTAAGATCATAGTATTGATTGATCGCGATGATGATGACTGCCGCATGCTGAAGCAGCAACTTGAAGGATTTGCTCAACAAGCAGGGTTCACAACCAAATCTGCGCCACATCAAAACGGCAATTTCCAGGTTATCAACCGCATTGCCATTGAAGAATTGGAGGCTTGGTTCTTCGGTGATTGGCGTGCCGTGCAAACAGCCTACCCCAAAATGCCCAATTTATCGGGCAAGGCCCCCTACCGACGACCGGATAGTATTACCGGAGGAACCTGGGAGGCACTAGAGCGGGAGCTCCAAAAACGAGGCTACTTCAGTTCTGGATTGCGCAAGCGCGAACTTGCGCGCACAGTAGCAAAACACATGCAACCGTCCCGCAACACTTCTCCAAGTTTCACCTGCTTTCAGAACGCCTTGACGAGACTATAAGCATATCAATCAAACCGCGGTCCGCTGCCCCGCAGGAACCAGCATAAGGAGGACCATGACCCAGCTTCCCAACTGCCCCCAGTGCAATTCCGAATACACCTATGAAGACGGCGACCACTTCGTCTGCCCCGAATGCGCGCACGAATGGCCACAGGCTGCCGTGGCGGATGTCGAGCAGGCACGCGTCGTCCATGACGCACACGGCAACGTGCTGCAGGACGGCGACACGGTGGTGGTGATCAAGGACCTGAAGGTGAAGGGCTCGTCCTCGGTGGTGAAGGTCGGCACCAAGGTCAAGAACATCCGTCTGGCGGATGGCGATCACGACATCGACTGCAAGATCGACGGCTTCGGCGCGATGGGCCTGAAGTCGGAGTTCGTGAAGAAAGCCTGAGCCGCACCGACCAGGCCCCGGCGGGGTGTGGGGTCGGCGGGCGGGTTAAAAACCCGGATCAGGCTGCCGCGCGCCGCCCGGACGAACCCTGCGCCTGCTGCCCCGACCGCAGATAATGCTGCGCCAGCACCGCGCACACCATCAGCTGGATCTGGTGGAAGATCATCAGCGGCAGCAGCACCGGCCCGATGGCGCCCGCGCTGAACAGCACACCGGCCATGGGCACGCCCGTGGCCATGCTCTTCTTCGAACCGCAGAACACGATCGTGATCTCGTCGGCGCGATTGAACCCCATGCGGCGCGCCGACCAGGTGTTCAGCACCAGCACCAGCGCCAGCAGCACGCAGCAGGCCACCACCAGCCAGGCCAGCGAGACCGGATCCACGGTCTGCCACAGGCCGCCGATGACCGATTCGCTGAATGCCGTGTAGACCACCAGCAGGATCGAGCTCTGGTCCACGCTGGTGACGAGCTTGCGGTGGCTGTCCATCCAGCGGCCGATCACCGGCCGCATCAGGTGGCCTGCCACGAAGGGCAGGAAGATCTGCACGCTGATGCGGCCGATCGCCTGCAGCAGCGAACTGCCGCCCAGGGCGGACGTATCCGCGCCCAGCAGCCATTGCAGCAGCAGGGGGGTGATGACGATGCCGACGATGCTGGACGCCGATGCGGCGCAGACCGCCGCGGGCACATTGCCGCGCGCGATCGACGTGAAGGCGATCGCCGACTGGACCGTGCCGGGCAGCACCGTCAGATAGACGATGCCCACGTAGAGCGGCTCGCCCAGCAAGGGTAGAAGAACCGGCCGGAGCACCCATCCCAGGATGGGGAAAATCACGAATGTCCAGATGAAGATCACGCCGTGCAGTCGCCAGTGCGTGGCGCCTGCGATGATGGCCTGGCGGGAAAGCTTGGCCCCATGCAGGAAGAACAGCAAGGCGATTGCCGCAGCCGTGAGCCATTCGAAGAACACCGCGCCCTGACCGTGGGCAGGCAGGACCGTGGCGGCCGTGACGACCGCGATCAGGATCAGGGTGAAGCGATCGAACAGCAGACGTAATTTCGACATCATGAAAATGGATGCTCCGGCGGTCCGGGGCTCTCGAATAGAAGGTTAAACTGGGCGGGAAGCCATGTTTGGCGGTAAACAGCTATGAAACATTCGCGAACGGACATCCAGGCCACCGCCAGAACCCGTGCAGGGGCCGCCCAACCCGGCAAAACCCCCGGCCACATTGCCGTCCCGGGCTGGCGCGGCGGCCTGCGCCACCTGCCCCGGCCGCTCTACGGGCACATCGACAGCCAGTCGAACATCCTGATCCCCAGGCGCCACAAGCACACCTGGGCGCAGTTGTCCTACGCCACCCAGGGTTTCCTGCAGGTCTGGACACCCAAGGCCCGCTTCGTCGCCCTCTCGCACCGGGCGGTCTGGATCCCGGCCGGGGTCATGCATCAGGTGCGGCAATCGCCGCATACCGTCATTCGCAGCCTGTACCTGGACGCCGCGGCGCTGGGCCTGGACTGGACCGCATGCCGGGTACTGGCCGTCAGCCCCCTGCTGCACGAACTGATCCGGCGCTTCAGCACCCTGCCCATCGAATACGACACCGACGGCCCGGACGGCCGCCTGGCCCGGGTGCTGGCCGACCAGCTGGCCATCAGCCCGGACGCCGGCCTGATCCTGCCCTGGCCCACCGATCCGCGCCTGCAATCCGTGTGCCGCCAGCTGCAGAATCACCCCGACAGCGCTCCGGACCTGGGCTCGTTCAGCCGCAGGCTGGGGGTATCGGAAAAGACACTGACGCGGTTGTTCCAAAGGCAGACGGGCCTGGGATTCCGCCTGTGGCGCCAGCGCGCCCGGCTGGTGCATGCCCTGCCGCTGCTGGAACGCGGGGACCGCATCACCGACGTGGCCCTGGCCTGCGGCTACGACAGCCTGTCGTCCTTCATCGCCGCATTTCGCGCGCACACCGGCGTGACGCCCAGGGCATTCGCCGCCGGCGCCCGGGAAGACGACTTCCCGGCCTAGGGCCGGGCCGCCGGGGTGCTCCGGCGCGGCGGCAAAGCGCCCGGGGCGAAAGCGGCGCGTCTCAGGCCGAAGCGTCCAGTTCCCGCACCCGTCCACGCATCCACCACAGCAGGCCCAGCCCCGGCAGGGCAATCGCCACGGTCAGGACGAAGAAAACCGGCCAGCCGAATGCGCCGACCAGCACCGGCGTCAACGGCCCGGCCAGGTAGGTGCGGCCCACGGCCGACAAGGCCGACAGCAGCGCGAACTGCGTGGCCGAGAACTTCGCCTGGCACAGGGCCATCAGCAGCGCGACGAAAGCGGCCGTGCCCAGACCCCCGCACAGGTTCTCCACTGCCACGACCAGGGCCATGGAATACAGGTGCGGCGGGGTGACCGCCAGCATCCAGTAGCCCAGGTTCGAGACGGCCTGCAGCAGGCCGAAGACCATCAGCGCCCGGTACAGGCCCAGGCGCGTCATCAATGCGCCGCCGGCCAGCGCGCCCACGATGGTGGCGACCAGGCCGAAGACCTTGTTGACCATGCCGACCTCGGAAACGTCGAAGCCGGCGCCCCGGATCAGGAAGGTCGTGGACAAGGCGCCCGCGAACGCATCGCCCAGCTTGTACAGCACGATCAGCAGCAGGATGGCCCAGGCTCCCCGGCGGCCGAAGAACTCCTTCAGCGGCTCGGCCACGGCCTCGCGCAGGGTGCGCGGCGAGCGCACCGCGACTTCCGGCTCCGGTGCCCACAGTGTCGCCAGGGAAGCCAGGGCCATCAGCCCGCCCATCAGCATGTACATGTGTCCCCAGCCCAGCCACTGGTCGGCCAGGATCAGTGCCAGGCCGCCGGACACGACCATGGCCAGCCGGTAGCCCATCACCTTCAGCGCGGCACCCGCGGCACGCTCGTCCTGGCGCAGCACATCGGTGCTGTAGGCATCGAAGGCGATGTCCTGGGTCGCGGAAAGAAAGGCCACCCAGACCGCCAGCAGGGCCAGCACCCGCAGCTCGGATCCCGGGTCGAACAGGCCCATGGCGGCGATCGAGCCAGCCA
Source organism: Castellaniella daejeonensis (assembly GCF_039523555.1). Lineage (NCBI taxonomy): Bacteria > Pseudomonadati > Pseudomonadota > Betaproteobacteria > Burkholderiales > Alcaligenaceae > Castellaniella > Castellaniella daejeonensis. Next base: position 134,685 of record NZ_BAAAFN010000009.1, read on the forward strand.
GCAGCCACTGCGTCAGGAAGACCCAGCCGCGCCGCCGTCCCAACCAGGGGGGTGCGTAACGGTCCACCAGCGGCGCCCAGAGGAATTTCAGCGTATAGGCCGTGCCCGCCAGCGTCAGGAAGCCGATGCTCTGCAGGGAAACCTGGGCCACGGTGGCCCAGGCCTGCAGCGTGCCGGACGTCAGCGCCAGTGGCAGCCCGCTGGCGAAGCCCAGGATCAGCAGCGGGGCCACGCGCCGGCCGCCATAGACCCGCCAGCCCCGCGTCGCCGCGCCGGTGCCGGCCGTATCGGTGCCGGCGCTGCGCGCCTGCGTCATGCGGACCGGCTCCAGGGGGACTCGAACCGATAGACCGCCAGCTGGCTGCGCCAGCCGCGCAGCCAATGGATTTCCTGATCGCCCCGGAACGTCGCCAGGTGCGTCACCCGCAGCTTCAGCCGCGCAGCCAGATCCTGGAAATCCCGCAGGGTGCACAGGTGGATGTTGGGCGTGTCGTACCACTGGTAAGGCATCTGGTCGTTGACCGGCATGCGCCCGCGCAGGATCGACCAGCCGTGGGGCCAGTAGCCGAAATTCGGAAAGGACACGATGCCATAGCGGGCCACGCGCGCCATTTCCCTGAGGATGTGCTCCGTATGGTGCATGGACTGCAGGGTCTGGGACAGCACCACCGTGTCGAACTGCCGGTCGTCGAACAGCGCCAGGCCTTCTTCAAGGTTCTGCTGGATCACGCGCACGCCGCGCCGCACCGCCGCGATCACGTGCTCGTCATCCAGCTCGACCCCCGCCCCGCGCACCTGCCGGATACGCTGCAGGTAGTCCAGCAGCCGGCCATCGCCGCACCCCAGGTCCAGCACCCGGCTGCCCGGTTCGATCCATTCGGCGATCCGCAGCAGATCGATCCGCATCGGCTGGTCCGCGCTCGCGGCCCCGGCCGGTACGGCCTGCTCCGGTATCGTGCCCTGTAATGCCGTCATGCCAGCACCCCCGTGACGCGCCGGCGTTCGCCCAGATCCAGGCGCCGCGCGATGCCGTCGTAATAACCCTGCACCACCGCATGGTAACGCCGGTCGCCCAGCAGGAACGCATCGTGGCCATGGGGGGCGTCGATCTCGGCGTAGGTGACTTCGCGCTGGTTCTTCAGCAGCGCGCGGACGATCTCGCGCGAATGTTCGGGCGCGAAGCGCCAGTCGGTGCTGAAGGACACCAGCAGGAAGCGGGCCTGCGCTGCCGCCAGCGCCCGGGCCAGGTCGCCTCCGTGCGCGCGGGCAGGATCGAAATAATCCAGGGCGCGGGTCAGCAGCAGGTAGGTGTTGGCATCGAAGTAGCGCGAGAATTTTTCCCCCTGGTGGCGCAGATAGGACTCGACCTCGAATTCGACGTCGTAGTTGTAGCGGTAGTCGCCCGACGGACCGGGCGCGCGCTGCGCGCGCCCGAACTTCGAGGCCATGACCTCGTCGGACTGATAGGTGATGTGGCCCACCATGCGCGCCACCGACAGGCCGTTGGCCGGCACCACGCCATGGTCATGGTAATCGCCGCCCCGGAAATCCGGGTCGGTCAGGATGGCGCGGCGGGCAACTTCGTTGAATGCGATGTTCTGCGCCGACAGGCGCGCCGTGCTGGCGATCACGATGCAGTCGCCCACCCGTTCGGGGCAGGTGATCGCCCAGCTGAGGGCCTGCATGCCGCCCAGCGACCCGCCCATCACGGCGGCGAAGCGCTCGATGCCGAAATGATCGGCCACGCGCGCCTGGGCATGCACCCAGTCCTCGACCGTCAGCAGCGGAAACGACGCGCCCCAGGGGCGGCCGGTGGCGGGATTGACCGTGGCCGGCCCCGTGGAGCCGAAGCACGAGCCCAGATTGTTGACGCCGATGACGAAGAACCGGTCGGTGTCCACGGCCTTGCCGGGGCCGACCATATTGTCCCACCAGCCGATCTGCTCCGGCCGTTCGGCGTCCATGCCGGCCACGTGGTGCGACGCATTCAGGGCGTGGCAGATCAGCACCGCATTGCTGCGCGCGGCATTGAGCTCGCCGTAGGTTTCCACCGCCAGGGTGTAGGACGGCAGCACCTGGCCGCTGGACAACGTCAGCGGCTCGGAGAAATGCAGGAATTCGGGGGAGACGAATCCGACGCTGCCTTCCGGTACGGTGCGTGGATCGATGGGCTGAGCGGCCGGCGCGGAGGCGGGCCCGGAAGAAACGGCAGTCGTGGTCATGGGACCTCTTTAGCTGGATTTATGGAGCGCCCGCAAGCGGATCAGGCAAATCGGCGCCAATTCGTTTTTCATTCTAGCATCGCCGCACACCGCGCTGGCAAGGGCCGGCGCACCGCTGCCGGCCCGCCGGAATTAAGGCATATCAGTATTTTCCGGATTCCGTCCCAACAAATCGACAAGCAATGATACATTTGCTCACGTCGGCTTTCATTGAAAAGACAGGAGCAATGGAGGGACGTTCCCCATGAAGCGATTGACCGCGCGTGAACACGACTGCCTTTACTGGGTGGCGCAGGGCAAGACCAGTTGGGAAATCGGATGCATCCTGGGCATCAGCGAACGCACCGTCAATTTCCACATCGCCAATCTCTGCGGCAAACTGGGCGTGCGCACCCGCCAGGCTGCCATCACCGCGGCAATCCGGCTGAACCTGCTGGCCCGGCCTCGCCCGGCCAGCGCAGCGACAGCCAGAAATCATTCACCGGCGCACGCGCATGGTCGTCGGGTTCGGCAATCACCACGGCCTCCAGCCACTCGGTCGCTGTCACCCTGACCTGGGCCTCCACCAGCACCGGTCCTTGAGGCCCCAGCCCCTGGAACGAAAACCGCTGCTCCGGATCGGCAGCCGGATCGGGCAGCCCGGCCCCGGCATTGCGGTACAACGCTTCGACCGCCCAGCGCGCCAGGCGACGCCGAACCGCGGGATCGCTGCCCCAGCCGGGCGGCAGTTCCGCCGATCCGAGCGCGAACAGCACGCCGCCCGCCCGCGCCGAATGCATCGTCAGTTCCAGCGTCTGGCCCTCGAACGACACCGGGCGCGTCTGCGCCTGCGGCGTATCCGGCAGGACACCTGCCGCGCCCTGATGGCCGAAAGCCACCGGCCGCCAATCGAAGGTCGGCGAGCAGGCAGCAAGCAAGGCCAGGCAGCAAGCGGCTGCCAGCATTCTGGACATGCTTCCGAACATGCGCGTCTCCCGACCTTGTCCCGGTCCCGCCCGGCGCCCTCGCGGCGGCGGGCGCCCGTCGGCCGCATTGTACGTCCCCATGATCGGTACCGGCGATCAGGAACGAGCCGCCGATGCAGCTAAAATCCCTTCTATTCAGACCAACCCGGTACCCATTCATCATGAGCCTGGCCTCGGAAAGGCGCGTCCATCTGGCGGCGCAACCTGAATTGTTGCGCGCCATCCGGCGCGGGATCGAAAAAGAAGGCCTGCGGGTGGACGCGTCGGGGAACCTGGCCGCGACACCGCACCCGCCCGCCCTGGGATCGGCGCTGACCAACCCCCGCATCACCACGGACTATTCCGAATCCCTGCTGGAACTCATCACCCGTCCCCTGCCCGACGCCGATGCGCTGGTCGCGGAACTGACCGACATCCACAGCTTCGTCGCCCTGCGCAATCCCGGTGAACCGATCTGGAACCAGTCCATGCCGGCGCACCTGCCGCCGGAAGCCGACATCCCCGTCGCCTGGTACGGCACGTCCAACACCGGCATGCTCAAGCACGTCTACCGCCTGGGCCTGGCCTGGCGCTACGGCAAGGTCATGCAATGCATTGCCGGCGTGCACTACAACTTCTCGCTGCCCGAGGCCGCCTGGGACCTGCTGGCCGACGGCGACTCGCCGCAGGAACGCCGCAACATCGGCTACATGGCCCTGATCCGCAACTTCACGCGCCACGCCTGGCTGCTGATGTACCTGTTCGGAGCCTCGCCCGCCGTATCCCGCAGCTTCCTGCAGCATGCCGGCTACGAAGCCCGGCTCACGCAGATCAGCCCGGACACCTACTGCATGCCCTGGGCCACCAGCCTGCGCATGAGCGACCTGGGCTACAAGAACCCGATCCAGTCCGACCTGCAGCTCTGCTACAACGACCTGGGCACCTTCACAGCCCGCATCCACCGGGCCGTCACCACCCCGTGGCCGGCGTACGAGGCCATGGGCACCCACCGCGACGGCCGGCGCATCCAGCTGAACACCAACATCCTGCAGATCGAGAACGAATACTATTCCAGCATCCGGCCCAAGCAGATCACGGGCCGCTGCGAACGGCCCAACACCGTGTTGCGCCAGCGCGGCATCCAGTACATCGAAGTACGCTGCATGGACATCGATCCCTGGGCGCCGGCCGGCATCGCGGCCGAGACCAGCCGGTTCCTGGACGCCTTCCTGCTGTACTGCGCCGTCGAGGAAAGCCCGCTCTTCCCCCCGCCGGGCTTCTGCCAGGAAAGCCAGGACAACTTCGCCCTGGTTTCCCGCGAAGGCCGCCGCCCCGGCCTGCTGCTGCAACGGGAAGGCTGTGCCGTCAGCCTGCGCGACTGGGCAGACGAAGCCCTGGACCGGATCGAGCCCTATGCCCGGCTGCTGGACGCGCATTCCGGCGATGGCGGCCACATGGCCGCCCTGGATGCGCAACGCGCCAAGGCCCGCGACCCGCAAGCCACGCCCTCGGCCCGCCTGCTGGCCGCCTTGCGCGACGAAGGCCTGGAATTCCACGACTGGACCCTGGCGCAAAGCCGCGGCCACTGGGATTTCCTGCACGCGCGCGGGCTGCCGCCCGACACCCTGGCGGCCTACGATGCGCAGGCCCGCGAATCCATCGCCGAGCAGGCCGCCATCGAGGCAGCGGACACGATTTCCTTCGAGGACTACGTGGCCCGGTTCCACGCGGCGCTGGGACCCGATCCGGTGCGCTGAGGCCGGCCGGATCCGGCGCGTGCCCGGCGTGGCCGGGCGCGGCGCACGGCCACGGAACGCACGGCCATGAAAAATGCCCAGCCAAGGCTGGGCATTGAGCAGGTGGCGCGCCCGACAGGAATCGAACCTGTATCAGAAGCTTCGGAAACTTCCATTCTATCCATTGAACTACAGGCGCGTAGTCTGCCGGCGCTGGGCCGGCGAGTGTGCCTGGTCGCGGCCGAACGAGGCCTGCGCAGGCACCCATGCCATTGCAGCATGGGGACGCCATTGTAGCGTGTTTGCGCATCCCCTGCTGGCCCGCCCCATGCCATCCGCCGCGGATCGCCTGCGTTTCCGCGAAGGCCGGGCGCCCACGTGCCATGCAGCCGCCCAGGCCAGTCGCTATAATCGACGGTTGAAGCCTGTAACACGAACGATTACCAGGATCCCATCATGAGTCTCCCCGAACACGCCAACGGACACGAAAGCGCCATCAAGACACCGCGTCAGCTGCTGATCACCGTCATCCTGGCCTTCCTGATCCCGATCGCGATCATCATCCTGCTGGTCAACCTGGTCGGTGCATCCATCCGCACGGGTGCGGGGTCCGACGGCCAATCGGAAGAAGCCATCGCGCGGCGCATCCAGCCCGTGGCCGGCTTCAAGCTGGTCGACGCCAACGCGCCCAAGGTCTTCAAGACCGGCGAACAGGTCTTCCAGTCCACCTGTTCGGCCTGCCACGGCACGGGGGTCGCCGGCGCGCCGAAATTCGGCGACAAGGACGCCTGGGCCAAATACATCAAGCAAGGCTACGAAGACCTCGTCAAGAACGCCATCCACGGCATCGGCGCCATGCCCCCGAAGGGCGGCAACGCCTCGCTGGACGACTTCGAAGTCGCGCGCGCCGTGGTCTACATGACCAACCAGTCGGGCGCCAATTTCGACGAACCCAAGGAACCGGCTGCCGGCGACGCCGCCCAGCCCCAGGCAGCCGCCGCGCCAGCCGCCCCCGCCCCGGCAGCAGCCGCGGCCCCGGAACCCAAGGCCGCCCAGCCTGCAGCCCAGGCCGAATCGCAGCCCGCCCAGGCATCCGCCTCGGCCGGCAACACCGTCGGCGAAAAGCTCTACCAGTCCGTCTGCATCACCTGCCACTCCATCGGCCTGGCGGGCGCGCCCAAGTTCGGCGACAAGGCTTCCTGGGAACCCTTCATCAAGACGGGCCTGGACACCATGCTGAAGCACGCCATCTCCGGCGTGGGCGCCATGCCCCCGCGCGGCGGCTCGCAGGCTTCCGACGAAGAACTCAAGGCCGCCATCCAGTACATGGTGGACGCCGCCAAATAAGCTTCCGGCGCATATCGCCACGGCCGCCTGCTGCGCGGCCCCACGCCCCGGCCCGCGCGCCGGGGTTTTCGTTTCCGGCTGGCGGCGCCGCGGCGCTCTCAGTGTATCCACCCTATTTTCAAACAATCGTTTGATTTAGAATGGGGCACCACCCGGCGGATCAGCCGGGGCTCGTCCGCCCGGGCCGTCGCCGGCAGACGGCCTACCAGCCGTCCCGGCCCCCAAGGGCGGCTTCATGCTTACGCGGGAGACCCATCTCATGCCTCACCCCATCGTCACGGCGCTGCACCAATCCATGACGCTGCCCGTCATGGCGGCGCCCATGTTCATCGTCTCGAATCCCGAACTGGTGATCGCCCAGTGCGCCAGCGGCATCATCGGCTCGATGCCGGCGCTCAATGCGCGTCCCCAGGAAAAGCTGGGCGAATGGCTGACGCAGATCGAAACCAGCCTGGCCGCCCTGCGCGCCGCCGACCCCGAACGGCCGGTGCCGCCCTACGCCATCAACCACATCATCCACCAGTCCAACGACCGGCTCCAGCACGACCTGGAAGTCTGCGCCGAACACCGCGTGCCGCTGATCATCACCAGCCTGCGCGCGCCGAACCAGGTGGTGGACGCGGTGCATGCCTGGGGCGGCAAGGTCTTCCACGACGTGACCACGCTGCGCCACGCACAAAAGGCGCTCGACGCGGGCGTCGACGGGCTGATCCTGGTATGCGCCGGGGCTGGCGGGCACGCTGGCACGCTGTCGCCCTTTGCCCTGCTGGGCGAAGTCCGGCGCATCTTCGACGGGCCGATCTGCCTGTCGGGCGCCATCAGCCGCGGGCAGGACGTGCTGGCCGCGCGCGCGATGGGCGCCGACTTCGCCTACGTGGGCACGCGCTTCATCGCCAGCACCGAGGCCAACGCCCAGCCCGAATACAAGCAGATGATCGTCGACACGGCCGCCGCCGACATCGTCTACACCCCGTACTTCACCGGCATCCCCGGCAACTACCTGAAGCCCTGCGTGCGCAACATCGGCCTGGACCCCGACAACCTGCCGGCCGCCCAGGGCACGAATTTCGGCAGCGACAGCAAGAAAGCCTGGCGCGACATCTGGGGCGCCGGCCAGGGCGTGGGCAACATCGACAGCGTGCAGTCCACCGCCGACATCGTGGCCCGCCTGCGCGACGAATACCGCGAGGCCGCCCAGGCACTGCGCGACAGCTTCGTCGAAGAGGTGCGCGCATGATCCGCACCGAACAGCAGGGCGCCGTCCTGGAAATCCTCATCGACCGGCCGGAACGGCGCAACGCGCTGACCGACGCCATGTACCGCGACATCGAGCGTGCCCTGCGCGAGGCCGATGCGGATCCCGCCTGCGCGGCCGTGATCCTGCACGGCGCAGGGGGCCATTTCACCGCGGGCAACGACCTGGCCGAATTCCAGATGCCCCAGGACAGCCGCGACGTGGGCTCGATCGCCTTCCTGCACACCCTGGCATCGGTCGATGTCCCGGTGATCGCCGCCGTCCGTGGCCAGGCGGTGGGCGTGGGCGTCACGCTGCTGCAGCACTGCGATTTCGCCTACGCGGCCCCCGACGCGGTGTTCCGGCTGCCCTTCGTGCCCCTGGGCCTGTGCCCGGAAGGGGCCTCCAGCCTGCTGCTGCCCCGGCTCGCGGGCGACCGGCGGGCGGCCCGCTGGCTGCTGCAGGCCGAACCATTCGGCGCCGACGACGCCCTGGCAGGCCAGTTGCTGACCGCCGTGACGGACGACCCGCTGGCTGCGGCGCGCGCCTGCGCCCAGTCGCTGGCCGCCCAGCCGATCCAGGCCGTGCGATCCAGCAAGCGCCTGCTGCGCGGCCCGCTGCGCGCCCAGGTCCACCAGGTCCTGGATGCGGAAGCCGCCGTGTTCTTCGAACGGCTGAAGTCCCCCGAGGCCCAGGCGGCCTTCCGGGAATTCTTCCAGCGCAAGGCTGCCTCAAGGTAAAAAAGGGATTTCCAAGGGCCGCTTGTTGTTTTTCGGCAGCGTTTTCCGGCTCTCATCTTTTGTTAGGGTTTTCCCCTATCTTTATCCTAGGGTTTACCCTATACTGACTCCTGTTGAAATCTGAAGCTTCTGAAACAGGAGTCAGTCATGTACGCCAAGCAAACCCCGAATCTGCTGTCCGACGCCCTTGAACGCGCCTACAGCCGCTCTCTTCTCGACACCACCCGGCAGCAGCCCCTGCAGCTGGGCAAGTCCATCCGTGGACTGGGCCGTGCCATTGGCCGCGCCACCGTCGCCACCGGCCGCTTCATCGCCAGCGTGATCAACGCCCAGGCCGAAGCCCGCGCCCGCGACATGCGCTACAGCCGCACGCCCTGGTAATCCCGCCCGCAGGCGCCCAAGCGCCTGCGCGAGCCATACCGATCGCCGCAAAGCCCCGTCCTGAGACAGGACGGGGCTTTGCATTTCCGGCACGCCCGGGCCAGGCTACGGTCAGCGTTTCAGCAGGGCTTTAAGCCGGTCCAGCGTCCGGTCCGGATCGGTATCGCCGACCGGCCGGGGCGCTTCGGCCTGCAGGCCCATTTCCGCGATGAAGCGCGAAGGCTCGCAGATCGTGTCCTCGCGCCCGCGCCGCCGTTTGCGGCACCAGCTGATCCGCAACGTGCGCTGGGCGCGCGTGATGCCCACGTACATCAGGCGACGCTCTTCCTCGATGCGCCGCGCGCGGGCAGCCACGGCGGCTTCGCTGACGTCTCCCTCGTCATCGCCGCCCCGGTGCGGCAGCAGGCCTTCCTCGACTCCAATCAGGTAGACGTGCGGGTATTCCAGGCCCTTGGACGCATGCAGGGTCGAGAGCTTCACCGCGTCGGGCTCTTCATCGTCGGCGCGCTCCAGCATCGTGACCAGGGCCACATGCTGGACCAGTTCCAGCAGGGTCATGTCGTCCTCGTCCGCCTTGCGCTTGAGCCATTCCAGCAGTTCGAGCACATTGGCCCAGCGGGACTGGGCCTGGCGTTCGTCCAGCGTATCGTACAGGTGGCGCTCGTAGTTCATGGCCGCCAGCAGATCGTCCAGCACCCGGGCGGCATCGTCGCCGCGCAGGCCGTCGATGCCCGTGGCGGCGCCCGCCAGTCCCGCGGGCGTTGCTTCGGCCACCGCCTGGCCGCCAACCGCCGCGTCAGCCGCATCGAAGGCCGGAGGATCGGGGTCGAAGGCCAGCAGGTCGCCCTGGACGGCCGTTCCCGGCAGGGGCGGCACCGCGCCTCCGCGCCGCGATGCGCGCGCCCGGAAATGATCCACCAGGCGGACAAAGTCGCGCACGGCCTCGCGCTGCCGGGCCGACGGCAGCACGGCCTCGGACACATCGGCCGCCACCGCGTGCAGGGACACGCCGCGCCGGGCGGCCTCGGCTCCCAGGGCCTGCAGGGTGCCCTGCCCGATGCCGCGCCGCGGCGTCGTGGCCGCGCGGATGAAGGCGGGATCCTCGTCTTCGTTGGCGATCAGCCGCAGCCAGGCCAGCACGTCGCGGATCTCGGCCTTGTCGAAAAAGCTCTGTCCGCCCGAAACCGTATAGGGTATCCGCAAGGTACGCAGGGCCTGCTCCATGACCCGCGCCTGGTGATTGCCCCGGTACAGCACGGCGAAATCCTTCCATTGGGCCTGGCGCTCGAAGCGCGCCGCCGACAGGCGCATGGCGATCGACTCGGCCTCGGCCAGGTCGGAATCCATGGGCGTGACCACGATGGGCTCGCCCGTGCCCAGGTCCGACCACAGGGTCTTGTCGAAGGTCTTGGGGTTGTGGCCGATCACCCGGTTGGCCGCCTCCAGGATCGTCTGGACCGAGCGGTAGTTCTGTTCCAGCTTGATCAGCCGCAGCGAAGGATAGTCGCGCGCCAGCTGGGCCAGGTTTTCCACCGTGGCGCCCCGCCAGGCATAGATCGCCTGGTCATCGTCGCCCACCGCCGTGAACATGGCCCGGTCTCCGCACAGCATGCGCACCAGCTGGTACTGGCAGGCGTTGGTGTCCTGGTATTCATCCACCAGCAGGTACTGGACCCGCGCCTGCCAGCGCGCGCGCAGGGCCTCGTCGGCCGCCAGCATCTGCGCGGGCAGGCGGATCAGGTCGTCGAAATCCACCGACTGGTAGGCCCGCAGGGTGGCCTCGTAGCTGCGGTAGACGCGCACGGCCTCGGCCTCGTCGGGCCCCTGGGCCACGCGTGCCGCGCCGTCCGGATCCAGCAAGGCGTTCTTCCACAGGGAAATCGTCTGCTGCACGGCCCGCAGGCGGGCACGGTCGGTCGTGGCCAGCAGTTCCTGGACGATGCCCTGAGCGTCGGTGGCGTCCAGGATCGAAAAACCGCGCTTCAGGCCCGCACCAGCGTATTCCTCGCGCAGGAAACGCAGCCCCAGCGAATGGAAGGTGCCCACGGTCAACCCGCGCAGCAGCCTGGGATCCACCAGGGTGCGGACCCGCTCGTTCATTTCACGCGCCGCCTTGTTGGTGAAAGTCAGCGCCACCACGTGGCGGGCCTGATAGCCGCACTCGCGCAGCAGATAGGCCATTTTCTGGGTGATGACGCGGGTCTTGCCGCTGCCCGCGCCCGCCAGCACCAGGCACGGGCCGTCCAGGTAGAGCACCGCCTCGCGCTGGCGGGCGTTCAGGCCTTGCGGCAGAGTGGATCCCGGGGCCACGGCTTCAGATCTCCTGGGGATCGACCTCGATCCCCCAGTGCTGGACGGCGCCCCGGGCCAGTTCGTCCAGCCCCGGCAGCAGCGTCCGCAGCAGCCGGTGCAGCGCGCCGCGCCCATCCGACTCGAACAGCAGCTGGGCGCGCTCCACCCGTGCCACGCGCACGATGCGCAGCGGCACGGGATCGTGCAGTCTGACACCCGCGGACTCGGGCAGAGACTGCGCCCGGGCACGCGCGGCTTCCAGGAAATCCAGCGCATCGCGCACCCGGACCGCCTGGGCCGTCAGCAGGGCCTGGCTGGAAAACGGCGGCAGCCCGAGATCACGGCGTTCTTCCAGGGCATAAGCGGCAAAACGCGCGTAGTCGTGCCGCAGCAAGGCCTGGTAGACCGCCTGGTCGGGATAATCCGTCTGCACGATCACCTGCGCACCCCCCTGGCGCCGGCCGGCCCGGCCGGCCACCTGCATCAGTTGCGCGAACAGCCGCTCGGGCGCGCGGAAATCCTGCGAGAACAGCATGGCATCGGCGTTCAGCACGCCCACCAGCCCCAGGCGCGCGAAATCGTGCCCCTTGGACACCATCTGCGTTCCGACCAGGATATCGGCCTCGCCGGCGTGCGCCCTGGCGAACAGGGCCTCGGCGCTGCCCTTCAGGCGGGTGGCATCGGCATCGATGCGCAGGATGCGCGCGCCGGAAAAGCGTTCCGCCAGGAATTCCTCGACCCGCTGCGTGCCCCGCCCCATGGGCTGGATGTCGGGATCGCCGCAATCGGGGCAGGCGCGCGGCACCGGCATGGCATCGCCGCAGTGGTGGCATTGCAGCACGTGCCGTCCGCCCAGGCGGTGCAGCACCATGTGCGCCGTGCAGCGCCGGCACTGGCTGACCCAGGCGCAGGACACGCAGCGCAGCACCGGGGCATAGCCGCGCCGGTTGATGAACACCAGGCTTTGCTCGCCTTGCGCCAGCCGGGCTTCCAGCGCATCCAGCAGTTGGGGCGTGAAACCCTGCTCCAGCCGGGCGCGGCGCGTGTCCACCAGGCGGATTTCCGGCAATGGCTGGGCCTGGGCGCGTTCCGGCAGGGACAGCAGCCGGTAGTCCCCATCCAGCGCATGGCGCCAGGTTTCCAGGGACGGCGTGGCCGAACCCAGCACCACCGGGATGCCCAGGTCGTGACCACGCCACACCGCCAGGTCGCGCGCCGAATAGCGCAGGCCGTCCTGCTGCTTGTAGGATGCGTCGTGCTCCTCGTCGACCACGATCAGCCCCAGGCGGGGCATGGGCGTGAACAGGGCCAGGCGCGTGCCCAGCAGGATATCGGCCTGGCCGCGCGAAGCCCGCAGCCAGGCACGCAGGCGTTCGCCCTCGGACAGGCGGCTGTGGATCACGGCCAGCCGGTCGCCCAGGCGTTCGCGCACGCTGTGTTCCAGCTGCGGAGTGAGATTGATTTCGGGCACCAGCAGCAGCGCCTGCCGTCCCGCCGCGATCACCTGCCGCGCCAACCGCAGGTAAAGCTCGGTCTTGCCGCTGCCCGTCACGCCATGCAGCAGCGCCACGCCGTTGCCGGCGGCCAGCAGATCCCGCAGTCCTGCCAGGGCGCGGGCCTGGGCATCGGTCAGGACGGGGCCGGCATCGTCCGGCGCGGCGGCATCCCCTGGTTCGAGCGGCGCGGCAACACCGGGCTGGCCAGCGCCCTTGCGCGCGCGGGCGGCGCGCGTCGCCCCGGGCCGCCGATCGGCCCGGCACACGGGGCCGCCCGCCGATCGGGCCCCGGTATAGGCGGCCGGCCGTCGCAGAGATGGCGGCAACACCGGCAGCAGCACTTCGCCCAGCGGCCGGTGGTAATAATGGGCGGCAAATTCCGCCAGCCGCAGCCAGTCGGCCGGCATGGGCGGCAGGTCGTCGAGCACCGCCTCGATCGGCCGCACGCGATCCGCGTCCACGCCCGGCTCAGCGCGGACCGCCCACACCATGCCCACCATGGCCCGGCGGCCGAACATCACCCGCACGCGCACACCAGGCGCCACCGGCCGGTCATGCGAATAATCGAACAGGCCGGGCAGGGGCACATCCAGCGCCACGGCCAGGTAGACCGGCGTCTGGGCCCCGGCGGGCGCATCGGGCACCGGAACGGCGTCCGCGACCGGATCGCCGGATGCCATGATCCGCCCCGAAGCCGCATCCGCCGGGCGTTTCAGCGGCATGGCCGCCCCGCCGCAGCCCCGTTGCGCCCGGCCTGTGGATAACTTTGTGGAGAATCGCAGTGCAAAGGAGCCAACATCAAGCCGCTCAAATGGTCAAGTCTCTCAATGCTTTCCACAATAAGAGAATTTTCTTATTTAAAACAACGATTTGCGCAACATAGCAAGAATCATTCTGGAATGTTCAGCGTAAACCCTGATGCTCGTCATTTTTGTGCATAAGCACAAAAATCGCGGAGCCGCCACAAGCCGCATCATGCGTGGTTTTCCACTTCAAACAGCCCGGCCCAAGCCGTTTTCCGGACCGGTGAAGGCGAAAAACCCCGATCCGCCAGGGGTCTGGAATACCCTGCTTTCGCCCCGCCGTTTCCTGCGCGCCAGATACCCCGGTTCAACCCGGATGATACGCGCGGCTGGCGGCGTGGACTTCTTCGACCAGGACGGACACCGCCTCGGGCGGCGTGTGCTGGGAAATCCCGTGTCCCAGGTTGAAGACATGGCCGCCGGCCCCGACCGGGCCGAAATCGGCCAGCACGCGCCGGACTTCGGCGCGGATGGCCGCATCGCCGCCGAACAGGGTCATGGGATCCAGGTTGCCCTGCAGCGCGACCCGGTCGCCGACCCGGCGGCGGGCAGCGGCCAGATTGGCCGTCCAGTCGAGCCCGACGGCGTCGCAACCCGCGGCGGCGATGTCCTCGATCCACTGCCCCCCGCCCTTGGTGAAGACGATGACCGGCACGCGCCGGCCTTCGCGTTCGCGGACCAGGCCGTCCAGCACCTGGCGGGTGTAGGCCAGCGAGAACTGCTGGAACAGGCCGTCGGCCAGCACCCCGCCCCAGCTGTCGAACACCATCACGGCCTGGGCGCCCGCCTGGATCTGGGCGTTCAGGTAGGCCTGCACGGCCTGGGCGTTGACCGACAGGATGCGATGCAGCAAATCGGGCCGCCGGTACAGCAGCGTCTTGATTTCACGGTAATCGGAACTGCCCGCGCCTTCGACCATGTAGCAGGCCAGGGTCCAGGGGCTGCCGGAAAACCCGATCAGCGGCACCGCGCCCGCAAGCTCGCGGCGGATCAGCGCAACCGCGTCGAACACATAGCGCAGGCGGTCGAGGTCAGGCACCTGCAGGGCCTGGATGGCGGCCTCGTCGCGCAGGGGGCGCTCGAAGCGCGGGCCTTCGCCGGCGACGAACTGCAGGCCCAGCCCCATCGCGTCGGGCACCGTGAGGATGTCGGAAAACAGGATGGCCGCGTCCAGATCGAAACGCCGCAGCGGCTGCAGCGTGACTTCACAGGCATATTCCGGATTCTGGGCCAGCCCCATGAAGGATCCGGCCTGCGCCCGGGTCTGGTTGTATTCGGGCAGGTAGCGCCCGGCCTGGCGCATCATCCACAGCGGAGTATAGGGCACAGGCTGGCGCAGCAGGGCGCGCAGGAAGGTGTCGTTTTTCAGTTCGGGCACAGCGGATCCTAGGAGAACGGCACGGGATCCGATGTGCGGGTGTCCACCACGGATCCGGGAAATCGTCCGTGCGGGGACGTTGCAGGGATTTTACCCGGCCTGGGGAATCGGGGCTGACACCCCGCCCGGGAAGTCTCTCAGACCCCGTCCCGGACATCATCGTTTTCCCTAAACCCCGCCTTTTTCCCGCCAGGATAGAAATTTTTACTGTTTAGACCCGAATTTCAGGTGTTTTACCTAAAACCCTGATGTTAGCATTCGGAAAATTTCTACATTGGAGGGTGTCGTCAATCATGGAATCCCTGAATCAACTCGTCAACCAGATCAACGGCCTGGTCTGGGGGCCGCCGATGCTGGTCCTCATCCTGGGCACCGGTTTCTTCCTGATGGTGCTCCTGAAGCTGATGCCGCTGCGGCGCATCGGCACGGGTTTCACGATGATCTGGCGCGGCCGCCACCGGGGCGATACCGCCACCGGTGAAATCAGCCCGTTCGAAGCGCTGATGACTTGCCTGGCGGCCACCGTCGGCACCGGGAACATTGCCGGGGTCGCCACCGCCATCGCCGTCGGCGGCCCGGGCGCCCTGTTCTGGATGTGGTGCACGGCCCTGGTCGGCATGGCCACCAAGTACTGCGAAGTCGTGCTCGCCGTCCATTTCCGTGAAAAGGACGACCGCGGCGAACACGCGGGCGGCCCCATGTACGCCATCAAGAACGGCCTCGGCCGCAAATGGCTGTGGCTGGGCGTGGCCTTTGCCATCTTCGGCGGCTTCGCCGGCTTCGGCATCGGCAACATGGTCCAGGTCAACAGCATGGCCCAGGCCCTGGAATCGACTTTCTCCATCCCGCTGTGGGTGACGGGCGTGGTCACCATGGTCCTGATCGGCCTGGTGGTGCTGGGCGGCATCAAGCGCATCGGCGCCGTCGCCGCGTCCCTGGTGCCGTTCATGTGCGTGGCCTACGTGCTGGCCGGACTGGTCGTGCTGATCATCAACGCCGAGCGCATCCCCGAATCCCTGGGCCTGATCTTCACGCACGCCTTCTCGCCCATCGCCGCCACCGGCGGTTTCGCGGGCGCCGCCGTCATGGCCGCAATCCGCTACGGCGTGGCACGCGGGATCTTCTCCAACGAGGCCGGTCTGGGCTCCGCCGGGATCGCCCAGGCGGCCGGCACCACCACCAATGCCGTGCAATCGGGCCTGATCGGCATGATGGGCACGTTCATCGACACCATCATCATCTGCAGCATCACCGGCCTGGCCATCGTGTGCTCGGGCGTCTGGAGCAGCGGGGCCAGCGGGGCCGCCCTGTCGGCCAGCGCCTTCGAGGTCTCCATGCCGGGCATCGGCGGGGCCATCCTGACCCTGTCGCTGGTGGTGTTCGCCTTCACCACCATCCTGGGCTGGAGCTACTACGGCGAAAAGTGCTGGGAATTCCTGCTGGGCACGAAATCGACCCTGCCCTACCGCATCGTGTGGGTGCTGGTGATTCCCTTTGGCGCCATCAGCCAGCTGGACTTCGCCTGGCTGCTGGCCGACACGCTGAACGGCCTGATGGCGCTGCCCAACCTGATCTCGCTGATCCTGCTCAGCCCGCTGGTGGTGAAGCTGACGCGGGAATATTTCCAGGCACAGGGCAACCGGTAAGCCTGACCCGCGCGTCCGGCCATACATTTCGGGCGGCCCGCCGCCCGGGGCAGCCGGATCAGCCAGGGCATGGAACCGTCCCCCAGGGGCGATTCCATGCCCTGTTTCATTCAGGGGCAGCCGTGCGTCGGTAAGGCGCGGGATCGATGTCGTGCTTGCGCATCAGCGCCCAGAATGCACGCCGGTGCTTCTGGGCCATGCGCGCCGCCAGCGTGATGTTGCCCGCATACCGCCCCAGGGCTGCGCGAATGTAGGCGCGCTCGAACCGGGCGACCACCTGGCACTTGGCGGCACGGAAGGATTCCCGCGACGTGGCCCGCTGCATGGCCACGGCCACCGCATAGGCTTCCAACTCGCTGCCGGAGCGGTCCAGGATCGTGTCGCAGAGATGGATCTCGGATTCGGTGACGGGGGGTTCGGGCATGCCGGACCGCACCGGATGCGCGCACTGCCCCGCCGGCCCGGAACCGGCCAGGCCGGCGCCATAGGCCGGCACGTGCTCGGAAATGCGGGCGGGCGCCAGCCGATTCAGGGCATGGTCCAGGCGGGCGCGCAGTTCTTCGGGACAGAAGGGCGGCCGCACGAAATCGGCCGCCCCCAGCGCCATCAGGTCGCGCACCGCCTGGGCCCGGAGACCGACCGCATAGATCAGCAGCACCGCCGGCAGGCGGCCCGCCAGGGCGGCCAGGGCGGTGCGCCAGTCGCGGATCGAGGATTCGTCCACATACAGCAGCCCGGCATCGTAGCGGCCCCGCGCCATGGCGGGATCGGCCAGCGCATCGGCCGCCGAACCGTGCGTCTGCTGCGGGATGTGCAACATCAGCCGCCCGCCCAGGTGGGGGCCGCGCAGGGCGCCTGCCCAGTCTTCCCTGCCCGGCGCCAGCACCGCGCAATCCAGTCGTTCCCGCATGTCGACTCTCCTGTTCGTATGGAAGGGACAGGATAGGAAAACGGTTGCGGGGCGGATAGTCGCAAAGATACCCCGGTAGTTCCCGCAACGCCCGCAGCCCCCGCGATGCCGGACGCTTCCCGCCGCCCGGACGGCGGCGGTGCGGGCGCACTGCTACCGCGTCCCCGCCACGTGGCAGCGGTACGCGTGCAGGGGCGCGTCGGGCCGGGCCAGGAGCACCTGGGGCCGATCGCAGCCGGTCGTGGCCCAGGGGCAGCGGCCGCGGAAGAAACAGCCTTGCGGCAGGACGGCGTTGCCCGGCAGTTCGGCCGGCGGCGCCAGCTCGTCTTCGGGCCAGGGCCGGTCCAGGCGGGGTACCGCGTCCAGCAGTTCGCGCGTGTAGGGATGGCGCGGAGATTCCAGCACCTGCGCGGCCGGCCCCTGCTCCACCACCTGGCCCAGGTACATCACCGCCACCCGGTCGCACAGGTGACGCACGACCGAGACATTGTGCGAAATCAGCACATAGGTCAGGCCGTGGGCGCGGCGCAGTTCCCGCAGCAGGTTGAGGATCTGCGCCTGCACGGAGATGTCCAGCGCGGACGTGGGCTCGTCGAGCACGATCACGTCCGGTTCGGTCGCCAGCGCCCGGGCGATGGCGATCCGCTGGCGCTGTCCGCCCGAGAATTCATGCACATAACGGCCGAGCTGCTCGGGCCGCAGGCCCACCTGCCGGGCCAGGACCTCGGCCCGCGCCCGCAGGGCGGCCCTGTCCACGGAGCCGCGCCCGGCCGCCACCAGGGGCTCGATGATGACCTTCCAGGCCGGCAGGCGGGGATCCAGCGAGGACTGCGGATCCTGGAACACGATCTGGACGTCGGCCGGCCGCCCATCGGCACGCGGCAGCCTGCGCAGTTCGCCTTCGGAGGGCTTCAGCAGGCCCATCAGCACGGCCGCCAGCGTGCTCTTGCCGCAGCCGGATTCGCCGACGATGCCGAAGGCCTCGCCGCGCCGCACCTGCAGGCTGACGCCGTTCAGGGCATGGGCATGGCGCACCGCCCGCCCCCGCCAGTCGCGGGCGAGCGGGAAACGCACGTGGATTTCATGGGCATCGAGCACCGGCGCGCCCGGGACGGCAGCCGTCATTGCACGTCTCCCACGGCCTGTGCCGCCGGCGCGGGCGGCAGGGGATGCCAGCAGGCCACGCGGCGCTGCAGATCATCTCCCGGCAACGGCTCGAGCGCGGGCCGCCGCCGGCACATATCATCCGCGAAAGCGCAGCGATCGGAAAACACGCACCCCTGCGGCGGCCGGCGCATGTCGGGCACCCGTCCCGGGATCGAGGCCAGGTCCGAACCGGGCGCGGCGCGTTCCGGCAGGCCGTCCAGCAGGCCGCGCGTGTAGGGATGGCGCGGCGCGTTCAGCACCCGGCCGGTCGGCCCCTGCTCGACCACCGTCCCCGCATACATGACGTACACCCGGTCGCAGAACTGGGACACCACCGCCATGTCATGCGTGATGAACAGGATCGCGGCCCCGCGCTCGCGGGCGCGGAAGCGCAGCAGCTGCAGCACCTGGCGCTGCACCGTCACGTCCAGCGCCGTGGTGGGCTCGTCGGCGATCAGCAGCGCCGGGTCGCAGGAAAACGCCATCGCCGCCATCACCCGCTGTCGCATGCCGCCGGACAGTTCGAAGGGATAGGCCCGGAGCACCCGGTCCGGGTCGGGAATCATCATGTCGCGCAGCAGGGCTTCCGCGCGCTCCAGCGCCTCGCGCCGGCCCAGGCGGTGATGGGCGCGCAGCACGCCCGTCAGCTGGTCGCCGATGCGCCGGGTGGGATTCAGGGCCGTCATGGGCTCCTGGAAGATCATCGCCGCGCGGCGCCCGCGCCATTCCCGCATGCGCGCTTCGGAGGCGGCCAGCACGTCTTCGCCGCACAGGCGCAGGCTGCCGCCCGTGATCCGGTGACCCCCGGGGGGCAGCAGCCGCAGCGCCGCCATGGCCGTGACCGACTTGCCCGAGCCGGATTCGCCCACCACGCCGACGATCTCGCCCGGCATGACGCGCAGGCTGACACCGCCCAGCGCACAGACCGCGCCGCCGAAGACGGGGAATTCCAGCGACAGATCGCGGATCTCGAGGACGGGCTCGGCCACGCCACTGTCCAGCGCGCCAGCCAGCAGCCCGGGGGCGGAACGCCCTGCCCGGGCTTGCAGGGATGCCGGATCGGCGCTCATTTCACCCTCGCCTTGGGGTCCAGCAGATCGCGCACCCCATCGCCCACCAGGTTGCAGGCCAGGGCCGTCACCAGGATCGCGCAGCCCGGCGTCACGGTGTACCACCACTGGTCCAGCAGGAAATTGCGGCCGGTCGCCACCATGGCGCCCCATTCGGCGGTGGGCTGCTGCGCCCCCAGGCCGATGAAGCCCAGCGCTGCCGCCATCAGGATCGCCCCGCCGATGTCCAGTGTGGCCTGCACCACGATGGGCGAGGCGGCGTTGCGCGCCACATGCCAGCGCACCGCATGGCGGCGTGTCGCGCCGAAGGTCCAGGCCGCCTGCACATAGGCCATTTCGCGGATGCTCAGCGTCTGCCCGCGCGCGAGCCGCACGTAGAACGGGATGCGCACCAGCGTGATCGCCAGCATGGCATTGAACAGGCTGGGCCCCAGCGCCGCCGCCAGCGCCATGATCAACACCAGCGAAGGCACCGACAGCACCACATCCATGGTCCGCATGACCAGGCTGTCGAAGCGGCCGCCCATGATTCCGGAAAAGCAGCCGATCACGGCACCCGCCACGCTGGCGCAGCCGGCCACGAACAGCCCCACCCCGATGGACTGGCGCCCGCCGTAAAGCACGCGGCTGAAGATGTCCCGGCCCACTTCGTCGGTACCGAACCAGTGCGCCGCCGACGGCGCGGCCAGCCGGTGCACCAGGTCGATGCGTTCGGGATCGTAGGGCGCCACCCAGTCGGCCAGCAACACGGCCAGGCCCACCGCCGCCAGGATCGCCAGCCCCAGCAGCATCAGGGGATTGCGGCGCAACTGGTACAGCAGGTAGCGCATCAGCCGACCTCCCGGATGCGCGGATCGAGCCGCCGGTACAGCAGGTCCACCAGCAGGTTCAGGATCACATAGGCAAAGGACACCACCACGGCGAACCCCATCACGGCCGGGAAATCCAGCGCCTGGATCGAATCCACCACATAGGCCCCCATGCCCGGCCAGCCGAACACGGTTTCCGTCAGCACCGCCCCGTACAGCAGATCGCCCAGGGCCAGGCCCAGCACCGTCACCGACGGGATCAGCGCGTTGGGCAGCGCGTGGCGCACCACCACCGTCCACGAACCCAGGCCGTAGGCCCGGGCGGTGCGGACGTAGTCCTCGCCCAGCTGCTCCAGCATGGACGAACGCACCTGCCGCGCGACCACGCCCAGGTGCACGAAGCCCAGCGTCAGCGCGGGCAGGATCATGTGTTCGAGCGCGCTGCGCCAGACCACCCAGTCGCCGGCCACCGCCGCGTCGATCAGGTACAGCCCCGTGATGCCTGGGGGAGGAGACAGGCCCTGGTCGATGCGCCCGCCCCCCGGCAGCCAGCCGAGCTTGCCGTAGAACACCACGATCAGGCCCAGCCCCAGCCAGAAGGCGGGAGTGGAAATGCCGGTGACGGCCAGCGTGCGGGCGATGTGGTCGATGAAGCGGTTGCGGTACACCGCCGACAGCACGCCCAGCGGGATGCCCAGCAGCGTTGCCAGCAGCAGGGCCGTCAGGGCCAGCTCGAGCGTGGCGGGAAAGAACGCGGCGATATCCTGCAGCACCGGGCGGTGCGTGCGGATCGATGTGCCGAGATCCCCCTGCAGCAACTGCCCCATGTAGCGCAGATACTGCTGCGGCAGGGGCAGGTCCAGGCCCAGCTGCGCGCGGATGTGGGCCACGATTTCCGGCGTGGCCCGGTCGCCCGCCACCAGGCGGGCCGGGTCGCCGGGCACCAGATGGGAAATGGCGAAGGTGATCAGGGACACCCCGACCACCACCCAGACCAGGCTGGCCAGCCGCCGCCGCACCACGGACAGCCAGGACACATTCATCTTATTTCGTCATGTCGGCGACGTTGAAGACGCGTTCGAGCATGGGATTGAAGACGAAGCCCTTGACGTTCGCCCCCAGCCCGGCCTGGTAGTTCTTCTGGTACAGGTAGGCATAGGCCGCGTCCTTCACGACCTGCTCCTGGACCTGCTTGTACAGCGCCACACGCGGCGCCTGCTCGCTCAGGGTGGCGGCTTCGCGCAGCCACTGGTCCACCTGGGGATTGGCATAGAAGGACCGGTTGCCCGCCAGCCCCTTCTTGTCCGAATCGAACCAGTAGCTGGTGAACATGTAGGGATCCGCGAAATCGGGGCTCCAGTTGCCGATGGAAATATCGAAATTGCCCTGGCCAAGGTTCTCGCGCAGCGTGGCGTTGGCCAGTTTTTCGAGCTTGACCGGCACGCCGATGGCAGTGAGATTGGCCTGCACCGTGAGCGCGATGGGTTCCCAGGCGGGATCCTGGGTGGAATAGCGCAGCAGCAGCGGCGACTTCACCCCGCCGGCCTTTTCCACCAGCGCCTTGGCCGCCGCCACGTCCTGCTTGGGTTGCGGCAGATCGGCGTCATGCCCCCACATGCCCTCGGGGATCGGACCGCGCATCTGCTTGGCCTGCCCCATCATGATGCCGTCCACGATGCCCTGGTAATCCAGCGCGGCCACCACGGCGCGGCGCAGGTCAGCGTTCTGCAGCGGCCCCCTGGCGTTGTTCAGGTACAGGTAGGTCACCCGCAGCGACGGGAATTCCGCCACGTGCACGGCCTGGTCCTTTTTCAGGGCCTGGAGCTGATCCACCGGCAGTTCCTCGGCCACGTCCAGGTCGCCCTTCTGCAGCTGCAGGCGGCGCGCGGAGGCTTCCGGCACGATCTTCACCACGAACTTGTCGAGCGTGGGCTTCTTGGAGCCGGCGTAGTTCGGATTGCGTTCCAGCACCAGCGACTGGCCCTTTTGCCAGGACACCAGCTGATAGGGCCCCGAGCCCGCGGTGTGGCCCGACAGCCAGGCGTCCGCGTCGTCGCGCTGCATGGCCTTGGGGTTGACGATGGACGCGCCGTTGTTGGCCAGCGTGTAGAGGAACGGCGCGAATGGCTTCTGCAGCGTGAAGCGCACGGTGAGCGCATCCGTGGCATCGACCTTCATGTCGGCGGGGAAAGCTTCGGACGGCCCTTGTTTCTTGGCCAGCAGCCGCTCGAAGGACTGCTTCACGGCCTGGGCATCCACGGGCGTGCCGTCGGAAAACTTCTGGCCGTCGTGCAGCTTGAATGTCCAGACTAGGTTGTCCGGCGAAGCCGACCAACTGGCGGCCAGGTCGCCTTCGACTTCGGTCGAGCCGTGGCCGTCGACCTGCTTGTAGCGCATCAGGCGCTGATAGGCCGGGTAGGTGACGGTCCAGTCGTTGTTGTCGATGGTGACGGCCGGATCCAGGGTCTGGGGATCGGCGGGCTTGCCGATCACCAGCGTATCGGCCGGCGTGGCCGCGAGCGCGCCGCCCGACAGGATACAGGCCCCCACGCCCATCACCGCCGCCATCAAGGCGCGGCGGATACCCGTGCGAATCGTGAATTGCATATCGCCTCCGTCCAATGAAAACCCCATCGGCGGAACGCCCGAGCCTTGGCAAGACCGCGTCCGCCCCCGTATCCGGCCCGCGCGGGCCGGCACACAGATCAGTCAGCGACGACCCGTACCAGGTCGCTCTCCGGCAGTAACGCATATTCCCGCGCGTCGGGCAATTCGTAATGCCACCACTCCGTCGGGATCGACCGGAAGCCGGCCTGCAGCATGATCCCCAGCAACAGATGGCGGTTGCGCTGCGCGTCGGGCGGCACATCGTCGCGGTCGTGATGCGACTGGTCGCGCATGTCGTCGAAATCCGTGCCCATGTCCAGGGGCGAACCGTCGGCGTCCAGCAGCCCGACGTCCACCGCCACGCCGCGCGTGTGGTTCGATCCCTGGGCCGCGTCCGCCACGTAGCGCGGATCGGGCAGCATCCGCCAGAACACCGCCTGGGCAGCCGCCGGGCGGTAGGCGTCGTAGACGGCCAGGGCCAGGCCCGCGCGGTGTGCGGCCCGGGCCGCACGCAAGAGGCAATCGGCCGCGGCCGGCCTCAGGGCGCAACGGGCGCCGGGCGCGTACACCGGCCGGCCGGTCAGGTTGCCGGGCGTGGCATAGGCCAGCGCGATGTGCAAGCCGTCGGTTGCGGGGATTTCGATCAGGTCAGGCATGCGTGCGCGGCGCTGTTCCGTAGAAAGGGAAGTGATGATGCAAATGCCATGCAGGAACAGGATCTTTAGGCTGTGCCCACGACGGGCCGGCGTGTTCCCGGGCACCTTCATAGATACGGCGGCTGCCGGAGGCATCCAAGTAAATCACACGCAAGACATGGCGTCCAGCCACACCCAAACAAGAACAGGGCTGGATTTCGTGGCAGGCCTGGGCGATCAATTTCACATCGTCCCGTGCCACCCGCCGCGATACGCCGGATTCATACGGGTTGAGATCATTCCATAAAACACCCGCCACCTGGCCATGAGGCACATTGAACGGGATGGATCGGAAGTTCTTGAGGGGAAGATCCGTGATCGACTGCTTCACGCCGAACTCCGCCGCCACGATGGCAGAGAAATACATGGGAATCTGCCGCCCCAGCAGAAACTGGTAATACTTGACCGCCACACGATGATGCAGTCGACTCCCATCGACCAGGGAAATCAGGAAGCTGGTATCGAGCAAGACCGATGTCGTCATGCCCCACCATTTCTCAGGTCTTCCAGCCAGGCGGTCACATCGGAGACACCCGACCATGCAACCGTCCCGCGCCGTACCATCGCGTCGAACTCCGCCTCGTCATAAACGGGCTGGTGCGACTCGAACGAGAGCAGCCTGGGATGACGGATCATGCCGGTCAGCAGATTTTCCTCCGCCGCGATGTGAAGCAACGCAGGGCGATACAAGCGATTCTTTTCTTCCCGGGCCAGCAGATCCTGGGTTGCCGAGATCTTCAGTACCGTGCCATCGTCCATTTCCAGGTGGACATTGACCCTGACCTTGCCCCCCCAGTCCACGATCCGGCCATGGACATATTTCTCGACAGCCACCCATGGATCTTCGACCTTGCGGAAGCTCGTCTCATGGCTGATGAGCCAGTTCAGGCGCTCATCGACATCGGCCACACGATAAACGCGATGGGGATTCTGCCGCGAAGACGCCTGCCAGCGTTCGATCACGGCAGCCCGTTTTGGGTCGATCCGACTCAATGCATCCTGCGTTTCTAGCCGAGCCAGATCCGCCCATAACGTGGTTGCCGCCATCAGTCCGGTCGCCACCAGAGCCAACGAGCCGTCTTCCATTGAGACCAACACCTCGGACGGATCGATGTCCCTGGAGGTTCCCCGCAAGAACTCGGTGACGTCTTTCTGAAACTCCCCCAGCAGACTCAAAGGCACGTGCTTGAGCCCGACCTCTGCATCATTGATGCGGTCGCTCACGGCAAAGCGAAGGGCATTGAGCGGTTCCATATCCTCATTCTAGGCCCAAGCACGCCCGTCGTCAGCACAGTGACGGGACAGGATTGGCACGGCCGTCCATGGTGCACCCCGGCACCGCATTGATGCAGGCACGCCCCACCGGCGACCTTCGCGGCCGGCCCGGGCCGGAGTCGCTACCCGCCCGCCGCACGGCGGCGCCAGGCACCGCAACCCAGGCGCAGCGCGCCTCGCGGCAGGCGGCCCGGTCCCGGACGGAAAAGTTGGCACGTGAATTGCTTAACCCTGAATGAAGTCCTTTCACCGACAGGGAGCACCTATGTACGACGACACCATCGACGGCTTCGTGAAAGCCGCCAACGCCAAACTCGGCCTGCTGCGCCGCGCGCCCCTTGGATTTTTCGTGGGCTGCATGCTGGCCGGCGCCTACATCGGCCTGGGCATCATCCTGATCCTCAGCCTGGGCAACCACATACCGGCGAACGTCCGGCCGCTCGTCATGGGCGCCACGTTCGGCATCGCGCTGATCCTCGTGGTCATCGCCGGCGCCGAGCTGTTCACCGGCCACACCATGGTCATGGCGCTGCGCCGCTACCGGGGCCAGGGCAGCTGGGCCGAGGCGTTCTCGGTCCTGGGCGTGAGCTGGATCGGCAACCTGTGCGGCGCCGCCGTGCTGGCGGGCCTGTTCGTCATGGGCGGAGGCGGCGGGCTGCTGGACGACCCGCAGGGCCTGCTCATGACCGTCGCCTCGCACAAGATGAACGGCACGGCCGCCAGCCTGTTCGCCCGTGCCGTGCTGTGCAACTGGCTGGTATGCCTGGCGGTCTGGATGTCGGCGCGTGTCTCTTCCGACAGCGCCCGCTGCATCGTCATTTTCTGGTGCCTGATGGCCTTCATCGCCAGCGGCTACGAACACAGCGTGGCCAACATGACGCTGTTGCTGCTGGCGCTGATCGGCAATCACCCCGAGACCGTGAGCCTGGGCGGCATGGCCTGGAACCTGGCGTGGGTGACGCTGGGGAACATCGTCGGCGGCGCCGTCTTCGTCGCCGGCGCCTACCGGGCGGCCTCGCCCGCGCCGATGCTCGCACCGGCAGCCGTTCCCGCCGCCGCTGCCGAGCGTGAGCCCGGCACGCGGCCGGCGCTGGACGCCTCTGCCGCACGGCCCTGACCCCCATGAGCACCCCCAGATTACCGGAGCACACCATGAACCCCCACGACCTGCCCGCCTCCGCCGCGGGCCCGCAAGCCGCACCGCGCCTGGTCGTCATCGGCCACGGCATGGTCGGCCACCGCCTCCTGGAAGAACTCGCACGCGAAGCGCATGGCTACGACATCACCGTGCTTTGCGCCGAACCCCGCCCGGCCTACGACCGGGTACGGCTCAGCCAGTGCTTCGATGGCGCCAGCACGCAAGACCTGGCGCTGGCCGACGAGGATTTCTTCCGCGAGCACCGCATCACCGTGCTGCGGGACACGCGGGCCGCCTGGATCGACCGCAAGCGGCGGCGCGTCCACGTCTCGGACGAGCAATTCCACCCCTACGACAAACTGGTCATCGCCACGGGATCCAACCCCTTCATCCCACCCATCGAGGGCGCGGACCGGCCCGGCTGCCTGCCCTACCGCACGCTCGAAGACGTGGAGGCCATCCGCGCCTGCGCGGCCGGCAGCCGGCGCGGCGTGGTCATCGGCGGCGGCCTGCTGGGGCTGGAGGCGGCACGCGCCCTGCGCAACCTGGACCTGGACACCCATGTGGTCGAGTTTTCCGCCCACCTGATGGCGGCGCAGCTGGACGAGCCCGGCGGGCGCCTGCTGCGCAGCAAGATCGAAGCCCTGGGCATCCACGTCCACACGTCCAAGATGACTGCGTCCATCGGCGACGGCCTGCGCTCGCGCCACCGCCTGCGCTTCTCGGACGGCGACTTCCTGGAAACCGACATGGTGGTCTTTTCCGCCGGCATCCGGCCGTGCGACCGCCTGGCGCACAACTGCGGCCTGGTGATCGGCGAGCGCGGCGGCATCGTGATCGACGCGCACTGCCGCAGTTCCGACCCCGACGTCTACGCCATCGGCGAAGTCGCCAGCTGGCAGGGCGGCACTTTCGGCCTGGTCGCGCCCGGCTACGAAATGGCGCGGGTCTGCGCCGCCCACCTGCTGGGCCGCGACGCGCCGGTCTTCCAGGGGCTTCTGCCCGGCACCAAGCTCAAGCTGCTGGGCGTGGAAGTCGGGTCCATCGGCGACGCCCACGGGCGCGCACCCGGCAGCGTCAGCTGCGTGTTCGAGGACACGCTGGCCGGCACGTACCGCAAGCTGGTCATGGATCCGAAGGGCAAGCGCCTGCGGGGCGCCGTCCTGGTGGGCGACACCGGGGCCTTCGGCCTGCTGGACCAGTATTTCAGCAACGGCCTGGACCTGCCCGAGCAGCCCGCATCCCTGATCGCGCCGCAGGCCGGCGCCGCGCCGGCGCTGGGCGTGGACGCGCTGCCCGACACGGCGCAGATCTGCTCCTGCAACCAGGTCAGCAAGGGCGCCCTGTGCGGCGCCATCGCCGACGGCTGCACCACCCTGGGCGACCTGAAGACGCGCACCCGCGCCGGCACCACCTGCGGCGGCTGCCTGCCCCTGGTCAAGCAGGTGCTGGAAAGCGAACTGCAGCGCCGGGGCATCGCCGTGGACCACAGCCTGTGCGAACACTTCCCCCACAGCCGCCAGGAGCTCTACCACATCGTCCGCGTCAACGGCATCCGCGATTTCGAAACCCTGATCGCCCGCCACGGCAAGGGCCGGGGCTGCGACATCTGCAAGCCCACGGCGGCGTCGATCTTCGCCTCGTGCTGGAACGAATATGTGCTGTCGCCCAGGCACGCGCCCCTGCAGGACAGCAACGACGCCTACCTGGGCAACCTGCAGAAGGACGGCACCTACTCCGTGGTGCCGCGCATCCCGGGCGGGGAAATCACGCCCGACAAGCTGATCGTCATCGGCGAAGTCGCCCGCAAATACGACCTGTACACCAAGATCACCGGCGGCCAGCGCATCGACCTGTTCGGCGCTCGGCTGGAACAGCTGCCGGCGATCTGGCGCGAACTGATCGACGCCGGCTTCGAATCCGGCCACGCCTACGGCAAGGCCCTGCGCACGGCCAAATCCTGCGTGGGCAGCACCTGGTGCCGCTTCGGCGTGCGCGACTCGGTGGGCATGGCCATCCGGCTGGAGCAGCGCTACCGGGGCCTGCGCGCCCCGCACAAGATCAAGATGGCCGCTTCGGGCTGCACGCGCGAATGCGCCGAGGCCCAGAGCAAGGACGTGGGCATCATCGCCACCGAAAAGGGCTGGAACCTGTACGTGTGCGGCAATGGCGGCATGCGCCCGCGGCACGCGGAACTGCTGGCCTCGGACCTGGACGACGACGCCCTGATCCGCACCATCGACCGGTTCCTCATGTTCTACATCCGCACGGCAGACAAGCTGCAGCGCACCGCCGCCTGGCGCGAAAGCCTGGAAGGCGGCCTGGACTACCTGAAGGACGTGATCGTGCGCGACAGCCTGGGCCTGGGTGCGGAACTGGAAGCCCAGATGCAGTCCCTGGTGGATGCCTACGAATGCGAATGGGCCGCCACCCTGAAAGACGAGCAGGCCCTGCGCCGCTTCCGGTCCCTGATCAACAGCGACGCGCCCGACGAGCACATCGTCCACGTGCGTGAACGCGGCCAGCCGCGCCCGGCCACCGCCCAGGAACGGGAAGCCCTGGCCGCCCCGGCCGAATGAAGGAGCACGCCATGAAGCCATCGACCCACCGGCGCGCCAAGGGCGCCGCCGAACACTCCGCCCCCGAGACTCCGGCGCGTGCCGGAACGCACGCCCACGACAGCGCCGAGGCTACCGCATGGCAAGCCGTCTGCCGCCTGGACGAACTGGTCGCGGGCGCCGGCGCGGCCGTCCGCGCCCACGGCGCGCAGGTCGCCGTGTTCCTGACGGACACCGGCCCCTACGCCCTGGACCACGTCGATCCCTTCTGCGGCGCGGCCATCCTGGCGCGCGGCATCGTCGGCGAACTCCAGGGCCACCCCGTGGTCGCCTCGCCCATGTACAAGCAGCATTTCCGCCTGGACACCGGCCAGTGCCTGGAAGACGAGACCGTGCGCGTGCGCCGCTGGCCACTGCGCGTGGATGCCGACGGCACCCTGAGCATCGGCCGCCTCGAAACCGCCCACGATCCGGAGGCCGCCCATGCGCCCGAAGCCACAGCCTGAATCCCTTCGCGGACCGGCCGACCCCGGCGCGGACCGCCCCACGCCGTCACCCGCCCCGGACCAGGCCCGATCCGGGCACGTCTGGCTCGTCGGGGCCGGGCCCGGCGATGCCGACCTGATCACCCTGCGCGGCCTGCGCGCCCTGCAGGCCGCCGACGTCGTGTTCCACGACAGCCTGGCCGCGCCGGAACTGCTGGACCACTGCCGTCCCGGCACTCCCAGGATCCCCGTGGGCAAGCGGGCTGGCCGGCACAGCGTGCCCCAGGAAGACATCCACATCCTGCTGGCGGCGCACGCCCGGGCCGGCCTCACGGTCGTGCGCCTGAAGGGCGGCGACCCCTTCATCTTCGGGCGCGGCGGCGAAGAAATGGAATTCCTGCGCGCCCAGGGCATCCCGGTGACGGTCGTGCCCGGCGTCACCGCCGCCTCGGGCTGCGCGGCCGCCACCGGCATCCCGCTCACGCACCGCGACCTGGCGGCCGGCGTCTGCCTGATGACCGCCCACCGCCAGGACGGCGCGGGCGATCTGGACTGGACATCCCTGGCGGCGGACCGCCAGCGCACCCTGGTGTTCTACATGGGGCTGTTCCAGGCCGGCCACGTCGGCACGGAACTGCTGCTGCACGGCCTGCCCGGCGCCACGCCGGCCGCGCTCATTTCCCAGGGCGCCACCCCGCGCCAGAAAGCCGTGCGCTGCACGCTCGCCGGCCTGGCGCGGACGGCCCGCAGCGCCGGTCTGGAATCGCCCTGCCTGATCGTGATCGGCGACGTCGTCGCCCTGGCCGACCCGGCGCGCGTGCCCTGGGCGGAAGAACCCGTGGCCTGCCCCGCATGAAGGCCCTCTACCCCCTGTTCGCCGACCTGGACGGCCGCCCGGTGCTGGTCGTGGGCGGGGGCGCCGTGGCCGAACGCAAGGTGCGCGCCCTGCTGAACTGCGGCGCCCAGGTTCGGGTCGGCGCGCCGCGCCTGACCCGCACACTGCAGGCCTGGGCCGCCGAAGGCCGCCTCGCGCACCTGGCGGGGCCGTTCCGGGAAGACTGGCTGGAATCCGCCTGGCTGGTCATCGCCGCCACCGACGACCGCGCGCTCAACGCCCGCGTGAAGGCTGCCGCGGACACGCGCCGCATCCTGGCCAACGTCGTGGACGACCCCGCGCTGTCGTCCTTCCAGGTGCCGGCCATCGTCGACCGCGCCCCCCTGACCATCGCCATTTCCTCGGGCGGCGCCGCCCCGGTCCTGGCCCGGCGCCTGCGCGAACGCATGGAATCCCTGTTCGATCCCGCGCTGGGCGACCTGGCCCGGCTGGCCCGCGACCACCGGCCCGCCATCCGCCGTGCCTATCCCGACCACGGCGCTCGCCGCCGTTTCTACGACTGGCTGTACGACGGCCCCGTCCTGGCGCACCTGCGCGCAGGCAATTCCGCCGAAGCGGCACGCACGCTGCTTGCCCGGCTGGACGACGCCGGCAGCGAAACCGCGCCGCCGCGCCGCCTGAGCTGGATCGCCCCCTGCCCCGCCGATCCGGGCAGCATCACCCTGAGCCAGCTGCGCGCCCTGAACGAGGCCGACGTGCTGGTGCACGACACGCGGGTGAGCGAGGCCGTGCTGTCCCTGGCGCGGCGCGACGCGGATCGCCGGCCGCTGGAAACGGACTGGCCCGAGGACGCCGGGTCGCGGGAAGCCCAAGTGCTGGCGCTGTGCGCGGGATACCGGAACGCGGTGGCGCTGGTGGTTTAGCGCCGCAAACCCGGAGGGAGACCACGGCCCAGCTCTCATGATAGAGTTAAGCATAAGAATTCATGCTTAACTGGATTTCCGGATGAGAGACGTTTCAAATCAACAGGTTACTGATCATCTTAAGAGACTGAACCTGTGGTGGCAAACCAGCCGGATGGATGCCAACACGCTGTCCATGCATCCCAGGGCCTACCTCACACCCATCAGGCAACTGCTGCTGGAACCCAGCCTGCGGCGCGCCATCGTGCTGCTGGGGCCACGCCGCGTGGGCAAGACCATCCTGATCCGCCACCTGATGGCCGACCTGCTCACCAGCGGAATACCACCACACCGCATCGCCTATGTCGAAATGGATCACCCGCTGTTGCATGGCCAGTCACTCGAGGCATTGATCCGCCAGATCGAGGAAGCCACACCCGACGGCGAAGGCACCCGCTATTTGTTCTTCGACGAAATCCAGTCTCACAAGGACTGGGAAAAACACCTCAAGCCATTGGTCGATCATCGGCCCGACTTGCGTATCCTCGTCTCCGGCTCAGCCGCCGCGGCGCTAAAGCGGCAGAGCACCGAATCAGGTGCGGGCCGTTTCACCGATTTTCTGTTGCCGCCGCTCACCTTTTCCGAATATCTGCAACTCCGTCAGGAACCCCCCGCCATTTTCGAAGAGTCCCCCGGACTGTACGCCCTCAAGGACATCCATCATCTGAATGAGCAGTTCGTCGACTACGTGAAATTCGGCGGCTACCCCGAACTCGCCCTGTCGCCCGCCGTCCGCAACGATCCCGAGCGCTTCGTCAAATCCGACATCGTGGACAAAGTCCTGCTTCGAGATTTGCCACAGCTATACGGCATCAAGGACATTCAGGAACTGAATTCCCTGTTCACCTTGCTGGCCTTCAATACGGCGGAAGAAGTTTCATTCGAGCAGCTATCCAAGCGTAGCGGCGTAGGCAAACCAACCATCCAGAGATATATCGAATACTTGGAGGCTGCCTTTCTCATCAAACGGGTATTCCGTGTCGATCAAGACGGCAAGCGCTACCAAAGGGAGCGCAATTTCAAGATCTACCTGACCAACCCAGCCATGTACACAGGACTGTTCGGAGTCAGGTCTCCCGACGACGCCGACTTTGGACATCTGGTGGAAACTGCGCTGTTTGCACAGCGTTTCCATGAAAACGCCCGATTGAACTATGCGCGCTGGGGCACAGCAGACAACGAAGTGGATCTTGTGGAGTCATCCCCTGCGCTCAAGCCCATTGCTGCCTTGGAAATCAAATGGAGCGATCGTTTCGTCAGCAGGCCGGAACTCCTGAAGGGGCTGATAAAATTCGTACACAACAACCGTCTGCCCATTGCCTGGTCGACGACCCGCACGCAGTTCGGTAAACAACAGATCAGCGGCAGCAAACTACGGCAGTGGCCTGCAGCGGTACTGGCCTTCCATTACGGCACACGCGCCGTCCAGGGCCGCCTGGCCGACTACGAAGCCCGGATCAAAGGCATTACGGACTGATTACCGGCCCGCCAAAGGCCAGCCGCGCCGCTACGTCAGGCCTTCAGCACCGTGGCCCGCATCGAGGGCCGCTGATCAAAGTCGGCGAACCAGGCCGCCAGCCCCGGATGGGGTCCCCGCCAGTCCAGATCCGGAAACCGCAGGTCCAGGTAGCTGAGCGCGCTGGCCAGCGCAATCACCCCGATGTCCAGCCGGTCGGCCGGCCAGCCGCCCACCGCCCGCTCGAACTGGCCCAGCGCGCTGCACGCCTTTTCTTCCTGGGTCTCGCGCCAGGCCGGCCATTGACGCTCGGCCGGCCGCAGCACGACCTCGTAACGCATCAGCAGGGCGGCATCCAGGATCCCGTCGGCCAGGGACTGGTCGACCAAGGCGGCCCACTTGCCGCCGCCGGCCGGGATCAGTGCGCCGCCCCCCTGGTCGTTCAGGTATTCGCACACGACCCGGCTGTCGTACAGCGCCTGGCCCTCGTCGGTGACGAGCGTCGGCAGCTTGCACAAGGGGTTGTCCCGCATCAGTTCCGGGCTGTGCGCCGTGGGCATGGTGACGACCGGCGCCAGTTCGATGCGGTCGGCCAGGCCCAGTTCATGGGCGGCAATCAGGCATTTGCGCACATAGGGCGAGGTCGACGAGTAATAGAGCTTCATGCGTTTCTCCAAAGATCTGAATTCGAAGCCGGACCGTAGCGCGCCCGGCGTCCGCGTTGTCCCGCGCGGTCCGTGACGCGCGCTCAGTCGGCCGCCGCCAGCGCGCGCCCCGCCACCCAGCCGAACGTCAGCGCCGGCCCCAGGGTGATGCCCGGCCCCGGATAGGCCCCGCCCATCACCGACTGCATGTCGTTGCCCGCGACGAACAGGCCGGGAATCGGATGCCCCTGCGCGTCCAGCGCCCGCGCCCGTTCATCCGTCCGGATGCCGCAGGCCGTGCCGATGTCGCCCGCCACCACCTCGACAGCATAGTACGGTCCCCGCCCCAGGGGGCGCAGGCAGGCGTTGGGCTGGTGGGCTGGGTCGCCCAGGTAGCGGTTGTAGGCGGTCGACCCCTTGCCGAAATCGGTGTCCTCGCCCCGTGCGGCCATCCCGTTGTAGCGCTCGACCGTCGCAGCGAGGCGCTGCGGATCGATGCCCAGGCGCGCCGCCAGGTCGGGCAGCGTGGCCGCGCGCACCAGATACCCGTCGTCGATCAGGTGCCGCCTCGGGCGGCCGCCCGGCAGGGCCAGGCCCAGGCCCCAGGTCTCGATGAAGGCGTGGTCGCAGATCAGGTAGGCGGGAATCTCCGGCGCCGGCTCGCCGCGGTACATCACGCTGACGAACTCGTGGTACGAGGCCGATTCGTTGACGAACCGTTCGCCGCGCCGGTTGACGGCGATCAGGCCCGGCTTGGCGCGGTCCCAGACCAGGTGCGGGTAGCGGACCACCGTGCCGTCCGCCTTGCGCCACAGGGACACCGGCGCCCAGAACGCCGGGGATGCGTAGCCCGTTCCCATGACCGCTCCGGCCCCGCGCGCCATGCCGATGCCTTCGCCCCGGTTGCCTTCGGGCGCCATGGACCAGGGACCGGTGGGCTGCGGATAGCATTCGGCCCGCAGTTCGGCGTTCCAGGGAAAGCCGCCGGTGGCGACGACGACGCCCTTGAGCGCCCGAATGCGCCGCACGGCCCCGCCCTGCTCGACCTCGACCCCCGCGACGCGGCCCTGCGCATCGCGGTGCAGCCGCCGGGCCGGCGTGTTCAGGCGGTAGGGTATCCGTTCGCGCAGGACGGCATGGAACAGCTGTGCGGCCAGGGCGTTGCCCAGCAGCAGGCGCGTGCCGCGATGATAGCCGCGCAGGCGGTCCATCCAGTAGGCCAGCACCAGCTTGCCGCCATGCCAGAACGACTTGAGCGAGCGCCACGCGCCCAGCAGATGATAGACGTCCGTGACGTTGACCATCATGCCGCCCAGCACGACGAATTCCTTCAGGGGATCGCGCAGTTCCTTGAAATGCGCGCCCAGCCGCCTGCCGTCGAAGGGCAGCGGATCCATGGCACGGCCGCCCAGGGACGCGCCCGGCCGGTCGGGATAGTAGTCGGGCGAATATTGCCGCGCGGCCAGCGCCAGCGCCCCGCGCGCCTGCAGGTATTCCACCATGGCGGGACCGTTGTCCAGGTAGGCCTGCAGCATCTCCGGCGGCGAGGCGTCGCCCACCGTCCGCCGCAGGTATTCCCGGACCTGCTCGATCGTATCGTCGCCGTGGCCGGCCGCGGCCGCCCCCGGGTTCAGGGGAATCCAGACCGCCCCGCCGGACACCGCGGTCGAACCGCCGATGCGATCGGTCTTTTCCAGCAGCAGCACCCGCAAGCCTTCGAAATGGCACGTCAGCGCGGCCGACATGCCGGCCGCCCCGGATCCCAGCACCACCACATCGACGGTCTCGTCCCATTGCACGTCATTCATTCTCATGCTCCCGATCCGCCCAGGGATTTGCCCCCGTCGACGAACAGCACCTGCCCGGTGATGAAGGACATCGCCGGCCCCGCCAGGAACGACACCGCGTGGGCGATGTCTTCGGGCGTGCCCGCCTGGCCCGTCGGCTGCAGGGCCAGCTGGGCCGCCAGCCGCTCCGGCGTCAGCGCGCGCAGCATCGGCGTATCGATCAGACCCGGCGCAATCGCGTTGACCAGGATCCCCCGTTCGGCCAGTTCCATCGCGCTCGCCCGGGTATAGCCCACCAGCGCGGCCTTGGACGCCACGTAGTGCGCGTGATGGCGCGCCCCCAGGTAGGCGCGCGAGGCGATGTTCACCACCTTGGCTCCGGCGGCCATCCGCGCGGCAGCCTTCTGCGTCAGGCTGGCCGCCGCGATCAGGTTCACCTCGAACATGCGCCGGAAATCATCCTGCGACACGTCGAAGAACTTGCGCTCGTCGAACAGGCCCGCGCTGTTCACCAGCGCCGCCAGCGGCGGCAGCCCGTCGATCAGCGCGTCGATCTGCGCCTCGTCGGCCAGGTCCACCACACGCGGATCGATCTCGAGCCCTTCACCCCGCAGCCGCTCGGCCAGCGCGCGCAAAGGCGCCTCGCCGCGATCCACCGCCACGACCCTGAAGCCATCCAGCGCCAGGCGCCGGACGATCGCCTGTCCCATGCCGCCCGCCGCGCCGGTGACCAACGCCACTGATTCCATTCCGTTTTCCTCGTCTCAAGCCGATAGAAAGCCGCCGTCCACCGGCAGCACGACACCCGTCACGTAACTGGCCATCTCCGAGGCCAGGAACACGACGGGACCGGCGATCTCCCGCGGTTCGCCGCCCCGGCCCATCGGCGCCCGCGTCATGAACCAGTCCGCCCCGCCGGGCGTCGCGAGTTGCGGCGCCACCATCCCGGTCAGCATCAGGCCCGGCGCCACCGCGTTCACGCGCACCCCGAACGGCGCCAGGTCGCGCGCCAGCGCCTGGGTGAAGGACCGCACCGCGCCCTTGGATGCGACGTAGGCCGCCGACGAGACCCCGCTGACGAAGGCCACGACGGACGACAGGTTGACGATGCAGCCGTGCGTGGCCTTGAGCTGTCCCACGAAGGCGTGCGTGACGTTGAACAGGCCTTCCAGGTTCACGGCGACCACCCGGTCCCAGACCTCCCGGGACTGCGGGTCGTCGATGCGCGCGCGGCCCGAGACTCCCGCGTTGTTCACCAGGATGTCGATCGGCCCCAGGCGCGCCGCCAGGTCCGCCGCCCGGCGGGCGACCGCCTCGCGGTCGGTCACGTCGATCGTCTCGCCCCAGGCCTGTCCGCCCCCGGCGCGAATCCGGTCGGCCAGATCCCGGGCGCGCGCGCCGTCCAGGTCGGCCGCGATCACCCGGGCGCCCTGCGAGGCCAGACCCTGCGCGATGGCCGTTCCCAGGCCGCCCGCCGCGCCCGTCACCAGGGCCAGCCTGTCCTCCAGCAGCATCCTCATCCCCCCAGATAGGCCCGCTGCACGGCCTCGTCGTTCCTCAGATCCGCCGAGGCGCCTTGCAGCACGACCTCGCCGTTTTCCAGGATGTAGGCGTGGCTGGATACCGACAGGGCCAGTTTCGCGTTCTGCTCGACCAGCAGAATGGTGATGCCCTGCTCGCGATTGAGCGTGCGCACCGTCTCGAAGATCTGCTCAACCACCAGCGGCGCCAGGCCCATGGAAGGCTCGTCCATCAGGATCATGCGGGGCCTGGCCATCATGGCGCGCGCCGTGGCCAGCATCTGCTGCTCGCCCCCCGAGAGGGTGGCGGCCTTCTGGGCGAGGCGCTCGCGCAGGCGCGGAAAGAGGTCGCACACCGAGTCCAGGTCGCGGGCGGCCGCCGCCCTGTCCTTGCGGGTGTAGGCGCCCATCTCCAGGTTCTCGCGCACGCTCATGTCGCGGAAGATCTCGCGCCCCTCGGGCACCTGGATGACGCCCCGCCGGACGATGTGATCGGCCGCCATGCGATGGATGGGCTCGCCGTCGAAACGCACGGTCCCGCGCGTCGGGCGCACCAGGCCCGAGATCACGTTCAGAGTCGTGGACTTGCCCGCGCCGTTGGCGCCCAGCAAGGCGACGATCCCGCCCCCGGGCACTTCCAGGGACACGTCGTGCAGGGCGGAAATATTGCCGTAGGAGGCCGAGACGGACTCGATCGAGAGGAAAGCCTCACTCATCATCATGCCCCTTGCCCAGATAGGCTTCGATCACGCGCGCGTCCGAACGGATCTCCGCCGGCGTGCCCTCGGCGATCTTGTGTCCGAAGGACATCACCGTGATGCGGTCCGAGATCGACATCACCAGTTGCATGACGTGCTCGACCAGCAGCACCGTCACCCCATCGCCACCCGCCAGTTCGGTCAGGATGCGGTCCAGCTGGTCGATCTCGCGATTGCGCAGCCCCGCCGCCGGCTCGTCCAGCAGCAGCAGTTGCGGCTTGATCGCCAGCGCGCGCGCCAGTTCCAGCATTTTCTGGCGGCCGAAATCCAGGCCGCAGGCTTTCGCGTCCAGAAAATCGGCCAGGCCGACGCGTTCGATCAGGTGATGGGCGAACTCGCGGTTCTCGGCCGAAGGGCGGCGCAGCAAACGCGACAGGCCGCGCGCGCCGTAGGCATAGGTGCCCAGCAGCACGTTCTCCTCGACCGTCAGCTCATTGAACAGCTCCAGGTTCTGGAACGTGCGCGCGACCCCGAGCGCCGCCATGTCCGAGGCGCCCCGCCGCGTGATGTCCTCGCCCGCGAGCGCGATCGCGCCGCCCGAGGGGTCGTAATAGCGGGAAATACAGTTGAATGTGGTGGACTTGCCGGCCCCGTTGGGACCGATCAGGGCGTGGATCCGCCCCCGGCCGACCTCGAAGGACAGGTCGTCCACGGCGGTCAGGCCGCCGAAACGCACCGTCAGGCCATTGATCGACAACATCGCCTGAGCGCTCATGTCCCGGCCCTCCCGGCGGACTCGCCCGGCGCCGCCTTGCGCGCGCGGACGCGGCCACTGAACAGGCCGCGCGGCGCGAACATCATGAACCCGATCAGGATCAGGCCGTAGATGATCTCCTGGAAGGACAGCACCTGGCGCAGCAGTTCCGAGATCAGGCCGAAGATCACCGCGCCGATGACGGCCCCGCGCACCGAGCCGATCCCGCCCACCACGATCATGATGAGAATCAGGATCGTGGTCCAGAAGCCCAGGCTTTCCGGATGGATGAAGGATGCGAAAGTCGTGTACAGGCCGCCCGCCACTCCCGCATAGGCGGCCGAGCACATGAAGGCGACCCGCTTGACGACGTGGGCGTCGATGCCCATGGCCCGCGCCGCCACATCACTCTCGCGCACCGCGCGGAACGCCGCGCCCAGCTGCGACCTCGACAGCCGCACGGTCAGCCACAGCATCAGGGCCGCGCCCAGGATCACGAAAGGATAGGCGGCCAGGTCGGAAGTCAGTTCGAGCCCGAAGAACCGGGCCGGCGACATCTGATAGCCGTTCGAACCGTTGGTCACCTCGGTCCAGTTCAGGAACACCCATTGCATGGCCTCGCCGAAGGCGAAGGTGGACAGGGCCAGGTAGATGTCGCGCATCCGGATCGCCAGCGCGCCCAGCAGATAGCCCAGAACCGCCGTGATCACGCCGGCCGCCAGCACCGACACCACGAAATTCGGATGCCAGGCATTGTTGATGATGCCGGCCGTGTAGATGCCGATCCCGTAGAAGGCGGCATGCGACAGGGCGAACTGGCCGGTCTCGCCGATCACGAGGTGCAGACCCAGGGCCAGCACGATGTAGATCATCAGCAGATTGACGATGTAAAGCACATAGCCGCTGGCCGTGAACGGCAGCACCGCCAGCACCACCGCCAGCGCCGCCAGCCCCCATTTGTCGACATTGATTTTCATACTTTCTTGACCTGCGCTTTGCCGCCGAGGATGCCCTGCGGACGGACGATCAGAACGATCAGGATGGCCAGGAACGGAGCCACGACGATGGCGTTGGTCGACACGAACAGGCCCACCAGGTTTTCGGCGACGCCGATGATGAAGCCGCCCACGACCGCGCCCGGAATGCTGGTGATGCCACCCACGATCGCCGCGGCGAACGCCAGGATCGCCACATGGCCGATGTCCGGCGTGATCAGGATCTTGGGCAGGATCAGGACGGCCGACACGGCCGAGATCAGGCCGGCCAGCGCCCAGACCGCCATGCGGATGCGCACCAGGCTGACGCCCACGATCTGGGCGGCCCGGGGATTCATGCCCACCGCCCGCATCGCCTTGCCGATGCGCGTGTGGTTGAACAGGCCGTACAAGGCCAGCATCACCACGATCGCCGCGCCCAGGATCATCAGGTCCAGGCGCGTCAGCACCGCATCGCCGATCATCACGGTATCGGACGAGACCAGCGCCGGCAGCGAACGCGGCGCGTCTCCCAGGCCGGTCTGGCGCACCGCGCCCTTGAGCACATAGGCCAGACCCAGCGTGGCGATCACCAGCTGCACGCCCACGCCCTTGGCCCGGATCACCCGCTCCATCACCACGCGCTGGAACAGCGCGCAGATCGCGGCGACCACCACCAGCGTCACCGGGATGACCACCGCGTAGTGCCAGCCCAGCACCAGGATCAGGAACAGCGCCACATAGCCGCCCACCATGAAAATCTCGCCCTGCGCGAAGTTCGGCACGTCCGTCGTCTTGAACACGATCACGACCGCCACCGCGAGCAGCGCGTAGACGCTGCCCGTGACCAGGCCGGACCACACACCCTGCTGCAGGAAAAGCCAGATATCCGCAAAACTCATCGATCACTCCACTGGCGCCGCGCCGCCGTGGGCGCGGCGGCGCCCACGGCCTTCGTCACAGGATGGCTCACTGCTTCGGCTGGTAGGTCCAGGCGCTCTTGAAGGCGCCCGAGATCAGTTCCTTGTGCTGACCGTCGAACTTCAGGTAGATGGCCGACTTCTGCGCCGCATGGTCGTCCGGCGTGAACTCGACCGGACTGGCCATCACGCCCGTGTCCAGCTTGAAATGCTGCAGGGCGGCCAGGACCTTTTCACGCGTGGGCTCCGGCCCCGCGTCCTTCAGCGCCTGCACCACGGTCATCGCGGGCGGCAGGCCATAAGGCATGTAGCTCTGCGGGTGCCCCGGCTTGGCGGCGAGGTCCGGGTAGTATTCCTTGTACATGTCGTAGACCCACTTCATCTTCGGATCCGACGGCAGGCCCGCCACCACGTCCTGAATGTAGAAATTCTTCAGGGCCGCCGGACCGCCGACGTTCTCGACCAGTTGCGCCAGATCCGCCGTGCCGGTGACCGCCAGCACGATCGGCTTGTTCCAGCCGAGCTCATGCGCCTTCTTGATGATCAGCGCCGCGGGGCGTGCGTAGGTCGTCAGCAGGAGTACGTCGGGATTGGCCGCGCGCACCTTCAGCATCGGCGCCGTGACGTCGTTGATGGCCGGATTGACCGACTGCACGCTCAGCGAAACCCCATCGTGCTGCTTGGCCTGGAATTCCGCGGTGGTCAGGTTCCAGCCGCCATAGGCGTCGTCATGGTTGATGTAGCCGATCTTCTTGCCCTTCAGGTGCTGGACGGCGAACTCGACCATCGAGCCGCCCACCGCGTACTGCGAGATCGAGAACGCGCCGTAGATGTACTTCGACGGCGGATACAGCGCGCCGTCGCCCGAAGCGTTCAGCATCAGGAAGGGCACCTTGGCGCGCTCGACGTATTCCCGGGCCGCGACCACCGCCGCCGAGCAAGAGCCACCGTTGAGCAGGAACACGTGATCCTGTTCGACCAGCTTCTTGACCGCCGCCACCAGATCGTTGGCGTTGCAGCGGGTGTCCTCGACGACCAGCTCGATCTTGCGGCCGTGGATGCCGCCTTCCTTGTTGACCTTGTCGTAGTACATCTTGGCCGCATTGACCACATCGAACCCATAGGCCATGCCGCTGCCCGACAAGGGCGAGAACAAGCCGATCCGGATGGTGGAATCGGTAATGCCGGGCTCTGCCGCCCCCGCGGGCATCCCCGCAAGGCCCAGGCTGGCGACGGCCATGCACAGGGCCGCTTTCTTGACGCTGCTGAATTTCATGATGTCTCCTCGTGATTTCCTCGTTGACCCCCGGCCGGCCCGGTGGAGCCCGGCCTACTGCATGCGATAACCGCCATTCACATCGATGACGCTGCCCGTGATGTAGCCCGACTGCGGCGACGCCAGGAACCCGACCGCGTCGGCCACGTCGCCGGGCGTGCCGATCCGCCCCAGGGGAATGGCCTCGGCCGCATCTCGCAAGGCACCGCTGCTGCTCACCGTGCTGCGCAGCATGTCGGTATCGATCAGCCCCGGCGATACGCTGTTGACCGTGATCCCCATGCGCGCGACTTCGCGGGCCATGGCCTTGGTCAGCCCCAGCACGGCGGACTTGGCCGCAATGTAGGATGCGCTGGACCGGTAGCCCCCCAGTTGCGCCGCCACAGAACTGAACGTAATGAAACGGCCGTCCTGGACGGGCCGGCGCTCGCGGTGGCGGATATAAGCGCGTGCGCACAGAAAGACCCCGCGCGCATTCACGGCGAAACTGCGTTCCCAGGTTTCCAGGGGCGTGGCCTTGATCAGCGGGCGCTGCCCATCGGGCTGGAACAGCAGCAGCCCGGCCGCCGACACCACAGCCGCGATAGGGCCCAGGCCGGCCTCGACTTCATCGAACGCCTGCTCGACCTGCGATTCATCGCTGACATCGAACGCGCGCCACTGATGTCCGCCCTCCAGGCCCTGGATCGCCGCTTGCGCACGGTCGGCTGCCAGGTCGCAGGCCACCACCCGATATCCATCACTGGCCAAGCGCTGGCAGATCCGCGTACCGATCCCCCCGCCCGCCCCCGTCACCAGGGCGATCCTGTCTTGTCCTGCCTTGGGATGTTCCGCCATCTAGCCGCCTTCATGTATACATGCAAACCATCGGTTTGCGAATTAACCCCGGTTCCCGCAGGGCAATTCAAGAAAAATTCTTGATGTAGATTTATTATGCATACACAGAAGGGGGTGGTCATCCGGGTTTACACCTAAATTTGTCGGATATCCCCCTCTGTTTTCATCGTTTTTTCCGGTCCATGTATACAATGTTCTTATGAATACCCTGGCTGAACACGTCACCGAAACCCTGCGCAACTGGATCCTGCAAGGCATCCTGGCGCCGGGGGAACGCCTGGAGGAAATCCCGCTGGCGGAAAAGCTCGGGGTTTCGCGCACGCCCATCCGCGCGGCTCTGGCCAACCTGGGCAACGAGGGGCTGCTGGAGCACCAGCCCAAACGCGGCTACGCGGTGCGCATCTACCAGTACGAAGACATCATCGGCGCCTATGAAGTGCGCGCCGTGCTAGAAGGCCTGGCCTGCCGGCGCGCCGCCCACAAGGGTCTGTCCAGCCTGGACATCAGCAAGCTCAAGGCCTGCCTGGCCGAAGGCGATGCCATCCTGGCCAAAGGCGTCCTGCTGCCCGAGGACCACCAGCCCTACCAGCGGATGAACATCACGCTGCATGAAACGCTGCTGAAGGCTGCCGAGAATTCCTGGGTCACGCGGTTCGCCACGCAGGCTCAGACGGCGCCGTTCGCCTCCGACCGGATCATGCTGTGGGACGACCATGGCGTGATCCTGCGGTCCCACAACGACCACCACCGCATCGTCACCGCCGTCATCGAGCGCGACGGCGCGCGCGCCGAGCAACTGATGCGGGAACACGTGTACTACGCAGGCCTGCTGCTGCGGGACAACTACGAAAGGCTGAGCGGCAAGACCGTGCCGCCGGCGCAGGGTCCAGACGACGGACAGGAATGAGTCAAAGAGCCGGCAATCCCGGGCTGCCCGTGACCCTGCGGCAGCCCGGGGATAAACACCCCGGGGCGGGGGCGCTCTTCAGGTTTCGTCCTTTACCACAGCGGTCGGGCCGTTGGCCTTGACCGAGTCGATGCCATTGTCGCGGGCGGTTGCGGTGGTGTACATCTCGCTATTGCCGATGATTTCACCGTTGGCGGCGGACAGCGTGAAATAGAAGGAACCGTTCTTGGCCGTCAGGCGGTTGTAGCGTTCATCGGCAGGAGAATTCTTGCGCACCGACTCGATGCCCTGCTGGGCAGATGCCTTGGAAGCGTATCGCTGGCTGGTCAGGATCACCTGGTAATTGCCGGCCCTGAGGTTGAACATGAATTGTTCGCCACTGCGCTTGAGGATGTAATCGCCGCTCATGGATTTGTCTCCGGTTCTTGGTTTTCCGGACGGGCACGGACCACGCTCGTCCTGCCAGGACACTATATCGCAAGCGGTTCCGGTCCGGCACACCTATCTCAGCAAACGCCGGATCCAATCGCCATGGCGGCCCACGGCAGCAGCCAGGTCCTGTTCAGTGGCCAGCTGGAAACCGGAAAACTCGAAACCCGGCGCCACCGCGCACCCCACCAGGACGAAATCATCGGGATGGGTCAGTTCCGCCGCGAACCAGCAGCCCGCAGGCACCACCGCCTGGGGCGCCGCGCCGGCATGGCGCAGGGGATCGCCCAGCCGATGCGTGACGAGCCCGCCATCGGGCGACAGCACATGCAGCGACAAGGGGCCGCCCGCGTGGAAAAACCAGGCCTCGTCCGCATCGATCCGGTGCCAGGCCGAACAGGCACCCTGCGCCAGCAAATAGTAGATGGACGTGCCGGCGCTGCGCGAACCGCCCTGAAACGGCACCTGCAGGCCGGAGCGGAAGACTTCGCGGTAATAGCCGCCTTCGGGATGGGGCTGCAGGCCCAGCCTTGCCACCAGCGCCTGCCAGCCTGCGAGATCATCCCGGGCCCTGGCGCCCCCGGATGGCCGTGCATCAGTCACGGCCGCCCATCGCCTTTGCGATCTTCTTATCCGTGTTGTACTGGCTGAGCGCATAAACGGCCCAGATGGCCGCCGGAATCCAGCCGATCAGCGTGATCTGCAGGATCAGGCAGATGATCCCCGAGATGGGGCGGCCAATGGTGAAGAACGCCAGCCAGGGCAGCAGCAGGGCAATGATGAGGCGCATATCGCACGTCCGAAGGTCTGAAAAGAACGAATATTCTACCGGCAGACGCAAAAAGGGCGGCGCGGCCCGCAGACCGCGCCGCCCTGGCCACCCAGGACCGGACGATTACTGGATTGCCAGCTGCTGGGCGCCCTGGCCGTTCGCCTTCTTGGGCAACGACAGCTCCAGCACCCCATCGGCGCAGCGGGCGGTCGCCGCGGCCGCATCGATGTCGTGGCCCAGGCTGAAGCGGCGCATCTGCACGCCGTGATAGCGTTCGCGGCGCAGCACCGTCTCGCCTTCCTTCTCTTCGTTTTCCCGGGTCTTTTCCACCCGGATCGACACCACGTTACCCTCGATCGAGACCCTGATGTCTTCCTTGCGGGCGCCGGGCACCTCGGCCTTGACGGCATAGGCCTGCTCCGTCTCGGTCACGTCGATGTTCAGGCGCGGCTCTTCCACGCGCCCGGACAGGGCCGACGCCAGCGGAAAGCGGTTGAAGAAGTCGTCGATGCCCCGCAGGCTTTCAAAACCCGTCAGGTCGCCGAACGGATTGAAACGCGTCAGATGATTTGCCATGTCGAACCTCCCAATGCGGTCAACCATAGGAAAAGGCACGGACGGCGCGCATGGATTTACACCATCCTGCCGGTGCTTTCAATATGGGTTTTCTCGTACTGGAATTCAAGCGATTCTGGCAGGCAAGTGCAGGGGGTGTTGATGGGGATCAAATGCAGAGAAACACCCCGGACAGCCACATCACGGCATCACTGCCAGGCAGGAACCTTGACCTTCACCCCCAAGGCCACCAGGCGAGCGTGCAGGTCTTCATTAATCTGCCTTTTCTTTTCCTCGAACTCGACGACTTCCCTGGGAAAGTCCGCCAGACGGCTTCTGGGGTAGCGTTTCGCTTGCTTACAGTGCAACCCCAGGATATCCAC
This sequence comes from Castellaniella daejeonensis, assembly GCF_039523555.1. NCBI lineage: Bacteria > Pseudomonadati > Pseudomonadota > Betaproteobacteria > Burkholderiales > Alcaligenaceae > Castellaniella > Castellaniella daejeonensis. Next base: position 179,306 of record NZ_BAAAFN010000009.1, read on the forward strand.
GATCCGCGTCCTGCCGTCCTTCATCCCAGAAAACACGACAGGAATCCCCATCGCTGCACAGGGCATGGCGCAATGAATACGCCGGGTGATGATCAACCCCGCATTTTCCCGATAAAAGTCCAGAAGTTCACTGGCTGCCTGGAACCGCAGGGGCTGCGACATATAGGGCTCCAGCTCATGCGAGATGAAGACAAAATCCCGGCGCTCGGAGCGCAGGAAATTGCGCAGAGGCTCATCCACCAACACGACCTTGTCCGCAGCCAGATCCGCTGCCCGTCTGGGAAAAGTCATGGTGGCGCAACCGCTGACATAAGCATCGATACTGCATTCCCGCATGTACTCAGCCGTCATATGGTCCCGACAGCCGATGGGCGCATACCGCTTGAAGTATTCCTTATGCTCGCGGATGATGGCGGCGGATTCCCGGGAAATGTGAAACCCCAGAAAGACCGGGATGATCGACGGCGACGGCGGCCAGTTGTCGGGTTCATCCGTGAACCAGCCGTTCATGACGACCGCCATGGGTTCGCCATCGTACTGGTTCATGAAATCGCGATCGACCAGATGATATTCCTGGTCCAGATGCTGTGCGACTGCCAAGGTCTGGATAAAGTCTCCCACATTGGTGGAATTCGAATAGCAAAACAGGCCGACCTTCACATTTCCCCCTGCGCCCTGGTGGAACAGGACGGATTTTTTTCGGAGTGCCATGCTGGGCGATGTGCCTGCACAGCTGCTAGGGCGGAAATTTTACCATTTAGTTTCTTGTTGTTACACAAGCCACGGATTCGCTACCGCGCACCCCACCCTGTCAGCACGATCCGCACAGTCTTGAACACGATCAGGATGTCCAGCCACAGCGAGAAATGCTTGATGTAATAAAAATCGTGCTGGATCTTGACCCGTGTCGCGTCGGCATCGCCGGCATAGCCCTGCATCACCTGGGCCCAGCCCGTGATGCCCGGCCGCACGACATGACGGTAAATGTAGAAAGGAATTTCGGCGTCGAATTGGTCCACGAACACCCGTTGCTCGGGGCGCGGCCCAATCAGGCTCATATCGCCCTTCAGCACATTCCAGAGCTGGGGTAGTTCGTCCAGCCGCGTCTTGCGAATGAATGCGCCCACGCGCGTAATGCGATCATCCCCATCGCTGGCCAGGCGTGCGCCATCGGCCTCGGCATCGACGCGCATGCTGCGGAATTTATAGATGCGGAAATCCCGGTTGCCCAGGCCCACACGATTCTGCACGAACAGAGCCGGGCCGGGGCTGTCCATGCGGATTGCAATCGCGGTGAACAGCATCAGCGGCAAGACCACCGGCGCCACCACCAGCACACCCAGGATATCGATCAGGCGCTTGCAGACCGCATACAGCGGCGACGGCAGCAAGGTGCCGACTTCGTTTTCCGCCAGGTGATCGATACGCACACGGCCGGTCAGCCCTTCCATCACCTGGCGGATGTGAAAAACGGGAATGTGCGCCAGGATGCACTGCGCCAGGAAACGTTCCCATTCCGGCGTCATGCTCGATCCACGCAGATCCGCAACAACGGCGTCATACCGCACGCCTTCCAGGTCCGGCCGCGTCAGGTGACGAATTTCAAGGTTCGGAGCCGACTGCAGGGTACAGGGGGGATCCATGGGCAGTACGGCGAACTTCAGCCGCCGATAACGCCGGCCAACGAAATACCCCGCATAGCACCACAGCAAGCTTAAAACATAGGCAGACAACAGTACGGGACGCGAATACCCGCTGCGATTGAAAAACAGAATCGCAAAAGCCAGCAAAAATACCCCTGTCACGATGGGCGCGATATGCGCCATGATCCCGCCGCCCGAAAACCGCGCCAGACGGCGGAGCACCAGCACGATGACGATGAACGACAGGCCAACGGCCCACAGGGTGTTGACCCGTACCGTATCAAGGTGCTGCCAGAACGCGCCGCCCCACGCCCACACTGCAGGCACCACCAAGGCCACGCACAAGCCCGCCAGCAACTGAAACGGACCGCTCAGCAGCAGGATTTCATACCAGCGGGAGTGGCGGCGTTCGTAACGGCCCATGTCGGCATCCTCTCGCAAACTCAAGCCCTTCCCCTTTGAATCACACCTGCCGTGCCCTGCAACAACCATTCCGACAGCAGCGCATTGACGCGGCGCACGTCAAAGCGCTCTTCGGCCAGGCGGCGGCTGGCCGCCCCCATGATTTCGATCCGCTCCGGTTCCTGCACGAAGCCCAGCATGGCCTGCGCCAGCGCACTTGCATCCCGCACCGGCACCCGGAAACCGTTCACGCCGTCCTCGATCGTTTCCCGGCACCCCGGGGCATCGGTGGTAATCACCGGCCGCCCCATGGCCATGGCTTCCTGGGTGCTGCGCGGCACGCCTTCCCGCCACGACGGCAGCACGAACACACTGGCTTGCGCCAGCCAGGGCCGCACATCCACGTGGCCAGGCCATTCCAGTACGCCTTCGTCCACCCAGGACTGGACTTCAGCGCGGGCCAGGCCGCCCGGATTCGAATCCAGCCCACCCAACAGCAGGAACCTCACACCCGGATGCCGGCTGCGCACTTCCCGGGCGGCCTGCACGTATTCGACGATGCCTTTTTCACGCAACAGCCGGGCCACCAGCAGAAAGGTGACTGGATCCCGGACGGGCGGCGCGGGTGTCCAGGCATCCAGATCCACACCGATCCCGCCCAGCACCACGCCACGATCGGCCGGCACCAGGCCGCGCACCTCGAATTCACGGCGATCATCCGGATTCAGGAAAATCACCCGATGTGCCCGCGACAAGGCCAGCCGGTAAAGCCAGGCCACCACACGGCGCAGAACCCGCCGCTTCCAGCCCAGGGGCTGATCCCCGTCGGTGAATACAAAGCCCACGCCTTCAATCATTGCAACCCGGCGCGGCACCCGTGCAGCCCAGGCCGCCAGCGTGCCGTAGATGACCGGTTTGGTCGAAAACGCAAACGTCGCGTCCGGCTGCACACGCCGCAGCAGGCGCATCAACGCCCAGGCATCACGCAAATCGCGCACGGGATTCATGCCGGTACGCTGCAGGCTATAGTCAACGGGTTCGGCCCCCAGCCCGCGCACGGCAGCCCGATCCTCGTCCCGGTAATCGGGGGCCAGGCACAGCACCCGCGCGCCGGAAGCGCACAGATCACGAATCCAGTCCCCCCGGAAGTTCAGCAGGGAACCGGCATGGTGAGCAATCAGGGCTATCGTTTTCGGCATACCCGGATTATCTATCCTTCCATCCCATCCGTGCGCACACGACGCGCGGCCCGGTATGCCAGGCATTGCGCGCAGCGCACCGCGGCCTTTAGCTTGTCCACGAAATGGGGCTCCCTGCGGATCTGGGCGGCGTAAAACAGGAAAAACCCCCTGGGGTTGCGCCGCAAATGTATCGAAAAGTTCCGAGTATACCCATCCTCCAGGTACTCGCAGCGATAAACGGCGCGGTCCAGATAGAACAGGATGGTGCCCTGATCGCCGATCCTGTTCCAGGCATACTGGTCCGGCACGAATTTTTCGCCCGGGATCACGGGAAACGGCACGGCCGCCATGGCCTTGCGCCGGAAGACGTAGGCCAGATCCCCCCGCACACGACGCCCGGCTTGCGTCGGCGCGGCGGCCCAGGGCACAGGCAGGTCGGCACACTCGCGGCCTAGCACCCGGCCCAGGGCGTCGGTCTTGCGAAAGCACAGCCCCACCACGCCCGCATCGTCTTTCACCGGCTGCAGCGCCGCCGTCACGACCTGCAGCGCGTTGTCCGGCAGCCAATCATCGCTGTCGACGATAAAGATCCAATCGCCCCGCGCCTGATCCACCCCGGTGTTGACAGCCACGTGCTTGCCGCCATTGGACTGGAACACCCGCCGCACGGCAAACGGCGCTCGCGTAGCAAACCCATCCACCAGTGCGGCCGTCTCGTCCGTACTGCCGTCATCCACCACCAGCCATTCGAAGTCCATGCTCGCCTGCCGCAGCAGGCTGTCGAAAAGACGCGGCAGGGTGCGGGCCCGATCATAGGACGGCGTCAGCACCGTCAGCATGCCCCGGTCCCCCGATAGATGCCCAGCCAATCCTCGGTAATGCGGCGAATATCAAAGCGGCTGCTCACATAGGCCCGGTTGCAGGCCGCCAGCAAGGACGCTCGGGATCTTTCCATGCGCAAGGCTTTCGCCATACCTTGCGCCAAGGCCGCCACATCCCCCGGCGGCACCAGAAAGCCATGGTCCCCCATGACCTCGGCCACCCCACCCACATCGGTTGCCACCACCAGCGCACCGGATGCCATCGCCTCGGCCACCACCAGGCCAAAGCCTTCCACGCGGGACGACAGCACCAGCAAGTCAGCCGCCTGCATCAATTCCGGCACATCGAGCCGTTCCCCCATCAGGAAAACGCGCCCGACCAGGCCCAGCGTTCTGGCCAGTGCTTCCAGATCCGCCCGCAGGGGGCCGTCTCCGGCGATCCACAGGTCGGTGTCGGGGTGATCGCCCGCCACCAGAGCAAATGCATGCAGCAGGGCCGCCTGGTTCTTTTCCGGCACCAGGCGGCCGACCGACAGCACCCGCCGACGCCCCCCAGGCCCTGGCCAGGCGCCGGAATCCGCCCCTGCGGCACATTCCTGAAAGCGCCGCATATCGATACCGTTGTACACCGTTACCATGCTGCCTTCCGGTACAGCCCCGGCCTGCTCATATTCGGCGGCGGCCGCGCGGCTGACATGGGTGGTGACATCCGCCAAGCAATCGGTCAGGCGATAGGCCAGCATCACACCGCGGCCGCCTTCACGATTACTGTGCGCGGTGCAGACCAGGCGCGGCATGGGCACCGCCAGCCGAGTCAGGCGCGCCAGCAGATTGGCATGCACCATGTGGCTATGCACCACATCAGGCCGCCAGCGATACACCATGGCCGCCAACCGCACATAGCCATTCAGCAGCGCCATGGGCGTTTTCGTGCACCGCAAGGGGTACAAGGCAACGCGGCGGCTTACCGGCCGCAAGGCCACGCCATCAACCATATAAGCGATCATCACCCGATGCCCCAGCGCCGCCAGGCTATCGGCCAGATCCACCACCTGCCGCTCTGCGCCGCCCATGTTCAGCCCCGTGGACACCAGCAGGATCCGCAGCCGTTCCGGCGGGCCGGTGTCCGTCTTCCCGCCGGCGCCCCGCACCAGGCGCCACGACATGAAGGCCAGCGCTCCGCACAACAAGATTTCACCCGCCAGCAACCCCGCCGCCATCCCGACGCCGCCATGCCATTGCGCCAGCACCGCGCCAGCCAGCACTGCCGCCACAGAGAACCCGGAGATCGCATAACTGGCGGCGCGCGCCCGCCCGGCCGGAATCAACAGCACCAGCGCAAGCGCTTGATTCAGCACCCGCAAAGGCACCAGGCACAGCAACCATCCGAACACCACGTAGGTCTGCTGAAACCCGGCACCCAGCATCAGCCCCAGCACCCAGGGCCCCAGCCAGGCACCTATCAAGGCCCCCACCAGGGCCAGCAGCCCCAGTGCCACTACAAGGCGCGCCGCCCCGCCATAAGCTGCCTGGCCACCCCGCCCCACCGTGCGGGCACACAGCGGATACACAGCCATCAGCAGCGGCTGCGCCAGGCTGATCATGCCCTTGACCAGCTTTTCCGCCGGGCCGAACAGGCCCACCGCATGCTGCCCAGCCACCATGCCCAGGCCCACCGGCACCGCCGCCATGGACAGACTGCCAGCGCCCCGATAGACAAAGAAATGAAAACCCTGGCCCAGTTGACGCCAGGCCCCGCGCCAGTCCCAACGCGTGGAGCCAATCTGCCGGCGTGCCCAGGCCAGGGTCAGCCCTGTGTTCAGCAGGGGCGGCACCGCCAGAATCCACAGCGCTGCATGAAAATCATCCGGCCCGCTCACCACCCAGGCCAGCCCCGCCAGCCCACACAGACGCAGTGCCACATCCAGCGCCGCCGGCCCGGCCATGCGCTCCACCCCCTGGAAATACCACATGGGGCTATAGCCAAAGGCCAGGAAATACGCGATCACGAAAGGCACCAGCGCCGGATCGGCCAGCGCAACACCACCATAGCCGCTTAGCCAGACCAGCAACCCAATGGCGATCATGGGCACGGCCAGCAGCGTCTTGGCCCCCATCACCTGCGCAAACAGTGCTGCCAGTGCTGAGCGGCTTCCATGCACTGCCGCCTGCCGGGCCGCATTCAGATTGAAGCCGTATTCCGCCACCACCGACGCCGTCAGTGCCAGGCCCTGGCAGAACAGTATCTGCCCATACAGGGTGGGGCCCAGCGCCCGCGCCAGGATGGGGATTTCCAGCAAAGGCACCAGATAGGACGCCAACTGCACCCCGTACAACGCGCCGGCGTTACGTACCAGTGCCCCCATCGACCCACGCCGCGTCATCATGATGCACGGGCCGGCTGCCAGGCGAAAGCCAGCATGAGGATCAGATACCCCCATTCCGACATCTCGGTGCTGAAGGTATGCAGGTTCAGCGCAACGCAATAGGCCAGCGCCGAACCCGACGTCGCCAGCACGAAATACACATGTCGCGGATCCGCCGAACGGTCCCACAGCACCCGCATCGGCAGCACCGACGCAACGACGAATCCCAGCATGCCCAGCAGACCCAGCAGGCCGAAATCCGCCAGCGCCCCCAGGTAGGCGTTATGCACGTTCATAGGGATGCCGTAGCCTGCATCGATGGCGGTCGAGCCGAAACCGCATCCCAAGGGGAAGCATTCGCGGGACTTTTCCAGACCATTACGCAGCAGACGGATACGAGGCGCATCGCCTTCGCCCAGGCGGTTGTCCATCACGGGGGCAAGAGCTTTACCCACCAAGGCTTCGACCCGAGACGACCCCGTAGACGACAAGCCTGTCGAGGGACCCTGCTTCCAGGTATTCATCCCGGCATTGAGAAGCAGCAAGATCAGCAAGACCCCAACTGCCAAGGGTAGAGCCCACGGTCGGTGTCGAAACGCGCGCCAGTCCCCCCGCCACCACAGGACAATACCGAAGCCCAGACCAACCGCCACGATGAGCAACAGTCCGGTCCGGCTGCCATCGACAGATACTAGGAAGAGACATGCACCAATCGCGCAAGCTGCCGCGATCCATCGCCGGGAATTACACAGCCAATCCGTAATGAACAAAGGCAGGAAAAACAGACCCGCCTTCCAGAGGACCCCGGCGCGGGCGAACACGTCACCTTCGCGGGATCCACCCAGGCCATAAGAAACTGAGGAAAACGCCTTAGACAGGAAAAAGACCAGGGTTACCAACACCAGTACGCTGTACAGTGCCTGGATCAGAGATTCGGCATCTACGCGAGAGGCCAGCCACCACATGATCCAGCACAAGATGCCGATCACCAGAACCTTTACCGATTGGTATAGCGTCACGCCATCGTGGTTGACTATCGCCGACACAGCCATGCCCAGAAGCAGCAGGCCAAAGGCGCTTGTCATCCATAAGCCGGCAGTCTTCCATCCCGCCCGCACCCGCATAGGGCGCAGCTCGACCACCGCGGCCGTAGCCCACAGTCCCCAGGCTATCCAGTAGCCTAGGGGGGACACCATATATCGCAGGCTGCCCCAGGCCATCAACAGTGCGGGGGCTGCCAACAAGCCTGCCATTACCCCTTTTCTCATCATGCCATCAGCCAATCATCGCAATCCGCTGATCATAAGAAGAACAGTGCAACCGGCTGGTAAGGGTTCTTTATATTTCTTATGCAAGCATTGAAATAGAAAGAAAAATCCCACTGATCCTCCTGAAGGAAAGGTCCTGCAGGGCACCAGCGGGATAGGAATATGAGGCTACGGTTTGCTACGTACCGTTACCTCTGACGCAAAGATATTCATAATCACAAGAACCTACAGTTCCCGATAACCAATAACCACGCCAACAATCGAGACAATATTCAGCCAAACCATCAATAAACCGCTGACAGCAGAAACGCCTTGCCAATCAAAACGAGAAAGATCCACTCCGATCACACTGAAGAAGGAATCCATAATATATCCCGTAAGCTCCCCCGTCAAGTCGTAAGCTCCCCCGTCAAGTAGACAGCGGCTGATAGAGTTTCGGAGCAAGGGTTAGCCGGGGCATAAACTGCACCGGCGGGACGCCGCCCAACGAGTCATGTGGGCGGTATT
>NZ_BAAAFN010000010.1:0-64854 GCF_039523555.1 Castellaniella daejeonensis
TAGGGGTTAACCCGAGTGCCTGGCGGCGAAGAAACGAGACTATAGCACGCTTTTTAAAGCGGGTGCAAATCCCGTTTCCAATACCCTACTGAAGTGCCGCTACCGGGCCGGCCAGACGCCTGCAGAAACCCATCAGCACCAGTGAACCCAGGACCAGGACGGCAGACAGCCAGGGCAGGCCCGCCAGGCTTATTGACTGGGTCGCCATGCCGCCCAACGCCGTGCCCAGGGCGATGCCCAGCTGCATGCCCGACTGGTTGAGCCCGACCAGGACACCCCGCGCTTCCGGCACCAGGGCCGCGGCGCGGATCTGTTGCGCGGGTCCCGCTGCCCACGCCGTGGCGGACCACATTATCAGGGCAGCGGCGACTCCATACAACGAGCCGGATGGCCATAGCCAGGCAGCCAGCGGCAGGGTCAGCAGGCAGGCTGCCTGCAGGAGCTTCGATGCCACCAGCGTCGCGTGGTATCCGTGCCGGTCGGTACGGCTGCCGCCGAACCGCGAACCCACCAGGCTGGCCAGCCCGAACGCCAGGAGCAGCGGACTGATCGACGCGCCGTCGAGATGCTGCACACCGATCAGGTAGGGCGTCAGGAAACTATAGGTCATGACATACCCCGCCATCCAGAGCACCGTCACCATCAGCCCGGCCAGGACGGCGGGACGATGGAGAAAGGCAAGCTGCGCGCGCAGCGGGATGGAAGCCGCAGGACTCAGGGCGGGCAGCACGAAACGGTGGCTCAGCGCGACGACCAGGCTCAGCAGCCCGACCAGGGGAAAGACGGCATGCCAGCCGAACCGCAGCGCGATTTCCCGCCCGACCGGGACGGCCACGATCAGGGATGCGGTAAATCCCATGATGACCGTGGCGATGGCCCGCCCCTGCCGTTGCGAGCCGGCCAGCGAGGCTGCCGTGGACAGGGCGGTGACCACGGCGGTCCCGCCCGAGAGCGCTTGGAGGATGCGCACCGGAACGAAGGTCCAGAAATCCTGGACCAGCAGCGTGGCGATGCTGGCCAACGCGTACAAGAGCATTGCGGTGATCATGACCTTGCGCCGGCCGATATGGCTGGTCAGCGCCACCACGATCGGCACGCACAGGCCATACACGAAAGCATAGAGCGTGATCAGCTGGCCGGCCAGTGCCACCGGGGCGCCCAGCCCGGGGGCCACCAGATCCAGGATGCCTGCCAGGATGTATTCGTTGGCGCCAGCCACGAACGTCGTCATGGCGAGCAGGAGAATCTGGTACTGAAGAGGCACTTTCATGATTTCATATCTACGATTTGGGATTTGTCGATATATAAAGGCGCCATGCGGACCCTATTGCAGCCGCCCGGCGCTAGAGTTCCCGGACGATGGCGGCAGCCACTTCGGTCACGGATTGCTCGTTTCTCTTGTAGAGCGTGTACTTTCCGATCCGCGACACGGAGACCAGGCCCGCATCGCGCAGAATCGACATATAGGTGGACGCCGTGGACTGGTTGACGCCCAGGAGATCGGCGATCTGCAACACGCAGACCCCGTCGGCGACGGGATCGATTCCGGCCGCCGGCTTGAAATGCCGGCGCGGATCCCGCATTGCCGAAAGCACGGTGCGCCGGTGCGGGTTATCCAGCGCCTTCAGCGCCAGGTCGAGGTCCAGGTTCATGCGGCCATACTAACCGACGTATTGCAAATCGTCAAATCGTTCAGCATGCACCGGACAGCCCCCGGGGGACTGTCCGGTGCCCTGCCCTAGCCTTCCAGTTTCCGGATGGCGGCGGCTACGCCGGCGCCGTAGGCGGGATCGGCCTGGGTGCAGTGCTCGACATGGAGTGCCTGCACATCGGGCGTGACGCCGGCGATGGCGCGCGCCGTATTGTCGAACAGGGCCTGCTGCTGCGCGGGCGTCATCAGGCGGAACAGCGCGCCCGGCTGCGAGAAGTAATCCGTGTCCTCGCGGTGATTCCAGTGGTCGGCCGCGCCTTCCAGACTGAGCGGCGGTTCGCGGTAGTCGGGCTGCTCGGCCCATTCGCCGGAGCGGTTGGGCTGGTTGCCGGTAAGGCCGCCATGGTTGCCGTCCACCCGCATCGCGCCGTCGCGGTGATAGCTGTGGAAGGGGCAACGCGGCGCATTGACCGGGATCTGGTGGTGGTTGACGCCCAACCGGTAGCGCTGGGCATCGCCATAGGAGAACAGCCGAGCCTGCAGCATGCGGTCCGGCGAGAAGCCGATGCCCGGAACCACGTTGGCCGGCGTAAAGGCCGCCTGCTCGACTTCGGCGAAGAAATTCTCGGGGTTGCGGTTCAGTTCCAGCACGCCGACCTCGATCATGGGGTAATCGCCATGCGGCCAGACCTTGGTCAGGTCGAAGGGGTTCAGGTGATAGCTGCCGGCCTCTTTCTCGGGCATGACCTGGATGAACAGCGTCCAGCGCGGAAAGTCGCCCCGTGCGATGCTGTCGTACAGATCGCGCTGCGAACTCTCGCGGTCGCGGCCGATCAGTTCCGCGGCCTGGGCGTCGGTCAGGTTGCGGATGCCCTGCTGCGACTTGAAGTGGAATTTCACCCAGAAGCGCTCGTTGGCGGCGTTGATGAGGCTGAAGGTATGGCTGCCGAACAGGTGCATGTGGCGATAGTCGGACGGGATGCCGCGATCGCTCATGACGATGGTGATCTGGTGCAGGGCCTCGGGCAGGCCGGTCCAGAATTCCCAATTGTTCTGGGCGCTGCGCATGCCGGTGCCCGGATCGCGCTTGACCGCATGGTTCAGGTCGGGGAATTTCAGCGGGTCGCGGAAAAAGAACACCGGGGTGTTGTTGCCCACCAGGTCCCAGTTGCCCTCTTCCGTATAGAACTTCATGGCGATGCCGCGGATGTCGCGCTCGGCATCGGCGGCGCCGCGCTCGCCGGCCACCGTGGAAAAGCGGGCGAACAGCGGCGTCTGCTTGCCGACCTGCGAGAACAGCGCGGCGCGCGTGTAGCGGGTGATGTCGTGGGTGACGGTGAAGGTGCCATAGGCGCCCGCACCCTTGGCATGCATGCGCCGCTCGGGAATCACCTCGCGGTCGAAGTGGGCCAGCTTCTCGAGCAGCCAGACGTCCTGCAGCAGGGCCGGACCGCGGGAGCCGGCCGTCAGGATGTTCTGGTTATCGGCAACGGGCGCGCCGGCTGCGGTGGTCAATTTCTTCATGAGCATCTCCTGTGCTTGGACACCGCCGCCAGGGCAGTGCCGGAACCGGGATCCCGCTTCGGCGGGATCCGCATGAGGAGAGAGTCTAGTCAGACCCGAACAATAAATAAAATTGAATATTGCTCTTTATTTGATAGACGTCATCTATTGGAAGAAATCCGCAGCCCGCACGCTGCCGCCGGCGCCACTTACGTCGGCAATTCAGTCGTTTCCTTGATGGACTGCAGCGCAAAGCTGCTGCGGATGTCGACCACGGCCGGATGCCGCATCAGGGTATCCATGGCGAAACGTGAAAAGGCCGCCAGGTCCCGGACCTGGACGCGCAGCAGATAGTCCATATCGCCCGACATGGCATAGCACTGGACGACTTCCGACCAGCTCTGGACGTCGCGGGCGAACGCGGACATGGCGCCGTGCTCGGAACGGTGCGATTTGTCCAGCCGCACGAAGACATAGGCCAGCAGCCCCAGGCCGAGCTTTTCCGGATCCGCCAGCGCGACATAGCGGCGGATGTAGCCCTGGTCTTCCAGGCGCTTGACGCGCCGCAGGCAGGGGCTGGGCGACAGGGCCACCCGCTGCGCCAGGTCCTGATTGCTGATACGGCCATCACGCTGCAGATGCGACAGGATCAGGCGATCTGTCCTGTCCAGGTCGTCGATAGGCATCATATTGTCTCAACCACGAATTATTAGATGAATGATTGCGTCACGGTAGGGAATCGTACCGCAGATTTGCAATCTTTCCCTCCATCATTTTCCCTAGAATGCCAAAAGGAGACCCAAGAACGAAACACGGACGGAGACAGGTTCATGCGCGCATCCTTCACTCCCTGGGACAACCCCCTGGGCACCGCGGGTTTCGAATTCGTGGAATACACGGCGGAAGACCCCGCCGCGCTGGGCCGCGTGTTCGAAGCCCTGGGCTTCCGGGCCATCGCCCGGCACCGCAAGAAAGCCGTCACGCTGTATCGCCAGGGAGCGATCAACTTCCTGGTCAACGCCGAACCCGATTCCTTCGCGCAGCGATTCGCGCGCCAGCACGGCCCGTCGATCTGTGCCATCGGCCTGCGCGTGCAGGACGCGGCCCACGCCTACAGGGCAGCCCTGGAACGCGGCGCCTGGGGCTTCGACTCGCACAGCGGCCCTATGGAACTCAACATCCCGGCCATCAAGGGCATCGGTGATTCGCTGATCTACCTGGTGGACCGCTGGCGCGGCAAATACGGCCACGGGGGGATCGGAGACATCGGCATCTACGACGTGGATTTCGAGCCCCTGGACCACGCCACGGCCCGGGACGATCTGCGCCACGAGGGTGCCGGCCTGCTCTCCATCGATCACCTGACGCACAACGTGCACCGCGGCAGGATGGCCGAATGGGCCGAATTCTACGAACGCATCTTCAATTTCCGCGAGATCCGCTACTTCGACATCGAGGGGCAGCTCACCGGGGTGAAATCCAAGGCCATGACCTCGCCCTGCGGGCAGATCCGCATCCCCATCAACGAGGAAGGCGGCGACACGCCGGGCCAGATCCAGGAATACCTGGAGCAGTACCGGGGCGAAGGCATCCAGCACATCGCCCTGTCCACCGACGACATCCACAGCACGGTGGAACGGCTCAGGGGGCAGGTGAAATTCCTGGATACCCCGGACACTTATTACGAACTGCTGGACAAGCGGCTGCCGGGTCACGGCGAAGATACGGAACGCCTGCGCCGCAATCGCATCCTGCTCGACGGCGCCCCGGACGGCGGCCTGCTGCTGCAGATCTTCACCGCCAACCAGATCGGCCCCATTTTCTTCGAGATCATCCAGCGCAAGGGCAACGACGGCTTCGGAGAAGGCAATTTCAAGGCGCTGTTCGAATCCATCGAACTGGACCAGATCCGTCGGGGCGTGCTGCGGACCTGAACCCGGCAGCCACAGAGGCCGCCGGCCATTCCACGGCTGGCGTCCCCTCTTACAATGCCGGAATGCGGCGCGCACAACGGCGCGGCCCTTTCCCGGAACCTGTCTCCATGCTCCACTACCTGAACACCATCCGGCTCCGCAGCACGCGCATGTTCCTGACGATCACGCGCATCATGCTGCCGGTGATGGTGATCGTCTACGTCGCCGATCGCCTGGGCCTGGTGCGCCTGGCCGGCGAGGCCCTGACGCCGGCCATGGCACTGCTGGGGCTGCCGCCCGAAGCCGGGATCATCTGGGCCACCACCGCACTGACCAATATATACGGCGGCATGGCCTCGATGGCCGCGCTGTCCGACGGGCTGCAGATGACGACGGCCCAGGTCAGCGCGCTGGGGGCGATGATGCTGTTCGCCCACAACATTCCCACGGAGCAATCCGTCGTGCGCCGGGCGGGCGCAAGCGCGCTGGTCACAGGGGCGCTGCGCATCGCCGTCGCGCTGGTCTACGGCGCCGCCGTCTGCTGGATCTGCCGGGTGCTGGACGTGCTGCAGGATCCGGTCTCCCTGGCGTGGATGCGCCAGGACGCGGGGCTGACCCAGGGGCCGCCCGACGTCTGGTCCTGGGCCTTGTCCACGGTACAGTCGCTGGCGCTGGTCCTGGCGATCATCGTCGGGCTGGTGGTGCTGCTGGACGTGCTGGAACGACTGGGTATCACACGGCTCGTGACCCGGATGCTGACCCCCGTGCTGCGTCTGTCCGGCCTGGAAGAACGCGCCGCGCCCCTGACCACGGTGGGCGTGCTGCTGGGCCTGGCCTACGGCGGCGCGCTGATCATCGAAGCCGCGGAACGCGAGAACTACAGCCCCCGCACGCGCCTGCTGGCCCTGTCGTGGCTGTCGCTATGCCACGCCCTGATCGAAGACACCCTGCTGATCCTGGCACTGGGCGCCGATGTATGGGTGATCCTGGTGCTGCGCGGGCTGGCGACTCTGGGCGTGCTGGCAGCCCTGGCGGCATTGACGCGGCCGGGCACCGCCTGGGGCCGCAGGCTGGCCGCATCGGCGCAATGAGCCGCTCTTGCGCATTGCGGCAGGCTGCCCGCGGGAAGGCGGCTTATCTTCAGCGCATCAGGTGCGCGTAGCGCTGGCGGAACTTCGCCAGCTTCGGCGCGATGACGAACCGGCAATAGCCCTGCTCGGGATTGCGCCGGTAGTATTCCCGGTGCAGTTCCTCGGCCGGCCAGAACGGGCCGGCCCGCTCGATCCGGGTGACGATCGGATCGTCGAAGGCTGCCTGCGCCTCGGCGCGCACCGCCTCGGCCAGGGTGCGCTGTGTCTCGTCCCGCCAGAACACGACCGAGGCATACTGCGGCCCCGTGTCGTTGCCCTGCCGGTCGGGCGTGGTCGGATCGTGCGTGCCGAAGAAGACTTCCAGCAAAGTGCGATAGCCGACCCGCCGGGGATCGAACGTCACCTGCACGACCTCGACGTGCCCGGTGTCCTGGCGGCAGACCTGTTCATAGGTGGGATGGTCGACATGACCACCGCAATAGCCGGGCATGACATCCAGCACCCCATCGAGTGCCCGGAACACGGGCTCCAGGCACCAGAAGCACCCGCCGCCGAAGATCGCGGTTCCGGTTGAGTCGTTTTCCTGGTGTTCCATGCGGTTCTCCTTGCCGGTCACGCCGGACCGTTCACTTGCCGGACGGATCTTTCTGCAGCGACAGGATCCACGACGCCAGGCGCAGGGCATCGATATCGGACAACCGGGTCTGGGCCGGCATGGGAATGGCCCCCCACTGCCCGCGGCTGCCTTCGCGGATGACGCGCGCCAGGTGGCCGGCCGCTTCGGGCCGGCCCTGGAAGCGCTCGGCGATGGCCCGGAACGGCGGCCCCACCCGGCGGGCGTCGACCTGATGGCAGCCCAGGCACTGGCGCTGGCCGGCCAGCGCCAGGCCATCGGCCGCCGAGGCGCCGCTCGCCCGGGCACCCGTCGCGCACAGCGCCAGCATCCCCGCCAGCACGATCCCGATCACCTTGCCGCATCCCGCCATTGCCCGATCCTTCCACCCGCTGTCCTGGTCCGGGGCACCGCCCCGTCATCGATCGCCCGGCCGGCTCCTGCCGGCCCGATCACGGTATTATCCATGATTGTCTCCCTACCCTGCCGCATCCATGCCCTACCCCCACATCGATCCCATCGCCCTGCAGCTCGGTCCCATCGCGATCCACTGGTACGGGCTCATGTATCTGGCCGGATTCGGCCTGGCCTGGCTGCTGGGGCGCTGGCGCATCCAGCACCATCCTTCGCCCGCCAGCCTGACGCTGCGCGACCTGGAGGACATCATCTTCTACGGGGTGCTGGGTGTGGTGCTGGGCGGGCGCCTGGGCTACGTGCTGTTCTACAAGCTCGACGACTACCTGGCACACCCGCTGTCGATCTTCCAGGTGTGGCAAGGCGGCATGTCCTTCCACGGCGGCCTGATCGGCGTGACGCTGGCGATGCTGCTCTTCGCCCGCAAGCGCGGCCAGCCGCTGCTGGCCATCGGGGATTTCATCGCGCCCCTGATTCCGCTGGGCCTGGCCGCCGGGCGCCTGGGCAATTTCATCAACGGCGAATTGTGGGGCCGCCCCACGGACCTGCCCTGGGGCATGGTCTTTCCGGGGGCGCACGACGGCATGCCGCGCCACCCCTCGCAACTCTACGAAATGGGGTTCGAGGGCTTTGCCCTGTTCGCCCTGGTGTGGTGGTTCGCCCGCAAGCCTCGCCCCATGGGCCAGGTCAGCGCCGTATTCCTGATGGGCTACGGACTGTTCCGGTTCCTGGTGGAATTCACCCGGGAACCGGACGATTTCCTGGGGCTGCTGGCGGGCGGGCTATCGATGGGTCAGATCCTGTCGCTGCCCATGATCCTGATCGGGCTGGCCCTGTTCATTTGGGCAGCAAGGCGATCGTCCCCTGTACCGACACGCTGACCCGCTCGCGGCCGCCCTCGACGGGGGCGGCTGCCTTGTCGGCAGCCATCGCGCTCATCATCATGCGCGGCATGGGCACGGGCGGCACGGCGCCCTGCCCCCCCAGTTCGACCGAGCGGAAACGATAAGCGCCGAAACCCAGGGCCTGGGTCAGGGCCTGGGCACGGGCCTTGAATGCATCGACCGCCTGGGCCAGGAGCTTCTGCTCTTCGGCCGCGCGCCGTTCCCGGGAAACCGAGAACGACAGGCCCGAGATCGGCATGCGGTCGCCCAGGCTGGCGGCCAGCTTCGAGACGGCGGGAAAATCGCGCGATTCGAGCAGGATTTCGGCCTGGCCGCGCCATTCGGCGATCTTGCCTTCGCGGTCCGTGGTCGGCCAGATCCGATAGGACCCGCTGCGGGCCTCGATGCCCTGGTGCCCCTTGGCCTGCTTCATGACCGAATCCAGGCGCTGGTTCAGCGCATCGGCGACTTCTGTCTGGGATGCCCCGGACAGCTCGGCCGCCAGGGTGATTTCCACGGTGTCCTGCGCAACCTCGGACGAGGCCTCGGCCGACAGCGTGGCCCTGGGCTCGTCGGCTTCGGCCTCGTGGGCCAGGGCCGGCATGGCCACGGAAGCCAGGACCAGCGACAGTCCGGCCAGAAGTTGCTTGCGATTGCGCACGCCTCGATACATTTTCCACTCCTGAAAAGACGAAAGCCCGTCGCGATACCACGACGAGCTTTCTGGTAATGCCCCACCTGTGCCGTCTAGGCCGGCATCCCGGAACCGAGGGTTCACGGTGGTCGCCATCAGTCAGACTTCGGGCCGTCCAGTGAAGGCAGCGCTCCTATCTGTCAATCCGGCAACCTATGCCTATAGCATTGGTTCAAGGAATGTATGGCCAGGTCACGAACACGGCAGGGACTTAAACGACCGGATGACCTGGCGCATCCGGGAAGAAACTGTTCAAACGGCAGTGCCCAGGACTTCGTCGAGCATGTCGTTCATGGACTCAATTTTACCCTTGAAATCGCCCAAGGCAACATTCCCCAGTGGCCCGTCGGGCGCCCGCATGCTGAGGAGTTCGTTGGCGATCTGGATGGCGGCCATCACGGCGATGCGCTCGTTGCTGGCGATCTTCCCGGCGCCCTTGATGGCCAGCATGCGCTGGTCGACCAGGCGCACGGCCGACAGCAGGGCAGCCTTTTCTTCGGGCGGGCAGGCCAGCGAATAATCGCGGCCGAGGATGGTGACGTCGACGCGTTCCATGTTCAGGCCTCCGCGCCCGGCAGGCGCTCGAGTATGAGTTCGATCTGCTGCTGGGCGCCGGAGGCGGCCTCGCGCAGGCGGTCGCGTTCGGACTCGACCTGGGCCAGGCGGCGCTGCAGGGAATCGGTACGGATCTGGTGGTCGCGCACCTGGGATTCCAGGGCAGCCCGGTGCTGGCCGGCTTCGTCGCGCACGTTCTGAAGTTCCTGGTCGTGGCGGGCGAGCCGTTCGGACATGCGGGCGAATTCCTGGCCTTCGCGCAGCTGCTGGTCTTTCAGGGCCTGGCATTCCTGCTCGAGCTGCCGGACCCTGGCCTGCAGGGTGGCACGCTCGGACTGCAGGCTCTGCGCCAGCTGGACGACTTGGCGGATGCGCCGGGACAATGCGTCGAGGTCTTGAAGCATGCGGTCAAACCTTCTTTGGGGCCGGCGCGGTGCGCCACGGGAAGAATTGAATCATACTTGCTCGGGCCGCGGGATTTTCACGGCCGGCGCATCGGACGCCCGGCCGGCGGAATCATCATGCTGGCCCGTGGCCCGGGGGCCCCGGTGGCGCAGGTAGCGGTTTTCGCGGCCCTTGCGGAACAGCAGCCCCGAGAGTTCGTTGAGCGCCATGGAATAGACCTCGCGCTTGAATTCGATGACGGCATCCAGCGGCACCCAGTAAGCATTCCAGCGCCAGGCGTCGAATTCGGGCGTATCGGTGGCGCGCAGGCTGACGTCGCTGTCGCGGCCCACCATGCGCAACAGGAACCAGATCTGCTTCTGGCCCTTGTAGTGGCCGCGCAGTTCGCGGCGCACATAATGATCCGGCACGGTATAACGCAACCAGTCCCGGGTCCGTCCCAGAATGCGCACATGCTCGGCACGCAAGCCCGTTTCCTCGTGGAGTTCGCGGTACATCGCCTGCACGGGGGTTTCGCCGTGCTTGATGCCCCCCTGAGGGAACTGCCATGCGTGTTCCCTGATGCGCTTGCCCCAGAAAACCTCGTTTTTCTGGTTCACGAGAATGATGCCGACATTCGGACGGTAGCCTTCGCGATCCAACATGGGGCCACCTCGGTTGTGAATTCAATACAATTACCGTCGATTATACGTACCAACCGGAATCCCTACCATGCGCGCCAGCCAGTACCACCTGAACACCCTGAAGGAAGCCCCCGCCGAGGCGGAAGTCGTCAGCCACCAGTTGATGACGCGGGCGGGCATGATCCGCAAGATCGCCGGGGGCATCTACACCTACATGCCGATGGGCCTGAAAGTGCTGCGCAAGATCGAGGCCATCGTGCGCGAGGAAATGAACCGCGCGGGCGCCATCGAACTGCTGATGCCGGTCGTGCAGCCGGCGGAGCTGTGGCAGGAATCCGGCCGCTGGGAACAATACGGCGCCGAGCTGCTGCGCATCAAGGACCGCCACCAGCGCGATTTCGTGCTGCAGCCGACGTCCGAGGAAGTCATCACCGACATCGCCCGCAACGAGATCCACAGCTGGCGCCAGCTGCCGGTGAATTTCTACCATATCCAGACCAAATTCCGCGACGAGCGCCGGCCGCGCTTCGGCCTGATGCGCGGCCGCGAATTCACCATGAAGGACGCCTATTCCTTCGACCGCGACGAGGCCGCCGCGCAGGCCAGCTACGACGCCATGTACGCCGCCTATCAGCGCATCTTCACGCGCCTGGGGCTGACGTTCCGCGCCGTGGCGGCGGACACCGGCTCGATCGGCGGTTCGCGCAGCCACGAATTCCAGGTGATCGCCGATACGGGCGAGGACCTGATCGTCTACAACCCCGATTCCGACTACGCCGCCAACATCGAACTGGCCGAAGCGCCCTGCCTGCTGGCCGAACGCGAGCCGGCGCGCGAAGCCATGGAAAAACGCGCCACGCCCGATGCGCCCAAGTGCGAGATCGTGGCCGAACAGCTCGGCCTGCCGCTGTCGCGCACGGTCAAGTCCGTCGTGCTGGCCACCGAGCCCGCCGACGGCCCCGTCCGCCTGTGGCTGCTGCTGATCCGGGGCGACCACGAAACCAACGAGATCAAGGTCGGCAAGCTGCCGGGCTTCGGCGATGGCTACCGCCTGGCGACCGAGGCCGAGATCGAATCGGTCTTCCACTGCAGCCCGGGCTACCTGGGCCCCGTCGGCGTGGACCCGAAGTCCGTCACCGTGATCGCCGACCGCACCGTTGCCAACATGGGCGACTTCGTCTGCGGTGCCAACGAGGCCGGTTACCACCTGAGCGGCGTGAACTGGGGCCGCGATCTGCCCGAACCCGCCCTGGTCGCCGACCTGCGCAACGTGGTGGCGGGCGATCCCGATCCGCAAGGCGGCACCCTGGCCATCCAGCGCGGCATCGAGGTCGGCCACGTGTTCTTCCTGGGAGACAAGTATTCGCGCGCCCTGAACGCCACCTTCCTGGGAACGGACGGCAAGCCGGCCGTGCTGCAGATGGGCTGCTACGGCATCGGGATCAGCCGGATCTCGGCCGCCGCCATCGAGCAGAACCACGACGAGCGCGGCATCATCTGGCCGCGCGCCATCGCGCCGTTCGAAGTCGTGCTGTGCCCCATCGGCATCGGCAAGAGCGACGCCGTGCGCGAGGCCGCCGAATCCCTGTACCAGGCGCTGCAGGCACAGGGCGTGGACGTGATCCTGGACGATCGCGACGCCCGCCCGGGCATCATGTTCGCCGACTGGGAACTGATCGGCGTGCCGCTGCGCGTGACGCTGGGCGATCGCGGACTGAAGGACGGCATCGTCGAAATCCAGGCGCGCCGCGACGAACAGGCGCAGCGCATTGCGCTGTCCGATGCCTTGGCGCACGTCGTGGAACGACTAAAATCCCTGTAGATTCCAGCGCCCCGCCCCAGGGCCGGCAACCGGCCCTGGATCGCGTGCCATGCAGCTCCATGGGCACCGCCTGCAAGACGACCGTGTCACAAGGCCTCACCAAAAAATGAAACCGGATCGAACCAATCCCCCCGGCGAGCTGTCCATTCGCGTATATTACGAGGACACCGATACCGGTGGCGTCGTGTACTACGCGAACTACCTCAAATTCTTCGAGCGCGGCCGCACGGAATGGCTGCGCGCGCTCGGAATGGATCAACACACTCTCGCAACACAGGAACAGATGATGTTTGTGGTCAAGCATGCGGACATTGCCTATCGGCAACCGGCCCGCCTGGACGACCGCATCCTCGTCCGCACATCCGTGACCGGGCTGGGCGCCTCGACGATCCGGTTCGGGCAGCAGGCCCTGCGGGACGACACGCTGCTCGCCAGCGCGGACATCCAGGTCTGCACGGTGCACGCCATCAGTTTCAAGCCCATTCGTCTCCCCCCCTCCATCAGGGATCTACTGGAAAAGGCCCTTCATTAACCATGCAAGCCTCTAGCGATTTGTCGCTGCTGTCCCTCATCGGCAATGCCAGCCTGCCGGTGCAGATCGTGATGCTGATCCTGCTCGGCGCTTCGGTCCTGTCCTGGACCTACATCTTCAGCAAGCGCGCGGCCCTGCGGCGCGCCGACGAGCAGACCCGCCGCTTCGAGGACGACTTCTGGGCCGGCGGCGACCTGACGGTCCTGCAGCAGGCGATCGCCAGCCGCCGCAACGAACACGGCGCCCTGGCGCGCATCTTCGACGCGGGCATGACCGAATTCGTCAAGGCGCGCCGTTCGTCCAGCCGGGGCGATGCCCTGCTGGACGCGCCCAGGCGAGCCATGAAGGCGGCTTTCCAGCGCGAAATGGACAGCCTGGAATCGCACCTGAACTTTCTCGCCTCGACCGGCTCGGTCAGCCCGTACATCGGGCTGCTGGGCACGGTGTGGGGGATCATGCACGCCTTCATGGGCCTGTCGACCATGCAGCAGGCCACCCTGGCAGCCGTGGCGCCAGGCATCGCCGAAGCCCTGATCGCGACCGCCATCGGCCTGTTCGCCGCCATCCCGGCCGTGCTGGCGTACAACCGCTACACCAACCAGATCGACCGGCTCTCGATCCGCTTCGAAAGCTTCGTCGAGGAATTCCTGAACATCCTCCAGCGTCAGGTGCATTGACATGACTTCGTTCGGCAGCCGCCGTTCACGCCGCTTGAAGAACGACATCAACGTCGTACCCTATATCGACGTCATGCTGGTCCTGCTGGTGATCTTCATGGTCACGGCGCCCATGATCACGCCGGGCCAGATCGAGCTCCCCTCGGTGGGCGCGGCATCCGACGTGCCCGTCACGCCCATCGAGATCCAGATCGACGCCGAGGGTGCGCTTTCCATGCGCGTGCGCGAAGGCGGCGCTTCGTTCCGCTCCATCGACAAGGCCAACCTGCTGGCCGAAGTCCGCTCCGCCGCCACCCCGGACACTCCGGTGGTGATTTCCGCCGACGGCAAGGTGCCCTACGAATCCGTCATGCAGGTCATGGATCAGTTGCGCAACGGCGGGATCGGCAAGCTGGGCCTGCTGGTCAACCAGAACGCCCCGGCCACGCGCTGACGCCTGACCCATGAATCTGTTCGACCGTTTCTTCAACACCGGTTCCGACGACGACGCCCCGCCCGGCGCACGCGACGACAGGCGCGGCCTGGTCGTCTCGCTGGCTGCCCATGGGCTGCTGATCCTGCTGATGGTGGTAGGTTTCTCCACCGCACCGGACAATCCGGGTCCCGTCCAGGTCGAGCTCTGGGCCCAGGGCACGGTGGCCGACGCCGCAGCGCCGCAGGAGCAACCCGAAGAGCCACAGGCCGAACCGCAACCGGAACCCCAGCCCACGCCGGAACCCGAACCGGAGCCGGAACCCGAGCCCCAGCCGGACGACAGCGCCCGCCTGGCCGCCGAACAGGCTGCCCAGGCCGAAGCTGCACGGCAGGCCCAGATGGCCGCCGAAGCACAGGCGAAGGCCGCCGCGGCCGCCCAGGCGCAGGCCGAGGCCGAGATCGCCCTGGCCAAAGAACGCAAGGCGCGCGAGGAAATGGAACGCCGCCTGGCCGAACAGGCCGCCAAGGAAAAAGCCGAGAAAGAAGCCGCAGAACAGGCAGCGCGCGAGAAGGCGGCCAAGGAAAAGGCTGAAAGGGAAAAGGCGGAGAAAGCAGCGGCTGAAAAGGCCGCTGCCGAGAAGGCCGCCCAGGAAAAAGCCGCCGCCGAGCAGGCGGCCCGTGAAAAGGCCGAAAAGGAAAAGGCGGAGAAAGAAAAGGCCGCGAAGGCCGCTGCCGAGAAAGCCGCTGCCGAGAAAGCGGCCGCTGAAAAGGCTGCCGCTGAAAAAGCCGCCGCCGAAAAGGCAGCGGCCGAGAAGGCGGCCAAGGAAAAAGCCGCAAAGGAAAAAGCCGCCAAAGAGGCCGAAGCCAAGCGCCAGGCCCTGAAGGCCGCCATGCGCGGCGACGCCCTGGAAGCGGCTGGCATCCCCAGCGGCAACGCCGACCGCAACCAGCGCGGGGGCGGCGGCAACGACGGCTACGCCGCCAAGGTGCGCGCCTGCGTCCAGCCCGGCGTGATCTACAACGTGCCGCCCCGCAATGGTTCGGCCAATCCCACGGCCAGCTTCCGGACCCGCCTGGGTTCCAATGGCCAGGTCCAGGGAGTCGATCTGACCCGATCCTCTGGCAATCCCCGTTTCGACGATGCCGTCCACAAGGGGATCCTGGCCTGCTCGCCCTTCCCGAAACCGCCTGGCGGCAAGTATCCGTCGTATATTGACGTGGACTACCGCATGTACGACTAAGGAGATCGTCACCATGACCGTATTCACAGCCTCCGGCTTCATCGGCCGCCTCTGGCGGCGCGCCGCCTCGGCAGGCCTGGGCCTCGCGCTGGCTGTCGCGGCCGCTCCGGCGGCCCATGCGCAGCTGCGCGTCGACATTTCCGGTGTGGGCGCCACCCAGTACCCGATCGCCATCGCCGATTTCGCGGGCGCCGCCAGCACGACCTCGGTGCCCGAAGTCATCCGCGCCGACCTGACCCGATCGGGTCAGTTCCGGCTGATCGGCGCCTCGGGCGCCGGCCTCGACGTCCAGAGCCAGATCGACTACGGCACCTGGCAGGCGCGCGGCGCGGACTACCTGGCCTACGGCACGGTCGCGCAGAACGGCGGCCAGTACACCGTCAGCTACCGGCTGGTGGACAACGTGCGCAAGATCGAGCTGGACCAGGCGTCCTATGGCGGCACCGAAGCCGAGCTGCGCCGGATATCCCACCGGATCGCCGACCGGATCTACGAAAAGATCACCGGCGTGCGCGGCGTATTCTCGACCCGGATCGCTTACGTGTTGCAGACCAGCAACGGATATGAGTTACAAATTGCTGACGCGGACGGCCAGAATCCTCAGGTCATGCTGCGTTCGAAGCAGTCCATCATCTCCCCCGCCTGGTCGCCGGACGGTTCCCGGCTGGCTTATGTGAGCTTCGAATCGGGCAAATCCGTGATCTATGTGCAGACGCTGGCCACCGGCCAGCGCCAGCCGGTATCCAACTACAAGGGCAACAACAGTGCGCCCGCCTGGTCGCCGGACGGCCACCGATTGGCGATCGTGCTGTCAAGAGACGGCATTTCGCAGATTTACACCATCAACACGGATGGATCCGATCTGCGCCGGGTGATGCGTTCCCCGCTGATCGACACCGAGCCGCGCTACACCCCCGATGGCCAGTCCCTGGTATTCACCAGCGACCGGGGCGGCAGCCCGCAGATCTACAAGGTGCCGGCGGGCGGCGGCGATGCCCAGCGGCTCACTTTCTCGGGCAGTTACAATATTTCACCTAGGGTATCGCCGGATGGACAACAACTGGTGTACGTTACTCGCAGAAACGGTGCCTTCAGGATTGCAAGCCTCGCCTTGAATTCGGGCTCCGAGCAGATTCTGACGGACGGTCCGGACGATCAATCCCCCAGCTACGCTCCCAATGGAATGCAGGTGCTCTACAGCGCCATCCAGAACGGCCGCAGCGTGCTGGCCGTGACTTCGGTCGACGGACGCGTACGCCAGACTCTGTCGGTACTCAACGGCAAGGTCCGCGAGCCTGCCTGGGGCCCGTTCACAGACTGATTTTTCCGTGTGACTCTTCTTTCTTCTAAAGGACATTAAATGAGCTCGCGCATCACCAGGACTCTGACCATCGCCGCCATCGCCGCCTCGCTGGCCGCCTGCAGCTCCGTGCCGCTGGACCAGAACGGCTCGGGCAACGGCTCCGATTCGGCGTCCGCTGGGCAAATCATGGATCCCTTCAATCCGCAAAGCCCGCTCGCGCAACAACGCTCGGTCTACTTCGATTTCGACAGCTACACGGTGCCCGAACAGTACCGCAGCGTCGTCGAGATGCATGCCAACTACCTGACCAGCCACCAAGGCCAGAAGGTTCGCGTGGAAGGCAACACCGACGCCCGCGGCAGCACCGAATATAATCTGGCTCTGGGCCAGCGCCGTTCGGATGCCGTGGCACGCATGATGACCCTGCTGGGCGTCAATGCCAACCAGATCGAAGCGATCAGCTTCGGCAAGGAACGTCCCAAGGCCCTGGGCAACACCGAAGCCGATTACGCCGAGAACCGCCGCGCCGACATCAACTACCAACGTTGATCCCGGCCAGGCCGTGACAGCGCCGTAGCGGCCCCCGCTACGGCGTTTTTTCATTGCCGGGCCACCCCGGGATTGAACCGTCCCCTAGGGGACGGCATGCGGCGAGACCCGCGCTGCGTGGGGGGCCTTTTCACTTGGATCCAAGACTCATGACCGCATCGACCCATCGCCTGCATGCCCTGACCGCCGCCACCCTGCTGGCCCTGACGCTGGCTGCGCCCGCCGCCCAGGCCTTTTCCGACGACGAGGCGCGGCGCGCGATCCTGGAACTGCGCACCCAGATCAAGCAGATGAACGAGCAGAACCAGCAGGCCCGGCTGCAGCTGGCCGACCAGATGGATCTGCTGCACCAGGAAATCGCCTCGCTGCGGGGCCGCATCGAAGAACTGAGCCAGCGCGCCCCCGAAGCAGGCGGCAGCGGCAATGCGCCGCAGACGCCGCAGACCGGCGACCCGCAGGAACAGGCCGCCTACGAAGCCGCGGCCGACCAGTACCGCAACGGCCGCTACAAGGAAGCCGCGGCAGGATTTTCCACCTTCATCCAGTCGTACCCCGACAGCGCGCTGGCCGGCGACGCCCTGTTCTACCTGGGCAGCAGCCAGTACGCCTCCAAGGACTTCAAGAACTCCATCCAGACGATGCTGACGCTGGTGAAGAACCGCCCCGACGATCCCCGCGCGCCCGACGCCCTGCTGGTGGTGGCCGCCGACCAGATCGAGCTCAACGACATGAAAGGCGCCAAGGCCAGCCTGCAGCGCATCATCAAGGACTACCCCGGCAGCGCGTCCGCCGAGACAGCCAAGAGCCGCCTGAAGCTGCTGTAACCGACCCGCGATGCCGGCCACGCCCGCCGCCCCGCCACACCACGCGCTTGCCCTGCCCGACGGCGTCCTGCACTACACGCAGGACGGTGCGGGCGATGGCGCGCCCGTGCTGCTGATCCATGGCTCGCTGTGCGACTACCGCTACTGGCGGTGGCAGGTGCCGGCCTTCGCCGAAACACATCGCGTCATCGCGCCCAGCCTGCGCGGCTGCTGGCCCGATGCGCAGCCCCATCCCCAGGACGGATACGCCATCGACCGCCACGCCGGCGACCTGGCGCATCTGCTCCGGGCGCTGGATGCGCAAGGCGGCGCGCACGTGATCGGCCATTCCCGTGGCGCCCAGGTGGCGCTGGCCCTGGCGATCCAGGCACCGCAATTGTGCCGGTCGCTGACACTGGCCGATCCCGGGTTCCGCTTCACGGATGAGCCCGAAACGCCCGTCTTCTATGCCGATGCCGTGCAGCGGCTGCGGGCTGGCGACACGGAAGGCGCGATCGAGCAATTCATCGACACGGTGAACGGCGCCGATACCTGGCGCCGCATGGTCGGCTGGTTCAAGGACATGGTGCGGGACAACGTCGCAACGCTGCTGTCCCAGGTGCGCGAGGCCAACCTGCCGGTGGATCCACGCGACGCCGCGGCCCTGTCCTGCCCGGTGCTGCTGGTGGGTGGCGCACAGAGCCCCGCCAAGTACGGCACCCGCCAGGACCGGCTGCAGCAACTGCTGCCGCACGCACGGCGCGCGCGCATCGCCCTGGCCGCCCATGGCATGAACCTGGCCAACCCGCGATCGTTCAACCGCACGATACTGGAATTCATCGCGGACGCCTGAGCCGCATCCGCTGCGCCGGCGCAATCCGCCGGCGCCCGGCCGGCCGCGGCATGCGGCGGCCGGGCCGGTGGCATCAGTGCTTCATGTGCCCGGACATGTCATGCCCGCCCGACATGGCCTTGGGCGACTTGACTTCGCAGGCCGCGGAGAAGACTTCGCCGTTGGCGAGCGTGAAATCCACCTGCACGGTATCGCCGACCTTCAGGCCGGCGCGGGGCTGTTCCAGCATCAGGTGATAGCTGCCCGGCTTGAACGCCAGGTCCTTGCCCGCAGGGATGGCAACCTGATGAACCATGGACATCTTGCTCATCCCGCCGGATTCGGTGGTTTCATGCAGCATGACCATGCCGTAGTCGGGCGAATGGGCGCCCGTCAGCACGGCGTCTTCCTGCCCGGCGTTGTGCGCCACGAAGAACCCGCCCGAAGGGGCCGGGGACGGGATCAGGCGGATCCAGCAATCGGACGCCTTCACAGTGGCCGAGACCTTGGCCGCCGCGCCCTGGGCGGCGCCGTGTCCATGCGCCCAGGCCGAAGCCGACACGGCCAGCAGCAGGCCGGCCGAGATTCCCAGTGTGCGCGTCATAGCTTTCTTCATTTGACTACCCATGATGTGACCCGCAGGCCGCCCGGGCGGCCTGCGACGGTACCGGCCGGAACGCCGGCCGGCGCGGCCGGGAGCATCCAGTCAAGCCCGGCCGGGCCAGTGTACTATGAGCTTTTCGCTTCCTCTTTGAGCCATGTCCAAGCCGCTCGAAACTGTCCTCGAACCGGCGGCCTCCGCCACGGACGCCCCGGAAGCCCGCATCACCCCGGAAGAATTCCGGGCCCTGCTCGACAGGCTGCATCCTTTCGCCGCCGTGCTGGGCGTCGAGATCCTGGACATCCGCCACGGGCAGGCCACCCTGCGCCTGCCGCCCAGCCCTTCCAACCAGCGCCTGGGCGGCATCGTGGCCGGACCGATGCTGATGGGCCTGGCGGACCTCGCCCTGTACGCCGCCGTGGTCGGCACCACAGGGATCGCAGAATCGGTCACCGCCAGCCTGACGATCAATTTCCTGCGGGGCGCACCGGCCGGCGGGATCATCGCCCGCGCCCGGATCCTGAAGATCGGGCGCATGACGGCCGGCGAAGCGCTGCTGCTGCCCGAAGACGGCGGCGACCCCGTGGCCCAGGTGGTCAGCACCTGGTCGGTACCCCGCAAGGCGCCGTAGGCGCATCCGCCGGCAGCGCGGCGCCCGGATGCAAAAACGCCGGCATCCGCAGGACACCGGCGCTCTCGCAGGCGCCCCGGGCATGCGCCCGGGGATCAGGCCGCTCAGTTCTTGGTCAGCTTGCCGACCACGCCCTCGACGTAATAGTCCATGGCGTTCAGGCCCTTGTCGTCGAGCGCGCCTTCGGCCAGGACCACCTTGCCTTCATTGGTCTTGATCGGCGCGGCGAAGACATTCAGCGTGCCGTTGGCAATGGCGTCTTCCTTGGCCTTGAGGTCGGCCTTCAGGGCGTCATCCACGGCGGGGCCGAAGCCTTCGAGGGCCACCATGCCTTCCTTGAAACCGCCCCAGACCTGGTCGGACTTCCAGGTGCCATCCAGCATGGCCTGGGCTTCGCGGGTGAAGTACGGCCCCCAATGGTGGGTGACGGCGCCCAGCTGGGCGTGGGGACCGAACTTCAGCATGTCGGAGTGGTAGGCGATGGCCCACTTGCCGCGTTCCTCGGCAGCCTGCACGGTGGCGGTGGAATCGGTGTGGTGGGTGACGATGTCGGCGCCCTGGTCCAGCAAGGCCAGCGCGGCGTCGCGTTCCTTGCCCGGATCGAACCAGCTGTTGACCATGATGACGCGCACCGTGGCATCGGGCTTGACGCTGCGCAGGCCGCGCGTGAAGGCGTTGATGCCCTGCAGGACCTCGGGGATCGGGTAGGCGCCCACATAGCCGACCACGCCGGTCTGGGTCTTGTGCCCGGCCAGGATACCCGCCACGTAGCGCGCCTGGTAGAAGCGGGCATTGGTCGTGGCCACGTTCGGCGCGGTCTTGTAGCCGGTGGAATGCACGAACTTCACGTCGGGGAACTGCTTGGCGACCTTGATGGTCGGGTTCATGTAGCCGAAGGACGTGGTGAAGATCAGCTTGTTGCCCTGCTGGGCCAGGTCGCGGATGACGCGCTCGGCGTCGGCGCCCTCGGGCACGTCCTCGACGTACTGGGTCTTGACCTTGTCGCCCAGCTGCTGCTCCATGTACTTGCGGCCCAGGTCCTGCTGCCAGGACCAGCCCGCCTCGCCCACCGGGCTGACGTAGACAAAGCCGATCTTCAGGGGTTCGGCGGCGGCGGGGCCGGCGGCCCAGAGGCACGCCGCGGCGGTGGCGGCCACCAGGGTTTGACGAAACAGGCGAGTTTTCATGGCGAGGGTCTCCGTGGA
Organism: Castellaniella daejeonensis; assembly: GCF_039523555.1. Lineage (NCBI taxonomy): Bacteria > Pseudomonadati > Pseudomonadota > Betaproteobacteria > Burkholderiales > Alcaligenaceae > Castellaniella > Castellaniella daejeonensis. Next base: position 20,957 of record NZ_BAAAFN010000010.1, read on the forward strand.
AGACAACGATCAGTGGTTGGGATTGAATGCGCGTCCCAGAGACGCGGGCATGTTGATGCGGATCCAGTTCACATTGCGCGAGATCAGGACCAGCACCAGGATGGTGGCCAGGTAGGGCAGCATCGACAGCAGCTGGGACGCGATCGGCACCCCCAGCGCCTGCATGTGGAAGGTCAGGATGGTGATGCCGCCAAACAGATAGGCCCCGACCAGCACCCGCAGCGGACGCCAGGTGGCGAATGGCGTCAGCGCCAGCGCGATCCAGCCGCGACCCGCGACCATGTTCTCGACCCACATCGGGGTATAGACCAGCGACATGAAGGCGCCCGCCAGGCCGCAGCAGGCCCCGCCGAACAGCAGGGCCGCCAGGCGGATCCGGCGCACCGGGTAACCCAGGGCATGGGCGGATTCGGGCGATTCGCCCACGGCGCGCAGGACGAGGCCGGCGCGCGTACGGTACAGGAACCAGGTCAGGCCGACCGCCAGCGCCAGGGCGCCGTAGACCAGGGGATGATGCTGGAACAGGGCCGGCCCGAAGAAGGGCAGATCGGCCAATCCCGGCACCGACCAGGAAAACGCCTGGATCGTGGCGCCGACGTAGGGCAGGCCGATGAAGGCGGACAGGCCGACGCCGAACAGGGACAGGGCCAGGCCGCAGGCGACCTGATTGGCCCCCAGCCAGACCACCAGCCAGGCAAAGACACCCGCCAGCAGGGCCCCGACGGCGGCTCCGGCCAGGAAACCCAGGCCGGTGCTGCCGGTCTGCACGGTCACGGCAAAACCCAGGGCCGCCGCCACCAGCATCATGCCTTCGGAACCCAGGTTGATGACGCCGGATTTCTCGTTGACGAGCAGCCCCAGGGCCGCCAGCATCAGCGGGGTGCCGGCGTTCATGGCAGCTGCGATCAGGGGAGCCAGTACGTCCATGGCGTCAGCGCCTCCAGCGCAGGCGTTGGTGGATCAGGACATCGCAGGCCAGCAGCGAGAACAGCAGGATGCCCTGGAAGATGCCGGTGATGGCGCTGGGCATGCCCAGGCGCGTCTGGGACAGCTCGCCGCCGATGTAGAACAGGGCCATGACGAAGCTGGCGAACACGACACCGATGGGATGCAGCCGCCCCACGAAGGCGACGATGATGGCGGCGAAGCCGTAGCCCGGGGAAACCGAGGGGGTGAGCTGGCCGATCGGCCCCATGATTTCACAGGCCCCCGCCACGCCCGCCAGGGCGCCGGAACCCAGCATGCAGCCCCACAGCGCGCGGCGCGAGGAAAACCCGGCATAGCGCGCGGCCAGCGGCGCCAGGCCCCCCACCGTCAGGCGATAGCCGGCGAACAGGCGCGACAGCAGCAGCCAGGATGCCAGGGCTGCCGCCAGCGCCAGCCCGAAGCCCAGGTGCAGCCGGGTGCCCGGCCACACCGGCAGCAGGAAGCTGTCGTCGAACAGCCGCGACTGCGGGAAACCGAAGCCGTCCGGATCCCGCATCACGCCGTGCACCAGGTAGCTGAGCAGGAGCTGCGCCACGTACACCAGCATCAGGGAGACCAGGATTTCATTGGCATGGTAGCGGTCGCGCAGCCAGGCCACCAGCGCCGCCCAGGCAGCGCCGCCCAGGGCGCCTGCCAGCAACGCCAGCGCAATCATCAGCGGCCCGCCTCCGCCGCCCGTCCCGTCGTCGAACTGCAGGATGAATGCGCCGGCCACGACGGCGCCGACGACCAGCTGGCCTTCCGCCCCGATGTTGAAGATATTGGCGCGGAAGCACAGCGCCAGGCCGACCGCGCACAGCAGCAGCGGCGCCATCTTGACGCCGATCTCGGCCCAGCCGTGCCGGCTGGCGAGCGGCTCGACGAAAAAGGCGGCCAGGCCTTCCAGGGGGGGCTTGCCCACGGCCATGAACATGAAGAAACCGCACAAGGCAGTCAGGGCGACCGCCATCAGGGGCGACAGCCACACCATCCGGCGTGAAGGCTCGGCGCGGGCGATGAGCTCAAGCATGGACGGCCTCCGGGACGTTGCGGGCGGTGGCCGCCCCGGCGGCATCGGCCCCGGGCCACAGGCCGCTCATCCATTGGCCGATCCGTTCGCGCGTGGCCTCGGCGCGTGCAAGCGGGGGCGACAGGCGCCCCTTGGCCAGAACGACCAGCCGGTCGGACAGCTCGAACAATTCGTCCAGTTCCTCGGAAATCAGCAGAATGGCGCAGCCCGCATCGCGCAGCGCCAGGAGTTCGCCCCGGATCTGCGCCGCGGCGCCCACGTCGACCCCCCAGGTGGGCTGGGCGATGATCAGCAGCCGGGGCTGGCGCACGACTTCGCGGCCGACGATGTATTTCTGCAGGTTGCCCCCCGACAGGCTGCCGGCCAGGGCCTGCGGACCGGGCGCCTTGACCCGGAAGCGCTCGATGATGCCCGCCGTGATGCGGCGCACGGCACCGTCGCGGATCCAGCCATGCCGCACGGTATCCGGCCCCTGGTGCGAAAGCAGCAGGTTGCGCGCCAGGGACAGGTCGGGCACGGCGCCGCGGCCCAGGCGTTCTTCGGGGACGAACGCCATGCCTTGCATGCGCCGCCAGGCCGACGAACGGTGGCCGACGGGCTGGCCATCGAACAGGATGCTTTCGCGGGCCGCGCGCGTGTCCTCGCCCGAGAGCACGCCCATCAATTCCTGCTGGCCGTTGCCCGACACGCCCGCGACGCCGAGGATTTCTCCCGCCCGCAGGTCCAGGTCGATGCCCGCCAGCGGCGTGGCGAAGGGATGCGCAGGGGGCAGCTCCAGGCCGCGCACCTGGAGCAGCACCGGCCCCGCCGGGCGTTCGTGGTGCTCGTGCACCGGCAGGTCGGCGCCGATCATCAGGCGCGACAGGCCGGCCTCGGTTTCCTGGCGCGGATCGCAGACGCCCGTGACCCGGCCGGAGCGCATCACCGTGCAGCGATGGCACAGGGCGCGGATCTCGTCGAGTTTGTGGCTGATGTACAGGATGCTGCAGCCCTCGTCCGCCAGCTGCCGCAGGACGTCGAACAGCCGCAGCACCGCCTGGGGCGTGAGCACCGAGGTCGGTTCGTCGAGGATCAGCAGGCGCGGCTTGCCCAGCAGGGCACGCACGATTTCCACGCGCTGGCGTTCCCCCACCGAGAGGGTATGGACATGGCGGCGCGGCTCGATGTCCAGGCCGTACTGCGCCGCCGTTTCGGCGATCTGGGTTTCCAGGGTCTGCATGTCGGTGCCCGGCGGCAGGCCCAGGGCGATGTTTTCCGCCACCGTCAGCGTATCGAACAGGGAAAAATGCTGGAACACCATGCCCAGGCCCAGCGCACGGGCGGCCGCCGGATTGGCGATCCGGACTTCCTGGCCATCCCAGTGGACCGTGCCTTCGTCGGGGCGGACCACGCCATAGATGATCTTCATCAGGGTGGATTTCCCGGCGCCGTTTTCGCCCAGGATGGCGTGGATCTCGCCGGGTTCGACGGTCAGGTCGACCGCGTCGTTCGCTCGGACCGCCGGATAGGATTTGCTGATGTTTCGTAAAGCCAGTCGCGCAGGCATGCAGGCATCCTAGTTCGAATCATTCGTGAAACACCCGGGATGCGAAAAATTCTACTCAGGATGCGCAGGGGCACCTAAAGGGGATAAACCCCTAGCCTGGCCTGGCATGCGCGATCCGCCACCGCCGCGCCGCAGGGGCGCCGGGCGGACGACACCGGAATATCACTTAAGATGAATGATCATTATTATTGCACGATGATGACTGAACGTGCCGCAGGCCGAAGACCGTTCAGGCCTCAAAGGCCATGCGCCCGGCGAACCACAGGAACAGCGCGCCCACCAGGCCGCTGCCGGTGCGCGCCAGGCCCTGGCGCCGCCGGAATGCCGCCGCCAGGCGCGCGCCGCCGAAGATCAGGATGGACAGGTACAGCAGGCTGCACGTCTGCAGGATCGCGGCCAGGATGAAGAAGGACAGGGCCGGATGCGGGTAGGCCGGATCCACGAACTGCACGAAGAAGGACAGCAGGAACAGGATGGCCTTGGGGTTGAGCAGGCTGAGCAGCAGGGCCTTGCGGAAGGGACTGCCGGGGCCGCCGGCGACCGCGTGGACCTGCGCCGGCCCCGGCCGCCAGGCCGACAGCAGCAGCCGGACCCCGAGGTACGTCAGGTAGACCGCCCCCGCGGCCTTCAGGGCGATGAACACCATGGGCAGCAGGCGCAGGACCGAGGCCGCCCCAGCCGCCGTCAGTGCCATCAGGATGGAATCGCCGACAAACACGCCGCAGGCGGCCTGGTAGCCGGCGCGCACCCCCCGCCCGGCGCCCGTGGCCAGCACGAACAGGGAATTCGGCCCCGGCAGCAGGACGATGAAGATCGTCCCGGCCAGATAGGTCCAGACGTCCAACACACCATATTGCGACAGCATGGCAGGCCTCGCTACCGGGAAGAAGGCGGTATTTTATGCCGCCGGCGCATTGGCCGGCAGCGGTCCCGGGGTACCCGCCATGCCGGATACCCCGGCGGACATGGCACGATCAGGCGCAGGCCATGCGCTCGGCCGCGTGCATCGAGCCAGTGTCGGCGTAGCGCTCGTGCCAGGACAGGGCCTCGCCGATCAGATGCGGCGTGTGTCCCCCGCGGGCACAGGCGCGGCGGAAATAATCCAACAGCTCTTCGCGGTAGTCCGGATGCGCGCAGCATTCGATGATGCGGGGCGCGCGTTCGCGCGGCGCCAGGTTGCGCAGGTCGGCCAGCCCCCATTCCGTGACCAGGATGTCGACATCGTGCTCGGTGTGGTCCACATGGGCCACCATCGGGACGACACTGGAAATGTCGCCGCCCTTGGCCACCGACTTGCTCACGAAGATCGACAGGTGGGCCTGCCGGGCGAAATCGCCCGAGCCGCCGATGCCGTTCATCATCCGTGTGCCGCCGACGTGCGTGGAATTCACGTTGCCGTAGAGATCGAATTCCAGGGCGGTGTTGATGGCGATGACGCCCAGGCGTCGCACGATCTCGCAATGGTTGCTGATTTCCTGCGGGCGCAGCACGATCCGCCGGGCATACGCATCCAGGTTTTCCATGAAGTGCCGGTACACCGGTTCCGACAGGGTGATCGACGAGGCCGAGGCGAAGGACACGCGGCCCGCATCGATCAGCGCAATGGCGCTGTCCTGGAGAACCTCGGAATACATCTGCAGGTCGCGGAACGGCGCATCCACCAGCCCGTGCACGACCGCGTTGGCGATGGTGCCGATGCCGACCTGCAGCGGCAGCAGCGTATCGGCCAGGCGCCCGGCAGCCACCTCGCCCCCCAGGAAATCGACGATGTGGCGGGCGATCGCCCGGGTGTCCTCATCGGGGGGCAGGACGTTGGAGGGACTGTCGGGATGGCCGGTGACGACGATGGCGGCGATGCGCGCCGGGTCGACGGGAATCGCCGGCGTGCCGATGCGCTGGTCCGGCCGGGTCAGGGGAATGGGTTCGCGCGCGGGGCGGTCCCCCGGCACGTAGATGTCGTGCAGACCCATCAGGCCCATGGGAACGCTGGTGTTCAACTCGACGATCACCCGATCGGCCTGGGCGACGAAGCTGGCGGAATTGCCGACGGACATGGAAGGCACGATGCCGCCATCGGGCAGGATGGCGACCGCCTCGACCACGGCGATGTCGATCCGGGGCAGGTGGCCCGTGCGCAGCTGCTCGACGGTCTCGGACAGATGCTGATCGATGAACATGACCTGCCCTTCGTTGATCTTGCGCCGCAGCGTGGCGTCGGCCTGGAACGGCAGGCGGCGCGCCAGCAGCCCGGCCTCGGCCATGAGCCCGTCGCTGTCGTTGCCCAGCGATGCGCCCGTGATCAGGTTCAGCCGCAGGCGCTCATGCCGCGCCCGCTCGGCCAGCGCGGCGGGCAGTGCCTTGCAGTCACCGGCGCGGGTGAAACCGCTCATCCCGACCGTCATGCCGTCGCGAAACAGGGCGGCGGCTTGCTGCGCCGTCATGATCCGGGATCCAAGCCGGGGGCATTGCAGGCGTTCCATCATCATGGGTCTCCTCGTCTCTTGGTGCGATGATGAATCGAGAATATCATCGTGAATATTCATGGAATCAATGCATACAATTCCATTTATTCATGATGATGGAGGCCGATCTCAATGGACCTGCGCGCCCTCAGCTACTTCGTCGAAACCGCCCGGCGGCAGAACTTCACCCATGCCGCCACGGCGCTTGGCGTCACGCAATCGACGGTCAGCAAGATGATCCGCCAGCTCGAGGACGAGATCGGCGCACCGCTGCTGGATCGCGAACGGCGCCCCGCACGGCTCACCGACATGGGCCGGGTGGTCCTGGCGCGCGGGCAGGAAGTGCTCGCGGCGCACCGGGCCCTGCTGCGCGACATCGCCCGCACGCAGGCCCTGGAACTGGGCCGTCTCGATCTCGGCCTGCCGCCGATGATCAACCGGCTGTTCACCGCGCCGCTGAAGGAATACCGCCAGCGCTACCCGAAGATCGAAGTCGCGCTCCACGAAGACACGGGGCGCGCCATCGAGCGCCAGGTGGCCGAAGGCCGGCTGGACCTGGGATTCAGCCTGATGCCCGTGGCGCCGGAACTGGGCCTGCGCCCGCGGGTCGTGGCCCGGCACCGGATCCTGGCCGTCGGCCAGCCGGGGCTGATGCGGCCCCTGCCGGCTTCGCCCCAGGTCCGCGACCTGCGCGGCCAGCCCCTGGTCCTGCTGGACGACGACTTCGCGCTGGCCCGCCTGCTGGACAGGCAATTCCAGGCCGCCGGCTTCGAGCCGCTGATCGCCGCCCGCAGCGGGCAATGGGACTGGACCTTGTCCATGGCGCAGGCGGGCATGGGCATCGCGCTGCTGCCCGAGCCCTTCATCCGGGATCCGGCGGCCCTGGGCCTGGACGCCCGCCCCCTGGGCCCCGATACCCTGAGCTGGGACATCGCCCTGCTGTCGGCGGCCTGGCCCATGCTGGGCCACGCCGCCCAGGCCTGGGTGGACCTGTGCCGCAAGCACATCGACGGCCCCTGGCCCCGGATGGAAGACGGACGCCCGGACTGACGTGCCACGCCCGGCCCGGCCGCGGAAAGAAAAACGGCGGACCGGATCTCTCCGGCCCGCCGCGTCATGCGCGCGTCCCAGCGGTCAGGCAACGGCCTTTTCGCTATCCGCCACCGAACTGCGGATCAGGTGATCGAAGGCGGACAAGGCGGCCTTGGCGCCCTCGCCGGCAGCAATGATGATCTGCTTGTAGGGCACCGTCGTCGCATCGCCCGCCGCGAACACGCCGGGCACCGAGGTCTGGCCCCGGGCGTCGACCACGATCTCGCCGTGCTTGCTGAGCTCGACCGTGCCCTTGAGCCACTCGGTGTTGGGCACCAGGCCGATCTGGATGAACACGCCTTCCAGTTCGACGCGATGCGGCACGCCGCTCGTGCGGTCCGTGTAGCTCAGGCCGGTCACGCGCTTGCCGTCACCGTGGATCTCGGTGGTCTGGGCCGACGTGATGACATCCACGTTGGCCAGGCTGCGCAGCTTGCGCTGCAGGACGTCGTCGGCCCGCAGGGCGTCGCCGAACTCGATCAGGGTGACATGACCCACGATGCCGGCCAGGTCGATCGCCGCCTCGACGCCCGAATTGCCGCCGCCGATGACCGCCACGCGCTTGCCCTTGAACAGCGGGCCATCGCAGTGCGGGCAATAGGCCACGCCGCGGTTGCGGTATTCGTCCTCGCCGGGCACGTTGATCTGCCGCCAGCGCGCGCCGGTGGACAGGATCACGGTGCGTGCCTTGAGCGTCGCGCCGCTGGCCAGTTCGACCTGGATGGACTTGCCCGGGATCAGACGGCTGGCCCGCTGCAGGTTCATGATGTCGACTTCGTAGGCCTTGACGTGCTGCTCCAGGGCGACGCCGAACTTCGGTCCCTCGGTTTCCAGCACGGAGATGTAGTTCTCGATCGCCATGGTGTCGAGCACCTGGCCGCCGAAGCGCTCGGCCACCACACCCGTGCGGATACCCTTGCGGGCGGCGTACACGGCTGCCGCGGCACCCGCCGGGCCGCCGCCGACCACCAGCACGTCGAATTCTTCGCGGGCGTTCAAGGCCTCGACCTTGGCGGCATCGTCGCCGACGTCCAGCTTGGCCAGGAGTTCCTCGACACCGGCGCGTCCCTGGTGGAAGAGCTCGCCGTTCAGGAACACGGCAGGCACCGACAGGATCTCGCGCTTCTGGACTTCGTCCTGGAACAGGGCACCGTCGATCGCCACGTGCTGGATGCGCGGATTGATCACGGACATCGCGTTCAGGGCCTGCACCACGTCCGGGCAGTTCTGGCACGACAGGGAGAAATAGGTCTCGAACCGGTACTCGCCAGGCAGACTGCGGATCTGCTCGATCACTGCATCATCCAGCTTGGGCGGATGGCCGCCGACCTGCAGCAGCGCCAGCACCAGCGACGTGAATTCATGCCCCAGCGGAATGCCGGCGAAGCGCACGCCGATGTCGGTGCCGGCACGGGCGATTTCGAAGGACGGCGTATGCGCATCACGGGGCGCACCGTCCACCAGGGTAATCTTGTCGGACAGGCTGGCGATGTCCTCCAGCAAGGCACGCAGTTCACGAGAAGATTCGCCGTCGTCCAGGGACGGGCGCAGCTCGACGGGCAGGGTCACCCGCTCGAGATAGGTTCCCAATTGCGCTTTGAGGTTTGCATCCAGCATGTTCATCACCTTTTTTCAAATGCGAGCCCTCTCCCGGCGCACGATTGCGGCGCCGCCCAATCATGAGCGAGGGGAAGGGGGAGCGCCCGCCACGGCCCGGGTGGGCGCGGCGGACGCGGGGGCCGGCGGCGCCGGCGCGCCGGCTTAGATCTTGCCGACCAGGTCCAGCGAGGGGGTCAGCGTCTTGGCGCCTTCTTCCCACTTGGCCGGGCAGACTTCACCCGGGTGGCTGGCGATGTACTGGGCGGCCTTGACCTTGCGCAGCAGTTCGGACGCGTCGCGGCCGATGCCGTTGTCATGGATTTCCAGGACCTTGATTTCGCCGGCGGGGTTCACCACGAAGGTGCCGCGCAGCGCCACGCCTTCTTCCTCGATCAGCACGTCGAAGTTGCGGGCCAGCAGGTGGGTGGGGTCGCCGATCATCGGGTAGTTGACCTTCTTGATGGCGTCGGACGTGTCATGCCAGGCCTTGTGGGCGAAATGGGTGTCGGTGGACACGGAATAGACTTCCACGCCCAGCTTCTGGAATTCGGCGTAGTGATCGGCCAGGTCTTCCAGCTCGGTCGGGCACACGAAAGTGAAGTCGGCCGGATAGAACACGAACACGGACCACTTGCCGGCGACGGTCTGGTCGCTGACTTCGACAAACTTGCCGTTGTGATAGGCGGTGGCCTTGAAGGGCTTGATGACGGTGTTGATCAGGGACATGAAAACAGCTCCTTGTTCAGAGGTTCAGTGAATGGCCGCTAGGGGCAACGGAGACCAGTGTAGGCAAGTCCGGCCGATAAGTAAAATTGATTGTTTAAATGCTGTCGATTGTCATCGACTATCGAAACCGGCGTCTGCGTTCTGGAACAGAATGGCGCCGCGTTGTTTTATGCCAAAACGACATCATGGAATATGCGAAAAAAACATGCAACACAAGTATGATGCATGGTCACTGAGTGATCAGATAAGTCATTGATAAAAAAGATGTTTTAGATGTTAACCATCTTGGGGAATCCATCATCATGCGCAAGAACCTGCCCGTCACTCAACAGGAATACGATTTCCCCGATGGCGAAACACTGTTGTCGGCCACCGACCTCAAGGGCCGCATCACCTACGCCAACGCGGCCTTCGTGCGCGTGAGCGGCTTCGAGCACGCCGAACTGCTGGGCAAGGCCCACAACATCGTGCGTCACCCCGACGTGCCTCCCGAGGCCTACCAGGATCTGTGGGACACCCTGAAGCAGGGCCGTTCCTGGACCGCAGTGGTGAAGAACCGGCGCAAGAACGGAGATCACTACTGGGTGCGCGCCAACGTTGCCCCCGTCTACCATCATGAAGTCCTCAGCGGCTACCTGTCGGTCCGCACCAAGCCCAGCCGGGCGGAAATCGAGGCGGCCGAGCACGTTTTCGCCACCTTCCGGGCCGGCCGCCCGTCCGTACGGTTTCACCGGGGCCTGCTGCTGGACACGGGATGGCGGCGCTGGCGCAACGGGCTGCGCACGCTGTCGCTGCGCCAGCGGCTGGCGCTGATCCTGGCCGGCCTGATGCCTTGCTGGGCAGGCATCGCGTGGCTGGCGGAACTGCGCGGCACAGCCTGGGCCGGCGCCTGCCTCGGCGGCGCCGTGGCAGCCCTGCTGGCCGGCCTGCTGCTGGACCGCTCCCTGGTGCGGCCGCTGCGCGCCATCCAGCGCCAGGCCATCCAGGCCGCCACGGGCCAGCCCGTGGACGACTGGCGGCTATCCCGCCTGGACGAGATCGCCTCGATCCAGAAAGCCATCACCCAAGCCAGCCTGAACCTGCGATCCTTCATCGACGATGTCCACAGCCAGCTGCATGGCCTGCGCCACGCCTCGACCGAAATCGCCCAGGGCAGCCGGAACCTCAGCGGCGAGACCGAACTGGCGGCCAGCCGCCTGTCCGAGACCGCAACGGCGATGGACCAGCTGGCCGGGCTGATCGAGCACAACGCCGGCAACGCCCGGCAGGCTGTAGACCTGGCCCAGGCGTCCGGGCAGGCGGCCACCCGCGCCGCGGACATCGTGCACCAGGCGGCGCAGCAGATCGAGCGCATGGATGCGGCCAGCCAGAAGATCGGCGACATCGTCCAGGTGATCGACAGCATCGCCTTCCAGACCAACATCCTGGCGCTCAATGCCGCCGTCGAGGCTGCCCGGGCAGGCGAACAGGGCCGCGGCTTCGCCGTGGTCGCCGGCGAAGTCAGGGCGCTGGCCCAACGCTCCGCTGCGGCGGCGCGGGAAATCGGCGGCCTGATCCATGAAACCGTGCAGATCGCCCAAGGCGGCGTGGCCCGCACGCGCGAAGCCACCGAGGCCATGAGCGACATCCTGGAGCAGAACGGCCGCGTCGGCGAACTGATCGACCAGATCCACCGTGCGGGCCAGGACCAGGCGCGCGACCTGGCGCGCATCCAGCAAACGTTCATCCATCTGGGCGACCTGACCCAGGGCAATGCGGCGATGGCCGAGGAATCGTTCACCGCCGTGCAGACCCTGGACGGCCAGACCCTGAGCCTGGCCAGCGCGGCCGGCGTGTTCCGGCTGGACATGGGCGCCGCCGCGCCCGCCCTGCCCCGGCCGGATGTTCCGCCCCGCCTCGCGGCCTGAAGAGAACGCCCAGGCATGCCAGGGAGACTACACTGGGAAAGCGGCCCTGCCGCCCCGGAGGATCATTGCCTTGGCATTCACGCGCTCCAGCCCCAGACGCTCCGTGCGCCGCCTGCTCGCCCTGCTGTCGGCCCTGTGCTGCGCATGGCCGACGCACGCCGCACACATCCTGCTGGATGCGGGCCATGGGCCGCAGCAGCCCGGCGCCACGGGTGCCAGCGGACGCGCCGAATACCTGTACAACCGGGACCTGACCGCCACCCTCGCCCATGAGATCGCCGCGCTGGGCGACCGGACGACCCGGATCGAGGGCATCGAGGCGGACATCCCCCCAGCACTCCGGCCGGCAGGCGCGCCGGACGCGGATCTGCTCGTGTCGATCCATCACGACTCGGCCCAGGCGCGGTATCTCCGGGCAGGCCGCCGGACCGAGTTCGCCGGCTATTCGATCTTCGTCTCGGAACGGAATCCCCGCCCGGCCCACAGCCTGCAATGCGCCCGGGCCATCGGTGAGCGGCTGCGCGCCTCGGGAGAGCGCCCGTCGGAATACCACGCGGAGCCGGTGGAAGGCGAAAACCACCCATTCGTCGACCGGCGCCTGGGCATCCACCGGTACGACGGCCTGGCCGTGCTCCGGGCCGCACCCATGCCCGCCGTGCTGATCGAGGCGGGCGTCATCGTCAATCCCCGGGAAGAAACCCGCCTGGGAAACCCGGAGACGATCGCGCGGCTGGCCCGCGCCATTGCCCGGGGCGCGCATGCGTGCCTGTCGGACCAGCGCACCGGGAACCGGGGCGCCGGCACCCGCCCCGCCGACTTGTAACAAGCCTCTCCCGCCCCTTGAAACCCCGGTAATCGTCCTTATAATTAGCACTCGATGGGGTTGAGTGCTAACAACAGCGGCCGGCCCCCGCATTTTCCAACTGTTTCTACGTACAGGAGTTCCTCCATGGCACTGCGTCCTTTGCACGATCGCGTGATCGTCAAGCGTCTGGACAACGAGCGCACCACCGCCTCGGGTATCGTCATCCCTGACAGCGCGGCTGAAAAGCCCGATCAGGGCGAAGTCCTGGCCGTCGGCCCCGGCAAGAAGACCGAGGACGGCAAAGTGATCCCGGTCGATCTGAAGGTCGGCGACAAGGTTCTGTTCGGCAAGTATGCCGGCCAGTCCGTCAAGGTCGATGGCGAGGAAGTGCTCGTCATCCGCGAGGAAGAAATCCTCGCCGTGATCCAGTAAGCCACCCCCATCAAACCAAGGAATCTCAACATGGCTGCAAAGCAAGTTTATTTCGGTGACGACGCCCGCGCCCGCATCGTCCGCGGCGTCAACATCCTCGCCAATGCCGTCAAGACCACCATGGGCCCCAAGGGCCGCAACGTGGTGCTGGACCGCTCCTTCGGCGCCCCCACCGTCACCAAGGACGGCGTCTCCGTCGCCAAGGAAATCGAACTGAAGGACAAGTTCGAGAACATCGGCGCCCAGCTGGTCAAGGAAGTCGCCTCCAAGACCTCCGACAACGCCGGTGACGGCACCACCACCGCCACCGTGCTGGCCCAGGCCATCGTCGAAGAAGGCCTGAAGTACGTGGCCGCCGGCATCAGCCCCATGGACCTGAAGCGCGGCATCGACAAGGCCGTGATCGCTGCCGTCGACGAACTGCACAAGCTGTCCAAGCCCTGCACCACCAGCAAGGCCATCGCCCAGGTCGGTTCGATCTCGGCCAACAGCGACACCTCCGTCGGTGAAATCATCGCCAACGCGATGGACAAGGTCGGCAAGGAAGGCGTCATCACCGTCGAAGACGGCAAGTCCCTGGACAACGAGCTGGACGTCGTCGAAGGCATGCAATTCGACCGCGGCTACCTGTCGCCCTACTTCATCAACAACCCCGACAAGCAAGTCGCCGTGCTGGATGATCCGTTCATCCTGATCTTCGACAAGAAGATCAGCAACATCCGCGACCTGCTGCCGGTGCTGGAACAAGTCGCCAAGTCCAGCCGCCCGCTGCTGATCGTGGCCGAGGACGTCGAGGGCGAAGCCCTGGCCACCCTGGTCGTGAACAACATCCGTGGCATCCTGAAGACCACCGCCGTCAAGGCCCCGGGCTTCGGCGACCGCCGCAAGGCCATGCTGGAAGACATCGCCATCCTGACGGGCGGCACGGTGATCTCCGAAGAAACCGGCCTGTCGCTGGAAAAGGCGACCCTGGACATGCTGGGCCAGGCCAAGCGCATCGAAGTGGCCAAGGAAAACACCACCATCATCGACGGCGCCGGCGATGCCAAGAACATCGAAGCCCGCGTCAAGCAGATCCGTGCGCAGATCGAGGAAGCCACCTCGGACTACGACCGTGAAAAGCTGCAGGAACGCGTGGCCAAGCTGGCCGGCGGCGTGGCGGTGATCCGCGTGGGCGCGGCCACCGAAGTCGAAATGAAGGAAAAGAAGGCCCGCGTCGAAGACGCCCTGCACGCCACGCGTGCGGCCGTCGAGGAAGGCATCGTCCCGGGCGGCGGTGTTGCGCTGATCCGCGCCAAGGCCGCCGTGGCCAAGGTCAAGGGCGACAACGCCGACCAGGACGCCGGCATCAAGCTGGTCCTGCGCGCCATCGAAGCCCCGCTGCGCACCATCGTCACCAATGCCGGCGACGAAGCCAGCGTGATCGTCAACGCGGTTGAAAAGGGCGAAGGCAACTACGGCTACAACGCCGCCACCGGCGAGTACGGCGACCTGGTCGAACAGGGCGTGATCGACCCGACCAAGGTCACCCGCACCGCGCTGCAAAACGCTGCCTCGGTCGCCAGCCTGCTGCTGACCACCGAAGCCGCCGTGGCCGAAATCGTCGAAGACAAGCCCGCTGCTCCGATGCCCGACATGGGCGGCATGGGTGGCATGGGCGGCATGGGCGGCTTCTAAACCCCTGCCCTTCCCGGTCCGGCGCCACGCGCCGGCCGGCACCCGGCCAATGGAAATCCCCGTCGCGGTCCGCCGCGGCGGGGATTTTTTCATGCGGCGCCGGCGGCCGCGTCCCGCCAGCCCATCCATTACAATGCCCGCACCACCCGGACCAGCCGACCATGACCCAACACTCTCCCTACAAGAGCACAGGCGGACTGCTGCGCATCGCACGCGCCTTCGGCTATTCGCTGCAAGGGCTGGGCGCAGCATGGCGCCAGGAGGCCGCGTTCCGCCAGGAAACCGCGCTGGCAGCGATCCTGATCCCGCTGGGCCTGTGGCTGGGCGACACCGCCACCGAGCGGCTGCTGCTGGCTGGCGCACCGGTGCTGGTACTGGTGGTGGAGCTGCTCAATTCCGCCATCGAGGCGCTGGCCGATGCGATCAGCACCGACCACCACCCCCTGCTGGGACGTGCCAAGGACATCGGCAGCGCCGCGGTGCTGCTGACACTGCTGCTGGCCGCGGCCGCCTGGGCGGCCGTGCTGGCGCCGCGCTGGTGGCCGTCGTGAGCGCCACGTCCGCAGCACGCTCCGGCCGGGACCGGCGCCCCCGCCCCGCTTCCCTGCCGCATCCACCAAAACCCCACGACAACAGCCCGACCCCATCATGACTTTCACCGACAAGCTGAACCGCGCCTGGCGCGCCCAGGATTCCCTGCTGATGGTGGGCCTGGACCCCGACCCGCGGCGCTTCCCCAAGGAACTGGAAGGCCGCCCGGACGCGGTCACCGAGTTCTGCCTGAGGATCGTCGAAGCGACCGCGCCCTATGCCTGTGGCTTCAAGCCGCAAATCGCGTATTTCGCCGCGCTGGGCGCCGAGGACCAGCTGCAGGACATCTGCCGGGCGATTCGAGAACGCCACCCGGACCTGCCCATCGTGCTGGACGCCAAGCGCGGGGATATCGGCAGCACGGCCGCGCAATACGCACGCGAGGCCTACGAGCGCTACGGCGCGGACGCCGTGACCGTCAATCCCTACCTGGGCCGCGATTCGGTGCAGCCCTACCTGGACTACGGCGACCGCGGCGTCGTCATCCTGTGCCGCACGTCCAACCCGGGCGGCGGCGACCTGCAGGAAATGCGCCTGGCCAACGGCACGCCGCTGTACCTGCACGTGGCCGACCTGGTCGCCCAGTCCTGGAACACGGCGGGCCAGTGCGCCCTGGTGGTGGGCGCGACTTTCCCCGACGAGATCGCCCAGGTGCGCCGCCGCGTCGGCGACATGCCGCTGCTGATCCCCGGCGTCGGCGCCCAGGGCGGCGACATCCCCGCCACGGTGAGGGCCGGCCGCACGGCGGCAGGCGCGGGCATGATGATCAATTCATCCCGCGCAATCCTGTACGCCAGCCAGGGCGACGACTGGACGCAGGCCGCCGCGCAGGCCGCCCGCACCACGCGCGACGCGATCCGCGCCGCGTTGCAGGGCTAGGATTCCGCGGGCACCGGAGCAGGGGCAAGACATGGACCTCGACTATCGCAGGCTCTACGATATGGTCCGCGCGCGCTTCGAATCCGATGCAGCCCTGGAGGCTTTCCTGCCCCAGGCGCTGACGCCGGAGGCGCTGCGCGACAAGGGCGACGACCGCTATCTTTCGGCCATGACCCAGCGGGTCTTCCAGGCCGGCATGCAGCACGCGGTGGTCGATGCCAAATGGCCCGAATTCGAGCTGGCTTTCCAGGGTTTCGACCCCGAGGCCATGGCCCGGCTCGGGCCCGGGCAGATCGAAGACCACATGCAGAACGGCCGGATCATCCGCGACCGGGCCAAGCTGCGGACCATCCCCGAAAATGCCCGGTTCATCCTGGAGATCCGCCAGGAAAGGGGCGCGGGCTTCGGCGCCTTTCTCGCCGACTGGCCGGATACCGACACCATCGGCCTGTGGCGCCTGCTGGCCAAGCGTGGCGCACGCCTGGGCGGGCGCTCGGGCGCAGGCTTCCTGCGCCTGGCCGGCAAGGATACATTCCTGCTGACCAGCGACGTGGTCGCGCGCCTGAAGGCCGCGGGCGTCATCGACCGCGAACCGTCCAGCCAGCGCGACTTGCAGGCCGTGCAGGATGCATTCAATGCATTGCGGCAGGAATCGGACAGGCCGCTGTGCCAGCTGTCGGCCCTGATGGCCCTGAGCATCAATCCGGCGTTCTAGGCCGACACCGCCCGGAACCGGCGGCACGGGGCCCGTGCGTCAGGCCTTGCCCAGCTCGACCAGTGCCGCCTGCAGGGCGCGGCGCACCGCCGCGGCACGCACGGCCTCGCGGTCACCCTCGAAGACCTGGGTGACCGCCCGGGTCACGATCCCGGTGCCGGTGCGGCGCGCGATGCCGAAGCACACCATGCCGACCGGCTTGCCGGGTGTGGCGCCGCCCGGCCCGGCGATGCCGGTGGTGGACAGGGCCAGGTGGGCGCGCGGCACCACGGCCAGCACGCCGCCGGCCATTTCCATGGCGATCTGCTCGCTGACGGCTCCGAAGCGTTCCAGGGTATCGGACGATACCCGCAGCTGTTCGATCTTGGCCGCGTTGCTGTAGGTGACGAAGCCGCGCTCGAACCACAGGCTGGAGCCCGGGCACGACGTGATGGCCCCCGCCAGCAGCCCACCGGTGCAGGATTCCGCCGTGGCGCACAACCAGCCCGCCGCGCGCAGCGCGGCGCCCACCTCGCCCGCCAGGGCGCGCGTTTCGCGTTCGTTCATGACAGCATCCCCAGGCGAACGAGCAGCGCGCCCGCCAGCAAGGCATACAGGGCCGCGACGATATCGTCGATCATGACCCCGAAGCCGTTCTTGAAACGCCGGTCGAGCAGGCTGACCGGCGGCGGTTTGACGATGTCGAAGAAGCGGAACAGCGCCACCGAGACGGCCTGGGCCCAGAACCCCGGGGGCATCAGCCACAGCACCAGCCAGATGGCGACGATCTCGTCCCAATTGATGCCGCCGTAATCGGATACGCCCAGGTCGTCGCCGCAGCGCTGGGCGGCCCAACAGCCGATCCCGAAAGACAGCAGCAGCACCAGGGCCACCCAGCCGTCGGGCAGGTCGCGCAGCAATACGGCCCACAGCAGCCAGCCGGCCAGCGTGCCCCAGGTGCCCGGGGCCGGATGGATCAGGCCCGAACCCAGGCCGAACGCCAGGATCCGCTCGGGGCGCGAGAAGACCCACGCGGCGGTCGGCCGCGGACGGCCGCCGCCCTTGGCGTCGGGAGCGGCACCGCCCGTCATGCGATGCCCCCGCAAGGTTCGGAAAAATGGTCGAAGCCCCGGCGCACCAGCGGCACGGCCTGGCCGTCGCCATCGAGCACGCGCACGCCCTGTCCACGCACCAGTGTGCCCACCCGGGCAACCGGCACGTTCAGCTGCCGCCCCAGGGCCTGGATCTGCTCGCGCCGCAGGGGCCGCGCCGTGAAGCACAATTCGTAGGCATCCCCCCCGGCCAGCAGGGCGTCGCGGCGCAGGGATTCATCCAGGCCGGCCAGCGCCGGATGCGCCGGCAGGGCATCCATCCACAGTTCGGCGCCGCAATGGCTGGCCTGAAGAACGTGGCCGAGGTCCTGCAGCAGGCCATCGGACACGTCGATGGCCGCATGGGCCACGCCAGCCAGGTAACGGCCCAGCTTCAGGCGCGGCGTCGGGCGATCGAGCAGGGGCCGCGTGGCCCGCAGGCGTTCGGGATCGGGGGGCAGCTGGCCCAGGACCAGGCGCAGGGCCAGGTCGGCCCCGCCCAGCGTGCCGGAAATCCAGACGTCATCGCCGACCCGGGCCGCATCGCGGCGCAGGGCGTGGGAACGGCGGACCTCGCCCAATACGGTGACGCTGAGGACGATGCCGGACATGCCACGCGTGGTGTCCCCGCCCACCAGCGGACAATGGGACTCGCGGGACAGGGCATGGAAGCCTTCGGAAAAGGCGGCCAGCCAGGCGTGATCCACGGCCGGCAGCGACAGCGCCAGCGTGCAGGCCAGGGGCCGGGCCCCCATGGCGGCCAGATCGGACAGGTTCACGGCCAGGGCCTTGTGACCCAGGGCTGCGGGATCGGCATCGGGCAGGAAATGCCGGCCTTCGACCAGCATGTCGGTGCTGACGGCCAGCTCGCAACCCGTGGACAGGCTCATCAGGGCGCAATCATCGCCCACGCCCAGCATCCGGTCCGGAGAAGGCCGCTTGAAATAGCGTGCGATCAGGTCGAATTCGCCATCCGCCTGCATAAGGCCGTCCTGTGCCGCGTCAGCGGCGCGCCGTCGCCTGGACCTCGGGAGCGCGGACTTCGGCCGCGAGCTTGTCGAGCACACCGTTGACGAAACGGTAGCCGTCCGTGCCGCCGAAGGACTTGGCGAGTTCGACGGCCTCGTTGATGGCGACGCGGTAGGGGACTTCGACGTGCTGGACGAGTTCGAAGCTGCCGATCAGCAGCACGGCATGCTCGATCGGGGACAGCTCGGCCAGGGGACGGTCGATATAGGGCACGAACCGCTCGCGCAGCGCCGCGGCCTGGGTGGCCGCCCCCTGGAGCAGGGTCTGGTACCACTGTGCGTCGGCCTGGTCGAAATCCTCGCCGTCGCGCACATGGGCGTCGATCTCGCCCAGTTCGGACAGATCGGAACCGCCGCGCAGCAGCCAGGCGTACACGCCCTGCAGCGCGAATTCGCGCGCCAGACGGCGCGCGCTGCGGGCATTGGCGCGGCCGGCGCGCGGGGACTTGGCTTCAGTCATCCACATCCTCTTCGTCTTCGTCGTCGAAGTCGTCGTCATCCTCGTCGTCGTCCGATTCCGGTTCGAGGGCGGCCACCAGGTTGGCCATTTCGACGGCGGCCCGGGCGCAGTCGCGTCCCTTGTCGGCCGCGCGGGCCAGGGCCTGCTCGTCGGTGTCGGTGGTCAGCACGCCGTTGGCGACCGGGATGCCGGTTTCGAGGGCGATGCGGCTGATCGCCGCCGCCGATTCGTTGCTGACGATCTCGAAGTGGTAGGTTTCGCCGCGGATCACGGCACCCAGGGCGATCAGGGCATCGAATTCGAATGTCTCGGCCATCTGGGCCAGGGTCACGCCCAGTTCCAGGGCACCGGGCACGGACACCACCATGACGTCGCGCTCATCCACGCCCAGGGCGGCCAGTTCGTCGAGGCAGGTCTGCAACTCGGCCACGCCGATTTCTTCGTTGAACCGTGCACGCACGATGCCGATATGCAGGCCTTCCCCGTTCATGTCGGGGGTCATCACGTAGGGGTTCATAGTCGCGATTCCATGGTCAGGTCGCGGCGTCGGATACGCCGGGTTCACTATGGTAACCCGTAATGGTCAGGGAGAACCCTGCCATGCTGGGCATTTTGCGCGGCCGCGCCAGCAGCCGGGCCTGGCCCACGCCGAGGTCGCGCAGGATCTGCGCGCCGATGCCGAAAGTGCGCAGGCCATGGCGCTCGCCGTCGACGACCGGTTGCGCGGCCAGGGCGTCGCCACCGCTGCGGGCCCAGGCATCGAACTGCGCGAACAGCAGGTCGGATCCGCCATGGCAGTTCAGCAGCACCAGCACGCCGCTGGGCGCCTGCGCGATGGCCCGCAGGGCCTGGGGAATCGTCCAGCTGTGGCGCGTGGCGCCTTCGCAGAGCAGATCCAGCACGCTGGCCGGCTCGTGCACGCGCACCAGGGCTTCGTGATCGGGGCGGATGTCGCCATGGACCAGGGCCAGGTGCGGCGCATTGGCGGCGCGGTCGCGGTAAGCCACCGCCCGGAACGATCCCCAGGGCGTCGCCACCGGGCGCTCGACCAGGCGCTCGATCATGGACTCGTGCTCGCTGCGGTACTGGATCAGGTCGGCGATGGTGCCGATCTTCAGCCCGTGTTCCCGCGCGAACACCACCAGGTCCGGCAGGCGCGCCATGGAGCCGTCTGGCTTGAGGATTTCGCAGATCACGGCGGCCGGCGTCAGCCCCGCCATGGCGGTCAGGTCGCAGCCGGCCTCGGTGTGGCCGGCGCGCACCAGCACGCCGCCCTGGACGGCGCGCACCGGGAAGATGTGCCCCGGCTGGACCAGGTCGGACGGCCGGGCGTCGCGCGCCACGGCGGCCTGGATGGTGCGGGCGCGGTCGGCTGCCGAAATGCCGGTGCCCACGCCTTCGGCGGCTTCGATCGAAACGGTGAAATTGGTGCCGTAGCGGGTACCGTTCTGATTGGACATCATGGGCAGCTGCAGCTGGTCGCAGCGTTCGTGCGTCAGCGTCAGGCAGACCAGCCCGCGCGCGTGGGTCACCATGAAATTGATCGCGTCGGGCGTCACGAAATCGGCCGCCAGGACCAGGTCGCCCTCGTTCTCGCGGTCTTCCTCGTCCACCAGGATGACCATGTGGCCGGCCCGCAGTTCGTTCACGATCTCTTGGACCGGGGAAATCTCGAAGGGCGGCTCGTTCGGAGTCGCGCTGGATGCCATGTTCATGTCAGGGCCAAATTGAAAACGGAATGCGGGCATTTTAGCCCTTGCCGGGCTCCGGCCCGCCCAGCAGCGCGTCGGCGAATTCCGCCGCGACGAAGGGCTGCAGGTCCTGCATGCCTTCGCCCACGCCGATCCAGTACACGGGCACGGGCCGCACGCCGCCGCTGCCAGCCGCCACCGCCGCCAGCGTTCCGCCCTTGGCCGTGCCGTCGAGCTTGGTGACGACCAGGCCGGTCAGGCCCAGCGCGGCATCGAAGGCGCGGATCTGCGCCAGCGCATTCTGGCCGGTATTGCCGTCCACCACCAGCAGGATCTCGTGGGGCGCGGACGGATCCGCCTTGCCGATGACGCGCTTGATTTTCTTGAGCTCTTCCATCAGGTGCAATTGGGTGGGGAGCCGGCCCGCCGTGTCGACCAGCACCACGTCCGCCGCCCGCGCACGCCCGGCGTTGACCGCATCGAACGCCACGGCCGCCGGGTCGCCGCCTTCCTGGGCGATGACCGTGACGCCATTGCGCGCGCCCCAGGCCACCAGCTGTTCGCGTGCCGCCGCCCGGAAGGTGTCGCCGGCCGCCAGCAGCACCGTGGCCTGGCGTTGCCGCAGCGCATGGGCGAGCTTGCCGATGGAGGTGGTCTTGCCGGCGCCGTTGACCCCCGCGATCATGACCACCATGGGTGCGGCCTCGCCCACGACGAAGGGCTTTTCCAGCACCTTCAGGTGATCGGCCAGGATGTCGCGCAGCGCGGCGCGCACGGCCTCGGGCTGCT
The DNA here is from genome assembly GCF_039523555.1 of Castellaniella daejeonensis. Lineage (NCBI taxonomy): Bacteria > Pseudomonadati > Pseudomonadota > Betaproteobacteria > Burkholderiales > Alcaligenaceae > Castellaniella > Castellaniella daejeonensis. Next base: position 42,422 of record NZ_BAAAFN010000010.1, read on the forward strand.
CGATGCGCTGGCGCCGCACGCGCGCGCGCAGTTCCGCCAGCAGCTTTTCGGTGGCTTCGACGCCGGCATCGGCCATGATGAGCGCGGTTTCGAGTTCCTCGAACAGGTTCTCGTCGACGCGTACCCCCGTGAACAGGCCGCCCAGGCTCTGCCCGGTGCGCGACAGGCCGCGCCTGAGCCGGACCAGCCAGGATCCGGAAGAAGCGGCAGGGGCGGCTTCCTGGGCGGAACGGTCCAGGCGGACCAGGGGATCGGCGGTCTCGTCGGGGCGATCCGACCAGGCGTCGGGCGGCTGGACGGGCGCATCGACTGGCGCGGGCTCGACCCCGGAGGCAAATTCGGATACCGGCTCAGCCGCCGCGGGCTGCACATCGGCCTGACTCGCAGCGCCGTCGCCCGCCGCGGCATCGGCTTCGGCCGCCACCCAGGCATCGGGCAGCTCGGTGGGCGCAACCGGCGCCACTTCCTGCGCATCCTGGGTTTCCGGCGCGCCGGGGACGCTGTCCCGCCCGGAGGCCGATTCCTGCGGCGCGGGCGCCTTCTTGCGTTTAAAGAAACTGAACATAGGCTTTACACTGAAAAAATCCGGCCAAGGCCCGGCACGGAATCGACGCCGCGAAACGGCGGACCGCGCATGAAAAAACATCAGATCCGTATTGTAGGCGGTGCCTACCGCCGCACGCCCATTTCCGTACCGCCAGGCGATCACCTGCGTCCGACGCCCGACCGCGTGCGGGAAACACTCTTCAACTGGCTGGCGCACTTCTGGGACGGCTCGTTCGCCGGCCGCCGGGTGCTGGACCTGTTCGCCGGCACGGGGGCGCTGGGCTTCGAGGCCGCGTCGCGCGGTGTGGAAACCGCCCAGCTGGTCGAGCAGGCGCCCGCCGCGCTGGCAGGCCTGCGGGCCGTCCAGGCGCGCTTGCGCTCGCCCGCCATCCGCATCCACGCCGGCGACGCCTGCGCCTTCCTGCGCGCCCAGCCGGCGCCTTCCTACGATCTGGTGATGCTGGATCCGCCTTTCGGCGCAGGCTGGCTGCAGCGCCTGCAGCCCCTGCTGGACCGGGCCGTGCTGCCGGGTGGCCTGCTGTACCTCGAATCGGAGGCCGCCCCCGAGGCGCTGCCGCAGGAATGGGAGTTGCTGCGCCAGGGGCGGGCAGGCCAGGTTCACTACGGGTTGATCCGGTTTGCTGCAACGCAAAAAAATATGAATAATGGCGGCCTGGGGACACCCTGAACAGCCGCCCGAGCGGGCGCGCCCCGCTTCCCGCCAGGACGGATCCGGATCGGCCTAACGGCGCATCCAGACCGCCAAGCGATCCGAACACCGATTCCGTCAACCTATACGGAGACCGCATGATCACCGCCGTCTACCCGGGCACTTTCGACCCGCTCACCCGTGGACACGAGGACCTCGTGCGACGGGCGGCCAGCCTGTTCGACCAGGTCGTCGTGGGCGTGGCCCACAGCCAGAACAAGCGGCCGTTCTTCACGCTCCAGGAACGCCTGGAGATTGCCGAGGAAGTCCTGGGGCACTACCCCAACGTGCGGGTGCGCAGCTTCGGCGGCCTGCTGAAGGACTTCGTGCGCGAACAGAACGCCCGCGTGATCGTGCGCGGCCTGCGCGCCGTGTCGGATTTCGAATACGAATTCCAGATGGCCGGCATGAACCGCCACCTGCTGCCCGAGGTGGAAACCCTGTTCATGACTCCGTCGGACCAGTACCAGTTCATTTCCGGCACCATCGTGCGGGAAATCGCCATCCTGGGCGGGGATGTCAGCAAATTCGTGTTCCCGTCCGTGGAGCGCTGGCTGCACGCCAAGGCCAAGGCTCTGCGCGACGCGCAGGAAGCGGCAGGCGGCGCGGCCTGACCCGGTAGGACGCTAGGCGGGCCAGGCCACCTGGCCTGCCGCGGGATGCACCTTGACCAGCCGGCTGGGCTGGCCCAGCCACTGGGAAAACCAGGCCGAAGCCAGCTCGCCTTCGTCCACGACCCGCACTTCGTGCCCGCCGATCCTGGCTGTGCGTTCTACGCTGTCGTCGTCCTCGATCACGTCCAGCGGCACGTCCAGGCGCAGCATGCCGGGCGCACGGATCGCCAGGTAGCCGAAGCGCATGCTGATCTCCAGTTCGGCCAGGGCAGGCGCCCGGCCCGCATCCAGCCAGCAATCCTGGTCGTCCACCACCAGCCAGCAGCGGTCGTAGGGCCGCGCAGCCTCGTCGGCCAGAATGGCCGCCCCGGCGATCGGCCGAAAAGAGGATTCGCTCGTCATTGCATGTGTTTCCATCGTAGCCATCATTGTCCCAGCAGGCCCTTGAGGGCCTTGCCGATGCGTTCCACCGGATCGGCGCCGGAGGCCGGCGCCGCGGAATTCTTCGAAGCCACCCCCGGCGTCTCGGGCTCGGGCGACGGCAGCGCCTGATCGATCAGGTCGCGCCCCTTGAGCAGTTCCATCAGCCCGGACTTCAGGGCGCGCTGGACGGACGGATTGCGGATGCTGGACCAGTCCACATCGTATTCGGGCTTATCCCAGGCGCCCGTGATGCGGATGGGAATGGTCGCACCCAGCAGCGGCGTCAGCGCGATGTCCAGCCCCTTGGGCAGCCGCGCCGCCACCTGGGCCAGCAGGACCAGGTCCAGGCCGCGGCCGGGCACGTCGATGCGCGCCGGCTTGCCTTCGGATACCCGCACCAGGTCGGTGACCAGGGAAAGCTTCGACAGGGTGCCCTGGCCGTCCTTGAGATCCAGGCGGCCGTCCAGGCTGCTGAAGGCCGTGCTGCGACGGCTGTCGAACGGTGAAGCCACGGCATCCAGGCGGCCCTTCAGGACATTGCCCAGCGCCGACGCCACATCCGCCAGCGTCTGTCCGGCATCCACCCCCTGCACTGCCCCGCCCTTCACCTGGAAGACCGCCCGGCCCGCCAGCGACCGCAGCAAGGCATCGGTCGTGGCCCCTTGCGCCTGCAGGTCGAGCTGTGCCGCCCCGCGCCCCGACAGCGGACTCTGGCCCATCGCAGCCTGCATCAGGGGAGCCACGGCGATCTTGTCCAGGTTCAGCTTCAGGCCGAACGCCTCGTCCGCCGTCGCGCTGAACTGCCCGGCCAGCGTGCCTTCGTACAGGGCGGCCGCCAGCTTGGGAATGGTGAGCGCATCCTTCTGGACGCGGACCTGGAATCCCACGTCCTTGAACTGCACGTCGCGTACCCGCAGATCGCCGATCTGCACATCGCCCTCGACATCCAGCCCCTTCAGGAAGGACAGGTCGATCGGCGCGGGAGCGGGCGGCGTCTGCGCGGCGGCCTGCTCCTGGCCCTGCTTCTTGTCCTTGTCCTGCGCCTGGTCCGCTTCCTTGTCGGATTCCTGGGCCGGCGCCCCCGGCTTGGCCTCGGCGGCGGCCGTGGGTGCGGGCAGCCACCGGTTCAGATCGAGTTTTTCCGTGTTCAGGCTGAAGCGGGTCTGGGGCTGTGGCGTGGCCAGCTTGGTAGTCTGGGACTTGAAGGCGGCCTGCCCGCCGTCGATCACGGCGTTCAGGTCGGCCGACAGCAGATCCTGCACCAGGTCCAGGTGCACGCTGCCGATCATGGGGAATTCATAGCTGCCGGAAGGCAGCGCCTGGTCGCGTATCCCCATGTCGCCCTTGAGGGCGCTCAGGGAGCCCTTGCGCAGGGACATGTTCCAGGCCAGCGGCGACATCAGTTTCAGGCGCAGCAGGCGATCCCCCTGCGTCAGCGCCCCGTCCATGCTGACCGAGCGGAACTGCCATTCGTTGGCATTGCCCGACAACCCTTCGAGCCCCAGCGAGACGGCCAGCGTGTCGTCGCCCGTCCATTTCAGGGTGCCGGTCACCGGATCGGCCTGGGCAGAATCGGGCGAGATCGCCAGCGCCGGCGCATCCAGGGCCAGGTCCAGGGCGCGCTTGCGGTCCTGGCCCACGGCGCGCAGGGAGAACTTGTCGATCTTGAGCGCGGCGTTGCGCTGATCCAGGCGCAGCTGGGCAGCCGTGAGACTGGCCTTCAGGCCCTGGATCGGATGCGCGCCGACGATATTGCCGCTCAGGGTCAGCTCCAGGTTGTCGGCCGAGAAATGGCGGGCCTTGCCGTCGTAGGCCAGATTGCCCTTCAGCGTGGCCTGCGACTGGTCCAGATTGCCCAGCCGGCCGCTCAGCTGCACATTGATCTTCTGCGCCGAATAACCGAGCCCGCCCGGATTCAGGCGCAGCAGCGCCTGGGCCTGGAACTGGGCATTCTGCACCGGATCGTTGCCCGTGATCACGGCCTTCACTGACACGTCGAACGGCTGGTCGTAGGTGACGCGGCCGGTATTCGCCTCGATCTGGTCGAAAGTCGTGGACATGCCGTCGCGCCGGTCGACGTATTGCACCCGGCCCGACTTGAGCTCGAGGCCGGCGATGTCGATGCTGAAATCCGATCCGTCGCCCGAGGCCGGAGCCGCCAGCGCGGCGGCCGCCACGGGCGCGGGCACGCGGGAGGCGGCCTGTGCCCCGTCGGCATCCAGCAGGTCGCTGAAATTGAAGCGCCCGTCGGCATCCCGCACGACATAGGCCTTCAGGCCCGTGACCGCCACGTGATCCACCACCAGCCGGTTGGACAACAGGGGCCAGATCGCCACCGCGAAGCGGGCGCTGTCGATGGAAACGAAGGTGTCCTTGGCATCGCGGTCGGACAGCGCCACGTCGCTGACCGAAAGGCCGATGCGGGGAAACAGCGACAGGCTGATGTCGCCATCGATGGTCAGCGTGCGGGCGGTCCGCTCGAACACCAGGGATTCCAGCCTGGACTTGTAGGCGTTCGGATTGAAGGTCAGCAGGAAGATCGCCAGTCCGACCACTGCCAGCAGCAGCGCCACGACCAGGCTGAACAGGACCCGCTTCAACCAGACATTCATTTTTTGACCCACACCCTCGATCGTCAGTCCGCCACCGGCCGGACAACAAACGAAATGCTAACCCATGCCCGCATCCGGCATGGCCGTTTACCGCATCCGGCCGCATTCTATTGCACCGCATTGCATTTCGTAGAAGAATGCACGGGACTTTATATGACATGCAGCTATATTGAAATAGGGCCATAGACCTTATGCTGTAACAGCTTCACCGGTACGATGGCTGGTAGCACAACCACGCAGCACAGGAGACATGCCATGACCCGCCGCTTCGAGACCCTGGCGATCCACGCCGGCTACACCCCCGACCCCACGACCAAGTCGGTCGCCGTGCCGATCTACCAGACCACCTCGTACGCATTCGACGATACCCAGCACGGCGCGGACCTGTTCGACCTGAAGGTGGCCGGCAATATCTATACCCGCATCATGAACCCGACCACCGCCGTTCTGGAAGAACGCGTCGCCGCGCTGGAAGGCGGGGTGGCCGCGCTGGCCGTGGCATCCGGCATGACCGCCATCACCTACGCCATCCAGACCCTGGCGCAGGCGGGAGACAACATCGTCTCCACCAGCAAGCTCTACGGCGGCACCTACAACCTGTTCGCCCACACTTTCCCGCGCCAGGGCCTGGAAGTCCGCTTCGCGCCCCACGACGACGTCGCCGCCCTGGAGGCCATGATCGACGAACGCACCCGCGCGGTGTTCTGCGAATCCGTCGGCAACCCGGCGGGCAACATCATCGACATCCAGGCCCTGGCCGAAGCCGCCCACCGCCACGGCGTGCCGCTGATCGTGGACAACACGGTGGCCTCGCCCGCCCTGTGCCGCCCCATCGAATGGGGCGCCGACATCGTCGTGCATGCCCTGACCAAATACATGGGCGGACACGGCACCTGCATCGCCGGAGCCGTCGTGGATGCGGGAACTTTCCCCTGGGCCGAGCACCGCGACCGCTTTCCCATGCTGAACGAACCCGACCCGTCCTACCACGGCGTGGTCTACACCGAGGCGTTCGGGCCGGCCGCCTTCATCGGCCGCTGCCGCGTCGTGCCCCTGCGCAATACCGGCGGCGCGATCTCGCCCTTCAATTCATTCCTGGTGCTGCAGGGCATCGAGACGCTGGCCCTGCGCATGGAGCGCCACTGCGCCAACGCTCTGGCCGTGGCCCGCTTCCTGAAAGACCATCCGCAAGTCGCCTGGGTGAACTATGCCGGCCTGCCGGACCACCCCGAACACGCGCTTGCACAGAAATACATGGGCGGGCTGCCCGCCAGCATCCTGTCCTTCGGCATCCAGGGCGGCCGCGCCGCCGGCGCCCGCTTCATCGACGCTCTGCAGCTGATCCTGCGGCTGGTGAACATCGGCGACGCCAAGTCCCTGGCCTGCCACCCGGCCTCGACCACGCATCGCCAGCTCAGCCCCGACGAACTCGCCCGTGCCGGTGTCGGCGAAGACATGATCCGCCTGTCCATCGGCATCGAGCACATCGACGACATCCTCGACGATCTTCGCCAGGCGCTGGACGCCAGCCGCTGACCCCGGCCAAGTCCCGCCCCCACCCTCAAGACGACAAGGAAGAGCCATGCAGCAAGACTGCCGAATCGATACCGGGAGGCCGCCATGCAGGTAGGCATCCCGCGCGAAACCCTGCCGGGCGAAACCCGGGTCGCCGCCACACCCGAAACCGTCAAGAAGCTGGTCCAGGCGGGCCACCAGGTACGGATCGAGCGCGGCGCCGGCACGGCCGCCCGCTATCCCGACGCAGACTACGAAAAGGCAGGCGCCGAGCTCGCCGATGCCGGGGCCGCCCTGGGCAGCGAGCTGGTGCTGAAGGTGCGCCGCCCCGATGCGGCCGAACTGGGGCGCATGAAGCCGGGCGCCGTGCTGCTCGGCATGCTCGATCCTTTCGACCAGGACGGCCTGCGGGCGCTGGCGGGCGCCGGCCTCACGGCCTTCGCCCTCGAAGCCGCACCGCGCACGACCCGCGCCCAGAGCCTGGACGTGCTCTCGTCCCAGGCGAACCTGGCCGGCTACAAGGCCGTGCTGCTGGCCACCCAGTACTACGGCCGCATCCTGCCCATGATGATGACCGCCGCCGGCACCCTGAAAGCCGCCCGCGTGGTGGTGCTGGGCGCGGGCGTGGCCGGTCTCCAGGCCATCGCCACCGCGCGCCGCCTGGGCGCCGTGGTAGAGGCCTCCGACGTGCGCCCCGCGGCGCGCGAGCAGGTCGAATCCCTGGGCGGCAAGTTCATCGACGTGCCCTACGAGACCGACGAAGAACGCGAGATCGCCCAGGGCGTAGGCGGCTACGCCCGGCCCATGCCGGCCGCCTGGATGGCGCGTCAGGCAGCCCTGGTGGCCGAGCGCTGCAAGCAGGCCGACATCGTCCTCACCACCGCCCTGATTCCCGGCCGCCCGGCGCCGACCCTGATCCAGCCGGATACGGTCGCCGCCATGAAGCCGGGTTCGGTGATCGTCGACCTGGCCGTGGAACGCGGCGGCAACTGCCCGCTGTCGGTGCCGGACCAGGTCGTCGAGCACGGCGGCGTCACCCTGGTCGGGCTGAGCAATCTGCCCGCCCTGCTGGCAACCGACGCCTCGGCGCTGTACGCGCGCAACGTGCTCGATTTCCTGAAACTCGTCATCGACGCCGAGGGCCGTCTCGCCCTGCCCGCGGACGACGACATCGTCACTGCCTGCCTGGTCTGCAAGGACGGCCAGGTCCTGAGGAGCGCCTGATGGAAGCCGTCAACCCCACCCTGATCAACGTCATCATCTTCGTGCTCGCCGTCTACGTGGGTTTCCACGTGGTCTGGAACGTGACGCCTGCCCTGCACACCCCGCTGATGGCCGTGACCAACGCCATCTCGGCCATCGTCATCGTCGGCGCCATGCTGGCGACCGGCCTGACCGACGGCGGTCTGGCCCAGTCCATGGGGGTGGTCGCCGTCGCCCTGGCGGCGGTGAACGTCTTCGGCGGCTTCCTGGTCACCCAGCGCATGCTGGAAATGTTCAAGAAGAAAGAACGCAAGGGGGACCAGGCATGATCTCGGCCAATCTCGTCACCCTGCTCTACCTGATCGCCTCGGTCTGCTTCATCCAGGCGCTCAAGGGCCTGTCGCACCCCACCACCTCGCGCCGGGGCAACGTCTTTGGCATGGCCGGCATGGCGATCGCCATCCTGACCACGGCGGTGCTGATCGTCGGCCTGGCGCGCGACAGCGCCACCGCAACCGGCCTGGGGCGCGTGATCCTCGGCCTGCTGGTCGGCGGCGCCATCGGCACCGTGCTGGCACGCAAGGTCCAGATGACCAAGATGCCGGAACTGATCGCCTTCATGCACAGCATGATCGGCCTGGCCGCCGTTGCCATCGCCACGGCGGTCGTGGCCGAACCGCACGCCTTCGGCATCGCGGCCCACGGCGCTCCGATCCCCACGGGCAACCGGCTCGAACTGTTCATCGGCACCTTCGTCGGCGCCATCACTTTCTCCGGTTCGGTGATCGCCTTCGGCAAGCTGTCGGGCAAGTACAAGTTCCGCCTGTTCCAGGGCGCGCCGGTGGTGTTCCCCGGCCAGCACCTGCTGAACCTGCTGCTGGCGATCCTGATGCTGGCCTGCGGCTTCTGGTTCATGGCCTCTCAGTCCTGGCTGCCCTTCATCGTCATGACGGTGATCGCCTTCCTGCTGGGCGTGCTGATCATCATCCCGATCGGCGGGGCCGACATGCCGGTGGTGATCTCCATGCTGAACAGCTACTCGGGGTGGGCCGCCGCGGGCATCGGCTTCTCGCTGAACAACCCGATGCTGATCATCGCCGGCTCGCTGGTGGGGTCTTCCGGCGCGATCCTGTCCTACATCATGTGCAAGGCGATGAACCGGTCGTTCTTCAACGTGATCCTGGGCGGCTTCGGCGCCGAGCCCTCGGCCGCGGGAGCCGCGGACCAGGCGCAGCGCAGCGTCAAGTCCGGCAGCCCGGACGATGCCGCCTTCCTCATGAGCAACGCCGAGACCGTCACCATCGTTCCGGGCTACGGCCTGGCCGTGGCCCGCGCCCAGCATGCGCTCAAGGAACTGGCCGCGAAGCTGTCGGCCCAGGGCGTGACCGTGAAATACGCCATCCATCCGGTGGCCGGCCGCATGCCCGGGCACATGAACGTGCTGCTGGCCGAGGCCGAAGTCCCCTACGACCAGGTATTCGAGATGGAGGACATCAACGGCGAATTCGGCCAGACCGACGTGGTGCTGGTGCTGGGCGCCAACGACGTGGTCAACCCCGCGGCCAAGAACGACCCGAACTCGCCCATCGCGGGCATGCCGATCCTGGAGGCCTACAAGGCGCGCACGGTGATCGTCAACAAGCGTTCGATGGCGGCGGGCTATGCCGGCCTGGACAACGAGCTGTTCTACATGGACAAGACCATGATGGTGTTCGGCGACGCCAAGAAGGTGCTGGAAGACATGGTCAAGGCCCTGGAATAGGCAACCGGCGGCCTTCGGAAAGGCCCGCGCATGCGGGCTTTCCCCAGTTCCGGGGGCTCTGCTTCCAGAAGCCGATCGTTTAGAATTCATAACTTGACACACTTGTAGGCGCAGCCCACCACCATGGCCTTCCAGGAAGACGATCCCTGTCTGGTATCGCAACCGCTCGAAATCAGCTCCATCCTGCAGGGGCTGCTCAGCCAGCGGGTGCTGGTGCGCCTGGACATCCCGGGCAAGACCGTCTCCATCATTTCCACCCTGCTCCAGGTCGATGCCAAGGCAGGCACGCTGCTGCTGGACAACGCCACCGAGGACCAGATCAACACCCAGCTGATGCGCGCGCCCGAAGTGCGCCTGCAAGGCACACTGGATCGCGTGATGATCGAATTCTCGGGCCGCCTGAGCCCCGCCATGCACCAGGGCAAGCCTGCGCTGGCAATGACCTGGCCCACCCAGCTGCGGCGGATCCAGCGGCGCGAATATTTCCGGGTCGACGTCCCGGCCAGCAACCCTGCCCACTGCCTGATCAGGGATCCCGCCCTGCCCTCGGGCCAGGCCCGTTTCCGGATCGCGGACATCAGCGCCGGCGGCCTGCAGCTGGTGGACCGCGACAACCTGCTCACCGAGACCGTCGTGGGCAGCATCTTCGACGACTGCACGCTGGAACTGCCCGACATGGACCCGCAGGAAGTCGCCCTGCGCATACTGCGGTCCACCCACCTGACCCAGGACAACGGCAAGCCCCAGCACCAGGTCGCCTGCCGGTTCTTCAACCTGCCGGACAACCGCCAGATCGCCATCCAGCAATACATCGGCATCCTGGAACGCGCCGTCCTCGCCCGCCGCTGGGGCATCGAATAAGACGCCGGACGACGCTTGGCCGGCAGGCCTTTCCCGGTAAATATATCAGTTGAATATTTATCGCGTCTGTGAAATCATCCCCGGTATCGGGTCCACCCGGGATCCAGACCGGCACACATCATGAACGCATCATCCTGTGACGTCGCCATCGTGGGCGGCGGCATCATCGGCCTGAGCTGCGCCCTGTACCTGCGCGAAGCGGGGCACGACGTCGTCGTGGTCGAACGCAATGAACCGGCCAGCGGCGCCAGCCGGGGCAATGCGGGCGCACTGGCCTTCGCCGAGATCCTGCCGCTGGCTTCGCCGCGCATCATCCGCAAGGCCGCCCGCTGGCTGTTCGATCCCCTGGGACCGCTCAGCCTGCCGCCCGCCTACCTGCCGCGCATCGCACCCTGGCTGCTGCGCCTGTGGCGGGCCAGCTGGCCCGAGCGCTACCAGGCCAACATCCGCGCCCAGGTCGCCCTGATCGGCCTGGCCCAGGAAGAAATGCTGGCGATGCTGGCCCGCACGGGGCTGGACCGCCACCTGCACACCGAAGGCGTGCTGGAAGTCTACGAAGGCGCGCAGCGTTTCGCCGCGGCGCAGGAAACCGCCCGCCAGCGACTGGCCTACGGCATCGAGAGCCAGCCCGTCCAGGGCGCCGAACTGGCCGATCTGCAGCCCGGCCTGTCGCCCCGCTTCACCCACGGCATGCTGGTGCCCCGCTGGCGCAACGTCGACGATCCCCAGGCGCTGGCCGTGGACATCGGCCTGCAGGCGCAGGCGCTCGGTGCCCGGCTGCTGCGGCACGAAGTCCGCGCCATAGAACCCGCCGCCCAGGGCGGCCGGCTCATGCTGGACGACGGCACCGCGCTGCAGGCGCGCCGGATCGTGATCGCGGCCGGCGCCTGGTCGCACCAGCTGAGCCGCCCCCTGGGTGATCCCATCCCCCTGGAAACCGAGCGCGGCTACAACACGACCCTGCCGCCGGACGCGCTGGACCTGCGCCGCCAGATCACGTTTTCAGACCACGGCTTCGTGATCTCGCCCCTGAGCTGCGGCATCCGCGTGGGCGGCGCCGTCGAGCTGGCCGGCCTGAAGCGTGCGCCCGATTACCGCCGCGCCCAGGCCATGCTGGACAAGGCCAAGGCCTTCCTGCCGGCGCTGCGCACCGAAGGCGGCGAGCAATGGATGGGCTTCAGGCCCAGCCTGCCCGATTCGCTGCCGGTGATCGGCCGCGCCCGCCGCCACCCGGACATCTTCTATGCATTCGGCCACGGCCACCTGGGCCTGACGCAGTCGGCCGCCACGGCCCGCCTGATCCGCGACCTGGTCGCCGGCCAGGCGCCAGCCATCGACCTTGCACCCTACCGGCCGGATCGCTTCTTCTGAGGACTCATCACATGCATCGCATCTCCATCCTGGACTCGCATACCGGCGGAGAGCCGACGCGGCTGGTGCTCGACGGCTTTCCCGACCTGGGCACCGGCTCCATGGCCGAACGCCGCCGGCTGCTGGCCGAAAAGCACGACTCGTGGCGCAAGACCGTGATCCTGGAACCGCGCGGCAGCGACGTGCTGGTCGGCGCCCTGCTGTGCAAGCCGGTGGATCCCGCCGCCACCGCCGGCGTGATCTTCTTCAACAACACCGGCTACCTGGGCATGTGCGGCCACGGCACCATCGGCCTGCTGGCCTCGCTGGCGTGGCTGGGCCGCATCGAGGCGGGCGAGCATCGCATCGAAACCCCGGTGGGCACCGTCGTCGCCACGCTGCACGATGATGGCTCGGTCAGCGTGCGCAACGTGCCCGCCTACCGCCACCGCAAGGCGGTGGCCGTGGACGTCCCCGGCCACGGCACCGTCCATGGCGACATCGCCTGGGGCGGCAACTGGTTCTTCCTGGTGGATGCGCCCGGGCACGTCGTCCCCGGCGCCGACCGGGCCGCGCTGACGGAATACGCCTGGGCCATCTGCCAGGCCCTGGACGCCCAGGGCATCCGGGGGCGCGGCGATGCGCGCATCGACCATATCGAGCTCTTCGGCGCCGACGAGGATGCCGACAGCCGCAATTTCGTGCTGTGCCCCGGCAAGGCCTACGACCGCTCGCCCTGCGGCACCGGCACCAGCGCCAAGCTGGCCTGCCTGGCCGCCGACGGCAAGCTCGCCCCGGGGCAGGTCTGGCGCCAGTCCAGTATCATTGGCAGTCAATTCCAGGCCAGCTACGAGCCGGGCGAACACGGCGAGGTCATCCCGACCCTGCGCGGGCGCGCCCACATCAGCGGCGAAACCACCCTGATCCTGCAAGACGACGACCCCTTCCGGTGGGGCATCGAACCCCAGTCCTGATTCTTCTCCGACATGACTTCCGCAGCCCCCACCGTCAAGATCCGCGCCACTGAAGCGGCCTATGACCGCATCGAGCAGATGATCGCCACGCTGCAGCTGGAGCCCAACCAGCCGATCGTGGAAAGCGACCTGATCCAGATGACCGGCCTGGGCCGAACCCCCATCCGCGAGGCCCTGATGCGGCTGATCGCCAGCGGCCTGATCGAGCAGCAGCCCCGGCGCGGGCTGCGTGTCAGCGAGATCCGCATCGCGGAACACCTGATCCTGATCGAGACCCGCCGCGTGCTGGAACGGCTGATCGCCGGTTCGGCGGCGCGCCGCGCCACGGCCGGCCAGCGCGCCGCCCTGCTGCAATGCGCGCACGACATGGCGGCGGCCGCGCGCCAGGGCGACCTGGACGGCTACATGCGCGCCGACCAGGCGCTGGACCGCGTCACCCACGAGGCCAGCCGCAATCCCTACGCCGTGCAGGCGATCATCCCGATGATCATCCAGTGCCGCCGATTCTGGTATGCCTACCGGCACGAGGGCGACCTGGAGCGCGGCGCCAACTGCCACCTGATGCTGGCCGAAGGCATCCACGCAAACGATCCGGACAGGGCCATCGCCGGCGCGGACGCGCTGATGGACTACCTGATGGAATTCACCCACACGGTGATCGAGGGATGAAAAAAAGGCGCCTGACGGCGCCTTTTTTCATCCCATATCCCTAGTTCACATACCAGATCGTCTTGATCTGCTGGTACTGGTCCAGGGCTTCCAGGCCATTGTCGCGGCCGCCGAAACCGGACTGCTTGTAGCCGCCGAACGGGGTGGTGATGTCGCCTTCGGAAAAGCCGTTGACCGACACCGTGCCCGCCTGGATGGCGCGGGCCACGCGCTGGGCCCGGCCCACGTCGCGGGTGTACAGGGATGCCGCCAGGCCGTAGTTGCTGTCGTTGGCCAGGTCGATGGCTTCCTGTTCGGTCTCGAACGTGGACACGGCCAGGATGGGGCCGAAGACTTCTTCGCGGAACAGGCGCGACTCGCGCGAAACAGCGTCGAAGATGGTCGGCTCGACGTACCAGCCGCTGCCCAGATCCGAATGGATGCGCCCGCCATGCACCAGGCGCGCGCCTTCGGCCGCTGCGCCTTCCAGGAAGCCGCGCACCTTGTCGAAGTGCGCGCGCTCGACCATGGGGCCGATCTGCACGGATTCATCCGTGGGCAGGCCGACCTTCCAGTTCGACAGGCGCGCACGCAGGCGATCCAGCACGGCGTCCTTGACGCTCGACTGGACGATCAGGCGCGAGCCGCAGCTGCAGTTCTCGCCCATGTTCCAGAATGCGGCCGCCAGCACGTGGTCCACCAGGCCATCTAGGTCGGCGTCGTCGAAGATCACCTGGGGGCTCTTGCCGCCGCATTCCAGGATGATCTCCTTCAGATTGCTCTCGGCCGAGTACTTCAGGAAATAGCGGCCGACCTCGGTGGAGCCCGTGAAGGACACCACGTCCACATCCATGTGGCGCCCGATCGCCTGGCCGACTTCCTCGCCCAGGCCGGTCACCAGCTGCAGCGCGGCCGCCGGGACGCCAGCTTCGTGCGCCAGCTGGGTCATGCGGTAGGCGCTCAGGGAAGTCAGCTCGGCCGGCTTGACGATGACCGAATTGCCGGCAGCCAGCGCGGGCGCGACCTTCCAGGCGTACATCTGGGCCGGGAAGTTCCAGGGCAGCACGGCCCCCACCACGCCGATGGGCTCCTTCACGATCAGGCCGGTGGCGGCCGGACCGGTCGGCGCGATGCGGCCGAAGCACTTGTCGATGGCCTCGGCATACCAGCGGAAAGTATCCAGCGTGGCCGGCAGGTCCGTGTTCAGGCATTCGGTGATCGGCTTGCCGGCGTCGATGCAGTCCAGCGCCGCCAGTTCTTCAGCATGGGCCTCCATCAGGTCGGCCCAGGCCAGCAGCACGCGCTTGCGTTCCGCCGGGGCCAGCTGCGACCATTCGCCGGACTTGAAGCTGGCGCGCGCCACGCGCACCGCCAGATCGACGTCGGCGGCGGTGCCCGATTCCAGGGTGCCGATCACGCTGTTGTCGATCGGCGTGGTGTTGTCCATCCGGGCGCCGGGGGCGTCGTGGCCGGGAATCAGGTGGCCGGCCCACAGGCTGCCCGCGCGGGCCTGTTCGAAAATCTGTTCCTTGGTTTGCGGCATGGCGGTTCTCCTCAGCCCTTGTAGGCGTCCAGCAGCGCCAGGAAGGCGCGTTCATCCTGTTCGGACATCGGCACCAGCGGCAGGCGCACCTGGCCGACATCGATCCCATGGCGGCGGCAGCCCAGCTTGGCCTTCTGGTTGTAATCGCCGGATTCCATGTCCTGGATCACCGGGTACATGCCGCTCATCAGGCTGCGGACCTTGTCCCACTGGCCTTCGCCGGCGGCCTTGACCATGGCGGCCTGCTCGGCCGGGAACACATTGGCACCGCCGCTGATCCAGCTGCGCACGCCCCAGAACAGGAAGTCGGCCGCCATGTCGTCGGAACCGCTGATGATCTCGAAATCCGGGATGCCGGCCTGGATCAGGGCCAGGGCGCGGTTGAAGCTGCCGCTGCTTTCCTTGATGCCGACGATGTTCGGGATGCGCGCCAGTTCGATCACCGTTTCCACGGCGATCTGCACGCCCACCCGCGCCGGGAAGTCGTACATGATGATGGGCAGCCGGGTGGCCTGCGCGACCGTGCGGAAATGCTGCGCGATCCCGGCCTGCTCCGGCAGGCTGTAGGGCGGCGTGGACAGCATGAGCCCGTCGTAGCCCAGGGCTTCGGCCTGGTGGGCATTGCGGATGGCCTGGGTCGTGGACAGGGCGTTGATGCCGGCGATCGCCGTCACGCGGCCCCGCGTGGCCTCGGCGACCGTGCGCAGCACCAGCTCGCGCTCATCGTCTTCCAGCGCATAGTATTCGCCCGTGGTTCCGCAGGCCACGATGCCGGCGACGCCGGCTTCGATGAAGCGCTCCACCAGCCGGCGCAGCGCCTCGGCATCGACGCTTCCATCCGCCGCGAACGGGGTGACGATGGGAACCAGGACTCCTTCGGTTTTCATATGCTTTCCTAAGAACTAAAAAGACGGCCCGGACAGCCGGGCGGAAACGGGGCGCGGGGCCCCGGAATCAGATTCAGAATCCCGATACTTGCTGCGGCAGCCAGGTGGCCATGGCCGGGAACAGCACCACCAGCGCCAGCGTCGCGAACTGAATCAGGATGAACGGCACCACGCCCCTGCAGACCTGGCCGTACTTCATGTCCGGCGGCGCGATCGACAGGAGGTAGAAGATCGAAGATGCCATCGGCGGGGTCAGGTAGCTGGTCTGGATGACGATGATCACCAGGGTGCCGAACCAGATGGGATCCACGCCGGCAGCCGTCAGCACCGGCAGGAACAGCGGCACGCAGATCAGCACATTGGCGGTCCAGTCCAGCACGAAGCCCAGCAGGAACACGATGAACAGGAACAGCGCCAGCGTGCCCGACAGGCCCAGGCCCATGTCGGAGATCAGGCTCTGGATCAGGCGCGAGCCCCCGTTGGCGGCGAAAATGCCCGTAAACATGATACCGCCGGCCACGATCAGCAGGATCATGGCGGAAATCCGCACCGTGATCGCCAGCGCTTCGCGCATCATGGGAATGCTGAACTTGCCGTAGCAGATGCACAGGATCAGCGCGCCGATCGCGCCGACGGCCGCGGCCTCGGTGGGCGAGGCGATGCCGGCCATGAGCGAGCCCAGCACGGCCACGATCAGCACCATGGTCGGCAGCAGCCCGCTGAACGTGATCTTCAGTTTTTCCATCACCGGCAGGCGCATGTCCGGATCGTCGGCCCGCGGGCCCTTGCGCGGATCCAGGATGCAGACGACGACGATGTACAGGATGAACAGCCCCACCATCACCATGCCGGGAAACAGCATGGCGGCGAACAGCTCGCCCACCGAGATCTGGGCCAGCGAGGCATACACCACGGCCACCACCGATGGCGGGATCATGGTGCCCAGCGATCCGCCCGCGCAGATGGTGCCGGCGATCAGGGAATTGTCGTAGCGGAAGCGCTGCATGGCGGGAATGGCCATCAGCCCGACCATGACTTCGACCGCGCCGACCACGCCCGCGGCGGCCGCGAACGTGGCTCCCATGGCGATGGTGGCCACGGCAAGGCCGCCCGGCAGCCGCCCGAGCCACAGCTGCATGGTGCGGAACAGGCGCGCCGCGATGCCGGAGCGTTCCAGGATCGCGCCCATCAGCACGAACATCGGAATGGCCGACAGGATGTAGTTGGTGGCAGCGGAATACAGGCCGCCATAAAGCTGGTTGAACACCTGATCGCCGAAGGCGAACCAGCCCGCAACCAGGGCGGGAATGATCAGGGACAGAGAAACGGGAATGCCCAGGAAGATCAGCAGGAACATCCCCGGGAACATCAGGGCGGCGATGGTCGGATTCATCAGTGCTCCTTCTTGGCAACGGAATCCAGGCCGCGAAAGGCCCGCAGGCCCTCCACCGTCAATTGCAGGGTCATGGCGATCAGCCCGATCGCGATGCACAGGTAGAACGGCCACATCAGCGGCGCCCAGGGGCTGACCGTCTCGACCTCGTTCTGCACCCAGGCACGCCAGGTATGCGATGCGGCAATCCAGGACAGCATCCCGAAGAACGGCGCCAGGACCAGAAGGTAGGCCACCCCCTGCACCCCGCGGTTGAAGCGGGCGGGCAGGCGGTTGCGCAGCACATCGATACGGATATGCGCGTCTTCCCGCAGGACGTAGGCCACGCCCAGCAGGAAGACGGCACCGTTGGCCATGTAGGCGATGTCGAAGGCCCAGACCGTCGGCGCGTCGAACACGTAGCGTGCGAACACCTCGTAGACCATGGAGATGGTCAGTACGGCCGCCGCCACGCTGGCCAACTGGGAGGCGCACCAGGACGCGCCGTTCACGAATCGGGTCAGGGCATTGAGCATCTTGGCCTCGCTGGACTGCGATCCCCGATCAATCGCGGATCAGGTAGTTGCTTTCAGCCTTCCAGCGCTTGTGGTAGGCCTCGTAGTCGGCCAGCACTTCGGCCATTGCCGGCTTGCCGGCGGCCTTCTGCGCTTCGGCCGTCTTGTGCATCCAGTCGTAGCCCGCGTCGGACAGCTGCTTCACGAACTCGGGGCTGAGCGTGATGATTTCGTTGCGCCCGGAGCGGTATTTTTCCATTGCCTTCATGTCCGCGTCATAGAAATAGTCCAGGCTCTGCTCGGTGGTCAGATGCGCCGCGGCCTCGATCAGGGGCTTCAGGTCGGCCGGCACCTTGTCCCAGGTTTCCTGCTTGACGACCACTTCCCACATGAAGGTCGGCTGGTGCACGCCCGGCACGACGATGTACTTGGCCGCCTGATGGAAGCCTTCCGGCATGTTGGCCGACGGCGGCGCCCATTCCACGGCGTCCACGCCCTTGCGCTGCAGCAGCGTATAGGTTTCGCCCGGCGGCACCACGGTCGGCACGGCGCCGAAATAATCGCGCATCACTTCGGCCCAGGGGCCCGACGTGCGGTACTTCAGGCCCTTGAGGTCTTCCGCGCCGCGGATGGGCTTGTTGGCGTGGGCCATGATTTCGGAAGAGCCGATGCCGACGATCATGGTCTTCAGCCCCTGGCCGGCACGCAGCTTTTCCAGCTTTTCCTTGCCGCCGCCCTGGTACAGCCAGGCCTTGTAGGCGTCAGGCCCCATGCCGCCCGGGAAGCCCGAGAAAATGGCGTTTTCCGGATCCTGGTTGACCAGGTAGCTGGACGTGGAGTGCCCGGCTTCGACCACACCGTCGCGCACGGCATCGAATACCTTGAGGGCCGGCACGATCACCCCGGCGCCGAAGGGCTGGATCTCGACCCGGCCGGACGTCAGTGTCTTGACGTTCGAGGCAAAGCGCTCCAGGAAGTTCTGATAAAAGGGCGACCCTTCGGGTACCGAAGTCGGCACGCGCCAGGTCACTTCGGCGGCCGAAGCGGCGCCCGCCATGCCCATCGTAATGGCCGCCGTTACGGCCAGGGTGCGGAAAATCTTTCTCATGGTCTCCCCCTTGAGTGTGGAATTCGCGGTCGAAGGACGCTGTTCGCCCTGCCGCCAGTCTAATATCCACAAAATATATTTACAACATATTAGGGGTAAACACCGATGCCGGCCCGCTTTGCACCCGGGCTGGCGGAGCGGCCGGCATGACGGTCCGGCGCCGCTGCGGCATGTGCTAGGCTTGCTCCCTCATTCCACAGGAGCCACGCCATGCCGACCATGCATATCGAATTGTTCGAGGGCCGCACCCCCGAAAAGAAGCGCGAACTGGTGCGCGCGCTGACTGAACGCACCTGCGAAGTCCTGGGCTGCCAGCCGGACTCGGTGGACATCATCCTGACTGAAATCAGCAAGGAGCGCTGGGCCACCGGCGGCGTGTTCTGGTCCGAAAAGGACTGACCGCCCGGAAGCCGCGCACGCGCGGGGCCCGGCCCGGGCACCGCGCCGTTACTGACCGACCAGGCGCTCGACCTTCTGGCGCAACTCGGGGTTTTCGCGCACGGCGCGGCTGATGCCGTTGTATTCGGCGACACTCATGCCGCCCGCCTCGACCTGGTCCACCATTTTCTGATCCGCCTCGACGCGCACCGCCTGCCTGGATTGCTCATCCTGGGCCGCCTCGAGCTTGGGCTGGTATTCCGCCGCGACGGCACTGACCTTGCGCACGGCGACCGCATAGCGTTGCAGTTGCTCGTCGGTGGGCCGCTCCACGGCCTCGTAGGCTGCCTGTGCATCCGCAGTCCGGACGACCGTCAGGGGGCCCGCCAGGCCCAGCGCGATGATCGAGACCGCCAGGAAATCCCCCAGGCTGCGCAGCCTGCGCCCGCCCGCCGTTTCCGCCGGCGGCGTGCTTTCCGCACCGGCATGGCTCGACGGAAAAATGGCTTTCATCGGCTGATTCATCCTGTACTCCTGCATTGCGTGATCGACCGTTTCATGATCGCGGGGGAGCCGGTGCATTACAAGTTTCCCGATGTATAGGCCTGTGTCGCCATGGCACAGGGATTTCCCTCCCCCCACCGCCGCCAGCCCCCGCCTGCACGTCTTCATCGCAAAACACATATCCGGACTATCAGGATCCCGGCATGCCCCTGCAGTCAACAATTCGTTACGTTAGCGGGGCGCCGCACCTGGCGCGCGGCATGGCGGGCAATCCGCCGCCGCCCCCCTCGATAACAAAATCACCGGAGACACCATGCAAAAGCAAACATCGCGCCTGCTGGCCGCCGCCTGCATCGGACTGGGGATATCCGCAAGCCCCGCGCACGCTGCCAACTGGAGCGACACCTTCGTAGGCTACCGCTACAGCCCGTCATATACAGAGCCGACGAATCCGGAAACCATCACGAAAAACATCCTGTCCCTCACGCACATCAGCGGCTACGACTACGGACAGAACTTCCTCAACATCGACATCCTGCAGTCCAGCAGCAACGATCCGTCCAACGGCGGCTCACGCAACGAAAGCAGCACCGGTGGCGCGACCGAGGCCTACCTGACCTACCGGCACCAGCTCATCCTGGACAAGGTTTTCGACCGGGACCTGTCGTTCGGACCCGTCAAGGACGTGGCCCTGACCGCAGGCTTCGACCTGAATACGAAAAACACGGCATTCGCCCCCCGCAAGCGCCTGCTGGTGCTCGGCCCGACCCTCAAGTTCGACGTCCCCAAGGGCTTCGTCGACCTGAGCCTGCTCTTGGGCAAAGAGTGGAACCACTGCGGCCTGGGCGCGCCGGCCTGCCCCGAGGCCAATGTCGCCTTCGATCCGCAATGGATCGTCAGCCTGGCCTGGGGCCTGCCCTTCCAGGCTGGCTCGGTGCCCATGAAATTCCAGGGCTTCGCAAACTACAACAGCAAAAAGGGCCGCGACTATGCGGGCGTGGAAACCGAGCCGGAAATCCTGGTGCGCGCCTCGCTCATGGCCGATGTCGGGCAGAGGATGTTCGACAAGAAAAACACGCTGTGGGTCGGACTGGGTTATGAATACTGGCACAACAAATTCGGCAACCGCTACTACGGCAACGGCGCCAAGAAGGATGGCATCCTGACGACCGCGCCCACGCTGCAGGTCGAATACCACTTCTGATTCCGGGCGGCCATCCGGGAACGCTACACTGGGCTTCCAAGGTTCCTGGATGGATCAAGCGACATGGATACTGATTTCTGGCTGCAACGCTGGGAGCACGGGCAGACCGGCTTTCACCAAACCCGCGTCATGCCCCTGCTGCAGAAACACTGGGCCGGCCTGGGCCTGCCGGCCGGCAGCCGGGTCCTGGTGCCCCTGGCGGGCAAAAGCCTGGACGTCGCCTGGCTGGCCGAACAAGGCCATGCGGTGCTGGCCGTGGAGATTTCACCGATTGCCGTCGAGCAGTTCTTCGAGGAACACGCGCTGCGGCCCGAAACCTCGTCCACACCCCAGGGCACCCTGTACCGCGCCGGCAGGATCGAATTCCTGTGCGGCGATATCTTCTCCCTGGATACGGCCGTCCTGGCCGACTGCGCAGCCTGCTACGACCGTGCAGCACTGATCGCACTGCCGCCGGAACTACGCGCGCGCTACGTGCGTCACGTCTATGGCCAGCTGCCCGCCGGCTGCCGCACCCTGCTGCTGACCCTGGACTACCCGCAAGAAGAAATGGATGGCCCGCCATTCTCGGTTCCCGCCGCCGAAGTCCGGGCGCTCTACGGCGACCGGTGGCACATCGAGGCCCTGGAAAGCCGCGACATCCTGGCGCAGGAACCCAAGTTCGCCGCACGCGGCCTGACACGCCTTCAGACCGACGTTCATCGCCTGACGGCGCTCTGAGCCGACGCACGCCCCCGCCGCAGTCACCGTGACGGGCGGCGCAGGATGCATGCAATTCCCGCATGAAGAAAACGGTTATCCGGAGATAAACCAAATACTAGGGGCTGTATTGCCTGCTGCTGCGGCGATCGAACCCAAAGGGTTTTCCCTAATATATCAAGATACCCTCTCCGAAAAGCCTGCTTCATCCAGTCCCATGAAAAACATCAAAATCAGCACGCGGCTTGCCGCGGCTTTCGGCTTTATTCTGTCCCTGGCGGTGCTCCTGGCCATGATCGGTCTCTGGAACGCCATCCACGCCCAATCGATCGCCCAGGAAATCAACGATCGCCACAAGGCCGGGCAACTGATGGAACAATGGACCCGGGCCATCGACGTCCGTGCCAACCAGGTCATCGCCTATGCCCTGGTCCCCGAACCGGCCATGACTGCCTTCCTGAAGCAGGAAATCGACGCAGCAGCCGTGCGCATCAAGGACTACGCCGCGCAAGCGGACGCCCTGTTCACCATGCCCGAGTCCCGGCGCCTGTACCAGCGCATCATGAAAGAGCGCGACACCTACCTGAAGACCCTCGGCACCATCGACCAGGCGCTGGCCGACGACATGCCCGCGGTCGTCAACGAGATCGTGATGAAGGAACTGCCGGCGATCAACGCATCCTATCTCGCCAGCATCGAGGCACTGCGCGCCTATCAGCAGGAGCAGATTGACCTGGCCCAGCAAAAGGCCACTGACCAGGCCGAGCTGAGCGAACAGGTTCTCGTGCTGGCCACCCTGCTGGCCCTGATCCTGGGACCGCTGTTCGCCTGGCGCGTGATGCGCGCCATCACCATACCGCTGCGCCGTGCGGTCGTAGCGGCCGAAACCATCGCGCAACGCAATCTCAGCCATGAAATCCATGTCGATTCGCACAACGAAATCGGCCAGTTGCTGAATGCACTGGCCGCCATGACGCGCAACCTGCGCAGCGCCCTGGGCGAAGTG
>NZ_BAAAFN010000011.1:0-42259 GCF_039523555.1 Castellaniella daejeonensis
CTTGCAGCGCCGACTGTGGAACCTGTTTTACTTTAACCAAACAGCCTCCGCGATCCCCGGTGTGATTCAGTCCATCGTTTGATCTCGTCTTCCATCTTCGTACTCATGGTGATTTCCTAAATTATCACCTGAGCAGGTTTTTACTGGGTCATTACAGTTCGGCCTTGAGCTTCTCCTCGACGTACATCTTGCGCAGTCGGGCATTCTCCGCCTCCAGCTCCTTCATCCGCGACATCACCGGCACATCCATGCGGCCGTATTTGGCGCGCCACTTGTAGAACGTCGCGGAGCTGATGCCCAGCTCACGGCACATCTCTGGCACCGTGATGCCGACCTCCACCCGTTTGATCGCGTCCAGGATTTGACTGTCTGTGAATCGTGACTTCTTCAAGCTGTAGAACTCCTCAATGAGGAATCTGACCGCACCGCTTTAATGAGGGGATTACCAACAAGCCATCGTATCAAACAAAAAAGCCACTGGCTTGCGCCAGTGGCTTTTCGTATGCCCGAGACAGTCGAGGCAGCCTCGAACCCACTGTGCGAATTAACGCAGCAGGGACAGCATGGTCTGCGGAACCTGGTTGGCTTGCGCTAGCACGGCGGTACCGGCCTGCTGCAGAATCTGTGCCCGTGTCATGTTAGACACTTCCACCGCGTAGTCGGCGTCTTCAATACGCGAGCGCGAAGCCGACAGATTGGTTATGGTGTTGTTCAGATTGGCGACCGTAGATTCCAAGCGATTCTGGATCACACCCAATTCGCTACGGGCCTTATCGACATTTTCCAACATTTTGTCGACGGTGTTGATGGTCTTCTGAGCATTCTCCACTGCACCAGATCCGGTGCCAGTGACAGTGATAGCAGAAGAAGCATTAAAGCCGGCACCGCTAGCAGCAGAGCCAGTAGTAGTGACACCGTCCAGAAGACCGCCCGAAGTTACGGTAGCATTAAAGGTCTTAATATTGATGACGTCATTGGCAGTCGTATTGGCCCCGACCTGGATCGACAGAGTCCCAGATGCGCTCAGCAACTTGGTTTCATTGAACTTCGCCCCATTGGCAACACGATCAATTTCCGACAGGCGCGCAGCGATTTCATCCTGAATCGATTGGCGGTCGGACGTACCATTCACATCGTTGGCAGCCTGAACAGCCAGTTCGCGAATACGCTGCAAATTATTGTTGATTTCGTTCAGGTTGCCTTCAGCGGTCTGAGCCAGAGAGATACCGTCGTTGGCATTGCGAGCAGCCTGGGTCATGCCTCGCACTTGGGCGGTCATACGGTTGGCAATGGCCTGTCCAGCCGCATCGTCCTTGGCGCTGTTAATGCGCAGGCCCGAGGACAGACGTTGGATCGCAGAACCCAGGGCGGACTGAGACTTGTTCAGATTATTCTGAGAGACCAGAGAGAGGTAGTTAGTATTGATAACAGCCATGAGAGACTCCTAAGTTGTTCGGCGGAGATCCGCCCGTGTTGCCCAGGATGACAAACTGAGTGACCTCCTGTTCTGCCCCGTTAACGGAAGGGGACAAAGGAACTTTAGGGCTGTAATCAAGTTTTTTATGTCGACTCGTCCTGGGTTTCGTAGCGTCTTTGCAGTTGAAGCAGTAGCGAGCGTAAGTCGCAAGGTGAGCTTGGCCTGTCGGTCGAACTGCAAATGATGGGCTTGCCCCGTCCCGCCGGACAGGTTGGTTAACCTAAGAAATCGCCGCCTCGAACTGCATGGGGCTGACGTACCCAGCGTTGAGTGCTGGCGTCGTGAGTTGTAGAACCGCTCGATGTAGTCGAACACATCGGCGCGACATTCATCTCTGGATCTGTGGATGCGTCGGCTCAGCCGTTCGGTTTTCAGCGTGGAGAAGAAGCTCTCCATGGGTGTAATGACCCAGCGGAACCTGCGCAGGTCAGGCGGCTAATGCGAAGGCCTCGGCCGGAGTTTTCATGTTCAGTGCCGTGGCCACCGAAGGGAGCGCCTGAATCCGTGGCCTGAAGCCCACGGCGCGCTTTTTGACCTGCCAGCCCTTGAGCTGGAAGATGCGCTGCACTGTGTTCTTGTTGAACCCCAACAGGTGAGCCACCGTCCGGTAGCCAAAGGAGGGCGATTCTTCAATCATAGCCTTGATGGGTTCGGCAAACTGCGGGTCAACCTTGGGCGCGGATTTGGTCGGCTTGTAGTACACCGTGCGCCGGGGGATACCGAACCACTGGCACAGCTTGGAGATCGAGACGGTAAAGCCTTCTTCCTTCAGTCCCTGGCGGATCGTCTCGATCATTTCTCGTCCTCGCTCAACAGGGACTGCAATTTTTTTCTTGCGCGTAGCTCCAGCATCGCCTCGCCGTAGGCCTCTTGCAAGTCCTTGATCTGGCGTTCGTATTGTTCTTTGACGTCCAGCGGATTGGCTCTCAGCGCGTTTTCCATGCCCCGCTTGGCGTCATCGACCCATTTCTCCACTTCGGAGGGTGATAGGTCGTAGGTGCGGCTGGCCTCGGACACCGTGGTTTTGCCCTGAATGATGTCCAGCACCAGCGCGCTTTTGCGCTTGGCCGTCCATCGTTTGATCTCGTCTTCCATCTTCGTACTCATGGTGATTTCCTGAATTATCACCTGAGCAGGTTTTTACTGGGTCATTACATCCACGCAAAAAGGATTCCCATGACCTGGCGCAAACACCAGCCCTTGGCCAACCGATACGATGAAACCATCGCCTGCGGGCCGGCAAGCCATTGACCCGCATCTCATCCAAGGAGAACGCCGATGGTTGCCACCATGAAAGCCGCCGTATTCGTCGAACCCGGCCGTATCGAACTGACCGACAAGCCCATTCCCGATGTCGGTCCCAACGATGCGTTGGTCCGCATCACCACGACCACGATCTGCGGCACCGACATCCACATCCTCAAGGGCGAATATCCGGTCGCCCCAGGCCTCACGGTCGGCCACGAGCCCGTGGGCGTCATCGAAAAGCTCGGCAGCGCAGTCACCGGCTACCAGGAAGGGCAGCGTGTGATCGCCGGGGCAATCTGTCCGAACTTCGGCTCCTACGCCGCCCAGGATGGCGTGCCATCGCAGGACGGCAGCTACCTGATCCCTTCGGGACGCTGCGGCTGCCATGGCTACAAGGCCACCGCCGGATGGCGTTTCGGCAATTTGATCGACGGCACCCAGGCGGAATACGTGCTGGTGCCGGACGCGCAGGCCAATCTCGCGCCGATTCCGGACGGCCTGACCGATGAGCAGGTGCTGATGTGCCCGGACATCATGTCCACAGGCTTCAAGGGGGCGGAAAACGCCCACATCCGCCTGGGTGACACGGTGGTCGTCTTTGCACAAGGCCCCATCGGCCTGTGCGCAACCGCCGGGGCTCGCTTGCTGGGAGCGACCACCATCATCGCGGTGGACGGCAATGCGCACCGCCTGGGTATTTCGCGCAGGCTGGGGGCCGATATCTCCCTGGATTTCAATACCTGCGACGTGGTCGACGAAGTGATGCGGCTCACGGGCGGGCGCGGCGCCGATTCGGCCATCGAGGCGCTCGGCACGCAGACCACGTTCGAGCAGGCTCTGCGCTGCCTCAAACCGGGCGGGACCTTGTCCAGCCTGGGGGTGTATTCCCAGGACCTGAGGATTCCGCTCGATGCCTTCGCCGCCGGCCTGGGCGACCATCGCATCAATACGGCCTTGTGCCCCGGCGGCAAGGAACGCATGCGCCGCCTGATGAATGTGATTGCAGCCGAGCGCCTGGACCTGGGCGTGCTGGTCACCCACCACTACAAGCTGGACGACATCGTTGCGGCCTACGATCTGTTTGCCCACCAGCGCGACGGCGTGCTGAAGATCGCCATCAAGCCGGTCTGACTGGCTCCTGCCCATCCACGTACACCCAGATCCCGTCCAGCCGCGTGAAGCGGCTGGTCTCGTGGATCCGGGTGGCGCGCCCGTGGACGCGCACCCGCGCGATGAATTCCACGATTTCGGTGTCGGCGTCCAGGCGGACATGGCGGCGCACTTCCAGTCCCAGCCAGCGCGTGCCCGGTTCGTTGGGGTCCAGGGTGGCGGGACGTGTGTCGGGGTGCCAGGTCTGCAGCAGGTAGTCCAGTTCATCCAGCACGTAGGCGCTGTAGCGTGAGCGCATCAGGGCTTGGGCGTCGGGCGCCCGCAGGCGCAGGGGGCCGTGATGCCAGCGGCCGCAGCAGTCGGCGTAGGCGGCCGGAAGGCCGCAGGGGCAGGCGGCGGGGAGGGTGGGGGCGCGTTTCATCGTGGCGGGATGGCGGGTCGCGGCTTCTATTCCCCCGACCGGATCCCCAGCCCGCGCTCCACCAGCCAGGCGCAGCCCAGCAAGGTCACGTTGATGGCCAGGTACAGGATGCCGGCGATGATGAAGGTCTCGACGATCAGGTAGCTCTGGCTCATCAGGCGCCGGGCGAAGCCGGTCAGTTCCATGACGGCGATGGTGGAGGCCAGGCTGGTGCCCTTGATGGCCAGCACCAGTTCGTTGCTGTAGGCCGGGAAGGCCTGGCGGATGGCCAGGGGAAAGCGGATGCGGCGGAAGATCTGCAGGCGGCTCATGCCGCAGGACGCGGCGGCGTCCAGCTGGCCGGCCGGCACGGATTGCAGTCCGCCGCGGATCGCTTCGCTCATGTAGGCGCCGCTGTTCAGGGCGATGGCCAGGATGGCGCAGCGCGCGCCGTCGGAAAACAGCCACCACAGGGCGGGCTGGTCGCGCACGGATTCCAGGGTGCCGATGCCGTAGTACAGCAGGAACAGCTGGATCAGCAGCGGCGTGCCGCGAAAAACGGTGCTGTAGGCAAAGGCGGTGCCCGACACCAGCGGGTGGCGCGTAGTGCGCATCAGCGCTGCGCCCAGGCCCAGCAGTGAGGCGAACAGGATGGAGAACAGGCCGATGCGCAGGGTGATCCAGAAGCCCTCGATCAGGACGGGTACGGCGTGCTCGAACAGCTCGATCATCGTCCGGCCCCCCGCATGCCACGCCCGAAATGGCGCTCGGCCCAGACGAACAGCCCCTGGCTGCAGGCCCCGATCAGGAAATACAGGATGCCGGCCATCAGGTACAGGATCAGGGGTGCGCGCGTGGCGGCCGAGCCCAGCACCGCGGCGCGCATCAGTTCGACCAGCCCCACCAGGGACACCAGTGCGGTGTCTTTCAGGGCGGCCTGCCAGACGTTGTTGGCACCGGGCAGCGCATACCAGAACAGTTGCGGCAGGGTGATGCGCCGCAGGCACTGGCGGCGGTCCATGCCGATGGCGCGGGCGGCTTCGAGCTGGCCGGGGTCGATGGCCTTGAAGGCGCCGCGAAAGACTTCCACGCTGTAGGACCCTGAAATCAGGGCGATGGCCAGGATGCCGACCAGCATGGGAAAGACAGTGCTCATCAGATCGTCCCATTCCAGCCAGTCGGCCAGGTCGGCGGCGGGCTGCACCGTACCGAAGAACAGCAGGTAGATGATGAGCAGTTCCGGCACGCTGCGCACGATCAGGGTGTACAGGGCGACGAGCGCGCGCGCCGGCCGGCTGGCGCCGGTCTTGGCGGCAGCGCCGGCGATGCCGATCGCCATGCCCAGGCTGATGCCGCACACGCTGATGAAGACGGTCATGGCCGCGCCGCGCAGCAGCATGGCGCCCCAGCCGGCGCTCAGGATGTCGTGCAGGGTCTGGATCATGAAATCAATGGAAAACCCCGAGGCGGCACCGGCGTGCGGTGGCCGGCTGCCCCGGGGAAATGGCGCCGGCGCCCGGAGGCACCGGCGGTGTCGTCAGGCATTACTTCTGGCAGGCGGCGTAGTTGGACAGGTCGACGCCGAACCACTTGACGCTGGAGGACTTGATGGTGCCGTCGGCGATCAGTTCGCACAGCGCCTTGTCGACCTTGGCCTTCAGCTCGGTGTTCTTCTGGTTGATGCCGGCCCCGATGCCCAGGCCCAGGATTTCCGGGTCGGCGCTGCTCTTGACCACGGCGTCGGCCAGGGCGAACTTACCCTTGCCGGTGGTGTCCAGGAACTGGCTTTGCGGGGTAACTTCGGAGAAGGTCGCGTCCAGGCGGCCGGCCGACAGGTCCATTTGCATCTGGTCCTGGGTCTCGTAGGTCTTGAGCTTCAGGTCGGGGGCGTATTTCTGCAGGAAGGCGCCCTGGGTGGTGCCGCTTTGCACGCCCACGGTCTTGCCGGCCAGCCCGGCCATCAGGGCCTTGGAATCGGCGGCCTTCAGCAGGGCGTCGCCCTTGGGCAGCACGAAGGCGGAATCCTCGGTGGCGTAGGGGATGCTGAAGGAGATGACCTTGGCGCGTTCGGCGGTGACGGACATGCCCGAGATCACCAGGTCGAAGCGCTCGGCCTGCAGGGCGGGGATCAGGCTGTCGAAGGCCTGGACCACGAAGCGGCATTTCATGTCGAGCTTCTTGCACAGGGCGTGGCCGACGTCGGCGTCGAAACCGGTGACTTTGCCGCTGGCATCGACCATGCTCCAGGGCGGATAGCCGCCTTCGGTGCCGATTTTCAGGGTGGCGGCCGAGGCCGTGGAGGCCAGGCCTGCGAGGCCGAGGACAGCGCACAGCGCCGCCTGTCGTGCGATGGAAATCACCATGGGCGGGATCCTAATGAAAGGTTGAGACTGAGAAAAAAGTAATAGTAGTACATCGGGCGCCGCGCCGGGGAAGACATGGCCCCGCCCGGGGCCTGCGGGCCGCCTGGATCCGCAGGGTTTCAACCGATCTGAAGCATGGTTTCGGGATATCTCACCCGGCTGCGCCGCTGTGTGCCCAGGCTGTAGACCAGGGTCAGGGGACCCAGGCGCCCGACGAACATCAGCAGCATCAGCACGATCTGGCTGGGCAGGCTCAGGGTGCCGGTCAGGTCGGGGCTGATGCCGGTGGTGCTGAAGGCCGACATGACCTCCATGACCACGGCGATGAAGGGCAGGTTTTCGAACAGGCTGACCAGGAAGATGCCCAGGCACACCAGCAGGCCCGACACCATCATCAGGGCCAGGGCCTTGTGGATGGTTTCGGGAGCGATGGTGCGGTGCATCAACACGACTTCCCTGCGCTGCAGGATGTAGGCCCGGACCACCGCCAGCAGGACGATGAAGGTGGCGAGCTTGATGCCGCTGGCCGTGGACAGCGAGCCGCCGCCGATGAACATCAGCCCTGTGAGCAGGAATCGCGAGCTGTCGTACAGTTGGTCGACGTCCACGCTGGCGAAGCCGGCCGTGCGTGCCGCGACGACCTGGGTCCAGGCGGCCAGGCCCTGGCCGGCGGCCGGCAATGCGCCCAGGGTATGGGGGTTGCGCGCCTCGATCAGCCAGAACAGCGCGAAGCCGGCCAGGTTCAGGACCAGGGTGCCGATCAGCATCAGCCGCGTGTAGTAGGCCAGCGTGGCCCAGCTGCGCTTCTGCTGGATGTCGGCCAGCACGCTGAAGCCCAGCCCCCCCAGGATCACGCAACCGGTGATCACGAAGGTGGTGACCGGGTCTTCGGTGAATTTGACCATGCTGCCCGCAAAGAGCGACAGGCCGGCGTTGTTGAAGGCCGATACGGCGTGGAATCCGGCCAGCAAGAAGGCGTGGCCCAGGCTGTCGTGGCGCCACCACCATAGGGTCAGGATCAGGATGGCGGCGCCTTCGATCGCCAGGGAAAACTTCAGCACCGTCAGCGCCGTCTGCCGGATGCGGGTGACGCTGGTCTGGTTGAAGGCCTCCAGCGCCAGGGCCTGGTATTTCAGGCTGACGCGCTTGCCCAGCGTCAGGGTGGCAATGATGGCAAAGGTCACGAAGCCGATGCCGCCCACCTGCACCAGGGCCAGCAGCACGGCCTGGCCGAAGAAACTCAGGTCGTGGGCGGGGTCGATCAGCATCAGGCCGGTCACGGTGACGGCGGATGTGGCGGTGAACAGCGCCTCGAAGACGCCAAAAGGGTGGCGCTGCGCGATCGGCAGGGACAGCAGCGCGGTCCCGATCAGGATCAGCACGAGAAAGCTGCCGGCCAGGACCGCTGGCGGGCTGGCCTGCAGCTGGCCGGTGCGGCGCACCTGGCGGTAGGCTTGCAGCGGATGGATGTTGAAACGAGCCATGCGTGCGGGGGTGGAGGGTCAGCTCAGTTTCGGAGCGGCGTTCTTCAGTTCGTGCAGCGGGCCGAACAGGATCAGCGTGTCCTTGGTGCGCACCACGAACTGGTCGGTGGGATGCACGGTGGTTTCTCCCTTGCGCTTGACGGCCAGGGCATGGATGGCTCCCGGGGGATCGGTTGTCAGGGCGTCGCCCAGGGTGCGGCCGTCGAGCTGGGCGCTGGCCTCGATCTCGACTACAAAATCGCCGTTGCCCAGCGAGATGTAGTCATTGACCATGGGGTAGCTGAGCACCTGGGCGATGCGGATCCCCATTTCTTCCTCGGGATGGATGATGCGGCTGGCGCCCAGTTTGGCCAGGATCAGGTGGTGCGCGCGTGAGGAGGCCTTGACCCAGAGTTCCTTCACGCCCAGCGATTTCAGGTGCACGGTGCAGACCAGGCTGGCCTGCAGGTCTTCGCCGATCGCGACCAGGACCACGTCGTATTCGCCCAGGCCCAGCTCAGCCAGGGTGTCGCGGTCGGTCACGTCTGCGATGGCCGCGCGAGTCAGGCGATCGGCCATCTGGTCGACCACCCGGCCGTCGGCGTCCACGCCCAGGACCGAATGGCCCAGCCGCATCAGTTCCAGCGAGGTGGCGCTGCCGAAGCGTCCCAGGCCGATGACGGCGAATTGTCCCATGGTGCTCCTTCGTGCAGTTCCGGTTGGCGTCTCGGCCATGGTCAGGAACTGGAAAATCTGGTAAAAACCCTGATGGATTTTTGTGCGAATTTAATATCTGGATGGTGCGTTGCAGCAAATTACGACAGGGAATGCGCTGAACCAGCCCCGCTTTTTCCCGCATGATATGACAAGTTTGTTCGATCCGGTCAGGCTGGGGGAAATCGAGCTGCCCAATCGCATCATCATGGCGCCTGCGTCGGGTGCGTGGCCCGCGCAGCGCCGCGTGCCCGACGACGGCATGCGCGCCTACTATGCGCGGCGGGCAGATGCGGGCCTGATCCTGGCAGGTCCCGCCTCGGTGTCGCCGCTGGGGATCGGTCACCCGGATACGCCGGGTATCTGGAATTCGGCGCAGGCCCAGGGCTGGCGTGCGGTCACGGATGCCGTGCATCGGCGCGGCGGGCGCATCGCCCTGCAGCTGTGGCATGCCGGCCGGGTGTCGGATCCCGAATACTTGTCGGGAGAAATGCCCGTGGCGCCCAGCGCCATTGCTTGCGGCCGGGGGCCGTGCCCGCAGGCCGGGGGGTTCGTCGTGCCGCGCTGCCTCAGGCTCGACGAGATCCGGCGCGTGATTGCGGATTTCGAGCAGGCGGCCCGCCAAGCCTGGCTGGCCGAGTTCGACGGGGTGGAGGTGCATGCCGGAGACGGCTACCTGATCGACCAGTTCCTGCACGATGGTTCCAACGGACGCCAGGACGATTACGGCGGCTCGGTGTGCAAGCGCAGCCGCTTCCTGCTGGAAATCGTCGACGCCTGCATCGGCATCTGGGGAGCAGGGCGCGTCGGGGTGCACCTGTCGCCGCGCGGTGACCGCTACGACATGCGGGATTCGGATCCGGCGTCCCTGTACCTGCATGTGGCGCGCGAACTGGGCCGGCGGCGCATCGCCTTTATCTGTGTGCGCGAACACGAAGGTGCGGATGCGCTGACCCCGCTGATCCGCGATGCCTTCAGCGGCGCGGTGGTGCTGAGCGAGGGTTACGATCCCGATTCCGCGCTGCGCGCCATCCAGGCGGAACGCGGCGAGGCCGTCGCATTCGGCCGGGCATTCGTGCGCACACCCGACCTGGTCCGGCAGATCCGGGACGGCCTGCCCCTGGCGCCGGAGGCGGCCGCCGGCTGAGGCCGGCTATAGCCGGGCGCGGACCTGGGCCGATACCGCGGACATATCGGCGCGGCCGGCCAGAGCCTTTTTCAGCTGCCCCATGACGGCGCCCATGGCGGCGCCGCCCTGCAGGCCTTGCGCGGCGGCCTGGGCAAGGGCCGCATCGATGGCGGCGGCGATTTCCTCGGGCGAGGCCCCCTGGGGCAGGAATTCCTTCAGGATGTCCAGTTCGGCGCGCTCCTGGGCGGCGCTTTCGGCACGGCCGGCGGATTCGAATGCCGCGATGGACTCGCGGCGCTGCTTGACCTGCTTTTCGATGATGGCCAGGATCGCCGCATCGTCGGGTTCGACACGCTCGTCCACTGCTTTCTGCTTGATGGCGGCCTGCAAGAGCCGCAGCGTGCCCAGGCGGGTGCTGTCGTGCGCACGCATGGCGGCTTTGACGGCGTCGGTGATCTGGCTGGCGAGCCCGGTGCTCATGGCGATTTCCTGTAAGGCGTGAAAAGCGGCATTTTAGCGCGCGGCCATGCCGTCGCTGCCCGTTTCCTATGCTTGCGGATCCCGCAGGCGCCAGTCGTGGCGCTCGTCCGGGCGTCCGCCCGCGTCGTAGCCCAGCTCGCTGAAGAATGTCAGGCCATCGGTGCTTCTCGCCAGCACTGTCGAGCAGCGGGTGCCGTAGTCCGGGCTGATGATGAAGGGGCTGCTCAGCAGGCGCTCGCGTTCCGGCGCCAGGCCGGTGTCGGGCAGCAGCGCATCGTCGGCCGGGGTTGTGTCGCGCAACCGTTCGAACACTTGTTCGGGTTCCCGCGACCAGGCGGCCGGCGGCAGGGTGTCCAGCGCGGCGCGCAGCCGCGCGGCCTTGGGCCAGGGCGTATCGAGCAGGTGGTTCGACAGCACGTAGCGTCCGGGCTCCAGGCGGCGAGGCGTGCGCGCGGCATCCCGGTTGCCCAGGTACCAGGCCTGGCGCGCATCGCCGACGATCAGGTTGAAGCCCGCCCAGTCGTCCGCCCGGGCTGCGATGGCTGCGATCCAGGCTTCCGGGGCGCTTGCGCCAAGCAGGAAATCGCTGACCAGCAGGCCGCGCGAAGGCGCGCCGGGCCGCACGGGCCGCCCCGGCTCCCGGTAGTTGGTCAGCAGGGCGTAGCGGCCATCCGCGGTTGCGCCCATCCAGGTGCCGCCGCCTTGCAGGTCGCGTCCGGCAATCAGGTGCGGGGCTTCTGGCCAGGGTCCGGCCGCCCGGGCCGGACGGTCGTGGAATTCGTCCCGGTTGGCGGCGATCAGCAGGGGCCAGCCGGGGGCCCCGAGGGAAAGGTAGGCGATGCACATGGGCGTGGGTCAGACGGACAGGAATCCCTGGATATGGCCTTTTTTCCGCAGCTTGGGCGAAATCCTTCAATCGTATACTGTTTTTGCGACCGCGACGGGATCCGCTGGCGGCCGCCCCCGGGAAGATTCGCGGGCGCAGCTGTGTTGTGGGTCACGATGATAGGTATGGGGGAAAATACATCATGTCACGGTCACTGCAGGCCTGGACGCGTTCGACTGCGTTCAAATTTGCCTTGTTCACTCTGGCGGCGATCGTCGGCATCGTCGTGCTGACGATGTCTCTGCTGTGGATGGAGCGCGGCGCCCTGTTGCAGGAGCGCCAGATCGGCGCGCGCCAGACCGTCGAAACGGCCTACGGGGTGATCGCCTATTACCACCATCAGGCGGAAACCGGTGTCCTGCCCGAAGCCCAGGCGAAACAGCAGGCCATGGATGCCATTCGCGGCATGCGCTATAGCGGCCAGGAATATTTCTGGATCAACGACATGACGCCGCGGATGGTGATGCATCCGATCAAGCCCGAACTCGAAGGCAAGGAACTGGGGGGCATGAAGGATCCCGACGGCCTGCGGCTGTTCGTGGCCTTCGTGGATACGGTCAAGGCCAGCCCGACGCATGACGGCTATGTGTTCTACCTGTGGCCCAAGCCGGGCGTGGAACGGCCCGTGCAAAAGGTCTCCTACGTGAAGGAATTTACGCCCTGGGGCTGGATCCTGGGCTCGGGCGTGTACCTTGACACCGTCGATGCGGTCGTCTGGGGTCAGGCCGGCGGATTTGCCCTGGCGGCGGCCATCCTGGCGCTCATCCTCCTGGTCGTGGGCACGGCCCTGTCGCGCCGGCTGGTGCGGCAGCTGGGAGGCGAGCCCGATGCCGTCATCCGGATTGCCGACCGCATGTCGCAGGGCGACTTGCGCGTGGACATCCCAGTGCGCCCGGGGGACAGGGCCAGCCTGATGCACGCGATGCGGCTCATGCGCGACGGCATTGCCCAGGCGGTGGCCCAGGTTCACCAGGGCACCGAGTGGATCGGCCGGTCCGTGGAGAAGATCGTGCACGGCAACCTGGACCTGTCTTCGCGCACCGAAGAGCAGGCCGCCTCGCTGCAGGAAACTGCCGCCAGCATGGAACAGCTCACCAGCACGGTAAGCCACAATGCCGCCAATGCCCAGCAGGCCAACACGCTTGCGGCGACCGCTTCCGAGGTCGCTTCGCAGGGTGGGCGGACCGTGTCGCAGGTGGTCGAGACCATGAGCGAGGTCAATGCGTCCACGCGCCAGATGTCCGACATCGTCGGCGTCATCGACAGCATTGCCTTCCAGACGAACATCCTGGCCTTGA
Organism: Castellaniella daejeonensis; assembly: GCF_039523555.1. NCBI lineage: Bacteria > Pseudomonadati > Pseudomonadota > Betaproteobacteria > Burkholderiales > Alcaligenaceae > Castellaniella > Castellaniella daejeonensis. The sequence continues at coordinate 12,569 of NZ_BAAAFN010000011.1, forward strand.
ATGCGGCGGTGGAAGCCGCCCGCGCCGGCGAGCAGGGCAAGGGCTTCGCCGTGGTGGCTTCCGAGGTCCGGGCGCTGGCACAGCGGTCTTCCAACGCCGCCCGGGAAATCCGCGACCTGATCGACGATACCGTGCGCAAGATCCAGTCCGGGGCCGAGCTGGCCGATGGCGCCGGCCAGACCATGACCGAGGTGGTCGTCAGCGTGAAGCGGGTGGCCGACATCATGTCGGAAATCACGCTGGCCAGCCGGGAACAGGCGTCCGGCATCGAGCAGATCAACCAGGCCATCAGCCAGATGGACCAGGTGACCCAGCAGAACGCGGCACTGGTGGTCGAGGCGGGCGCAGCCGCCCAGTCCCTGAACGACCAGATGAATGGCCTGAACCGCGCCGTTGGCGTCTTTCAGCTGAGCGGGCCGGGTGCGGCGCCCGCCTTGCCGCAGGCATGACACATGCAGGCCAGGGATCGCGCGGTGTAGCGGCGGCGATGGCCGCCGCGCTGGCCCTGGCCGCCGGTGCGGTTCAGGCCGGCAACGGCCGGGCCTGGACCCTGGACCGGGTCAGCCAGGGGCTGCAGGCGCAGGGCAGGGCGGTGACGGTGGTTTACGAGCCCGGCCCGCGGGATGCCGCAGTGCCTGCGTCCGCCCGCATCATCCAGGTCTATGCCTCGCGTGACTACGACAGCACGGCCCATGTTTCCACCCGGCTGTGCTGGGGATCCGAGCAGGGCCCGTGCGTGCCGCTGGAAGGCCGCAGCGTCGAGACACATGCCTTCGACGGCCGCGCGGCGCGCGGGCCGCTGCTGCTGGTGCATCGGGTCGAAGGCTGGGGCAGCGACCATCCTCCGGTGTTCGTCCGGGGCACCGTGACGGTGTGGTTCAGCCTCGGGTTATACTAGTCAGCTTACCTGATTTACAGGGTGCCTTGCGCCCGAAATGGCCGCCGAGCCGGGAATCTCTGACGGAAAAACATGCAAAAGAACAGCTATAGCTACGAAGAACTGCTGGCGTGCGGGCGCGGGGAACTTTTTGGTCCCGGCAATGCCCAGCTGCCCCTGCCCCCCATGCTGATGCTCGACCGGATCACGCACATCGACGACAAGGGCGGCGCGCACGACAAGGGCCAGATCGTGGCCGAGCTCGACATCCGTCCCGACCTGTGGTTCTTCGGCTGCCATTTCCAGGGCGATCCGGTCATGCCCGGCTGCCTGGGGCTGGATGCCATGTGGCAGCTGGTCGGTTTCTTCCTGGGCTGCTGCGGCGGCCAGGGACGGGGCCGCGCGCTGGGCGTGGGCGAAGTCAAATTCACCGGCCAGGTCCTGCCCACCGGCAAGCTGGTCCGCTATACCATCGACATGAAGCGCGTCATGATGCGCAAGCTGGTGATGGGGATCGCCGATGCGCGCATGGAAGTCGACGGCCACGAAATCTACGTGGCCCACGACCTGCGCGTGGGTCTGTTCACCCGCACGGACAATTTCTAGGAGGTTCGATCATGCGTCGTGTCGTCGTCACCGGCATGGGTATCGTGTCCAGCCTGGGCAACAACCAGACCGAGGTTCTCGACAGCCTGCGCCATGGGCGCTCCGGCATCACGTTCCAGCCGGAATACGCGGAACAGGGCCTGCGCTCGCATGTGGCGGGTTCGGTGCGCCTGGACGCGCTCGACCGGATCGACCGCAAGCTCGGCCGCTTCATGGCCAACGGCCATGCCTATGCCTGGCTGGCCATGCAGGAAGCCATCGAGGACGCCGGCCTGACGCCGGATCTGGTCTCCAACCCGCGCACCGGTCTGATCGTCGGTGCGGGGGGCGCTTCGCATTCCTCCATCAACGACGGCATCCAGACCCTGCATGAAAAAGGCGTGCGCCGCGTCGGCCCCTACATGGTCACCAAGGCCATGGCCAGCGGCGTGTCGGCGTGCCTGGCCACCGGTGCCCAGATCAAGGGCGTGAACTATTCCATCAGCTCGGCCTGCTCCACCAGCGCGCATTGCATCGGCAATGCGGTCGAGCAGATCCAGCTGGGCAAGCAGGACATCGTCTTCGCCGGCGGCGCCGAAGAAGAGCACTGGTCCCTGTCCTTCATGTTCGATGCCATGGGAGCGCTGTCCACGCGCTACAACGATGCACCCGAACGCGCCTCGCGCACCTATGACGCCGATCGCGACGGTTTCGTCATCTCGGGCGGCGGCGGCATCCTGGTGGTCGAGGAATACGAGCACGCCAAGGCGCGCGGCGCGCGGATCCTGGCCGAGATCGTCGGCTACGGCGCCACGTCCGACGGCTACGACATGGTGGCACCGTCCGGCGAAGGCGCGGCCCGCTGCATGCGCCAGGCGCTGCAGGGTGTGAACACCCGCGTGGACTACATCAACACGCACGGCACCAGCACGCCGGTGGGCGACGTCAAGGAACTCGAGGCCATCCGCGAGGTCTTCGGCGACGACCAGCCCTGGATCGCCTCGACCAAGTCCCTGTCGGGCCACGCGCTGGGCGCGGCGGGCGTGAACGAGGCCGTCTACACCCTGCTGATGATGAAGCACGGCTTCGTTGCGGCATCGGCCAATATCGACACCCTGGATCCGGCGGCCGAAGGCATGAACGTGCTGCGCGAAACCTTGCCGCAGGCCCGCATCGAAACCGCGCTGTCGAACAGTTTCGGCTTTGGCGGCACCAACGCGACCTTGGTGTTCTCGCGCGCGGGGCTCTGATTCCGCCTGCCCTGGGCAGGCTCCTGCACCGCTCTCCGAATGGCCCGCCACGCATTTGCGCGGCGGGCCATTTCCATTTCAGCGATCTGTCGTTTCGGCGTGCCGGCTCAGTCCGCCTGCTTGCCGGGCGCGGCCGGGCCTGTGGCATGGCAGGGGCTGGCGGCGGGATTTCGAGACACCGGGGCCGCGTCCTCCGCCCGGATGGCCGAGGCGCGCACCAGCGCATTGCGGCCCGCGAGCCAGCCGGCCAGGGCTGTGCTCAGGCCGAGCCCGGCCAGCAGTGTGGTCGAGGACCGGAAATTGCCGGCCCAGTCGTGCAGAATCCCGATCAGCAGGGGTGCGCAGGCAGCCAGGATGTAGCCGGTGGTCTGCGACATGCTGGAAAGATGGGCGGCCACGTGCGCATCCCCGGAACGCAGCACGATCAGCATCACGGCCAGGGCGAATAGTCCTCCCTGACCGATGCCCTGTGCCACGGCCAGCGGCCAGATGGCCCAGCGCGGTCCCACGATCATGCCGATGAGGGCGAGGGCGGCCATTGCCGACAGCAGGACGGCGAGACCGCGCTGGTCCCGGCATCGTGCCGCCGCCATGGGCACCAGCAGGCAGGCGGCGACCTGCACCAGGATCGACAGCGAGGTCACCAGGCCGGCTTCGGTGCCGTCCAGGCCGCGGTCGCGCAGCATCGGCGCCATCCAGCCCAGCACGCAATAGGCCAGCGCCGACTGCAGTCCCATGAACAGGGTGACGGCCCAGGCCAGGCCGTCGCGGCGCAGGCCCCGGACCGGCAGGATGTGGCGCCCCGCTGTAGTCCGGCCGGATGTGCGCAGGGCGATCGGGGCCCAGGCCGCCATCGCGGCCACGCCCGGAATGGCCCAGAGCGCCAGGCCGAGATCCCAGCGGCCGCCCAGGGCCTGGGTGACCGGCAGCGTGACGGCGGCCGCCAGGGCCGCACCCCCGACGAGGCTCATGGTGTACAGGCCGGTCATCAGGGCCGCGCGATCGGGAAAATCCCGTTTCACCAGGCTGGGTAGAAGCACATTGCCCAGCGCGATGCCGGCGCCGGCCAGGCCGGTGCCCAGGAACAGGCCCGCGGTGCCCAGGATGCCGCGCAGGGCCGTGCCGGCAGCGATCAGCGCCAGCACCAGCAGCAGGGTGCGCTCGATGCCGGTGCGCTGGGCCAGGCGGGGCGCAAAGGGGGCGAACAGCCCCATGCACAGCACGGGCAGGGTGGTCAGGTAGCCGGCCTGGGCGCCGCTCAGTCCCAACGCCTGGGTCAGTTCGGGCAGCAGGATGGCCGTACTGGGAAAGAGCGGGCGCAGGTTCGCCGCCAGCAGCAACAGGCTGGCCGCCGTCAGCCAGGCGGCTGTGCGGGAAGCGGGGGCCTTCATGCGGAACGGCGCCGCGTATCCGGCAGGAAGAAGGCCGCCAGGCCCAGCAGGGGCAGGAAGGCGCACAGGTGGTAGACGAAGGCGATGCTGGTGGCGTCGGCCAGCCGGCCGAGCGCGGCGGCGCCGATTCCGCCCATGCCGAAGGCCAGGCCGAAGAACAGGCCCGAGACCGTACCGGTCTTGCCGGGCATGAGTTCCTGTGCATAGACGACGATCGCCGGGAAGGCCGAGGCGATCATGAACCCGGCGCAGAACACAAGGATCAGGGTCCAGTGCAGGTTTGCATAGGGCAGGGCCAGCGAGAACGGCGCCGTGCCCAGGATCGAAGCCCAGATGACGCGCTTGCGGCCGATGCGGTCGCCGATGGGGCCGCCCGCCAGCGTTCCGGCAGCCGCGCCTGCCAGGAACACGAACAGGGCATACTGCGCCTGCTGGATGTCCAGGCCGAAGCGGTCGATCAGGAAAAAGGTGAAGTAGCTGTTCAACCCCGCCAGGTAGAAGTATTTGCTGAAGATGAGCAGCAGCAGGATGAACACGGCGCCGCGCACCTGCCGGGCCGAGAGGCCGTTGTCCGTCTTGCGCAGGGACGAGCGACCGCGCACGCCGGTCAGGTTGGCGGCGTACCAGCGGCTGACGCCCAGCAGGATGCAGATGCCGGCCAGCGCGGCCAGCGATACCCAGGCGACGCTGCCCTGGCCGTGCGGCACGATCAGCAGGGCGGCCAGCAGGGGGCCGATCGAGGAACCGATATTGCCGCCCACCTGGAAGATCGACTGGGCCAGGCCGTGCCGGCCGGCCGAGGCCATGCGCGCCACCCGCGAGGATTCCGGATGGAAGACCGAGGATCCCGCACCCACCAGCGTGGCGGCCAGCACCACCAGGGGAAAGCTCCAGGCCTGCGACAGCAGCAGAAGACCGCAGAATGTGAAGCCCATGCCGATCGGCAGGGAATAGGGCATCGGCCGGCGATCCGTGAGGCGGCCCACCACTGGCTGCAGCAGCGAGGACGAGAACTGGAAGGCCAGCGTGATGATGCCGACCTGGGCGAAACTGAGGTCGAAGCGGCCCTGCAGCACCGGGTAGATCGCCAGCAGCACCGACTGCATCATGTCGTTGAGCAGGTGGGTGATGCTGATGGCGCCCAGGACGGGGAAGGCGACGCCGGGGTCGGACTGGGAGGCGGTAGTCGGCGCCGTGGCAAGCGTGTTTTTCATCGTGGGGGTGTTCCGGGATGCAAGTGTCCCGTCGAGGACGGGCAAGGACACCCAAGGCATTGTACGCCGGTCCCGGCCATGCGCCTGCCGCATGATCCCTATTACGCGCGCGACGTCCGCCCGCCGTACGTCCGCAGTACGATCGCGGCTCGGGTTCTTCGATTCATGTGCCAGGCATTCCACCATGTTCTTGCAGATTCTTGATTCGTCCGGCGTCGCGTTCGGCCGCATGCTGCTGCGCGGAATCGGCCAGGTCTATCTTCTGCCCAGCGCCTGGGCCGGGTTGCTCCTGCTGGGTGCCGCCGCCTGGCAATCCTGGACGCTGGCGGGGGCCTGCCTGCTGGGCGCATCGGCCGGAACCGCATGGGGGTTGTCCGCGGGCGATGTCCCCGGCAGCCGGGCGGGACTGCACGGCTACAACGGCGCACTGACCGGGCTGGGCGTCATGGCCGTGCTGCCGCCAGGACTGCTTGCCTGGTCGCTGGTGGTGCCGCTGGCCTGCCTGTCCGCGTGGATGGCCCATGCGTGGCGGCGCCGATGCGGCCTGCCGCCTTATACGGCGCCGTTCGTCCTGGTGACCTGGCTGCTGATGGCGGTTGCTATCAGCCTGGGCCTGGCCCGGGAAGCGGCAGTTGCGGCTGATGTCGCCGGTGCCGGCTGGATCGGCGCGGTGCAGGGCCTGCTGCGCGGGATCGGTCAGGTGATGTTCCTGGATGATCTCGGGGCGGGCGCGTTGTGCTGGCTGGGACTGGCGTTGGGGTCACCCCGGGCGGCGCTGTCCGCCGGCCTGGCGTCCGCCCTGTGCCTGCTGGTGGCCGGGCTGGCCGGCTTTCCGGCCGATGCGGCTGCGCTGGGTCTGTACGGCTTCAATGCCGTGCTGGCGGCCGAGGCGCTGCGGGCAGTGCGCCCGGGCCGCTGGCTTTGGCCCTGCGCCGCTGTGTTGCTCAGTCTGGGTCTGATGCGCGGCTTCCAGCTGCTCGGGCTGCCGTCCCTGACGGCGCCCTTCCTGTTGGCGACCTGGGTGGTGCGCCAGGCCGCCTTGCACCGGCCGCATCAGGCCCGCGCAGCCTGATCGATGGCCTGATCCATGCCCGGGGCGGCTGTTTCGGGGGCCGGCCGGGCTTCCAGCGAGGCGAGGAAGCGCCAGACGAACAGCAGCGTGATCAGCAGCAGGCCCGGATAGCCCAGCCCGGCCAGGATGTAGGGAATGGTCGGGTCACCCAGGGCAACGGCGTCCAGGTTGAAGCTGAGCAGGCCCAGGGTGATGAATGCGCCGAAGATCCACATGCCCGCCAGCCACAGCCCGGCTTCGGTGCCGTGCAGCGTGCGGTGCCAGCGGCCCGGGTCGGCCGGCCGGAAGGTTTTCCTGGGCTGCGGTGCCCCGCGGGCGCGCAGTCCGAGCGTCAGCAGGTCATAGACCAGCAGGCCCGCGCCTGCGAGGAACACCAGGCCGAAGACCGGCACCAGGACTTTGTAGAACTGCATGGCCGGAAAGACCTGGCCGCCGAACCAGCTCAGCCCCATGGAGCGGTACAGGAACACCTGGATCGTGCCGCCGATCGCGAAGGCAAAGGCGATGCCCAGCATGCCCGCGAAAACCAGCCAGAACGCGATCCGCCCGAGCCGCTGATCGAAATCCTTCACGCCGCGCAGCAGGGGAATCGCATAGTACGCCGACGCGATGCCCAGCATGCCGAAGGTGCCGAACAGCGCCAGGTGGGCATGGCTGGGCGTGACCCAGGTGCCGTGCGACCAGACGTTGGTGAGCGCGAATGTCATGGTGAAGCCCAGGATGCCCGCCCCGACCTGCTCCAGGACCACCGAGCCCAGGATGAAATAGAAGGCCGGCGCGTTTTCCAGCGGGCGGCGGTCCTGGTGCGCGTCCAGGTAGATGTGCCAGAAGCAGAACACCAGGGGCAGCGGTTCCAGGGCGCTGAACAGCGATCCCCAGAATTGCCAGAATTCCGGCGTGCCGATCCAGAAATAGTGGTGGGCGTTGCCGATCAGGCCCGACAGCCACACCATCGCGACCCCCCAGAACACGGCATAGCCCACCGCCTTGACGTCGGCCTTGAACATCAGCACCAGCAGGAAACCGACCAGGCTGATGTGGATGACTTCCCATACGCCTTCCACCCAGTAGTGCACCACGTACCAGCGGAAGTATTCCTGCAGGTCCAGGCGTTCGACGAAGAATACGCCGAACAGCCAGACGAAGGTCAGGGCGCTCACGCCGATCGCCAGCCCCCAGTGGATCTCGTTCCACTCGCGGCGTGCCGGGAATGTGCGCAGCACCACCCAGGCCAGGATGGCAAAGCCGACGAAGATGACGATGTCGGCGGCGCGCCCGGCCTCCAGGTATTCCAGTCCTTCCTGGAGCCAGGGCTGCCCCAGCCACCAGCCGGCCACGCCGCGCGCCGCCAGCGATTGGGTGGCGATGTTCCATAGCGTGACGGCCAGCAGGGCCCAGAACAGGAAGCGGATCAGCCCCGGTGCGGCCAGTTCGCGGCGCGACAGCAGCGGCCCGACGAACAGGATGGTGCCGATGAAGCCCGACAGGATCCAGAGAATGCCGAGGTTGGTGTGCTCGGCGCGCAGGACGTTGAAGTTGAGGATGCCCGAAAGCAGGCGCGGGTCCACGTGCTGCACGGCGATCAGCAGGCCGAACAGGACCTGGAAGCCGAACAGCACCAGCATCAGCAGGAAGAAGCGCAGGCTCAGGCGCTGCGTCTGGTAGTCGATCTTGATCATGTTGGCTTCCTTTTCACAGGCTGTTCAGGTAGGCCACGATGGCCTTCATGTCGGCCTCGTCGATCAGCGCGTCGTAGGATGGCATGACATGCGGCGGGTAGCCCGCGACGATCTGCGCATCGGGCTGGCGGATCGAGCGGGCCAGGTAGGCTTCGTCCGCCGTGACCGTGGTGCCGTCGGCCAGCTGGACCTCGTGACCGGCAAGTTGGCCCCAGCCCGGGCCCACCGTGCGTTTCTGGTCGGTGGCGTGGCAGGCCACGCAGCCCAGGTCGGACACCAGTTGCCGGCCTCGCGCCACGAGATCCTGGGGCTGCGCCCCGGCTGAAGACGGGGCAGGCGAAGAGGCCGCGGCGGCGGTCTGGCCGGCTGCCGCGCCGTTGCCGGCCATGGGCGCCTTCGGGGCCCATGAGGCGGGAACCCGACGGTTCGCGTGCGGTTTCGGCGGCCAGCCTTCGGTGTGCATGGAAGAGGTGTATTTGAGGAAAGCGATCAGCGCCGCGACCTCGTGGGCGTTCAATGGCAGGTTGGGCATCAGGGAATGCTGGCCTGCGCGCTGTTCCAGGCGCTCGGCCGCGCCGGGGTAGCGCTGCAGGTAGGCCTGCAGGTCGTCGGTGCCGGCGTCTTCGCGGATCGCCGGATTCTGCAGCTGGACGCGCACGGCCGCGGATGTGGGCCAGCCGCCCGCCGAGGGCAGGAAGGCGGCCAGCCAGGCGGGGCCGGCCTCGGCGTGGATGCGGGTCAGGTCGGGGCCGAAATAGGCGCCGTTGCCGACGATGGTATGGCAGCCCATGCAGTTGTAGGCCTGGAAGACGCGTTTGCCTTCCACCGCGCTGGCACCGCCGTACTGGATGTCATCGGGCACGACCTGATTGCGGGAAGGCAGGAAGGACCAGGCGGACAGCAGCAGGAAGATCGCCAGCATCAGTGCCAGCACGGCCAGGGCCGAGCGGCGTTTTGCCGTTTCGCGGCAATCGGTTCCGTTCAGGCAGCTCATGACCTGTCCTCCTGTGCCAGGGCGTCCCGGCCAGTTGCCGGGCGAGCCTGTTCGTCGTGCAGGAACAGGGTGCGCAGGCTGCCCAGGAACGTGTAGAACACGTAGACCGCCAGGACATAGCCCACGGCGATGTACAGCCACCACATGGCATGGGATTCGGGCCAGTATTCGAAATCTCGCCAATAGGGCCAGGACAGCAGTACGCTGACCAGGCCGGCCAGGGCCGACAGCACCCCGTCGATGATGCGTTGCGTCATGTCCGTCTTCCCTCCGGGTTGTGGATGACGAGAACAGTCTAGGAGTGGGGGTGGGCCGGCCACTCGAAGCCATCAACCGGGATGAGGGATATGGTTGGTGCGCAATCGATCCGGAAAACATCAAACGATGGTTTTGATTGCTGCGGTGCGGGATGACATGTGATCTTGTCGTGATTCGGCAATCAACCGGATGGTTCGGTATTATTCCTATTAATCAGTATATTATTTGATTATTTTAATAATTTACTTTAGATAAATTCGCTAAGAAATAGTGATCAGGGGAAAAGGGGTTTTCGAGCTCTGAATTCCGTTTTCTGGCTGAATGCCTTAACTTGCATCAAGTTGGCGCCGAAATAGGGATTTCCCCAAAACATGCAGGAACCGAGCCATCGGTGCGCGGCATGCATGCGCAGGCGGGGCTATCAGCTTCCTTAAAGCTTGAAGCTTCATAATGGAATGTTGTCCTTGGTTTTCAAAAGGCTGGAAGTTTCTTGCCCATATCGGAACAACACTCCCCGAATCCGGCCCCGCCGGATCATCCCTTGCCGCCGCTGGCGCAGACACAGACCGGCGGCCTGCCCGTGGCACCCGACCTGGGGCTCAGCCTGGCCCAGGTACGCATGCCGCGCAGCCTGACCCGATTCGACGCCCGCCTGATCCGGTTGATCGGCGTGTCGGTGCTGCTGGGGCTGGCTGCGGCCTGCGTGGCCTGGCTGCTGATGAAGCTGATCGGGCTGATCACGAACCTCAGTTTCTACGGCACCTGGTCGACTGCGTTCAGCTCCCCGGCCGGCGCAGTCCCGCACCTGGGTGCCTGGGTGATCGGCGTGCCGGTCATCGGCGGCCTGATCGCGGGCGGCATGGCGCGCTGGGGGTCGAAGGCAATCCGGGGCCACGGCATTCCCGAGGCCATGGAACAGGTCCTGCTCAACGAGTCGCGCATTCCCACCCGCATCACGCTGCTCAAGCCGCTGTCCTCTGCGGTCGTGATCGGCACGGGGGGGCCTTTCGGCGCCGAAGGGCCGATCATCGCCACGGGCGGTGCGCTGGGCTCCCTGATCGGCCAGCTGATGAAGGTGACGGCCAGCGAGCGCAAGGTGCTGCTGGCTGCCGGGGCAGCGGCGGGCATGGCGGCCGTGTTCGCCGCACCGGTGTCGGCCGTGGCGCTCGCGGTGGAGTTGCTGCTGTTCGAGCTGCGCGGCCGGTCCCTGATCCCGGTGGCGCTGGCCTGCGTCACCGCGACCGGCGCGCGCGACCTGCTGATGGGCACGACGCCGGTTTTCCTCATGGATCCGGTGTCCACGCCGGGCGGCGCCGCGCTGGCGTCCTATGTGCTGATCGGGGCGGCCATCGGCGTGCTCGGCGTCTGGGTGACGCGGGTCGTCTATGCCATCGAGGACGGCTTCGAGCGCCTGCCGATCCACTGGATGTGGTGGCCCGCACTGGGGGCCGTGGTGGTGGGGCTGGTGGGCTGGCTGGCGCCGCCGACGCTGGGCGTGGGCTATGTGAACATCGAGGACATCCTCAACGGGCGTCTGGCCATGGGTGCGCTGGCCTGGCTGTGCCTGATGAAGTTCATCTCGTGGTCGATCTGCCTGGGCAGCGGGACGTCCGGCGGCACGCTGGCGCCCATGTTCACCATCGGCGGGGCGCTGGGCGCCATGACCGGCCTGTTGCTGGGCCAGGCACTGCCGTGGCTGGGCATCGATCCGCGCATTGCCGCCCTGGTCGGCATGGCGGCGCTGTTCGCCAGCGCCTCGCGGGCCCTGTTCACGACCGTCGTCTTCGCCTTCGAGACGACCGGCCAGCCGGCGGGGCTGCTGCCGCTGCTGGGCGCCTGCACGGCGGCCTACCTGGTGTCGGCGATGATGATGCGCAACACCATCATGACGGAAAAGATCGCCCGCCGGGGCGTGCGCGTGCCTTCGGAATACAAGGCCGATTACCTGGAGCGCATCCTGGTCGGCGATGCCTGCCAGCACGAAGTGACAACCCTGGGCGCCGACCGGACCATCGGCGAAGTGCGCGCCTGGATCGCGAGCGCCGCGCCCGAATCCCAGCACCAGGGTTATCCCATCCTGGATTCGGCGGGCCGGGTGCTCGGGGTGCTGACGCGCAGGACGTTCTTCGACGCGCACTGGCCCGAGCAGGCCCGGCTGGGCGACCTGATCCAGCGGCCTGCCGTGGTGGTGACGCCGGCTCATACCTTGCGCCAGGCGGCCGACCATATGGCGATGGAAAACGTCGGCCGGCTGCTGGTGGTCGATCCCGCCGATCCGACCCGCATGCTGGGCATGCTGACCCGGGGCGACGTGATCTCGGCGCATAGCCGCCGGCTGCGTGAAGGCGCCCGCATGCGCCGCCAGATCGACCTGCGCGCATGGCGCAGGGCCAGGGCGTGGCGCCGCCGCCGCGGCTAGGCTGGCGCGCACCACCTTCGCGTCGATGAAACGCGGGCGTTACGCCACGAGGCCTTCAGGGAGCCTATTCGATATTCTGCGCCTGTTCGCGCATCTGCTCGATCAGGAGCTTCAGGTCGATGGCGGCCTGGGTGACGGACAGGGCGGCGGCCTTGGAGCCCAGGGTGTTGGCCTCGCGGTTCATTTCCTGGAACAGGAAGTCCAGGCGCTTGCCGCTGCCGCCGCGCGCCGAGGATGCATGCGTGCCGGACAGGATTTCGCGCAGTTCCTGCAGATGCGAGCGCAGCCGGGTGAGTTCCTCGGCCACGTCCACGCGCAGTCCGAACAGGCTGGCTTCCTGGGCGATGCGGGCGCTCAGTTCGGCCCCGCTGATGGCTGCGAAGCCTTCGGGGCTGGCGGCCTCCAGGGCCTCGCGCAGGCGTTGGGCGATGCGGTCCTGGTGCTGCTGCACCAGGGCCGGCAGCTCGGCGTCCACACGCACGACGATGGCGTCGATCTCGTCGGCCATGGCCAGCATGGCCTGTGCCAGCCTTGAGCCTTCGCGCAGGCGTGCGGCACCGAATTCTTCCAGCGCGCGAGCGCAGGCCTGTTCGCACAGGGGCAGCCAGGTTTCGGCATCCAGACCGCCTCGCAGCACGCCTTCGCGCGGCAGTTCGGCCAGGGCGGGCGCGGGCAGATCGGGAATGAAGTTGCGGGCCCATTGCAGTTGCTCGGCCAGTGCGCGCACGGCCTCGGCGTCCAGGGGGCGCAGGGTGTCGCGCTCGATGGCGGCATAGGACAGCTTGATCTCGACCTTGCCCCGCAGGATGTCGCGTCCCACCAGTTCGCGCAGGCGCGATTCAGCGAAACGCAGGTCTTCCGGAATCCGCAGGCTCAGATCCAGGTAGCGGTTGTTGACGCTGCGGATTTCCGCGCTGATCGATCCGGCGTCGGAGTCCAGGCGGGCGGAGCCAAAGGCGGTCATGCTGCGGATCATGGGGCGGTCTCGTCGGCGTTTATCTACAATGGGGCCTTATTGTAGTCCGGCCTCACCGGCCTTCCCGGCAGGAATTTTCCCCATGATGACCCCTTTCTCCCACGACTCCACTCCCGTGCGGCCGTCCGGCCGCAGGCCGGACGAACTGCGCCGCATCGAACTGCTGACCGGTTATACGCGTCACGCCGAAGGCTCGGTACTGGCCTGCATGGGCGACACCCGCGTGCTGTGCAACGCCAGCGTGCTGGACAAGGTGCCGCCCTTCCTGAAAGGGCAGGGCCAGGGGTGGGTCACGGCCGAATACGGCATGCTGCCGCGCGCCACGCATACACGGGGCGACCGCGAGGCGGCTCGCGGCAAGCAGAGCGGCCGGACCCAGGAAATCCAGCGCCTGATCGGCCGCAGCCTGCGTGCGGTGTTCGATCTGAAGGCATTGGGCGAACGCACGCTGCACCTGGATTGCGACGTGCTGCAGGCGGACGGTGGCACCCGCTGCGCCAGCATCACCGGCGCCTGGCTGGCGGCGGCACTGGCCGTGCGCGGCCTGATGGCCGGGGGCCGGCTGGCGGCCGATCCGCTACGCGGCCAGGTGGCTGCCGTGTCGGTGGGTATCGTGGACGGCCGGCCGATCCTGGATCTGGACTATCCCGAGGACTCCGCCTGCGATACCGACATGAACGTGGTCATGACCGGCGCGGGGGATTTCGTCGAGGTGCAGGGCACGGGCGAGGGCGGCAGCTTCCGCCGCGACGAACTGAACCGCCTGCTCGACCTGGCGGCCGCCGGCATCCAGGAATTGGTCCGCGCCCAGGCGCGCGCGCTGGAGTCGGCATGATGCGCCGCGTCGTGCTGGCTTCGGGCAATCCGGGCAAATTAAAGGAATTTTCCGCCAGCCTGTCGGCGGCCGGCATCGAGATGGTGCCGCAAAGCGCGCTGGGGGTGCCCGAGGCCGACGAGCCTTTCCATACGTTCGTGGAAAACGCCCTGGCCAAGGCGCGCCATGCCAGCCGCGCCACGGGCCTGCCTGCGCTGGCCGATGATTCGGGTCTGTGCGTCCATGCCCTGGGTGGCGCGCCGGGGGTGTATTCGGCGCGCTACGCTCAGGCGCCGGACGGCACACGCTCGGATGCGGCCAACAATGCCAGGCTGGTGGCCGAGATGGCCGGCCGGGCCGACCGGCGCGGCAGCTACGTCGCCGTCCTGGTCTATGTCCGCAGCGCCGACGATCCGCGTCCGATCGTGGTCGAGGGTTCCTGGGACGGCGAAGTCCTGGATGCGCCACGGGGCAGCAACGGCTTTGGCTACGACCCCTATTTCTATCTGCCCGAACTGGGCATGACAGCCGCCGAGCTGCCCCTGGAGCAGAAAAACATTCTCAGCCACAGGGCGCGCGCGCTGCGCGGGCTGCTGCAGGCCCTGCGCAGCGAATTCGGCCAGGATGCGGGCCTGACTCAGGAGAATCGATGAAGCGTCTGGTTCCTGTGCCAACGCCCGGGCGCGAGGACGACGGGCGGCCCGGCGTGCGCGGCAAGCCCGGCCTGGTGGCGCTGCCGCCGCTGTCGCTGTACGTGCACGTGCCCTGGTGCGTGCACAAGTGTCCCTATTGCGACTTCAATTCGCATGAGCGCTCCGGCGAGCTGCCGGAAGAGGCCTACCTGCAGGCCCTGCAGGCCGACCTGGAGCAGGCCGTACCCGACGTCTGGGGCCGTCAGGTTTCGACGGTGTTCTTCGGCGGCGGCACGCCCAGCCTGCTGTCGGCCGAGGCGATCGACCGGATCATCGGCCTGTTCCGCGCCTACCTGAACCTGCCTCCCGACGTGGAGATCACCCTGGAGGCCAATCCGGGCACGGCCGAGGCGGCCCGCTTCCAGGGCTATGCCCAGGCCGGCGTGAACCGGATCTCGCTGGGCATCCAGAGCTTCGACGATGACAAGCTGCGCCGCCTGGGACGCATCCACGACGCGGCCCAGGCGCGTGCGGCCATCGAAATGGCCCAGCGCGCCGTGGACCGGGTCAACCTGGACCTGATGTTCGCGCTGCCCGAACAGACCCTGGGAGAGTGCGAGCGTGACGTGCGCGAGGCGCTGGCTTTCGGCACGGGCCATCTGTCGCTGTACCACCTGACCCTGGAACCCAATACGGTCTTCGCCAAGTATCCGCCCAGGGTGCCGGACGATGAACTGAGCGCGGCCATGCAGGATCGCGTGGCGGAACTGGCCCAGGCGGCGGGTTTCGATCGCTACGAGGTCTCGGCCTATGCCCGGCCCAACCAGGCCTGCCAGCACAACCTGAACTACTGGCGCTTTGGCGACTACCTGGGGATCGGTCCGGGGGCGCATTCCAAGATCTCTTTCCAGGACCGCATCACGCGCCAGGCGCGGGCGCGCATGCCCGATGCCTGGATGCGGCTGGCAACCGAAGGCGCCGGCAAGCACGTGGTCGAGCACCGCGAGCTGAGCCACGACGACCTGAGCTTCGAATTCATGCTCAATGCACTGCGCCTGCGCGAAGGCGTGGAGGGCGGACTGTTCATCGAACGCACCGGCCTGTCGCTCATGGCCATTCTGCCGGCCATCCACCGCGCGGTGGACCGCGGTCTGCTCGAACCCGGCCTGGATCGCATCCGCGCCACGCCCCGGGGCTGGAGCTTCCTGAACGAGCTGCAGATGGAGTTCCTGGCCTGACCGCCTCATGGCGGATCCGAACCGGCATGTTCATGCGCCGATTCGGACACGGTTCGATCTGCATGCACTAAAAAGGTGCGCTCGTTGCACCAATCGCACTAGAATATGCACTTTAATGGTGCGTCCATGCGCCGCCGTGGCGGAAAATGGGCGCCATTCCCCGGTTTTTGCCCCGGGATGGCGGCCTGAAAAGTTGGCACGGACATTGCTATTGAAGCCAACGAAGCCTCGAGCTTTCCCCTTTGACGATATGACTTGGCGCAGGAGCTTTTATGTCCACCCCTGAAAACGTTGTGCAGATGATCGCCGAACGCGAAGTGGCGTTCGTGGATTGCCGCTTTACCGATACCCTGGGTCGGGAGCACCACCTGACCATTCCCGCCAGCCAGATGGACGAGGACCGGATGGAATCGGGCGTTGCCTTCGACGGATCGTCGTTGCCTGGCTGGAAGGGCATCGAGGCGTCCGACATGATCCTGATTCCTGACGCCGGGACCGCCCGCCTGGATCCTTTCCGTGAAGAAACCACGCTGATCCTGACCTGCGACGTGGTCGAGCCGTCGGACCTGAAGGGCTACGACCGCGACCCCCGCTCCCTGGCCCGCCGCGCCGAAGCCTACCTGAAGTCCAGCGGCCTGGGCGATACCGCCTATTTCGGCCCGGAACCCGAATTCTTCGTGTTCGACGGCGTGTGCTGGAACGCGGACATGAGCGGCAGCTTCGTCAAGATCTCGTCCGACGAAGGCGTCTGGTCCAACGCCAATGAGGCCAACGGCAACAACCTGGGCTACCGTCCGGGCATCAAGGGCGGCTACGTGCCCGTGCCGCCGATCGATTCCTTTGCCGACATGCGTTCGGAAATGTGCCTGCTGATGGAACAGATGGGCGTGCCCGTCGAAGTCCATCACCACGAGGTCGCCAATTGCGGCCAGATGGAAATCGGCACCCGCTTTTCCACGCTGCTGCAGCGCGCCGACTGGACCCAGATCATGAAATATGTGATCCGCAACGTGGCCCACGTCTACGGCAAGACCGCGACTTTCATGCCCAAGCCCGTCGTGGGCGACAATGGCTCGGGCATGCACGTGCACCAGTCCATCTGGAAGGACGGCCAGAACCTGTTCGCCGGCAACGGCTATGGCGGCCTGTCCGAATTCGCCCTGTATTACATCGGCGGCATCATCCATCATGCCCGCGCCCTGAACGCCATCACCAATCCGGGCACGAATTCCTACAAGCGCCTGGTGCCGCACTACGAAGCGCCGGTCAAGCTCGCGTATTCCGCGCGCAACCGTTCGGCCTCGATCCGCATTCCCTATGTCAGCAACCCCAAGGCACGCCGCGTCGAGGCGCGCTTCCCGGATCCGCTGGCCAATCCGTACCTGGCTTTCTCCGCCCTGATGATGGCGGGCCTGGATGGCGTCCAGAACAAGATCCACCCGGGCGACCCGGCCGACAAGAACCTGTACGACCTGCCGCCGGAAGAAGATGCCAAGATCCCGACGGTGTGCTCGTCGCTGGATCAGGCCATGGAAGCGCTGGACCGCGACCGCGAGTTCCTGACGCGCGGCGGGGTCTTCAGCAACGATCTGATCGACGCCTACCTGGACCTGAAGGCCAACGAACTCGACCGCCTGCGTGTCACCCCGCACCCGGTCGAATTCGACATGTACTACGCCCAGTAGGACATGCGATGGACACGTCCGGCCTCGACCTGCTGCGTACCGCGGTCCTGCTGCTGGACGAGTCCTTCCGCATCCGCCACGCCAACAGCGCGGCGGAAGAATTGCTGGGCCAGTCCCGCCGGCAGTTGGCGGGACAGCCAGCGCGGCCCTGGCTGGACGGCCGCGACAGCGTCCTGAAGACCGCCCTGCAGGGCCAGCCCTGGTCCTGGCTGATCGAGATCCCCGTTCACCAGGGCGGCCATCTGGACGACCTGCGGCAGGCCCGTGGCCGCCAGGAGGCCCAGCGCGAAACCCTGCGCAACCTGGCCCACGAGGTCCGCAACCCGCTGGCCGGGCTGCGGGCCGCCGCCCAGCTGCTGGACATGGAACTGCCGCGCGACGATCTGCGCGAATACACTCGCGTGATCGTGACCGAGGCCGATCGCCTTGCCGATCTGGTCACCCGCCTGGCATCGCCCAGCCAGCAAGCCGTAGCGCCGAGCGTTTTCAATGTGCATGAGGTATGCGAGCACGTCCTCGCACTGATACGCCTGGAGTTCGGCGAGCGGATTCGCCTGGAGCGCGACTACGATGCTTCGGTGCCGGACATGCGAGCCGACCGCGACCGTCTGCTCCAGGCACTGCTGAACGTGGCGCGCAATGGCGCGCAGGCGCTGGCCGAGTCCCCGTCCCTGGACGATCCCGTGCTGCACCTGAGCACCCGCATCCTGCATCAGCCGGTGCTGGCCAATGGCCAGCACCGCATGGGATTGCGGATCGCGGTTGCCGACAACGGCCCCGGCGTGCCCGAGGCCTTGCGCGACAAGCTGTTCCACCCCCTGGTCACCGGCAGGGCACAGGGTACGGGCCTGGGCCTGAGCCTGGCCCAGGAATGCCTGCAGGGGCAGGGCGGTTTGCTCGAATTCGATTCTGTTCCGGGCCGCACCGAATTCCGCCTGCTGCTGCCGCTGGAAGTCGCATGAGGCAGAGATCAGCATGAATACGATTTGGATCCTCGACGACGAACCGGGCATGCGCTGGGTGCTGGAAAAGGCACTGGACAAGGCCGGCTGGCCGGTCCGCAGCTTTGCCGATGGCATCGCGCTGAAAGAGGCGCTCGATGCACTGGAGGGCACCGCGGATCCGCGCATGCCCGCCGTGCTGGTGTCCGACATCCGCATGCCGGGTCCCGACGGGCTGTCCGTCCTGGCGGCGGTGCGTGCCCGCCTGCCGGACCTGCCCGTCATCATGATGACGGCCTACACCGACCTGGACACGACGGTGGCGGCTTTCGAGCAGGGCGCCTTCGACTATCTGGCCAAGCCGTTCGACATCCAGTCGGCCGTCGAGCTGATCGCCCGCGCCGCCCAGTCGGCGCCATCCCGGGCCGGTGCCGTCCAGGAAAACCAGACCGATGCATGGGCCGTGCTCGGCGAGGCGGAAATGGCGCCTTCGCAGTCGCCCGCCATGCAGGACGTATTCCGGGCCATCGGCCGCCTGTCGCAATCCGGCGCCACCGTGCTCATCACGGGAGAATCCGGAACCGGCAAGGAGCTCGTGGCCCGGGCACTGCATCGCCACAGTCGCCGCGCAGACGGTCCGTTCGTGGCGGTGAATGCGGCTGCGATCCCCCGCGACCTGCTGGAGGCCGAGCTGTTCGGCCATGAACGCGGTGCCTTCACCGGAGCGGTCCAGTCGCGCCGGGGGCGCTTCGAGGAAGCCGACGGCGGCACGCTGTTCCTGGATGAAATCGGCGACATGCCCGCCGAATTGCAGACCCGGCTGCTGCGGGTGCTGGCCGAAGGCGCTTTCTACCGGGTGGGCGGGGCGCGCCCCGTCAGGGCCGATGTGCGCATCGTGGCCGCAACCCACCAGCCGCTCGAAGAGCGGGTGCGCGCAGGCTTGTTCCGCGCCGACCTGTTCCATCGCCTGAACGTCATCCGCCTGCGCCTGCCTCCCTTGCGGGAGCGCCGCGAGGATATCGAGTCGCTGGCGCGGCATTTCCTGGCGCGCAGCGCGGCGGAACTCGGCGTGCCGGTACGCCGGCCCGATGCATCCGCCCTCGAGGCGCTGCGGCGCTTCGACTATCCCGGCAACATCCGCCAGCTGGAGAACATCTGCCAGTGGCTGACAGTGATGGCGCCGAGTGCCGAAGTCGGCCTGGAAGACCTGCCACCCGAGATCCTGGAAACGGGAGCCGCCGTTGTGCCCCTGCAGGCGAAGGCTGGACCCGAGCCGGACGATGCGACGCGGCCCGCACCGGGGACTGAAGCCGCCGCGGCCGCGCCCCGGTCCGACTGGCGCGCAGCACTGGAAGCCGAGGCGCTGGGCCGCCTGGCCCGCCGGGAGACCGGTGTCATGGATGCCCTGCAGCGCGACTTCGAGCGCGCGCTGTTGCGGGCAGGCCTGCGTCAGGCCGGAGGGCGCAGGGGCGAAGCCGCGCTGCGTCTGGGGATCGGGCGCAATACGTTGACCCGCAAGTGCCGGGAGCTGGGGCTCGACGAACCGGATGCGGATCAGGCGTTCGGGGACTGACCGGCGCCGGGTGAATCCGGATCGTTCAGGCGGCGGCCGGAGGCGCGCCGCGCAGATTGGCCTGGGCGCGACGTGCCAGCAGGGCTTCCCGGTGGATGAAGGCCGCGATTTCGGGGGTGGCAGGGTGGTGGTGCATGCCGTAAGGCGTGTCCCACTGGGCCAGGCGGCCTTCCTGCAGGATGCCGATCCGGTCCGCCACGGCAAAGGCCTCGGCCTGGTTGTGGGTGACCACCAGGGCGGTCCGACCGGCCGCCTTCAGAAGATCGCGCAGTTCGAAGGCCAGCCTTTCGCGGGCATCCACGTCCAGGTTGGAAAACGGCTCGTCGAGCAGCAGCAGATCGGGCTCGGGCGCCAGCGCGCGGGCCAGCGCCACGCGTTGTTGCTGTCCGCCGGACAGTTCGTGGGGACGGCGCGTTTCCTGGCCCGACAGGCCGACGAGATCCAGCAGGGCGCGCACGCGCCGGGCGCGTTCCGGTGCGTCCAGCCGGCGCAGGCCGAAACCGACGTTGGCCGCCACGTCCAGGTGCGGGAACAGGGCATAGTCCTGGAACATCATCCCCACGCGGCGATGCTCGGGTTCGACGCGAGTGCCATCACCCGACAGCAGACGCCCATCCAGCCGGATCGAGCCGCCTTCCAGTGGCTCGAAGCCGGCAATGGCGCGCAGCACGGTGGTCTTGCCGCAGCCCGAGGCGCCCAGCAGGCAGGCGATCTGGCCGGCCTCCAGGGTCAGGCTCAGTTCACGCAGCACCGTGCGCCGGCCGTGGTCGGTGGGGTAGCTCAGGGAAATGCGGTCCAGTTCCAGCATGTCGGAATCTCAGGCGGTGGGGCGGTCCATCAGGCGGGCCAGCAGGATCACGGGCAGCAGGCCGGCGACGACGATGCACAGGGCGGCAATGGCGCCTTCCTCGTAGGTGCCGCGCGCGGCTTCGGCGTATAGCCAGGTGGCCAGGGTATCGAAATTCAGGGGGCGCAGCAGCAGGGTGGCCGGCAGTTCCTTCATCGCATCCACGAAGATCAGCAGCGCCGAAGCGGCCAGTGCCGGGCGCAGCAGGGGCAGATGCACGCGGCGCAGCATGCCGTGGACGTTTTCCCCCAGCAGGCGTGCGGCCTGGTCCAGGGATGGCGGGATCCGGTCCAGGCCAGCCTCCAGCGTGCCCACGGGAATGGTCAGGAAGCGGATCACGTAGGCCAGCGCCAGGGCGGTGGGGGTGCCCAGCAGCACCAGCCCGGCCGGATCCATGCCGGTTGCCGCGCGCAGCGCCGAGAGGCCGCGCTCGATCGCCATCAGGGGAAACAGCAGGCCGATCGCCAGGACGGTGCCGGGCACGGCGTAGCCCAGCGTGGCCAGGCGGGGCAGGGCACCCTGCCAGGCATGCACCCGGGGCAGGATGCGCCGGCTCCAGGCGACGACCAGGCCGATGGCCAGGGCGAAGAGGGTGGCGAGTGCGGAGACCGTGAGCGTCTGCCCGACGGCCCTCAGCAAGGCGGGCGAGGGCCCCTGGCCCGTGCCCAGGCGCTCGAGGACCAGCGCCAGCAGATACGCTGCGGGCGCGGCGAAACCGATCAGGACCGGGGCCAGGCCCAGCAGGGTGGCCAGACAGGCCGCCGGGCCATGCAGCACATGCCGCCTGATCGGCGCGGCCCGCCGGTTTCCGGTATAGCGCAGGCGCCGCCGGCCACGGCGTTCGACTGCGATCAGCAGCGTCACCAGCGCCAGGGATACCAGGGCGATCTGGGCGGCGCCCGCCAGGTCGGAGCGGGTCACCCAGGTGGTGTAGATGGCCACGGTCAGGGTCTGGACGCCCAGGAACTCGGACGCGCCGATATCGTTCAGGGTCTCCAGCAGCACCAGGCACAGGCCGACCGCGATGGCCGGCCGTGCCAGCGGCAGCGCCACGCGCAGGAAGGCGCTCCAGGGGCCGTGCCCGAGCAGCCGGGCGGCTTCCATCAGGTGGGCGGCCTGACTGGCGAACATGCTCCGGGTGGTCAGGTAGACGTAGGGATAGAGCACGAAGGCCAGCAGCACGATGGCGCCCGGCAGGCTGCGCAGGTCGGGCAGGCGGAATTCGCGCGGGCTGGAATAGCCCAGCAAGGCGCGAACGGCTTCCTGGACGGGGCCGAGAGGGTGCAGGATGTCCAGATAGGCATAGGCCACGATGTACGTGGGCACGGCCAGCGGCAGCAGCAGCGCCCAGGACAACGCCCTGCGCCCCGGAAAATCGTAGGCCGTGACCAGCCAGGCGGCTCCCACGCCCAGGGCGGCAGCCAGGAGACCGACGCCGATCAGCAGGCCCAGGGTCTGGGCCAGCACGCCGGGCAGCACGAATTGCAGCAGGTGGCCCCAGTGGGCGCCCGAACCCTGGCCCGCCTGGCCCACCAGGGCCAGGATCGGCGCCAGCACGGCAAGCGCCGCCAGGGCCGTTCCGGCGTGCCAGGGCCAGGCCTGGAAGCGGCCGTTCGCTGTCATGGCGTTTCCCGCTTATCGGGCCGCACAGCCCCGTCCGGCCTCGCCGCGGCTGCCGAGGTGCGCGCCCCGATGGATGGTCATTGATTCAGGCCGGTGCGGTCGACCAGTTCGCTCGCCTGCTTGCGATTGCGGGCGATCTCGGTCAGGGGCAGGGGGTCGATCGCCAGCGGCCCGAAGCTCTCCACGGTCGGATCCAGCGCGACGCCCTTCTTCACCGGGTATTCATAGTTGGCCCGGGCGTAGAGGCTCTGCGCCTTGTCGGTGACCAGGTATTCCAGCAGCTGGACGGCTTCGGCGCGGTGCGGCGCATGGCGCGCCACGGCGGCGCCCGAGATATTCACGTGCGTGCCCGGCGCGTTCTTGAACGTGGGCCGGATGACGCGGATGGCATCGCCCCAGCGGCGGGCGTCGGTGCCTTCGGCCGCGTTCTTCATGTGGCCGGCATAGTAGGCGTTGGCGATGCCGACGTCGCAGATCCCGCCCAGGATGTCGCGTGCCACGTCGCGGTCCCCGCCAGTGGCGGGACGGGCCAGGTTGGCCTTCACGCCGCGCAGCCATTGTTCCGCGGCCTCGGCGCCGTCATGGGCGATCAGGGCGGCGATGAGCGCGGTATTGTAGGGATGCTGGCCTGAACGGATGCAGACCTTGCCCTTCCAGCGCGGATCGGCCAGGTCTTCGTAGTGGAAGGTCTGGATGTCCAGGTCCTTGGCGACGTAGGCGACCCGGTCGCGCAGCGACAGGGTGAACCACTGATCATCGTCCCCGCGCAGATTGGCGGGGATGGCGGCCTTCAGGGCGGCGGAGTCGACCGGCTGGGTGACGCCTCCGTCCACCAGGTCCAGCAGATTGCCGATGTCCACCGTCATCAGCAGGTCGGCGGGCGATTGTTCGCCCTCGGCGCGTACCCGCTCGAGCAGGCCGTCCTTGACGAAGACCGTGTTGACCTTGACGCCGGTATCCTGCGTGAAGGCCTCGAGCAGCGGCTCGACGAGCTTGGGCTCGCGGGTGGTGTACAGGTTCACCTCCGCCGCCCATGCGGTGCCGGCCATCAGCGGCAGGGCAGCGGCCAGCATGGACAGGCGTCGGACGAGGGGCAGGGCACGAAGGCGGATCGACATGGCAGTGGTTCGGATAGAGGAATGAAGACGAAAGAATGGAAAATGAGAATAGTTCTCAAAACGGAATGAAATTTAGCACTGCGTTCAGCTTAAATCAAGCTGAACGTATTAAAATGCGCCCCGACCGCAGGCTTTCACCTGGGTTTTGCGCACGTTCTTGCGCCAAATCAAGAAAATTTCCGCGCTGCACAAGGCCTGGTCTTGCGTTTCCCGGCCATCGCCTTACCATCTATTCATACACCTTCATTCCCGCATCCTGGAGTCCGACTTTCGTCATGGCCGCTTTCAATTCCGAGCAAGTCCTCAGCGTCCGCCACTGGAACGACACGCTGTTCTCTTTCAAGACCACCCGCGATCCCGGCCTGCGCTTTCACAACGGCCATTTCGTGATGCTGGGTCTGGAAGTCGAGGGCAAGCCGCTGATGCGCGCCTACAGCATCGCCAGCGCCAACCATGAAGACAACCTGGAGTTCTTCAGCATCAAGGTTCCCAACGGCCCGCTCACTTCGCGCCTGCAGCACCTGAAGCCGGGCGATGCCGTGCTGGTCAGCCGCAAGCCGGTCGGCACGCTGGTGGTCGACGACTTGCGCCCGGGGCGGCATCTGTACCTGTTCGCCACCGGCACGGGGCTGGCGCCGTTCCTCAGCATCATCAAGGACCCCGAAGTCTACGACCGCTTCGAAAAGGTCATCCTGATGCACGGCGTGCGCTTCGTCAGCGAGCTGGCCTACTCGGACTACATCCGCCAAGAGCTGCCCCAGGACGAATACCTGGGCGAGATGGTGCGCGACAAGTTGATCTACTACCCCACGGTCACGCGTGAACCCTACGAGCACCAGGGGCGGCTGACGACTCTGGTGGAAACCGGCCAGCTGTTCCAGGATATCGGCCTGCCGCCGCTGGATCCCGCCGTGGATCGCGCCATGATCTGCGGCAGCCCGGCCATGCTGGCCGACATTCGCGCCATGCTGGACGCGCGCGGCTTCGTGGCTTCGCCTGGGGTGGGCGAACTCGGCGACTACGTCTTCGAGCGCGCCTTCGCCGAAAAATAAGTATTGCCGGCCTGCGCCTGCTTTTATTTTTCGCTATTGGTCGGTACACTCTGATAGTCTTTTAACCTACTACCGAGTCTCCACCATGAGCAAGGCTATCATCCATACCGATGCCGCACCGGCCGCTGTCGGCCCGTATTCGCAGGCGGTCAGCGCACCGGCCGGCAAGCTGGTCTTCCTGTCGGGCCAGATCGGGCTGGAGCCCGGCACGGGCGAGCTGGTGTCGGAAAACTTCGAAGGCCAGGTCCGCCAGTCCTTTGCCAACATGCAGGCCGTCATCGAAGCGGCCGGCGGCACGCTGAACGACATCGTCAAGCTCACCCTGTTCCTGACGGATCTCAGCAAGTTCGCCAGCGCCAACGCGATCATGGCGGAAATCATCCCCCAACCCTATCCGGCACGCTCGACCATCGGGGTCGCCAGCCTGCCCAAGGGCGCTCAGTTCGAGGTCGAGGCCATCCTGGCGCTCTGACTTCCGCTGCCCGCCGACCTCGCGCCGTGAATCCGGCTGGAAAGCCGCGCCGGGCCGCGTCCGGCGTCCGAAAAACGGCGGGCGTCCCGCAGGCCCGCCTGTTCGAGCGGCTGGGCCTGCATACCCCGGCCGATTTCGTCACGCACCTGCCGCTGCGCTACGAAGACGAAACCCGCATCACGCCGATCGGCGATGCCAGGCCCGGGGAACACGCTCTGTTCGAAGGCGAGATCGTGGACAGTGAAATCCGCTTCGGCCCCAGGCGGACGCTGCAGGCCACGCTGGCCGACGATTCCGGCCGCCTGGGCCTGCGCTGGCTGCACGTCTATCCGGGCCAGCAGGCCCGCCTGCATGCCGGACGGCGGGTGCGGGCGCGCGGCGAGGTCCGCGCGGGATTCCACGGCCTGGAAATCGTGCACCCGCTGATTACCGAGCCGGGCACGCCTCTGCCCGATGCCCTGACGCCGGTCTACCCCACCACCCAGGGCCTGCCGCAGGCCGCGCTGCGCAAGGCCATCGCCCGCGCCCTGGACGAGGCCGACCTGCGCGACACCCTGCCGGCCGAAGTGCGCCAGGCCTACGGGCTGGCCGATTTCGAACCGTCCCTGCGGCTGCTGCATCGTCCGGGGCCGGACATTTCTCTCGAACTCCTGGCGGAGCACCGGCATCCCGCGTGGCGGCGCATCAAATTCGACGAACTGCTCGCCCAGCAGCTGGCCCTGGCCGACGCGCGCGCGGCACGGCGGGCCCAGGCAGCCCGCAGCCTTCGGGGAAACGGCAGTCTGACGGGCCGCCTGCTGGCCGCGTTGCCGTTCGAACCCACCGGCGCCCAGCTGCGCGCCGTGGCGCAGATCGGCGAAGACCTGGCGCGCACGCACCCCATGCATCGCCTGTTGCAGGGCGACGTGGGCAGCGGCAAGACCCTGGTGGCCGCCCTGGCGGCGGCCCAGGCAATCGAGGCCGGCGCCCAGGTGGCCGTGATGGCGCCGACGGAAATCCTGGCCGAGCAGCTCTGGCGCAAGCTGTCCGAATGGTTGCAGCCGCTGGGGGTGACGGCCGTCTGGCTGACCGGCGGCCTGCCGGCCGCCGAGCGCCGCCGGGCCCTGCAGGCCATGGCGTCAGGCGAGGCGCGGCTGGCGGTCGGCACCCAGGCCCTGATCCAGGACAAGGTGGAATTCGAGTCGCTGGGCCTGGTGATCAGCGACGAGCAGCATCGTTTCGGCGTGGGACAACGCCTGGCCCTGAACCGCAAGGGCGACCAGGCCAAGTATCGCCCTCATCAGCTCAGCATGAGCGCGACGCCGATCCCGCGCACTCTGGCGATGGCCTTTTTCGCCGACATGGACGTTTCGGTGCTGGACGAACTGCCGCCGGGCCGCGTGCCAGTGCGCACGCGCCTGTTCGACGATCGCCGCCGCGACGAGGTCCTGGCCCGCGTGGGCGAGGTCGTTCGCGCCGGACGCCAGGCCTACTGGGTCTGCCCCCTGGTCGAGGAAAGCGAGGCCCTGCAGCTGCAGACGGCGGTCGATACGCATGAATTGCTGCGCGCGGCCCTGCCCGACCTGCGCGTGGGCCTGATGCACGGTCGCCTGCCGGCACAGGAAAAGGCTGCGGTCATGGACGCCTTTCGCGCTGGAGACATCGACCTGCTGGTCGCCACCACCGTCATCGAGGTCGGCGTGGACGTGCCCAACGCCGGCCTGATGGTGATCGAACATGCCGAGCGCTTCGGCCTGGCGCAGCTGCACCAGCTGCGGGGCCGGGTGGGGCGGGGCGGCGGCGAGGCAACCTGCGTCCTGCTGTACCAGCCGCCGCTGTCGGCCGTTGCGCGGGAACGCCTGCGAGCCATGTACGAAACCACGGATGGTTTCGAGATTGCGCGCCGCGACCTGGCGCAGCGCGGCCCGGGCGAACTCCTGGGCCTGCGGCAGTCGGGCCAGGCCCTGCTGCGCTTCGCCGACCTGGAGTCCGACGAAGACCTGCTGGAGCAGGCCCGCGAGGCCGCCGCCCGGCTGTCCGCCGATTTTCCCGAACACGCCCGAGCCCACCGGCAACGCTGGATGGCGGGCGCCGACCAGTATCTGCGCAGTTGACCCGACCTGGGGACCATCACCATGACTCTGACCGAACTCAAATACATCGTTGCCGTGGCGCGGGAGCGCCATTTCGGCCGGGCCGCGGAAGCCTGTTTCGTGAGCCAGCCCACGTTGTCGGTGGCCATACGCAAGCTCGAGGAAGAGCTGGGCGTGGTGCTGTTCGAGCGCGGCGGCGCCGAGGTCGGCATCACGCCCATCGGGCTGCGTGTGGTGGCGCAGGCGCAAAAAGTCCTGGAAGAGGGCGCCAATCTGCGCGAGATCGCGCGCCAGGGGCATGATCCCCTGGAAGGCCCCCTGCGTGTCGGAGTGATCTATACCGTGGGGCCGTACCTGTTGCCCTACCTGGTGCCCGAACAGATCCGCCGCACGCCTCAGATGCCGTTGCTGCTCCAGGAAAACTACACCGCGCGGCTGCTGGAACTGCTGCGCCAGGGCGAGATCGACTGCGCCATCGTCGCCTTGCCGCTGCCCGACAGCAGCCTGGCGCAGTGCGCCCTGTACGACGAGCCGTTCTATGTCGCCTTGCCTCACGACCACCCCTGGGCGCAAGAAAAGCAGGTCGATTCCGGCCGCCTGAAGGAAGAAACCATGCTGTTGCTGGGCGCCGGCCACTGCTTTCGCGACCAGGTACTCGAAGTCTGTCCGGAACTGTCGCGTTTCTCGGCCTCGAGCGAAGGCATCCAGCGCACTTTCGAAGGTTCTTCGCTGGAGACCATCCGCCATATGGTGGCCGCGGGAATCGGCATCACGGTCTTGCCCGCCAGCGCCCTGGGCATGCAGGGCGCCGAAAGCCGGCTGCTGCGCTTCGTGCCGTTCAAGCCGCCGGTACCAGACCGCCGCGTGGTGCTGGTCTGGCGCAAGAGCTTCCCGCGCCAGGCAGCCATCGAAGCCCTGATCCAGGCCGTGCGCCATTGCGGCATGCCGGGCGCAACCATGCTTCAGGACACTGCGCCGGTGACCGCCGAGGCGGACTGAATCCGGCCCTTCCCACTGCGTAGGGTCAATGTTCATGCGCCATGCGCGTGCTATTCTGGCGCCGTGTGACTGATCTTTTGAAGGAGTGCACCATGGCCAAAGCAGTCAAGAAAGCCGGTTCGAAGAAATCCATTGTCGCGCCGTCCAGCGGCCTGCCGATCGACATCGGCATTTCGGCCAAGGACCGTGCCGCCGTCGTGGCGGAATTGTCCAAGACGCTGGCCGACACGTACACGCTGTACCTGATGACCCACAACTTCCACTGGAACGTGACCGGCCCCATGTTCAGCACCCTGCACCAGTTGTTCATGACCCAGTACACGGAAACCTGGCAGGCGCTGGACGCCATCGCCGAGCGCATCCGCGCCCTGGGGCATTATGCGCCCGGCACCTATGCGGAATACGCGCGCCTCAGCTCCATCGCCGAACCCTCGTCCGTGCCTTCGGCCGAAGAAATGCTGCGCATGCTGGTCGATGCCAACGAGGCGGTCGCCCGCACGGCGCGCAAGGCCTTCCAGTGCGCCGACGCCGTCAACGACCAGCCCACGGCCGACCTGCTCACGCAGCGCCTGGACGTGCACGAAAAGAATGCCTGGATGTTGCGCAGCCTGTTGGCCTGACCTCATATCTGCGCACTGAATCATCGCGGTGCGCAACACGATATCGGGAAAACCCCCGTACGGCGCAATGACCGCTATACGGGGGTTTCGTGTATTCTTTTCAAGGTCTTTCACAGGAGGTCTTATGAACGTACGCTTTACGCCGATGGCAGCCGCACTGGGCCTGGCCGCCGGCATGATGCTTTCTTCCGTGGCGCATGCCGATACCATCCGCATCGCCATCGCGGGGCCCTTCACCGGGGCATTGACGCAGTACGGCGACATGGTCAAGGAAGGCGTGGACACGGCAATCGAAACCATCAATGCTGGTGGTGGCGTGCTGGGCAACAAGCTCGAAGCCGTCGTGATCGATGACGGTTGCGAGCCCAAGCAAGGTCCGGTCGTGGCCAACCGCGTCGTCAATGAAAAGATCCACTACGTCGTGGGCCACGTGTGCTCCGGTGCCACGATCGCCGCAACGCCCGTCTACAACAACGAAGGCGTGGTCATGATCTCCCCGTCCGCCACCTCGCCCCTGGTGACCGACGGCAAGAACTACGACATGATCTTCCGCACCATCGGCCGCGACGACCAGCAAGGTCCCGCCGCCGCGGAATTCATCGCCCAGAAGGTCAAGCCCAAGGCCGTGGCCGTGCTCCACGACAAGCAATCGTACGGCCAGGGCATTGCCACGGCTGTCAAGGCCGATCTCGAAAAGGCCGGCATCAAGGTCGTCCTGTTCGAAGGCATCAACGCCGGCGACAGCGACTATTCCGCCGTGATCACCAAGCTCAAGTCCTCGGGTGCCGACTTCGTCTACTACGGCGGCTATCACCCCGAAATGGGCCTGCTGCTGCGCCAGGGCGCCGAGCAAGGCCTGCAGGCCAAGTTCATGGGCCCCGAAGGCGTGGGCAATCCGGACATCAACGCCATCGCCGGTCCGGCCGTCGAAGGCATGCTGGTCACGCTGCCCGCCGACTTCACGACCGATCCGGCCAACGCGTCCGTGGTCAAGGCCTTCAAGGACAAGAACCGCAATCCGGGCGGCGCCTTCCAGCTGACCGCCTACTCGGCCGTCGAAGCCATCGCCGCCGGCATCAAGGGCGCAGGCAAGGACGACCCGGCCAAGGTCGCTGCGTGGCTGCACAGCAATTCGGTCAAGACCCCGATCGGCGACATCGCGTGGAACAAGCAGGGCGACCTCAAGTCCTTCAAGTTCGACGTCTTCACCTGGCACGCCGACGGCTCCAAGTCCGTCTTCAAGTAAGCCGGTTCTGTCCCGGGGCGCCTCGCGGCGCTTCGGGCGCGGCA
>NZ_BAAAFN010000011.1:42308-327748 GCF_039523555.1 Castellaniella daejeonensis
GCCGCAGGTCAGTCCTGGATGCGCTTTCCGGTGGCTGCGTCGAACCAGTGGGCCGGGTGCTCGCCGTCCAGCCCAACAACGATCTCGTCGCCGATGGACAAGGTGCGTTCGCGAGTTTCGGCCACGGCACAGCGCAGCACCAGCGGCTGTTCGCCCCAACGGGCGTGAATCAATTGCTCGGACCCGAGGATCTCGATCATTTCGATCCTGACGCGCAGGCCCGGCACGCCGAGCCGCAGGTGTTCGGGGCGCAGCCCCAGGATCAGTGATGACGCGGCACCCGTGGGCGCCGCCAGGGGCAGGGCAGAGCCGTCCGGACCCGCGGCGCGGCCCTGGGCGTCCACGGCTACCTGCAGCAGATTCATGGGCGGCGACCCGATGAACCCGGCCACGAAAACGGTGGCCGGGCGCTCGAAGACTTCGGAGGGCGTGCCGATCTGTTCGGGCACGCCCTTGTTCATGACGACCATGCGGTGGGCCAGCGTCATGGCCTCGACCTGGTCATGGGTGACATACAGGCTGGTGGTGCCCAGGCGCTGGTGCAGTTTCTGGATTTCCAGGCGCATCTGCACACGCAGTTTGGCGTCCAGGTTGGACAGGGGCTCGTCGAACAGGAATACGGCCGGTTCGCGCACGATGGCGCGGCCCATGGCGACGCGCTGGCGCTGTCCCCCGGACAACTGGCGCGGCCGCCGTTCCAGCAACTGGTCCAGTTCCAGGATGCGGGCTGCGTCCTGGACGCGCCGGCGGATTTCGTCGCGCCCCAGACGGCGGATCTTCAGGCCGTAGGCCATGTTGTCGAATACGCTCATGTGGGGATAGAGCGCATAGTTCTGGAACACCATGGCGATGTCGCGCTCGGCGGGCTCAAGGTCGTTGACCACCCGGCCGCCGATGGCGATCTCGCCCGCGGTGATGGATTCCAGGCCCGCCACCATGCGCATCAGGGTCGATTTGCCGCAGCCTGAAGGCCCGACGATCACGACGAATTCGCCGTCCTGCACTTCCATGTCGATGCCGTGGATGACGGCCACGCCACCGGGGTAGGTTTTGCGCACATTGCGAAAACTGAGTGTTGCCATGAGGATGCGGTGTCCTTATTTTTCCGAGTCGACCAGGCCCTTCACGAACCATTTCTGCATCAGGATGACGACGGCCGCGGGCGGCAGCATGGCCAGCATGGCGGTGGCCATGACCAGGTTCCATTCGGTCACGCTGTCGCCGCCGGCGATCATGCGGCGGATGCCGACCACCACCGGGTACATGTCTTCGTGCGTGGTGATGATCAGCGGCCAGAGATATTGATTCCAGCCGTAGATGAACTGGATCACGAACAGGGCGGCGATGCTTGTGCGCGACAGCGGCAGCAGGATGTCCTTGAAGAAACGCATGGGGCCTGCGCCGTCGATGCGCGCGGCCTCGACCAGTTCGTCGGGCACGGTCAGGAAGAACTGGCGGAACAGGAAGGTGGCCGTGGCCGAAGCGATCAGCGGCAGGGTCAGGCCGGCATAGCTGTTGAGCATGCCCAGGCCGGACACCACCGCGTAGGTGGGGGCGATGCGGACTTCCACCGGCAGCATCAGGGTGACGAAGATCATCCAGAAGCACAGCATGCGCAGGGGAAAGCGGAAATAGACCACGGCGAAGGCCGACAGCATGGAAATGGCGATCTTGCCGATGGCGATCGCCAGTGCCATGAAGGTGCTGATCCACAGCATGCGTCCCACGGGGGGCGTGTTGACCGCACCGCCCTTCAGCACGGTCCAGTAGTTGTCCAGGAAATGGGCGCCTGGAATCAGGGACATCGGCGCGCGGGCCACTTCCTGGGCCGTCTGGGTGGAAGCGGTGAATGCCACGTACAGCGGAAAGGCGATCACCGCGACGCCCAGGATCAGCGTGAGGTGAGAGACGATGTCCAGCAGCGGGCGGCGTTCAACCACGGGCGGCTCCGGAAGGGAAAAGTGCGGCTTGCATCAGTAGTTCACCTTGCGGTCGACGTAGCGGAACTGCAGGGCAGTCAGGCCGATGACGATCAGCATCAGGATCACCGACTGGGCGGCCGACGACCCCAGGTCCAGGCCCTTGAAGCCGGCGTTGTAGACCTTGTAGACCAGGATGTCGGTGGCGTGCCCCGGCCCGCCCTGCGTGACCACGTCGATCACCGCGAAGGTGTCGAAGAAGGCGTAGATGAAGTTGATCACCAGCAGGAAGAAGGTCGTGGGCGACAGCAGCGGGAAGACGATGGTGGCGAAGCGCCGGACGGGGCCCGCGCCGTCGATGGCCGCGGCCTCGATGAGCGAGCGGGGAATGGATTGCAGGCCGGCCAGGAAGAACAGGAAGTTGTAGGACACCTGCTTCCAGATCGATGCGAAGACGACCAGCGCCATGGCATCGTTGCCGTCCAGGCGGGGGTTCCAGTCGAAGCCGAGCTGGGCCATGTAGACGGCCAGGATGCCGACCGAGGGCGAGAACAGGAACAGCCACAGCACCCCGGCAACCGCGGCCGCGACCGCGTAGGGCCAGATCAGCAGGGTCTTGTAGATTCCCGCACCGCGCACCACCCGATCGGCCATGACGGCCAGCAGCAGCGAAATGGCCAGCCCCCCGAAGGCTACCAGCGCAGAAAACCAGAGCGTGGTGCGGAACGAGCCCAGGTAATCCGCGTTGGCGAACAGGTCGGCGAAGTTGTCCAGGCCCGCAAACCGCGAGGACAGGCCGAAGGGGTCCTCGAGACGAAAGGACTGCCACAGGGCCTGACCCGCGGGCCAGAAAAAGAACACCAGGGTGATCGCCAGCTGCGGCGCCAGCAGCAGCCAGGGCAGGCTGCGGTGGCGGAAGACGACGCGTTTCTCCATCGACCTACTGGACGCTCTTCTCGAAGCGTTCGAGCAGGGCGTTGCCCTCGGTGCTCATCTTCTTCAGGCCGTCTTCAGGGCTCGTCTTGCCGGCGAAGATCTGTTCCATGGTGCTGTCCTCGATGTCGCGGATCTGCGGCAGGTAGCCCAGCCGGATGCCCCGCGAATTGGCGGTGGTGTTGGCATCGAGCTGCTTGACCGCGATTTCCGTACCCGGATTCTTTTCATAGAAGCCGGATTCCTTGGTGGCCTGGTAACCGGCCTTGGTGACGGGGACGTAGCCGGTGCCCTGGTGCCAGGCAGCGGCCTGCTCGGGATTGGACAGGAACTTGAAGAACTTGATCACGCCTTTGTAGGTGGCTTCGGACTTGCCCGAGAACACCCACAGCGATGCGCCGCCGATGATGGAGTTCTGCGGTGCGCCCTGGACATCGGGGTAATAGGGCAGGGTGCTGGTGCCGAAGGCGAAGCCGCCCGTCTTGATGATGGACGCGCGCATCCCGCTGGAGCCGGTGTACATGCCGCACTTGCCCGAGGTGAACAGTGCATTGCCTGCGTCGCCGCGCCCGCCGTAGGTGAAGGTGCCGGCCTTGGCCATGTCGGCCAGGAAGCCCAGGTGCTTGCGGAACAGGGGGCTGTCGAGCTGCAGGCGTGCATCCAGGCCACCGAAGCCGTTGTCCTTGCTGGCATAGGGTACGTTGTGCCAGGCGGCGAAATTTTCCAGCAGGACCCAGGACGGCCAGGCCGACGAATAGCCGCATTCCATGCCGGCGGCACGCAGTTTCTTGGCGGCTTCGGCCACTTCGGGCCAGGTCTTGGGCGGGGCTTCGGGGTCCAGCCCGGCCTTCTTGAAGGCATCCTTGTTGTAGTACAGCACCGGCGTGGAGCTGTTGAAGGGCATGGAGACCAGCTTGCCGTCGGGGGCCGAATAATAGCCAGCCACCGCACCCAGGAATGCGGACGGATCGATGGGATCGCCGACGGTTTCGGACAGCGCCTGGACGGGCTTGATGGCGCCCTTGGCGTACATCATGGTGGCGGTGCCGACCTCGAAGACCTGCAGGATGTCGGGCGCGTTGCCCGCCCTGAAGGCGGCGATCCCGGCATTCATGGATTCGCCGTAATTGCCCTTGTAGACGGCATGCACGACGTAGTCGGACTGGCTGGCGTTGAAATCCTGCGCGAGCTTGGCGACTCGCTCGCCGAGAGGGCCTTCCATCGAGTGCCAGAACGTGACGTCGGTGGCGGCCTGGGCCGTGCCTGCGCTGGTCAGCAGGGCGGCCAGGGCGGTCGCGCGGAACAAGGAAAATGCCATGGTGGGTCTCCTGTGGTTGTGCCCCCGATCCCGCCTGGGTAGGGGCGGAGGGGATTATAGGAAGCCATTGTGATGGCCTGATGACAGCTTTGGCAATCCCTGATTTCCTGGTTTTGGACGCATTTTTCTTGCTCGGCGGGCCTTCTACGCGGCGGCGCTTGTCCGTACAATGCCGATCATGAAACAAGAACTTTCTCTCGCCCTCATCGGCGGCGGCAATATGGCCACCGCCCTGGCCAGTGGCCTGATCGGCCGGCGCTGCGCGGCGGCCGACGTGCACGTGATCGACCCCAATGTGGCCACCCGCGAGCGCTGGAACGCGCTGGGCACCACCACGGCTGCGGCGCCCGATGCCCGACTGTCCGGATGCCGCGTCTGGTTCTTCGCCGTCAAGCCCCAGGTCATGGCCGAAGTCGTGCGCCAGTGCCGTCCCTGGCTGCGCCCCGACACGTTGGTCATCAGCATTGCCGCCGGCATTCCGGGCGAAGCGATCTCGCGCTGGCTGGGCACCGCCGAGCAGCCCTATGAGCGCATCGTGCGCTGCATGCCCAACACCCCCGCGCTGATCGCCAGCGGCATGACCGGCATGGCGTCCCTTGGCGGCGTGGACGAAACCGATCGCGCCCTGGCCGAGGAACTGCTGGGCGCTGTCGGCCAGGTCATCTGGGTGCGGGACGATGCCGCCATCGACGCCGTCACGGCGGTCTCGGGCAGCGGCCCGGCCTATGTCTTCCTGTTCCTCGAAGCCCTGATCGAGGCCGGTGTCGAGCAGGGCCTGACACCCGAGCAGGCGCGCCAATTGGCGCTGGGCACTTTCCATGGCGCGACCCAGCTGGCATCGCTGTCGCCGGATTCGCCCGCCGTCCTGCGTGAACGGGTCACCTCAAAGGGCGGCACCACGGCTGCGGCCCTGGCGGTCTTCCAGGAACGTGGCCTGCCCGACATCATGCGCCAGGCGGTTGCGGCCGCCGCACGCAGGGCCGGCGAACTGGCACGGGAATTTTCCAACTGATCCGTCCCCATATGGCTCGGGGCATATCAAGTCGTGTCCTGACCTAAGGGATTAACCGTAGTGACACCCCCAGGGTGAGTCGTCAGAATACGCCTGCCGCTCAGGGCGGAAGCAAAAAACCAAGGCTTGGCGCCCCTGGCTTCAACCCCGACCGGGACGTTGTAACGGCCAGCGGCGCCTCTACCGGAGACTATCGAATGAAGTTCAAACTGCGCATTACCCCCTGCATTCTCGCGTTCGGGGCACTGGCTCTGGCTGCCGGCGCCCACGCCGACACCCTGAAGATCGGCATTCCTCAGCCGATGACCGGCCCCAATACCCAGTACGGCGATCAGATCCAGGCGGGCGCCCTGACGGCGATCGATGCGCTCAACGAAGCCGGCGGCATCAAGGGCATGAAGATCGAGCCCCTGCTGATCGACGACGGCTGCGAACCCAAGCAAGCCGTGCCGGCCGCCAACCGCGTGGTGAACTCCGGCGCCAAGTTCGCCGTGGCCCATGCCTGCTCCGGCACCACCGTTCCCGCGGTCAACGTCTACGAACAGGAAGGCATCGTCGCCATCACCCCGGGCGCCACGTCTCCGCTGGTCACCGATACGATCAAGCCGCACTTCTTCTTCCGCACCATCGGCCGCGACGACCAACAAGGCCCCTTCGCCGCCGAATACATTGCCAAGCAGCTCAAGCCGAAAAAGGTCGCCATCCTGCACGACAAGCAGACCTACGGCTCGGGCGTGGCCACCCAGGTCCAGAAATCCCTTGAAAAGGACGGCGTGAACATCGCCATGTTCGAGGGCATCAATGTCGGCGACAGCGACTATTCCGCCGTGATCTCGAAACTGAAGGCCCTGGGTCCCGACCTGATCTATTTCGGCGGCTACCACCCCGAACTGGGCCTGCTGCTGCGCCAGGCGCGCGAGCAAGGTCTGGAAACCCAGTTCATGGGCCCCGAAGGCGTGGCCAACAAGGATCTGGCCGCCATCGCCGGCCCGGCCGTGGACAAGCTGCTGGTGACGCTGCCCGCCGACTTCACCAAGCGCAAGGGCAACGAGCAGATCCTCGAGCACTTCAAGAAATACCAGCGCAGCCCGGACGGCGCCTTCACCATGACGGCCTATGCGGCGGTCCAGGTGCTGGCCGACAGCATCAACGCCGTCGGCACCGACCCGTCCAAGGTCGCCGACTACATGCACGAACACAGCTTCGATACCGCCATCGGCAAGGTCGACTATGATGCCAAGGGCGACCTCAAGCACTTCGAATTTGCGGTCTTCCGCTGGGATGCCAACGGCAACCTGACCCAAATCCAGCCCTGACGGGCTCGGACGGCCCCGGTTCGCGCCGGGGCCGCCGGTGCGGTTCTTTCCGGGCGCCTGCCGCCCGGCCGTCTTTTCGTCTCACTCCCCCGACATCATGTCCGACCTGCTACCTCTATTGACGCAACAGCTGTTCAACGGCTTGTCGCTGGGCGCCATTTATGCCTTGATCGCCATCGGCTACACCATGGTCTACGGCATCATTGGCATGATCAACTTCGCCCACGGCGAGATCTACATGATCGGCGCCTACGTGGGCCTGGTCACGCTTTCGGCCATCGGCGTGGGCAGCGGCCTGCCGCTGCCCCTGATGGTGCTGGTCATGCTGATCATGGCTGTGCTGGTGACGGCGGTCTACGGCTTTGCCGTCGAGAAGATCGCCTATGCGCCGCTGCGCAACAGCCCGCGCCTGGTGCCGCTCATTTCCGCCATCGGGATGTCGATCTTCCTGCAGAACTGGGTGGCCACGGGGCAGGGCGCCCGCGACATGGCCGTGCCGGCGCTGATCACCGGGTCGTTCAACTTCACGGTGGGGGGCAGCGACTTCAGCGTCACTGCGCCGTATTCCCGCATCCTCATCATCGTGGTCACCGTCCTGATGATGATCGGCCTGACGCTGTTCATCAAGTATTCCCGCACCGGCCAGGCTTCGCGGGCCTGCTCCCAGGACCTGCGCATGGCCAACCTGCTGGGCATCGATACCGGGCGGATCATTTCCATCACCTTCATGATCGGTGCCATGCTGGCCGCCGTCGGCGGGGTGCTGATCGCCCTGGCCATCGGCAAGCTGAATCCGTTCATCGGCTTCATCGCCGGCATCAAGGCCTTTACCGCAGCCGTGCTGGGCGGCATCGGCAGCATTCCCGGCGCGATGCTGGGCGGTGTGCTGCTGGGCCTGGCCGAGACCTTCGCCGCGGCCTTCATCTCTTCGCAGTACAAGGACATCGTCGCCTTCCTGCTGCTGGTCTTCATCCTGCTGTTCCGTCCCACGGGGCTGTTGGGCAAACCCGAGGTGGAAAAAGTCTAAATGAATCAGAATCTCAAGAATGCAGCGATTGCCTCGCTGCTGGCGGGGGTGATCATTGCCCCCGTGTACGGCCTGCAGATCCTGCGCAGGGGCCAGGAAACCTATCTGCAGCCCGAATGGAAGATGATCCTGGGCGGCATGCTGGCCGTCTTCGTGATCCAGCTCGTGAACGCCTGGCTGCGCCAGCGCCGGGCGGGCAAGGTGGCGGCGCCCTCGCGGTTCCGCATTCCCGCCATCAGCGACAAGCTCCGCCACCGGGCCATCATGGTGCTGGTCCTGTTCGCCCTGGCCTGGCCGTTCTTCACGGGGCGCGCCCAGGTGGACATCGCCACACTGGTGCTGATCTACGTCATGCTGGGCCTGGGGCTGAACATCGTCGTGGGCTTCGCCGGCCTGCTCGACCTGGGTTTCGTCGGCTTCTATGCCACGGGCGCCTATACCTACGCCCTGCTGTACCACTGGGCAGGCTGGGGCTTCTGGGAAGCGCTGCCGCTCGCCGGCCTGGTGTCGGCCTTCTTCGGCTTCATCCTGGGTTTCCCGGTGTTGCGGCTGCGCGGCGACTACCTGGCGATCGTGACGCTGGGCTTCGGCGAGATCATCCGCCTGCTGCTGATCAACCTGAACGAGTTCACCGGCGGTCCTGATGGCATTTCAGGCATTCCCAAGCCGTCCTTCTTCGGCTACCAGATGGTGCGCCGTTCGATGGACGGTACGCCGACCTTCCATGAGCTGATGGGCTGGTCCTTCAACAGCCAGGACGTGGTCATCTATCTGTACCTGATGGCACTGGTGCTGGTGCTGTTCACCCTGTACTTCACCAGCCGCCTGATCCGCATGCCGATCGGCCGTGCCTGGGAAGCCCTGCGCGAGGACGAGATCGCCTGCCGATCCCTGGGCCTGAACCCGCGCAACATCAAGCTCTCGGCCTTCACCATGGGCGCCATGTTCGCCGGCTTCGGCGGCGCGTTCTTCGCTGCGCGCCAGGGCCTGGTGAATCCGGAATCCTTCACCTTCATCGAATCGGCGCTGATCCTGGCCATCGTCGTGCTGGGCGGCATGGGCTCCCAGCTGGGCGTCATCCTGGCCGCCGTGCTGCTGACCGTCATCCCCGAGATCGCCCGAGAATTCGCCGAATACCGCATGCTGATCTTCGGCCTGGTCATGGTCGTCATGATGGTCTGGCGCCCGCAGGGCCTGCTGCCGGTGAAACGTCCGCAAGTGGAATTGGAATCATGAGTGAAACATTGCTGAAGGTCAGCGGACTGACCATGCGGTTCGGCGGCCTGCTGGCCGTCGACCAGGTCGAATTCGACGTACGCCGCGACGAGGTCTTCGCCATCATCGGGCCCAACGGGGCCGGCAAGACCACCGTCTTCAACTGCGTGGGCGGCTTCTACAAGCCCACCACGGGCGAAATCCTCATGGACGGCAAGGCCATCACCGGCATGCCCAGCCACAAGGTCGCCCGCCACGGCCTGGTGCGCACGTTCCAGAACGTGCGCCTGTTCAAGAACCTGACCGTGCTGGAAAACCTGATGGTTGCGCAGCACACCCTGATGGAAACCGGCCTGCTGCAGGGCCTGCTCAAGCTGCCGTCCTTCCGGCATTCCGAAACCGAGGCCAAGAAGCGCGCGGTGCAGTGGCTGGATTTCATGGGCATCCGCGAATACGCCAACCGCGAGGCCGGCAACCTGGCCTACGGCCACCAGAGGCGCCTGGAAATCGCCCGCTGCATGATCACCCAGCCGCGCCTGCTGATGCTCGACGAGCCGGCCGCCGGCCTGAATCCCCAGGAAAAGCGCGACCTGCAATCGCTGATCGACCAGCTGCGGCGCGAATTCGGCGTGGCCGTGCTGCTGATCGAGCACGACATGAGCCTGGTGATGGGCGTGTCCGACAGGATTCTGGTCATGGAGCACGGCAAGCCCATCACGACCGGCCTGCCCGACGAAGTCCGCGCGGATCCCCGCGTCATCAAAGCCTATCTGGGGGAATGACCGTGCTCAAGCTTGAAAATGTCAGCACGTTCTACGGGGCCATCCAGGCCCTGAACGATGTATCCGTGGAAGTCAATCAGGGGGAAATCGTCACCCTGATCGGTGCCAACGGCGCCGGCAAGACCACCTTGCTCATGTCGGTGTGCGGCAACCCGCGCGCCCGGTCGGGCAAGATCTCTTTCCTGGGAGAAGACATCACCCAGGAAGCGACGCACGCCATCATGCAGCGCGGGATCGCCATCTCGCCGGAAGGCCGGCGTGTGTTTCCCGACCTGACGGTGACGGAAAACCTGAACATGGGGGCGTTCTTCCTGGACCGTGTCCAGACCGAAGAAAGCATGGAACACGTCTTCGACCTGTTTCCGCGCCTGCGCGAACGGGCGGGCCAGCGGGCCGGCACCATGTCCGGCGGCGAGCAGCAGATGCTCGCCATCGGCCGGGCGTTGATGACGCGGCCCAAGCTGTTGCTGCTCGACGAGCCCACCCTGGGACTGGCGCCGCTGATCATCGCGCAGATCTTCGACATCATCCGCACCATCCGCGAGGAAGGCGTGACGGTGTTCCTGGTCGAACAGAACGCCAACAAGGCCCTGCAGGTGGCCGACCGCGGCTACGTGCTGGAAACCGGCAAGGTCGTGCTGGCCGATACCGGCGCCAATCTCCTGAGCAACGACGAGGTCCGCAAGGCGTACCTCGGCGCCTGAGCCGGCCTGCGCGTCGCCTCGAAAGGCGAACGACAGCACGCCGGACAGCCGGTTGGGGCAGGGCGCCGCGTCAGGCCAGTCCCTGTGCCTTCAGGGCGACCCGCACGCCGGCGTCGGCCCACATGCGGGCCTGGAATGCGCGCAGCTCATCCAGGCCCGTCAGCGAAACCTGTTTCGCATCCGCCCACTTCAACAGCACGAACAGATAAGCGTCGGCGATCGAGCGCCGGCCGGTCAGCCAGTCGCGGCCTCGCAGACGATCGTTGACGATGGCGAACAAGCCCTGCAGTTTTTCGGTTGCCTTGTCGGCCACGGTCTTGCCCAGGGCCTCGTCGCCGCCACTGTAGAAGGTGGGCACGAAGACCAGGGAAAAGGTCTTGTGCAGGTCGGAATTGCACAGGCCCAGCCAGCGACGGGTCTCCGCGCGTTCGCGCGGGGTGTCGCCCTGCAGCCTGGCCTCGGGGTTGAGTTCGGCCAGGTAGTCCAGGATGGCGGCG
This sequence comes from Castellaniella daejeonensis, assembly GCF_039523555.1. Classification (NCBI taxonomy): domain Bacteria; kingdom Pseudomonadati; phylum Pseudomonadota; class Betaproteobacteria; order Burkholderiales; family Alcaligenaceae; genus Castellaniella; species Castellaniella daejeonensis. The sequence continues at coordinate 53,032 of NZ_BAAAFN010000011.1, forward strand.
CTCTGCGTCAGAACGAAATCGCCATCCACCAGGGTCGGAACGGCGCCCAGGGGGTTCAGGGCCAGGTAGTCGGCTTCCTTGATCTGCTCCCGCGTCAGGCGGATGGTTTCATAGGGCTTGCCGATCCATTCGAGAACGATATGGGCGGCCAGCGAGCAGGCGCCGGGAAAATAGTAGAGTTTCATGATGCGTGCGAAGTGAAAGAAGGGTTCGGCCAGTGTTATACCACCGCGGCGGCGGCAGTCATGGGGTAGACTACCGGGTTGACGCTGTCTTTCGTTGAGGCCTGTTTCATGGACACCCTGCGCATCGTTTTTCTGGATCGGGATTCCCTGCCGGCCACAGAGGATTTCGCCGGCCCGCAGGTGCCGCACGAATTGGTGGCGTATCCCCGCACGGCTCCCGAACAGGTCGTCGAGCGCATCCGGGACGCCGACATCGTGATCGTGAACAAAGTCGTGCTGGCCGCCGACGCGATCGCCCAGGCGGACCGCCTGCGCATGATCGCGGTCACCGCCACAGGCACCGACAACATCGACCTGGATGCCTGCGACCGGCGGGGCATCATCGTTTCCAATGTGCGCGACTACGCCGTGCATGCCGTGCCCGAGCATACGTTCGCCCTGATGCTGGCCTTGCGGCGCAACCTGCTGGCCTATCGCCAGTCGGTGCGCGACGGCCGCTGGCAGGAAAGCGGTCAGTTCTGCTATTTCGACTTCCCCGTGCGCGACCTGGCCGGATCGACCCTGGGCATCATCGGCCGTGGCGCCCTGGGCGAAGCGGTGGCCGAAATCGCCCGCGCCTTCGACATGAAAGTCCAGTTCGCCGCGCGGCGGGATGCCGACGGGCCCGTGCAGGACTACACCGATTTCAACCACGTGCTGCGCACCAGCGACGTGATCAGCCTGCATTGCCCGCTCAATGCCCAGACCCGCGGCATGATCGGCTCGTCCGAATTCGCCCTCATGGAACGCAAGCCGCTGCTCATCAACACCGCGCGCGGCGGGCTGGTGGATGAATACGCGCTGGAGCACGCGCTGCGCAGCGGCCAGATCAGCGGCGCCGGGTTCGACGTCTCGTCCCAGGAGCCTCCCGCGCCGGACCATCCCCTCATGCGGCTGCTGGACCTTCCGAATTTCATCCTGACCCCGCACATGGCCTGGTCCAGCGAGGCAGCCATCCGGACGATGATCCGCCAGGTGCGCGACAACATCGAAGCGTTCCTGCGAGACGATCCCCGCAACGTCGTCGCCGGCTATCGTGCCGCGCGCTGATCCCCGGAAGCCCGCCATGCCTGCCGACCGCCCGGAAGCCGCCATGTCACGTCCCTTGCGCGTCGCCATCAACGGGTACGGGCGCATCGGCCGGTGCGTGCTGCGCGCCCTGGCCGAATCCCCGTATCGCCGCAACCTGAGCGTGGTGGCCATCAATGAGCCGGCGGATCTCGAATCGATGGCCTACCTGACCCGTTTCGACTCGACCCACGGCATCTTTCCCGGCGAGGTCCGGGTGATCGACGACGGCCTGGAAATCGATGGAAGCGCGATTCCCGTATTCCATGTCCGCGAACCGGCCGACGGCCCCTGGCGCACGCTCGAATTCGACCTGCTGCTGGAATGCTCCGGCGTCTTTTCCACGCGTGAGCACCTGCAGGGTTTCCTGGACGCGGGCTGCCCGCGGGTGCTGGTCTCGCATCCTGGCAAGAGTGCTTCCGATGTGGATTGCACCATCGTCCACGGCATCAACGACGATGATCTGAAGGCCGATCAGCGGATCGTGTCCGCGGCTTCGTGCACGACCAACGCCGCAGTACCCGTCCTGGACCTGCTGGAGCGCCGGCTGGGCGTGGACGGCGCTTTTCTCACGACGCTGCATTCGGTGATGAACGACCAGCCCATGATCGATGGCTACCATCATGCCGACCTGCGCCGCACGCGTTCGGCCATGCAGTCCATCGTACCGGTGGCCACGGGCCTGGCCCAGGGCATCGAGCGCATGCTTCCCGGCCTGGCCGGACGCATCCAGGCCAAGGCCGTTCGGGTACCCATCCTGAATGTCTCGGCAATCGACCTGGCCGTGAACCTGCGCTGCGACACGAGTCCGGAAGCCTTGAACGAACTCTTCATCGAAGCCGCCCGGCTCCGCCCGGACCTGATCGCCTGCACAGGTCAGCCCCATGCTTCGGTGGACTTCAACCACGATCCGCATTCGGTCGTCGTCGACCTGGGCCAGACCCGGGTCAACCAGGGCCGTTTCGCCAATCTGCTGATCTGGTTCGACAATGAATGGGGCTTCGCCAATCGCATGCTCGACGTGGCGCGCGCCTGGTCGGGCCGATTCCTTTCGCAGCCGGGCCGCGCTGGGGCAGAAGACACCCCCGCAGCCCAGGCGGCCGGCGGCCATGGGCCGCGCGGCGTGGAGGGCGTTTTTTGATCTCCGCCGCACCCGTACACCCTCCTTTTCCCTCATCCTCATTTCCAGGAGTTTGACATCATGGCCGAAACCCGGACCGAAACCGATTCCATGGGCGCCATCGAGGTGCCTGCCGCACATTACTGGGGCGCGCAGACGCAGCGTTCCATCCAGAATTTCCCGATCGGCGTGGCCCGGTTCCGCTGGCAGCCTCCGGTGATCCGCGCACTGGGCGTGCTGAAGAAAGCCGCCGCTCAGGCCAACGCCGAACTCGGCGAACTGCCCGCGGATATTGGCAACCTGATCGTGCGCGCCGCCGACGAAGTGATCGAAGGCAAGCTCGACGGCGAATTCCCGCTGGTGGTGTTCCAGACCGGTTCGGGCACCCAGTCGAACATGAATGCCAATGAAGTCATTTCCAACCGGGCCATCGAACTGGCCGGCGGGCAGGTGGGTTCCAAGGCCCCGGTGCACCCGAATGACCACGTCAACCGCGGCCAGTCGTCCAACGACACCTTCCCCACCGCGATGCACATTGCGGTGGCCGAGGAACTGTCGCGCCATTTCTTTCCGTCCGTCGGGCGCCTGCGCGCCACGCTGGATGCCAAGGCCAAGGCCTTCCAGAACATCGTCAAGACCGGGCGCACCCACCTGCAGGATGCGACGCCGATCACGCTGGGCCAGGAAGTCAGCGCCTGGGTCGCGCAGATCGACTTCGCGCTGGATGCCGTGCAGGCGGCGCTGCCGGGCATCTACGACCTGGCGATCGGCGGCACGGCCGTGGGCACGGGCCTGAATGCCCATCCGCGCTTCGGTGAACTGGCAGCCGCCCGCATCGCCGACATCACCGGCCTGCCGTTCCGCAGCGCCGAAAACAAATTCTTCGCCTTGTCCGCCCACGACGCGCTGGTGAACCTGTCGGCGGCGCTGCGCACGCTGGCCGGCGCGCTGATGAAGATGGCCAACGACGTGCGCTGGCTGGCCAGCGGCCCGCGCTGCGGCATCGGCGAACTGCTGATCCCCGAAAACGAGCCGGGTTCGTCCATCATGCCGGGCAAGGTCAACCCCACCCAGTGCGAAGCCATGACCATGGTGTGCGCCCAGGTCTACGGCAACGACGCCGCCGTGGCCTTTGCCGGATCCCAGGGCAATTTCCAGCTGAACGTCTACAAGCCGGTCATGGTGCACAACGTCCTGGAAAGCATCGGCCTGCTGGCCGATGCCTGCCTGTCCTTCGACGAGCACTGCGCAGTGGGCATCGAGCCCAACCTGCCGCGCATCGAGGAAAACCTGCAGAAGAACCTGATGCTGGTCACCGCCCTGAACCGGCATATCGGTTACGACAAGGCTGCCGCGATCGCCAAGAAGGCTCACAAAGAGCACAGCACCCTGCGCGAGGCCGCGCTGGCACTGGGCTTTCTGACCGATGCGCAGTACGATGAGTGGATCGTCCCCCTGGAAATGACCCACCCCAGCAAGGCATGAGGCCGGGCACGGGGCTGCCCCTGCGGACTGCCCCGTGCCGACTGAATCCGAGCCGCCTGCACCATGAAATCACCCGTACAGATCAAGCGCGCATACGAAGAACCCGAAGACACCGACGGTTTGCGCGTATTCATCGACCGGCTCTGGCCGCGCGGCCTGTCCAAGGCAGCCTTCCAGTACGATCTCTGGTGCAAGGATCTGGCGCCCAGCCCGGCGCTGCGCACGTGGTTCGGCCACAAGCCCGAGCACTGGGACGGCTTTCGCCGCGACTATGCCGCGGAATTGCAGGACGAACAGGCCCAGGCCCGCATGGGCACGGTGTTTGCGGCGGCGGAAGGCCGCCGCATCACCCTGGTGTTCGGCGCCAAGGATCCAGAACACAACCACGCCCTGATCCTGGCGGATGCGATGAACGACTACGCAAGGCGCCATCGCCTTGTCTGAATGAATTCCCGGCGCACCGCGCCGGCCGCATGCGGGCCATCCGGGCCCGTGATCCGCAATCTTCCCGGGGAAGGAAATGCTGCTGGTCTACTTCGGTTCGCAGTCGGTCTGGGCACTGTCGCTGCTCGGACTGATCCTGCTGCTGGCCGCGATCATCGCCATCCAGGCACATCGCCGGCGGGTCAGGGGCGGCAACGAAGAGCTGCCCGGCATGATCGGTGAAATCACCCAGGCCTCCGATGACCGGGGCCGGGCACGCGCCCTGGTGCGTGGTGAAATCTGGCAGGTCCATGCAGGCACGCCGCTGCGGCCCGGCCAGGCCGTGCGGGTCCGGGCAGAACATGGCCTGATGCTGGAAGTCGAACCCGTCCCCGAAGGGGATGACTCACTGGGAGAACCCTCATGATGTTCCTGGAACTGGACTCGGGCATTGGCCTGCTGGTACTCGTTTTCCTGGTGTTCGTGCTGTTCAAGCTGTTTCGCGTCCTGCGCGAATACGAACGGGCAGTCATCTTCACGCTCGGCCGCTATACAAGCACCAAGGGGCCGGGCCTGATCATCGTGATCCCTTTCCTGCAGCAGGCGGTGCGCGTGGACATGCGCGTGGTGACGCTGGACATTCCTCCCCAGGACGTGATTTCCCGCGACAACGTCTCGGTGCAGGTGAATGCCGTGCTGTATTTCCGGGTGGTGGACCCGGACAAGGCCATCATCCAGGTCGAACGCTACCTGGAAGCCACCAGCCAGCTGGCGCAGACGACGCTGCGGGCGGTGCTGGGCAAGCACGAACTGGATGAAATGCTGTCCGAGCGCGAAAAACTGAACCTGGACATCCAGACCATCCTGGACGCACAGACCGATGGCTGGGGCATCAAGGTCACCAACGTCGAGATCAAGGACATCGGCCTGAACGAGACCATGGTGCGCGCCATGGCGCGCCAGGCCGAGGCCGAACGCGATCGCCGGGCCAAGGTCATCCACGCCGAAGGCGAGCGGCAGGCGGCGCAGGCGCTGGCCGACGCGGCCAACACCCTGGCGCGGGAACCATCCGCCATGCAGTTGCGTTACCTGGAAACCCTGGCGCAGGTGGCGGGCGACAAGTCTTCCACCCTGGTGTTCCCCATACCGATCGACCTGCTGGCCGGGTTCATGGGGCCGTCGCGTCCGCCTCGGCCAGAAGCTGACCAATGACGGCGCCGGTCCGCAGGTCGTCGAGCCGGCCGAAATGATGCAGGCGAACGCCGCCCTGGGCGTCCAGGATCACCAGCGAAGGCGTGCCCTGCAGGCCCCAGGCCTGCATGGTCAGGGGAATCGGATTGCCCGACGGGGCAGGGCGGTCGATGCCCACGGGAAAGCGGATCCGGTATTCGTGCAGGAAAGCCCGCAGCGCGATTTCGCCCATGGCGGCGTGATGCTCGAAGACCGTATGCAAGCCGATCACCTGTACCCGCCCTGGCGGAAACGACTCGTGGATCGCCTTGGCCTGGGGCAGCCCGTGCGATACGCAACCCGGGCACAGCATCTGGAAGGCATGCACGACCACGACCGTTCCGCGCAGCGACTCCAGGGTGGGCGGAGCGTCTTGGACGTTCAGCCAGGTCTCGATGTCCCAGGGTGGGGGCAGCGCGCCGTTGATCATGATCAGGCTCCGCGGTGTGGTCGGTCGATTCCATCATAGGACGGACGTACAATCGGGAAAAGACGCCGGCGCGGGAAAACCTACAATTCGTAGTGGTAATCTCCCGCGCATTGGCCGACCATGGTGTAATGATGCGCCTTTGCCGCGCGATGTGCCGTGCGGCAAAGCCATGCGGGGCGCTCGTGGGGCGCCCATCGAAACTTCCCTGTCTGACGGAGATTCACACATGAAACTGTCCGCTCTCGCCCTGAGCCTTTCCCTGCTGGCCATGGGCCAGGCTGCCCACGCCGCGCCGGATTTCGCCCAGGTCAAGGACATCCTGACCAAGAACGCCTGTCTGGCCTGCCATGCGGTCGACAAGAAGGTCGTCGGCCCCGCGTACGAAGAAGTCGCTGCCAAGCACAAGGGCCAGGCGGACGCCGCCGCCGTCCTGACCAAGCACATCAAGGAAGGCAGCTCGGGCGTCTACGGCCCGATCCCGATGCCGCCCAACGTCGGCATTTCCGACGCGGACATCAAGACGGTGGTCGAGTGGCTGGTGGCCGGCGCCCCGCACTGATTGCCAGACGCCCGAGGGTGCCCCGGGCCGGCCGCCGGATACCCGGGCGGACCTGCCCGGGGCGCTCCCGGAAACCCTGCGGCGGCCGGCTGGCGCCGCAGGGTTTTTTATTCCCAATTCCGGGACCCGGCATCGGGTCCGTCCTTTACCATCACAGGAGCCGGCATGAACCGAGTGGATGTTTTCTCGGGCCTGGAGACCCAGTCCATTTCCGTTGAAGTCCTGCGGGAAAAATACGCCAAGGGCGAGGAAACCTCGATCGTCGAAATCCAGCAGCGCGTGGCACGTGCGCTGGCCGCGGTCGAAAAGCCCAGGCAGCGCGCGCGGTACCGCGCCCTGTTCCTGGATGCGCAACAGCGCGGGTTCATCCCCGCGGGCCGCATCAATTCGGCCGCGGGCACGGATCTGGCCGCCACGCTCATCAACTGCTTCGTCCAGCCGGTCGGGGATTCCGTGTCCGATCCGGTGGACGGCCGGCCGGGCATCTACGATGCCCTGCAGAAAGCCGCCGAAACGATGCGGCGTGGCGGCGGGGTAGGGTACAACTTCAGCCATATCCGCCCGGCGGGCGCCGTCGTCAAGGGCACGGCCTCGAAGGCATCCGGGCCCGTATCCTACATGCGCGTGTTCGACCGTTCCTGCGAGACCGTGGAATCGGCCGGCTCGCGGCGCGGCGCCCAGATGGGCGTGCTGGACGTCGGCCACCCCGACATCGAGGCCTTCATCGAAGCCAAGCAGACAGCGGGCGAGCTCACCAATTTCAACGTGTCGGTCAGCGTCACCGATGAATTCATGCGTGCCGTCGAGGACGACACCCTGTTCCCCCTCACGCACGTGGCCGAACCGGCCGACGACCTGAAGGCCGCCGGCGCCTATCGCCGCGAGGACGGCCTGTGGGTCTACCGCGAGATCCGTGCGCGCGATCTCTGGGACCGGATCATGCAGTCCACCTACGACTATGCCGAACCGGGCGTGCTGTTCCATGACCGGATCAATGGCGAGAACAACCTGCACTATCTGGAAACGCTGGACGCCACCAATCCCTGCGGCGAACAGCCCCTGCCGGGCTACGGCTGCTGCTGCCTGGGCTCGATCGACCTGACGCGTTTCGTGCGCAATCCCTTCGGTCTGCAGGGCGAGCCGTCCGTGGACTGGGACGGGCTGGCGGAAGTCGTGGCGGTGTCCGTGCGCATGCTGGACAACGTGCTGGATGCCACCGTCTGGCCGCTGCCGGAGCAGGCTGCCGAAGCCGCCCACAAGCGCCGTGTCGGTCTGGGTGTCACGGGCCTGGGCGATGCGCTGATCATGCTCAAGCTGGCCTACGACAGCGAGCCCGCGCGCGAGATGGCCACCCGATTCGCCCGCGCAGTCGCTCATGCCGCCTACCGTGCATCGATCGATCTGGCACGGGAACGCGGGCCCTTCCCGGGTTTCCAGGCCGAGCCCTACCTGGCGAGCGGTTTCGCCCGCCGTCTGCCCGACGATATCCGCGCCGCGATCGCGGAACACGGCATCCGCAACAGCCACCTGACCTCGATCGCCCCGACCGGCACGATTTCCCTGGCCTTTGCCGACAATGCGTCCAACGGCATCGAGCCGCCGTTTTCCTGGACCTACACCCGCACCAAGCGCATGGCCGACGGCGGCAAGCAGGACTACGTGGTCGAAGACCACGCCTACCGCCTCTACCGCCTGATGGGCGGCGACGTGTCCGGCGAATTGCCGCCGTACTTCCGCACCGCGCTGGAAATTTCCGCGCGCGACCACGCACTGATGGTGGCCGCCGTCAAGGATCACGTCGATGCGGCAATCTCCAAGACCGTGAACGTGGCCGTGGACTATCCGTACGAAGACTTCAAGGATCTGTACATGCAGGCCTGGAAGCTCGGCCTTAAGGGCATCACTACGTACCGCCCCAGCGGCAAGCGGGGCGCCGTGCTGTCGGTCGCCCCGGCGGCCGATGCGCCCGCCCAGCCTGAAGCCATCTCGTTGTCCGAAGCCGACCGCCGCCTGGTGCTCAAGCGCGTCATCGAACCGGTGCTCAACAGCCTGCGCTGGCCCAATCGCCCACGGTTGCCGCGCGGGGCCTCCTGCTGGGCCTCGGACACCATCGAATCCCCGGAAGGCAGCTTTGTGGTCTTCGTGTCCGATCTGCAGAAACGGCCCTTCGAGGTCTGGGTCAACGGCGCCCGTCCGCCGCGCGGCCTGGGTTCCGTGGCCAAGATGCTCAGCCTGGACATGTACACGGACGACTTCCCCTGGCTCAACCGCAAGCTGGAAGTCCTGGCGGGCACCAACGGCGGCGTGCCTTTCCAGCTCCAGGATCCTGAAGCCGGCGAACCGATCTGGGTGCCCTCGACGGTGGCTGCCCTGGCGCGTCTGGTTGCGTTCCGCCACCGCACCCTGGGCATCGACGCCACGGCGGCATCCAAGTCCGCCATGATGGATGCCCTGATCGCGCCGCGCGAACCCAAGACTGGCCCGGACGGGACGATGGGGTGGATCTGCGACGTCCTCAACCCAGTCACGGGCGATGATTTCGTGCTGATGGTCAAGGAACTGCGCATGCCCGACGGCTCCACACGGCCGTATTCGGTGTGGGGCGCCGGCAAGTTCCCCCGCGCGTTCGAAGGCCTGTTCAAGCTCCTGAGCCTGGACATGCGCATCGTCGATCCGGCCTGGATCGCCATGAAGCTGCGCAAGCTGATGAATTACGCGGAGCCGCAGGGCGATTTCCTGGCCCGCGTGCCCGGCGCCGACAAGTCCAGCTCCTTCCCCTCGACGGAAGCCTATATCGCCCGCCTGCTGATCCACCGCTACGCGATGCTCGGCATCCTGGACGAACAGGGCGAGCCCGTCGAGCAGATGGGCGTGGTGCAGGCCGAAACCGAATCCGACGCCGCCGCGGCGCCCGTCCGTCCGTCAGGCCAGGCGCCCGTCCTCAACGGGACCGAATGCCCCGAATGCCACCTGCATAGCGTCATCAAGAAGGACGGCTGCCAGTTCTGCACCCACTGCGGCTACACCGGCGCTTGTGGATGAGACAGGACACCGGACAGTCCCTGCGGACTGTCCGGTGCCTGTCGAATCCGAGCGGCATGCAGGCCGCGAGGTGGAGAGGCGCAAGCCGAATCCGAGCGGCATGCAGGCCGCGAGGTGGAGAGGCGCAAGCCGAATCCGAGCGGCATGCAGGCCGCGAGGTGGACGGGCGCAAGCCGAATCCGAGCGGCATGCAGGCCGCGAGGTGGACGGGCGCAAGCCGAACCCGAGCGGCATGCAGGCCGCGAGATGAAAGAAACAGATATAGAATGATCCCCCCGGCCCGGGGAGACCGGAGATGCAACCACTCAAGCAAGAAGTGTCATGAAACACGAATACGACGTCCTGATCATCGGCAGCGGCCTTTCCGGCCTGACGGTGGCACTGCACCTGGCGGCCGACAAGAAGGTCGCCGTGCTATCGAAGAAAGCCCTGCTGGACGGTGCCAGCAATTGGGCCCAGGGGGGGATCGCCGCCGTTCTGGATTCCCAGGACAGTCACGATGAACATATTGCCGACACACTGGTGGCGGGTGCCGGGCTGTGCGATACCGATGCCACGCGCCACATCGTCGAGCAGGGCCGTTCGGCCATCGACTGGCTGATCGAGCTGGGCGTGCCTTTCACCCCGGACCAGGGCGCCGAACTGGGCTTTCACCTGACCCGCGAGGGCGGCCACAGCCAGCGGCGCATCATCCACGCTGCCGATGCCACCGGGCACCTGGTCCAGCTCACCCTGGAACAGCAGGTACGAGCTCACCGCAACATCACCCTGCTGGAATACCATTCCGGCGTCGAGCTCATCACCAGCCGCATCCTGGACGGCGGAACGGCTGCGGCCCCGGGCCAGCCGGCCCGCTGCCTGGGCGCCTACGTCTACGACGAGCGCGCCGACCGCGTGCACACCATCCTTGCATCCCACGTGGTCCTGGCCACGGGCGGCGCGGGCAAGGTCTACCTGCATACCAGCAATCCGGACACATCCACCGGCGACGGCATCGCCATGGCCTGGCGCGCCGGCTGCCGTGTGGCCAACATGGAATTCATGCAGTTCCACCCGACCTGCATGTACCACCCGCAGGCCAAATCCTTCCTGATTTCCGAGGCCGTGCGCGGAGAAGGCGGGGTGCTGCGGCTGCCGGCCACGGCCGGCGCCCAGGCCGGCGAGCGTTTCATGCAGTGGCACGACGAGCGGCTCGAGCTGGCGCCGCGCGACGTCGTGGCCCGCGCCATCGACTTCGAGATCAAGAAGCGCGGCCTGACCCACGTGGACCTGGACATCAGCCACAGGCCTGCCGAGTTCATCCGCGAGCACTTCCCGACCATCCATGCCCGTTGCCTGGAGTTCGGCATCGACATGACCCGCGAGCCGATTCCGGTGGTGCCCGCGATGCACTTCACCTGCGGTGGCGTGGTGATCGACATGAATGGCCGCACCGACATCCCGGGCCTGTACGCGGTCGGGGAAACGGCCTATACCGGCCTGCACGGTGCCAACCGGCTGGCCAGCAACTCGCTGCTGGAATGCCTGGTGATCGGCCGCAACGCCGCGCACGACATCGATGCCCAGCCGGCGGCCGAGCCCCTGGCCGGCCGGGTGCCCGACTGGGACGACAGCCGGGCGCGCGACAGTTCCGAGGCGGTGCTGGTCACCCACGCCTGGGACGAAGTCCGGCGCCTCATGTCCAACTATGTCGGCATTGTGCGCACGCAAAAGCGCCTGGGCCGCGCACGCCAGCGCATCAGCATGCTGGAGCAGGAAATCGAAACGTATTACCAGGAACACCGGGTCACCAGCGACTTGCTGGAATGCCGCAACCTGATCCAGGTGGCGGCCCTGGTCGTGGCCGCGGCGTTGTCGCGCAAGGAAAGCCGCGGCCTGCATTACTGCCAGGATTTCCCCTGGACACTGCCGCGGGCGCTGCCTACGGTGATGACGCCCGAAGACGGCTTCCGCTGAAGCGGATGACGCGGAGCCAGCCGGTGGCCGGCTCCGCCGGCCGGGCGTCCGTGCGGAATCAGGTGATCCGCATGGAATAATCGACGGCCTGGACATCCTTGGTCAGGCTGCCGATCGAGATCCGATCCACGCCCGTCTGCGCGATTGCGCGCACGGTCTCGTGGCGGATGCCGCCGGATGCTTCCAGCAGGGCACGGCCCGCGTTCAGCTCGACGGCGGCTTTCAGGCCATCCAGGCTGAAATTGTCCAGCAGCACGGACTTGGCGCCCGCGTCCAGCGCCTGCCGCAGTTCCTCGAGCGATTCGACCTCGATCTGGACCGGGACGCTGCCGCCCGAGACCTTTTGCGCGGCCCGCAGGGCGGCAGCGATGCCGCCCGCGGCCATGATGTGGTTTTCCTTGATCAGGATGCCGTCATACAGGGCAATGCGCTGATTCTTGCCGCCGCCCACGCGTACCGCGTATTTTTCGGCCAGGCGCAGGCCGGGCAGGGTCTTGCGGGTATCCAGGATGGCAGCGTGGGTGCCGGCCGTCAGGTCCACGTAGCGGCGGGTTGCCGTGGCGACGCCCGAGAGCAGTTGCAGGAAATTCAAGGCCGTGCGCTCGGCGGTCAGCAGGGCGCGGGCCGGGCCGTGCAGCCGGCAGACCACGGAGTCGGCCTCCATCAGGTCGCCTTCGGCATAGGCCCAATCGAGCAGGATGTGCTTGTCGACCCGATGCATCACGGCTTCGAACCAGGGCGCGCCGCACAGCACGGCGGGTTCGCGCACGATCACCTGGGCGGCCTCGACTTGCTCGCCGGGGATCAGCAGCCCGGTCAGGTCGCCCGTGCCGACGTCTTCGGCCAGGGCGCGTTCGACGTTGGCATCGAGGGACGATTGCAGGGCGGGCGAGAAGGGGGCGTGGGGGTTGCGCAGGGTGGAAGCGACGCTCATGCCGGACCGATCCCCGAAAACAGGGCCTGTTCCTGCGCCAGGTCGGGGCCGGGGCGGGTGTTGCGGCGGCGTGCCGCGGCAAAATCCAGCATGCGGTCGATGCAGATCTTGGCCTGGCGGCCCAGGGCCGGATCCAGGCGGACTTCGTTGGTGCCGAATTCGAGCGCATCGGCCACGCCCTTGAGGGAATTCATGGCCATCCAGGGGCAGTGGGCGCAACTCTTGCAGGTGGCCGACTCGCCGGCCGTGGGCGCGGCAATGAAGGTCTTGCCGGGTGCGGCCAGACGCATCTTGTGCAGCAGCCCCTGGTCGGTGGCCACGATGAAGGTCGTGGCCGGCGATTCGGTCACGGCCGCCAGCAACCGCGAGGTGGAACCCACGACGTCGGCCTGGGCCACGACGGAGGCGGGCGATTCGGGGTGCACCAGCACCAGGGCGTCCGGGTGTTCCTTGCGCATCAGGTCCAGCTCGAGACCCTTGAATTCGTCGTGCACGGTGCAGGATCCCTGCCACAGCACCATGTCGGCGCCGGTTTCGCGCTGGATGTAGGAGCCCAGGTGGCGGTCGGGCGCCCAGAGGATCTTCTTGCCCTGGCGATGCAGCTCGGAGACGATGTCCAGGCCGATCGAGGACGTCACCATCCAGTCGGCCTGCGCCTTCACGGCGGCGCTGGTATTGGCGTAGACCACCACGGTGCGGTCCGGGTACTGTGCCCGGAAGGCGGCGAAGGCCACCGGATCGCAACCCAGGTCCAGGGAACAGGTAGCGTCCAGGTCGGGCATCAGGATGCGTTTTTCGGGCGAAAGGATCTTGGCCGTTTCACCCATGAAGCGCACGCCCGAGACCACCAGGGTGTCGGCCGCGTGGTCGCGCCCGAAGCGCGCCATTTCCAGCGAATCGGAAACGCAGCCGCCGGTTTCCTCGGCCAGGTCCTGGATGTCGGCATCGACGTAGTAGTGCGCGACCAGGACGGCATTGCGGGATTTCAGCAGCCGCCGGATGCGGTCTTTCTGGAATTCGCGTTCCTGGGGAGACAGCGGCGGATTCACCCGGGCCCAGGCTTCGGCCACGGTGTGGGTGCCGACAGCCATGTCCGGGCGGTCGAATTCGACGATTCGGGTACCTGAGGGCATGATGGATATGGAAGGAAGGGGAAAAACGTGTAGAAGTCCATCATACGACAAAGCCGCCCGCATCGCCCGGCGCATCCTTGCGCGCAGGGCGGGAATCGCCGCCGCGCGTCCGCGGGCGGGGAAATCCCCGGTATAATTCGCGCCACCCGTCATCGGGGAGTAGCCGACCCGCGTGCCGCGCCGTCCCAAGGACAGCGCATCCCGCGCGGTGCATGCGTCAACACACTTGGCCATCCGGCCATGGCGCCTGCGGCCCACCGGTATCCGCACATACCGGGGCCTGGCAAGACCGCTGACTGCGTTTCCCGCCGCATGGGGCCGGCGGGGGCGTAGTCGCGTCAGCCCCGGACGTTCCTCTTCATGGATGCCTTCCTCGTTTCCACCGGTGTGGTCGCTCTGGGTGAAATCGGCGACAAGACCCAGCTGCTGGCCATGGTGCTGGCCGCCCGTTACCACCGTCCCGTCCTGATCTGCCTGGGCGTGCTGATTGCCACCCTGGCCAACCATGCCCTGGCCGGTCTGGCCGGCCAGCTGGTCGCCCGGCTGCTCGATCCCACCGTCCTGCAATGGCTGCTGGGGATTTCCTTCCTTCTCATGGCCGGCTGGCTGCTGATCCCCGACAAGCTCGACGAAGCGCCGGCGCCAATGCGCGGCCTGGGCGTGCTGGCGGCCACCATTACGCTGTTCTTCCTGGCGGAAATGGGTGACAAGACCCAGATCGCCACCGTGGCGCTGGCCGCCCGCTACGACAGCCTGGTCGCCGTGGTGGGGGGCAGCACCCTGGGCATGATGCTGGCCAATGTCCCGGCCGTGTATTTCGGCGCACGGGCGGCCGACCGCCTGCCCGCACGGCTGATACACGGTATTGCCGCCGTACTGTTCGCGAGCCTGGGCGGGCTGACGCTGCTGCACGCCGCCGGGATCCTGGGGGCCTGATGCTCGCCCTGGCCCTGTTCATCCTGACGCTGGCGCTGGTCATCTGGCAGCCGCGCGGCCTGGGGATCGGCTGGAGCGCCTGCCTGGGTGCGGGGCTGGCGTTGCTGACCGGCGTGATCCAGCCGGCCGACATCCCGGTCGTCTGGGGCATCGTCTGGAACGCCACGGGTACCTTCGTCGCGGTCGTGATCATCAGCCTGCTGCTGGAAGCCGCCGGCTTCTTCGAGTGGGCCGCATTGCACATGGCGCGATGGGGCGGCGGCCGGGGCGGGCGCCTGTTCGTCCTGATGGTGCTGCTGGGCGCCGGCGTCAGCGCCTTGTTCAACAACGACGGCGCGGCGCTGATCCTGACCCCCATCGTGGTCGCCATGCTGGCGGCGCTGCGATTCTCGCCCCGCGCGACGCTGGCCTTCGTCATGGCGGCAGGCTTCATCGCCGATGCCGCCAGCTTGCCGCTGGTGGTGTCCAACCTCGTCAACATCGTCACGGCAGATTATTTCGGCATCGGCTTCGCCCGCTACGCGGCCGTCATGATGCCCGTGAACCTCGCTGCCATCCTCGCCGCGCTGGCGGTGCTGGGCGTGCTGTTTCGCCGGGCCATCCCGCCGCGCTACGACGTGCAGCGATTGCCGCTGCCGGCGACCGCCGTGCGCGACCGGCCGACGTTCGTGGCAGGGTGGGGCGTGCTGGCCTGGCTGCTGCTCGGTTTCTTCGTGCTGGAGCCCATGGGCGTCCCCGTCAGCGCGACGGCGGCGGCCGGCGCCCTGGTCCTGGCCGCGATCGCTGCGCGGGGCGGGCGCATCCCGGTCCTGCGGCGGGTGCGCGGCGCGCCCTGGCAGATCATCGTGTTTGCCCTGGGGATGTACCTTGTGGTCTACGGGCTGCGCCATGCCGGCCTGACCGGATTTCTGACGCAGGCGCTGGGCTGGCTGGCGGGAAGAGGGGTCTGGACGGCCGCCCTCGGCACGGGGTTGCTGAGCGCCACGCTGTCGTCCCTGATGAACAATTTGCCTACGGTCCTGATCGGTGCCCTGTCGATCGAGGCATCGCAGGCGCAGGGCGCCGTGCGCGAAGCCATGATCTACGCCCACGTGATCGGCTGCGACCTGGGCCCCAAGCTGACGCCCATCGGCAGTCTGGCAACGCTGCTGTGGCTGCACGTGCTGCGCGGCCGCGACATCCGCATCGGCTGGGGGCAGTACTGCCGCACGGGGCTGGTGCTGACGCTGCCGGTATTGGCCGTTGCACTGGCGGTGCTGGCCTGGCGGCTTGGCTGAGCCTTGCCCCCGGCCACCGGTTTCATCGTTCAGGTATATCTTTTCCAGTATCGATGATAGGAATATTTCATTCTTAAAAATATGAAATAGACGCAATCCATACCTAGAATATCCGGCAGTTCTTCTCGCGAAAAGATCCCCCATAAGATTCCTTTCAGGAGACTGTCTTGAAATACCATCACCATGGGTACGTCTCGCACGACCCGCGCATCCAGGCACCCGCAGGGGCCGGGATCGATCGCCCGGAAGAATTGCCCGAACGCGTGGACGTGCTCATCGTCGGCGCGGGGCCGGCCGGGATGATCACTGCGGCCCAGTTGTCCCAGTTTCCCGGCATCGTCACGCGCATCGTCGATCGCAGGGCAGGGCGCCTCGAGGTCGGCCTGGCCGATGGCCTGCAGCCGCGCAGCCTGGAAACGTTCGAGGCCTTCGGTTTCGCGCAGCGCCTGGCCGCGGAAGCCTGCCATGTCACGAAAACCGCATTCTGGAAACCGGACCCGCAGAACCCCGCGGACATCGTCCGGGTTTCCCGCGTCGACGAAGATCCGCACGATGTCAGCGAATATCCCCATCTGACCGTCAATCAGGCCCGCGTGCTGGACTATTTCGCCGAATTCATGACCAATGCGCCCACGCGCATGAAGCCGGATTACGGCTACGAATTCCTGGGGCTGACGGTTGCCGACGAAGGCGATTATCCCGTGGCCGTGCGGCTGGCGCGGGTCGGAGACGCAAGCGGCGGGCAGCGCATCGTCCATGCACGCTACGTCGTGGGAGCCGACGGCGGGCGCAGCGGCGTGCGCAAGGCGATCGGCCTGGCGCTGCAGGGCGTATCGTCGAACCATGCCTGGGGCGTCATGGATCTGCTGGCCGATACCGATTTCCCCGATATCCGCACCAAGTGCGCGATCCAGTCCGAAGCCGATGGCAACATTCTCCTGATCCCCCGCGAAGGCGGTTTCCTGTTTCGCCTGTATGTCGACCTGGGCGAAGTGAACGAGAGCGATGCGGGTGCCGTGCGCAACATGCCGGTCGAGCAGATCATCGAACGTGCGCAGCGAATCTTCCATCCCTACCGGCTGGACGTGCGCGAGGTGGCCTGGCACAGTGTGTACGAAGTCGGCCACCGGCTGTGCGACCATTTCGACGATGCCATCCCCGTGGCGGGAAAGGCGCCGCGTTCTCCGCGCGTGTTCATTGCCGGGGATGCGGGCCATACCCACAGCGCCAAGGCGGGGCAGGGCATGAACGCCTCGATGCAGGACGGATTCAATCTGGGCTGGAAACTGGGGCATGTCCTGGAAGGCCGCAGCCCCGCCCGGCTCCTGTCGACCTATTCGGCCGAGCGCCAGAAGATCGGCCAGGACCTCATCGACCAGGATCTGCGCTGGGCCACGCAGATGGCCAAGTCGTCGGAAGCCTTTGCCACCCATGCCGAGTTCGAACAGGCCTATTTGCGGATCACAGAATTCGCCCAGGGATTCATGACCTGCTACGCGCCTTCGATGATCGTCGCCCCGGCCGCGCACCAGTCCCTGGCCGCGGGCTATCCGGTCGGCAAGCGGTTCCGGTCCGCGGAAGTGATGCGCGTGGCCGATGCCAACCGCCTGCACCTGGGGCACGAGGCCCGGGCCGACGGCCGCTGGCGGATCTACGTATTCGCCGACTCGGCGCGCGCCGGCGAGGATTCCCCCCTGGCGGCGCTCGGGCGCTGGCTGGACGAATCCCCCGAGTCGCCCATCCGGGGCTACACGCCGGCCGGCCTGGACGAGAACGCCTGGTTCGACCTGAAGGTGATCTATCAGCAGGACTATGCCGCGGTGGACATCGGCCGGGTCCCGGCGGTCTTCCTGCCGCGCGTGGGAACGCACCGGCTTCCCGATCTGGAAAACGTGTATGCGGCGTTGCCGGACCGGGATATTTTCCAGCTGCGCGGCATCGACCGGCAGGGCGCCGTCGTCATCGTGCGGCCCGACCAGTACGTGGCCAACGTGCTGCCGCTGACAGCCACGGACGAACTGGCCGGATTCATCCGGTCCTTTGCGGCCCGCCAACAATGAACATTGTCCAACAAGGAGAGAGACCATGAAACTTCACAACATCCTGGGCGCCGCCGCCCTGGCCGCGGCTGCGGCGGCGGTTGCATCGCCAGTCCAGGCCAAGGACTTGAAAATCGGCCTGGTCCTGTCGGTGTCGGGGCCCTATTCGGACTACGGCAAGCAGATCCAGAACGGCATCGAGGCCTACATGGCCCAGCACGGCGATACGGTCGCCGGCCGCAAGGTGACGCTGATCGTCAAGGATGACACCGGCATCGCCCCGGCGGTGGCCAAGCGCCAGGCGCAGGAACTGCTGATCAAGGACAAGGTCGACATCCTGGCCGGATTCGACCTGACGCCCAACGCCTTCTCCGTCGCCCCCCTGGCCACCGAGGCCAAAGTGCCCATGATCGTGATGAACGCGGCCACGTCCTCGATCACGGAAAAATCGCCCTACATCGCGCGTGTATCGATGACTCTGCCGCAGAGCTCCTGGGCCATCGCCCAATGGGCCGTGAAGAACGGCATTCATTCGGCCTACATCCTGGTGGCGGACTACGGACCGGGGCACGATGCCCAGCAGCAGTTCAAGAAGACCTTCACCGAACTGGGCGGCAAGGTGCTCGGCGAAGTCCGCACGCCGGTCAGCACGCCCGACTACGCGCCGTTCCTGCAGCGCGTGAAGGACACCCGTCCGGATGCGCTCTTCTTCTTCGTGCCGCCGGGCAGTTCGATGGTGGCCCTGGCGAAGAACTTCCGCGAAATGGGCCTGGACAAGCTGGGCATCAGGGAAATGGGCCCCGGCGACATGACCGATGAAAACTCCCTGCCGGCGCTGGGCGACAATGCGCTCGGCATGATCACGGCCTTCCATTATTCGGCGGCCCACGATTCGCCGGAAAACAAGGCATTCGTCGCGGCCTACGCCAAGTCCCACCCCAAGGACCGCCCGAACTTCATGGCCGTGGGCGGCTACGACGGCATGCAGCTGATCTACAAGGTGCTCGAAAAGACCGGCGGCGACGCCAGCGGCGATGCGTTCATGGCGGCTGCCCGGGGCATGGCATGGGAAAGCCCGCGCGGTCCCGTGCAGATCGATCCAGAAACCCGCGATATCATCCAGAACGAATACATCCGCAAACTGGAGCGGGTCGACGGCGAACTGCAGAACATCGAGTTCGCGACCTTCGAGGCCGTGAAGGACCCCGGCAAGCAGCCCTGAGTCCGAAGGTCGGTCGCCGCCGGCGCGCCCCATCCTGGAGCTTCTCATGGCTAGCGATTGGACCGACCGCATCCGGCTGCGCAATCTCAGGTTCTTGCTCAGCCTGGCCCAGACCCGCAACCTGAGCCGCTCGGCGGCCGCGCTGCACACCACGCAGCCCGGCCTGTCGAAATGGCTCAAGGACCTGGAAAGCGACGTGGGCCTGACGCTGTTCGAGCGTCATGCCCGCGGCCTGACGCCGACGGTCCATGGTCAGGCGCTGATCGAGCATGCCCGCCGCATCGAAGCCCAGCTCGACCGGGCCGCGGCTGACATGAACATCCTGCGGGAAGGCGGAGCAGGGCACGTCGCCCTGGGCGCCTCGGGGGTGGCGGCAACCGAGGCCGGGCCGCTCGCCGCGCTGGAGATGGCTGCCCGCATGCCCAGCCTGCGCATCGATCTGGTCGAAGGCACCATGGACCTGCTGCTGAATCAGCTCAGCCAGGGAGACCTGGACATCGTCATCGGCCGGACGATCGAGGACGATCCGAGCCTGGAAAGCTTCGATTCCGAACTCTTGTATACCGAACCGGTCGCCCTGGCCGTGCGGCGCGACCATCCCCTGGCCGATCGCGGCGCCATCGGCTGGGACGACGTCCTGGAGTACCGCTGGGTCGTCTGGCCGCGGGGATCGCCGATCCGCAAGGCGCTGGAAACCGCCCTGGCCGCGGCGGGCCTGAGCCTGCCCCCCAATTACATCGAATCCAATTCGGTCATCGCCAATATCGCGCTGCTCAGGAACAGCGATGCGATCGGCGTTGCCTCGCATCGTTCGGCGAGCGCCCTGGCGGAAATGGGCCTGCTGCGCATCCTGCCCCTGACGCTGCATTGCTTTGGCTCGGTGTCGATGTACTGGCGCCGGGACGAGTATCGTCCGAAATCGGTCGAACTGGCGCTGGATTGCGTTCGCCACGTACTGCGCGGGCCGGATGATGCGCTTCAGTGATTTCCCTTAGATTCTCATTTGATAAGAATAATACAGAAGAAATTATCAAAAAATCCTTATGATGAGCCTCATTCCGTAGGGGAACGAGCGTCCGGCAGAGGCCAGCCCGCCGCCGCCACGGCCTCTTCACCGAACCGCTGTTTCCATCGCGAGGGCTCATCCGCATGCAAGAAGATCACGCTGTGGCCAAAGGCGGCGCCGAGCGGGTCCTGCACGTTCTGGCAACGCTGGCCCGGCTCGGGCGTGGCGCCACGATTCCCGAATTGATGGATCTGACCGGCCTGGCACAAAGCACGCTGTATCGCCAGTTGTCGCTGTTGAAGCGCTGGGGTTTCGTGATCGGCCGGGACAACGAATTCTCGCCCGGGCCGATGTGCGTGCCCCTGGCCTGGGGGTTCGACCAATCGTCGTTCCTCACGCTCGAATCGCACGAAGAAATGGAAGCCCTGTCGACACAGAGCGGGGAGTCGATCGGCCTGCTCGTGGCCGTCAAGCACCAGATCGTCTGCCTGGACATGGTCGAGAGCCGGCATCCGCTGCGCTGTTCGTTCGTCAAGGGACGGATGCTGCCGCTGTGCAAGGGCGCTTCGGCCAAGGCGCTGCTGGCATTCATGCACGTCGAGCAGCGGCGCGCCGTGCTGGACCAGCTGCGGCGCGACCAATTGCTCGACGACGAGGCACTGGCCGGGCTGGAAGAGCAGCTGGAACGCATTCGTGCCCAAGGGTACGCGGTCACCAACGGCGAGGTCGATGCCGGTGTCTGGGGCGCGAGCGCGCCCCTGTACCAGCATGACGGCCATGCCGCGGTGGCCGTCATCACCATGATGGCGCCCTCGCTCAGGGCGCAGGGACAGGAAGAACGATTCATCGAGATGACAGTGCGCGGGGCGGCGCATATTTCATCGCGGCTGCAAAGCCTTTGACCACAGACACGCCCACACCGAGGAGACTTTCATGAAACTGACCCAGACTTTCCGCATCACCCTGATGGCCCTGGCATTGGGCGGTGCATCTGCCGCCAGCCAGGCCGCGTCCGACACCATCCGCGTGGTCACCGATCCGACGTTCCCTCCCATGGAGATGACCGTGGACGGCAAGCGGACGGGCTTCGACATCGAACTGACCGAGGCGCTGGCCCAGGCCATGGGCAAGAAGATCGCCTGGACGGACATCGACTTCAAGGGCTTGATCCCCGCGGTGATTTCCGGACGGGCCGACGCCGCCATGTCGGCAATCTACATCACCGACGAACGCAAGAAGGCCGTGGATTTCACGGATTCCTACTACGCGGGCGGGCTGGTGGTGCTGACCAAGCAGGACGGCCCGGTCAAGACGCTGAAGGATCTGGACGGCAAGCGCGTCACGGTGCAGGTCGGCACCAAATCAGTGAACTACATGCAGCAGCACTATCCCAAGGTGCAGCGGGTCGAGGTGGAAAAGAACCAGGAAATGTTCAACCTGGTGGATATCGGGCGGGCGGATGCCGCCGTGACGGGCAAGCCGGCCGCCAAGCTGTTCGCACAGCAGAATCCCGGCTTCACGGTGCTGGACGAGCAGATCACGACCGAGGAATACGGGATCGCGGTGAGCAAGAACCAGCCTGAATTGACCCAGGAGCTGAACCAGGCGCTCAAGACCATACGGGCCAATGGCGTGTACCAGCGCCTGGTCGACAAGTGGTTCGAGGGCAGCAAGCAATGAATCTCGACTTCACGCCCGCGATCGCAGGCTGGGAAGACTTGCTGCGCGGCACATGGGTGACGGTCGAAGTCACCGTGTGCGCGCTGCTGCTGTCCTGCTGCCTGGGTCTGCTCATCGGCATCGGCCGCCTGAATCCGCAGCGCAGGATTCTCTACAAGGCGTGCAGCGTCTACCTGTCCTGCTTCCGGGGCACGCCCTTGCTGGTGCAGCTGTTCATCTGGTTCTTCGGGTTGCCCCGTTTCGGCATCCTGCTGCCCGCTTTCGTCTGCGGCGTGCTGGGCATGGGGATGTACTCGGCATCCTACGTCTCGGAGGTCGTGCGCGGCGCGATCCAGTCCGTGGACAGGGGGCAGATGGAGGCGGCGCGATCCCTGGGCATGTCCTCGACACAGGCCATGGTCAAGATCATCCTGCCGCAGGCGATCGTGCGCATGATCCCGCCGCTGGGCAACGAGTTCATCGCCCTGATCAAGAACTCGGCGCTGGTTTCCCTGGTCACGATCCACGATGTGATGCACGAAGGCCAGAAGATCATCAGCGTGTCCTATCGTTCGCTGGAGGTCTATCTCGTGATCGCGCTGATCTACTGGATTCTCACCAGCGCCACATCGAAAATCCTGCGTCGCGTCGAGCTGCGCCTGCAGGCCGGAGGCATGGTGCAATGAACACATCCGATGTCATGATCCGGATCAGCGATCTCCACAAGTCGTATGGAGACAATGCGGTCCTGAAGGGCGTGGACCTGGAAGTCGACCGTTCCCAGGTCGTGGTGGTGATCGGTCCCAGCGGTTCGGGCAAGAGCACCTTGCTGCGCTGCTGCAACGGACTGGAAATCGCCCAGCGCGGCACCATCGATATCTGCGGCGAGCGCTTGCTGGACGCAGGCGCACTCATGGCCGAGAAGCAACTGAACCACCTGCGCACCCGTGTGGGCATGGTGTTCCAGTCCTTCAACCTGTTTCCGCACCTGACCGTGCTGGAGAACGTCACCATCGGCCCGCGCACCCTGCGCGGCGCTTCCGCCGCGCAGGCGGATGAAAAAGGCCTGGCGCTCCTGACCAAGGTCGGGCTCGAATCCAAGGCCCGGGCCATGCCCAACAGCCTTTCGGGTGGACAGAAGCAGCGGGTGGCAATTGCCCGGGCGCTGGCCATGGAACCCGAAGTCATGCTGTTCGACGAGCCCACGTCGGCACTGGACCCCGAACTGGTCGGCGAAGTCCTGCAGGTCATGAAGCTGCTCGCCAAGGAAGGCATGACGATGATGGTCGTCACCCACGAAATGGGCTTTGCCCGGGAAATGGCGGACACCGTGGTCGTCATGGACTATGGCCGGATCATCGAGGCCGACCGGCCGGACATCATTTTCCAGCAGCCCAGGCACGAGCGCACCCGCTCGTTCCTGCAGGCGGTGCTCAGCAAGGGACCCGTGGAGGCGGGAGCATCATGAGCGATACGCTCTGGAAGGGGCGCAACGACGCGTCCGAAATGGGGGATACCCGCAGGCTGTTCCAGATCGTGCGTACCGATCCGGCAGGCTATGGGGCCGGGGACGCCGTGTTGCTGGGCTTCGCCAGCGATGCCGGCGTGCGGCGCAACCACGGCCGCCCGGGAGCCAGCAGGGGGCCCGAGGCGATCCGCCGCATGCTGGCCAACCTGCCGGCGCACGACCTGGAGCGGTTCTGGGATGTCGGCGACGTCGTCTGCGAGGGCGATTTGCTGGAAACTGCACAGCAGGCCCAGGCACGCAAGGTCTCGGCCGTGCTGGCCGCAGGCGCGCTACCCGTGACGCTGGGCGGGGGGCACGAAGTCGCCTGGGCCAGCTTCCAGGGGCTGGCGGGCCATCTGGCAGAAGAGGGCGGGGCGCCGCCGCGCATCCTGATCGTCAATCTGGACGCGCATTTCGACTTGCGCACCAGCCGGCCGGGATCATCGGGCACCCCTTTCGACCAGATCCTGGAATACGGCAGGAACCATGGCCTGCCGATCCGCTACGCCTGCCTGGGCGTTTCGCCCGTGGGCAACACGCGGGGACTGTACGACCATGCGCGGGCACTGGATGTCTTCTACGTCGAAGACATGGACATGCAGGAGCGCCACCTGGCCAAGCGCCTGCGACAGATCGACGCGCTGCTGGCCGAGGCCGACCTGGTCTACCTGACGATCGACCTGGACGTGCTGCCCGCGGGCGTGGCCCCCGGTGTATCGGCGCCTTCTGCGCTGGGGGTGCCCCTGAGCGTCGTGGAGGCCTGCGCGTTGGCCGTCAAGCGCAGCGGCAAGCTGCGCCTGGCCGATATCGCAGAGATGAATCCGGATCACGATATCGATCACCATACGGCCCGCGCCGCCGCCCGGCTGGCCTGGCATCTGCTCAGACCCTGAACCATCGTGAGTCCTGAAGGCTTTTCCGACACGCTGCCCGCCGTGGATGGCCGGGCAGCTGCAAGCGGCTTGCGCGTCGTCCGCGCCGCCGGGCTGCGCGAGATCGCCTGGAAAAATGGCGGCGGCGTCACGCGGGAGATTGCCATCCATCCGGAAGGAGCGGGAATGGACGATTTCCTGTGGCGCGCCAGTGCCGCCGACATCGATGCGCCCGGACCATTTTCCCGATGGGAAGGCTTCGACCGCGTGCTGTTCGTTACCCGGGGCGGCCCAGTACGCCTGGCCCGGGAAGATACCGGACAGTCTGTCGTCCTGTCGGCAGGGCAAGGCTTCTGCTTCGCCGGTGAGACACCGTACCGCTGCGACGAACTGTCCGGTGGGCCTGTGCGGGACTTCAACCTGATGCTGCGGCGATCCAGGGCGCTCGGCCGCGTGCAGGCATGGCGCGGCTCACTCGTCAGGCATCTGGCGCCGGGGCATTGGCTGTGCCATGGATACCGTGGTACGTACGAGTTCGAGATATCGGACCGCTCGGGCCGGGACGTGCTGGAGGCCGGCGACACAGCGCATCTTTCCGTGGCGTCAGGCGAGCACCCGATCCTGAGGATGGTGCCCAGGTCCAATGATGCGGGGCTGATCATCGCGTGGATCGAAGCAGCCTAGGGCCCCGGAGACAGTTCAGAATCCGATTTCCATTACTTTACATAATATACATTATGCGAATTAAAGAAGGATCGGAACGGATAGCCGATCCGTCGTCCGCGAACTGCCCCCTGGCCGCATCCGGTTCCCGTCCGGGCCGGCGGCCCGGAAAAAACCCATTGTTTTTCAAGTGCCCGCTTCGCCGATCACGGTAAGATGCGTCTGTTTCATCCAATGGCTCCACACATGAACCCATCCACCTTGATCGGCATCGTCGCCAGCATCGTACTGCTGGTCATCGTCCTGTTCCTGTCGGCCGAGGATCCCGGACTTTTCATCGATTGGCCGGGCCTGGGAATCGTGCTGATCGGAACAGCGGCAGCCACCTTCATCGCCTATCCCTTGCGCGAAGTGATGCGCGTCTTCGGCCTGATCCGCAGTGTCGTGCACCACGAGCGCCTGGACGCCGACAAGGATCTCGAAGACCTGGTCGAGATTGCCCGCATCTGGATGCAGAGCGATATCCACGCCGTCGAGCAGGCCCTGGAACGGGTATCCAGTCCATTCCTGCGCAACGGCGTGCAATTCGTGATCGACAACGTGCCCGAGCAGGACATCCTCGACCTGCTGCAATGGCGCATCGCCCGCATGAAAGCCAAGGAGCACGCCGAGGCCCAGCTGTTTCGCACGATGGCGGGCTTTGCACCGGCCTTCGGCATGCTGGGCACGCTGGTGGGCCTGGTGAACCTGCTGTTCCTGCTGGGCGACGGCGACATCACGGCCATCGGCCGGCAGATGGCGCTGGCCCTGATGACGACTTTCTACGGTGTGCTGCTGGCCAACCTGGTCTTCAAGCCCATCGCGGTGAAGCTTGAACGCCGCACCGAACAGCGCCTGATCCTGATGAACACCCTGATGCAGGGCATCGCCATGATGAGCCAGAAGCGCAGCCCGGCCCTGATGCGGGAAACGCTCAAGGCCTTCATCGAGGATATCCGCGATGAGATCCGCGACCAGCAGCCTGCGCCCGCTGCGACCCCCGGGGACAAGGAACCGGAGCCCTCATGAGGCACGCATCCGGCGACTTGAATCCGGCCCAGGCCATTGTCCAGCGCATGCGGGCGATGGAGACCGAGCTGCAGCAGGCCCGGCAGGCCTTGCGGCGCGATCGCAAGCGCGCGGACGTCGACCGCTGGAGCCTGGAGCAGAAGCCGGCCGACTCGGCCCAGGAAGAAGGCTGGTTCATGACCTATCTGGACATGATGACCCTGCTGCTGGTCGTCATGATCGTGATGCTGGCGTTCTCCGGGTCGATCGGCAAGCGGGCCGGCAAGCCTGGCACGGCCGGACAGGCCGGCACGCAGCCTGTCGTCGCCATGGCGCCGATTCCCGAGCCGGACGCGCCCTATCCCTATCCTCCGGTCCCGGCCGACGAAATCTTCCTGCCTCCTCCGCCTCCGGCCGAACCGGTGCATTCCCCGCTGTACGGAACATTTCCCGAATTCGAACCCGCGCCCTCGCCTGTTCCTGCCGCCTCTGCCGGGATGGCGGCGCCGGACGGAGCCGAGGCGCCGGCGGATCATGCTGCCCAACCCATGCCGACCGGGGCGCCAGATGTCCCCGAAACGCCGGCTGGGAGCCCCTCGGCGGCAACGGACCATGCCGCCGAGCCGGCAGCGCCGGGCGCTTCGACGACTGCTCCCGCACCCGACCAGGCTCCCGCCTCCGTTCCTGCACCGGCAGCCCAGCCCCCGGCTGCCGAACCGGAGGCACCCGCCACCGCCACGCCGCCCTCCTCGCCTTCCGCCGGCATGGAAAATTCCCGGCCGGCTTCCGCACCGGCCGTGCCGGAGGCAAAACCGGAAGAATCGTCCGAAGGCGCCGCCTTGGCGGCCTCGCTGCCGCTTGGGGAACTGGGCCATGACGTCGAGGTGATCGTCAACCGGCGTTCCATCAGCTTCCGCATCAATAGCGAGATCCTGTTCGGAACGGGTCAGGCGGACCTGAGCCGGGAAGGCCTGTCGGTGCTTCAACGCATGGCCAAGGTGCTGTCCGACGCCGGCTACGATGTCACGGTCGAAGGCCACACGGATTCCGTGCCGGTGCGCAGCAACGCCCGCTATCCGTCGAACTGGGAACTGTCCAGCGCCCGGGCAGGCAGCGTGGTGCGCTATCTGCAGGCCAACGGCATTTCCAAGGGGCACCTGAAGGCCGTGGGCTACGCCGACTCGCGGCCAATCGCCGACAACCGCACGGCCGATGGCCGGGCGCGCAATCGCCGCGTGGAACTGGTGGTGGAAAAACCGCACGAAGACACGGACGACGCCCGCCCCGCGCGATGACGGCCCGGCCCCGAAGCTGCCTCAGTCGCGCGAGAACGGCCTGCCGTCGAAGTCGACCGTGACCAGGTTGCCGTCCATCGCTCCCATGCCGGGGGAATTCAGGGGCATGCCGGGCGCTGCGGCGCCGCGCATGTCTTTCGATGCCAGCAGCTTGCGCACCGCCGAGGCGGGAACGTGGCCTTCGATGATCTGGCCGCTGGATTCCAGCCGCGCCGTGTGGCAGGACGCCAGATCCATCGGCACGCCCAGCCGGGCCTTGACGGCCGCCATGTCGGACGAAGGCACCTCGCGCACATCGAAACCCTCGGCACGCATGTGCTCGGCCCAGCCGTGGCAGCAACCGCAGTTCGGATCCTGGTAGACGGTGACGGCCTCGCCCGCCTGAGCATGCACGGACAGGGATGCGCTCAGGATGGCGGCCAGCAAGCCGATGGTGGAGAGTCGTTTCATGCATACCTCGGATATGGGCAAGCCCGCCGGCCATCGGCGGGACATGGGGATTGGGCAGCGAAAAGGCGGTTTGGTTCAATCGCCCCTCGGGTGGCGCCCCGGATCAGATCTGTTCGAATCGCTCGTAATGCCGATCGGTCGGGGTTTCCGTGTGCGATACGCCGGTCACCCGCGCTGCGGGCGGCCCCTGGAGCAACCAGGACAGCATGCGGTCGACGGCGGTGCGCTCGCCCTGGATCAAGGCCTCGACGCGGCCGTCGGGCAGGTTGCGCACCCAGCCGCCCAGCTTGAGCTGGTGGGCCTGGCGGACGGTGGCGGCGCGAAAGCCGACGCCTTGCACGCGGCCTTCGACGAGGACGGACAGGGTTTCGAGATCGTGGTGTTCAGGCAGGGATTTCATAAGCCTTGAGCAAACAGGCAGAGTCGGGATTTCGGAAAATGGCAAGAGCTTGCCCGATCACCGCACTGTAACCGAAACAGGCGGCGATGCCTTGGCGCCCCTGGAATCATCGGCAGATACCGGGCCCGCCACCAGGCGGTCCCGAATACCCATTCACAGGTTCAGGTTTCTTGTTGCGACAGTCATAAAGACATAGCCCATCGGTCGTTCTCGCGGCGAAGACCCGATCCTAGAATGATCGCATCGTGCCGCAGGGCTCCCTGCCCCAGGCTCCATCCGACCCATTCGAGGCCTTCATGAGCAACGCATCCATCCGCAAGCACTCCGTGGTGATCGTCGGTGCCGGCACCGGCGGGACCACCGTCGCCGCCCAGCTCCGGCGCCAGGAGCCCGGCCTGGACATCGCCATCATCGACCCGTCCAGCCACCACGACTACCAGCCCGCATGGACGCTGGTGGGCGGCGGCGCCTACAAAGCCGAGGACACCCGACGTCCCCTGCACGACTGCCTGCCCGACGGCGTGCGGCACATCGCGCAGCGCGTGACCGCACTGCTGCCAGACGAGCGCCAGGTGGAGCTGGACGACGGCACCCGCGTGGCTTACGACTACCTGGTGGTGGCCGCCGGGATCCAGATCAACTGGAACGCCATCGACGGCCTGGCCGAGGCCTTGGGAAAGAACGGCGTGACCAGCAATTATCGCTATGATCTTGCGCCCTATACCTGGGAACTGGTGAGCCGGTTCCAGGGCGGCACCGCGATCTTCACCCAACCGGCCGGTGCCGTGAAATGCCCCGGCGCCCCTCAGAAGGCCCTGTACCTGGCGGCCGACGATTTCCGCCGCCGGGGGGTCAAGGCCGACAGCCTGCAATTCCGCACGGCCGGCGCCTCGGTCTTCGGCGTGCCGTTCTATGCGCAGGCGCTGGACAAGGTGATGGCATCCTACGGCGCGCAACCGCGCTTCGGCCAGAACCTGGTGCAGGTGCGCGGCGAGGAAAAGATCGCCGTCTTCGAGTCGGTGATCGACGGCGAAAAAGTGCGCGAGGAAGTCAGCTACGACCTGCTGCATGTCGTGCCGCCGCAAAGCGCGCCCGATTTCATCCGCAACAGTTCCCTGGCCGACGCCAATGGCTGGCTGGAAGTGGACAAGAACACGCTGCGCCATGCCCGCTATCCCAACGTGTTCGGCCTGGGCGACTGCACCTCGACGCCGAACAGCAAGACGGCCGCGGCCATCAAGAGCCAGGCTCCCGTGCTGACGCTGAACCTGCTGAGCGTCCTGCGCGGCGCCGGCAATGTCGAAAGCTACGACGGCTACGCCGCCTGCCCGCTGACGACATCGCGCGGCAAGGTCCTGCTGGCCGAATTCACCTACGGCGGCACGATCACGCCCAGCTTTCCGTTCGATCCGCGCATTCCACGGCGCTTCTACTGGTGGCTCAAGCGCAGCTTCATGCCCTGGTTCTACTGGAACATCCTGCTGAAGGGGCGCGGCCTGCCGGTGACGCACCGCACGCGCAGCTTCCCGACCGGCGTCCCCTCGGTCCAGCCCTGAGGCGGTTTCCGCGCGAGCCCCGGGCCGTCCCATGTGCGGCCCGGGGCGCCTCCGTTCATGGGCTTGCCGCGCGCCGCCGCCCTAGCCCCGGATCAGCAGCACGGACAAAGAAGTCGGCTCGATGATGGTGGTACCGGTGAAGGGCCGGTCGAACGAGGCAATCAGGTAGAGCGTGGCACCGAAGCCCAGGGAAAACAGCACCAGGGACAGGGCCAGCGGGCGCCTCTGGCCCATGTGCAGTTCGCTGAGCACGCAGGCGGCAACGAACAGCAGCACCAGCACGGCAACCCATTTGGTCGGCAGCACCCGGTCATGCGAAACCAGCAGGCGCTGGTTGCGGGCATTTTCGATATCCGTCGTGTAGCGCCGCAATGATTCGGCGGCGCGCTGCAGCCCGATCTGGTCGGTTCCGGCCTCGATCCGCACCGAGATGACCATCAGGGTCTCCAGCTGGTCTTCCGCAACCTGGCTCGCTCGTCCGTCGCCCATCAGGGGCCATTCGACCTCGATGACTTCGCGGATGTAATCGTCAAGCACGCCGGTGACCTGTTCCCGCAGTTCGGCCGGCAGGAACTTGGCGACGCGCAGCGTGTCGGCCACGGCAATGGCTTCCTGCTCCACGGCGGCACGGCCCTTGGCGTCCTGCTGCCAGATGTCGGACGCCACGAAAGCGATCACGATGCCGGTGGGCAGCAGGATGCCCGAAAGCATGGTGTTGACCATATTGGAGCTGTGCGGGCCGGGCGGCCACAAACGGCGCAGGATGCGCATCAGGATCAGGGCGGTGGCCGAAAGGAACCCCACCAGCAGCACACAAACGGCGAACATGGCCCATTCGGGCAGGTCATACATGAAATCGAACACGGCGAGGCCCTCGCTGGGTGTCGGTGCATATGGTCCGCCGCAGGCCCATGCCGGGCGGACACCGGAACGGGATCAGAGGATTTCCTGGATCCTTTCGAAGGGGCGGCACAGGCGCGTGCCCTTGTCCGTGACGACGAAGGGCCGGTTCAGCAGAACCGGATGCCGTTCGACGGCGTCGAGCAATTGTTCGTCGGTCAGCGCGGTGTCCGCCAGCCCCAGGGATTCGTAGGCGGGTTCCTTGGGGCGCAGCGCGTCGCGCACCGACAGGCCGGCCGCCCGGATCATATCGCGCAGTTCGGCGCGCGGCGGCAGTTCGTGCAGGTATTCGACCACTTCGACGGGGCGGCCCGTGGCCTGGAGCGTTTCCAAAGCCTTGCGTGACGTGCTGCAGCGCGGGTTGTGGTAGATTCTGATCATGCGGACCCCACAGGTTGAAAAGCCCTCATTATCCATGATTGGAGCGCCTGAAATCACCCGTTCCGCCTTCGATCAGGAACACCGCCAAACATCCCGCCCATGATGATTCCGCCGATGTACCCGTCGTCCCTGAACCGCTCACCGTTTTCACTGCGCCCTGCCCTGTCGATCGCCGCGCTGGCGCTGACCCTGGGGCTGGCCGGCTGCGCCAGCGGCCCCAAAGACGATCTCAGCCTGATGCCTGCCCAGCTGGATCAGCAGACCAGCCGCTCGGGCCTGTTCACGCAACCGGTCAAATGGTCGCGCGAACGGCCGGGTTGCCAGGGCGAATGCCCGAAGCTGACGGTCGATTCACTGGCTTTCCCCGGCCATCCCCGCCTGACGGAACTGGTCGACCACGCCCTGGCCGCCATGACCTGGGTCGATACGCAGAACCCGGCCCCCTACGACACGCTGGACAGTTTCGAAGCCTATTACTGGAAGACCGCCGCATCGCGCGACGAGGTCCAGCTGACGGCGCGCACTCGTTACCGCAACGAGCGGCTGACCGTGGTCGAACTGGACGCTGGCCAATACCGGACCGGCATGGCCCACGGCATCACCGGGTCGCAGCTGCTGAACTGGGACAATACGGCGGAAAAGGCCCTGACGA
Source organism: Castellaniella daejeonensis (assembly GCF_039523555.1). Lineage (NCBI taxonomy): Bacteria > Pseudomonadati > Pseudomonadota > Betaproteobacteria > Burkholderiales > Alcaligenaceae > Castellaniella > Castellaniella daejeonensis. The sequence continues at coordinate 84,498 of NZ_BAAAFN010000011.1, forward strand.
TCGATAATCTGCTGGCGCCAGGCGCCAGGCCCGCCTTCGATGCCGCGCTGCGCGAAGAACACACGCGGTGGCTGGATCAGCATGCCGACGCCATCGACAACCGGGACAACTTCAACCGCATGTGGCCTTTTGCGTCCAGCGACAACGTGGGGCTGACCGACCTGGGCGTGCTGGTCAAATACCAGCCCTACGAGATCGCACCCTATGCCTGGGGACAGCCCGAGCTGCTGATTCCCTACGAACGCCTGCGCGGCATCCTGCGCCCGCAGTTCCTGCCGCCGCAATCCTGAGGCACGACACGCACGGGGTGCCGCCGTGCACGGCGGGCATCCGGGGCCACGAGGCCCCGCATACGCATATAGCAGCGCTGCATAATGCGCGGCATTCATATCGTTGGACAAAACGATTCGTTCTTTCCCGGAAAGGAACTCTTTAACCTGATACCTCGATTCCCGTATCTCGAGGTTCCTTCCCATGCGATTCCGATTCCTGCTGTCCCTTGCGGCGGCCGTCTGCCTGGCCGGCGCGGCCCAGGCAGCCGACATCACACTGCTGAACGTGTCCTACGACCCCACGCGGGAGCTGTACCAGGCCTACAACCAGGCATTCGCCCGGTACTGGCAGGACAAGACCGGCGACCACGTCACCATCCGCCAGTCGCACGGCGGCTCGGGCAAGCAGGCGCGTTCGGTGATCGACGGCCTGCGGGCCGATGTGGTGACCCTGGCGCTGGCGCCCGACATCGACGCCATCGCCGAGCGTGGCTCGATCCGCCCGGACTGGCAGCAGCAACTGCCCCTGAACAGCGCGCCCTACACATCCACCATCGTTTTCCTGGTGCGCAAAGGCAACCCCAAGCACATCCGCGACTGGGACGATCTGATCAAGCCCGGCATCCAGGTCATCACGCCCAACCCCAAGACGTCCGGCGGCGCGCGCTGGAACTATCTGGCGGCCTGGGGCTATGCCCTGCGCCAGCACGGCGGCGACGAGGCCAAGGCGCGGGAATTCGTCGGCAGGCTCTACCGGCAGGTGCCCGTGCTGGATTCGGGCGCGCGGGGATCCACCACCACCTTCGTCGAACGAGGGATCGGCGACGTGCTGCTGGCCTGGGAAAACGAGGCTTTCCTGGCCATCGAGGAACTGGGTCCCGACAAGGTGGACATCGTCGTGCCATCCGTCAGCATCCTGGCCGAGCCGCCCGTGGCCGTGGTGGACAAGGTCGTCGATGCCCAGGGCACCCGCAGCGTGGCCCAGGCCTACCTGGAATACCTGTATTCCGAAGCCGGCCAGGAAATCGCCGCGAAGAACCACTACCGCCCCACCCTGCCGGCGGTGGCCGAGCGGCACGCGCAGCAGTTCCCGCAGCTGTCGCTGTTCAAGATCACGGACGTGGCGCCGAGCTGGGCCGAAGCGCAGAAGACGCATTTCGGGGATGGCGGTGTGTTCGACCAGATCTACAAGCCGAGCGGGCAATAAGGCCATGGCCACGACTCTCACTTCCCGGGCGCCGGGTGCGCGCCGGGTCCTGCCCGGCCGCAACCTGACGCTGGGCCTGACGCTCACTTACCTGTGCCTGGTGGTCCTGCTGCCCTTGTCGGCGGCCTTTCTGACTGCCTCGTCCCTGAGCTGGAACGCCTTCTGGCAGGCCGTCACCGCACCCAGGGTGCTGGCCTCGTACCGCCTGAGCTTCGGCGCGGCACTGCTGGCGGCAGCCGTGAATGCGGTGTTCGGCGGCATCGTGGCCTGGGTCCTGGCACGCTACGAATTCCCCGGCAAGCGCCTGATAGACGCCCTGGTGGACCTGCCCTTCGCCCTGCCCACGGCCGTGGCCGGGATCGCACTGACCGCGCTATACGCGCCCAACGGCTGGCTGGGCGGGCTGCTGGCGCCGTTGGGGATCCAGGTGGCCTTCAAGCCGCTGGGCGTGGTGGTGGCACTGATCTTCATCGGCCTGCCTTTCGTGGTGCGCACCGTCCAGCCTGTGCTGGAAGACATGGCGCCCGAATACGAAGAAGCGGCCAGCAGCCTGGGCGCGTCCCGCAGCCAGGTCTTTGCCCGTGTGGTCTTCCCCGCGATCCTGCCGGCGCTGCTGACGGGGTTCGCGCTGGCCTTCGCCCGGGCGGCCGGCGAATACGGTTCGGTGATCTTCATCGCCGGCAACATGCCGATGGTTTCGGAAATCGCGCCCCTGCTGATCGTCACCAAACTGGAGCAATACGACTACGCGGGCGCCACGGCCATCGCCGTGGTGATGCTGGGGATTTCCTTCCTGCTGCTGCTGTCCATCAACCTGCTGCAGGCCTGGGTGCGGCGGCGTTCCACCGGCCAGGCCGATTGACCACGGATACCTCGATTCCATGACCACCATCGTTCTCGATCCCCTTGCCCGGAACGCGTCTGCCGCGCAACCGGCCGCGGAGGGCCGGTTCGTCCGCCTGGCACTCATGACGGCGGCATTCGGCTTCCTGTTCCTGTTTCTCTTCATTCCGCTGGCGGCGGTTTTTCACGAGGCGCTGAGCAAGGGCTGGGAAGCTTGCCTGGCTGCCATCGTCGAGCCGGACGCCCGGTCCGCGATCCGCCTCACCCTGATCGCTGCCGGGATCGCCGTGCCGCTGAATCTGGTCTTCGGGGTCTGCGCCGCCTGGGCCATCACCCGTTTCGAGTTCTGCGGCAAGAATCTGCTCATCACCCTGATCGATCTGCCCTTTTCCGTATCTCCCGTGATCGCGGGCCTGATCTATGTGCTGATGTTCGGCGCCCAGGGGTGGTTCGGCCCCTGGCTGCAGGCGCACGACATCCAGATACTCTTCGCCGTGCCCGGCATCGTGCTGGCCACGGTCTTCGTCACCGTGCCCTTTGTCGCGCGCGAACTGATCCCGCTGATGCAGTCCCAGGGCTGCGAGGAGGAGGAAGCCGCCATCGTGCTGGGAGCCTCGGGCTGGCGCGTCTTCTGGCACGTGACGCTGCCCAACATCCGCTGGGGGCTGTTCTACGGCGTGATCCTGTGCAATGCGCGCGCCATGGGGGAATTCGGCGCGGTGTCGGTGGTGTCCGGCCATATCCGCGGCCTGACCAACACCCTGCCCCTGCACGTGGAAATCCTCTACAACGAATACAACTTCGCGGCGGCCTTTTCGGTGGCGTCGCTGCTGGCGCTGCTGGCACTGCTGACGCTGGCCCTGAAATCCCTGGCCGAATGGCGCCTGCGCGTCCAGGCCGCCCGCATCGCATCGGAGCAATCCTCATGAGCATCGAAGTCCGTCATATCCGCAAGCAGTTCGGCGCGTTCAGGGCGCTGGACGACGTATCACTGGCCTTTCCGGATGGCCGGCTGACCGCGCTGCTGGGGCCGTCCGGCTGCGGCAAGACCACACTGTTGCGCATCATCGCGGGCCTGGAGCACCCGGATGAAGGACAAGTCCTGCTGGAAGGCCAGGACGCGTCCCACACGCACGTCCGGCAGCGGCAGGTCGGCTTCGTATTCCAGCACTATGCGCTCTTCAAGCACATGACGGTATTCGAGAACGTCGCTTTCGGCCTGCGGGTGAAGCCTCGCGCCCAGCGGCCGGACGAGCGCCGGATCCGCGAAAAAGTCATGGGGCTGCTGGAACTGGTGCAGCTGGACTGGCTGGCCGACCGCCGTCCGGCCGCCCTGTCGGGTGGCCAGCGCCAGCGGATCGCGCTGGCTCGCGCCCTGGCGGTGGAACCGCGCGTGCTGCTGCTCGACGAACCGTTCGGCGCGCTGGATGCCAAGGTGCGCAAGGAACTGCGGCGCTGGCTGCGCCGCCTGCATGATGAACTGCACATGACCAGCCTGTTCGTCACGCACGACCAGGAAGAGGCGCTGGAAGTCGCCGACGAGGTCGTGATCATGAACAAGGGCCGGGTCGAACAGCAGGGTGCCCCGCAAGCGGTGTACGACGCTCCGGAAACGGCTTTCGTCTACGGTTTCCTGGGACACGTGAACCTGTTCCACGGTCGGGTCCGGGACGGGCGCCTGCACACCGGAGGCGCGGCACTGGAAGTGCCGGGCCTGGAAGCCGCGGCCGACGCACCGGGCACAGCCTATGTCCGGCCGCACGATATCCAGATCGAGCCGCTGCCGGCGGCGGGCCAGCCTGCGGTCGGACGGGGGTTGCTGGTGAACCTGCAGCGGGCGCACGCCTTCGGGCCGCTGGCGCAGCTGGAATTGCGCCGCGAGGACACCCAGGAAATCATCGAAGTGGTGATGCCCAGCCTCGAATTCGACCGCATCCGCGCGCAAGGCCACCGGCGCTTCATCGCCAGGCCCCGCCAGGCGCGGGTATTCCTGAACTAGTCCGGTGCAGTGCCGGCGGGCGCAAGGCGCCCGTGCCGCACCGGTGCCGCCGGTTCACCGCCCCTGCGGCGTGTCCTCGAAGCGGCCAAGATCGAAGTAGCGCGAGAACGAGGACTGGTCCTCCGCACCTTCCTTCGTTTCCGCCGCGGGCGCCGCTGCGGCCGGCGCAGCGGGCGCAGAAGCCGACGGCGTGTCGGTCTCGCCGCGCCGCATCCTGGCCCGGCGTCCGGCGACTTCGTCCAGGGCCGCGGCCAGGGACTGGTGATTGCGCTTGCGCGCCCAGTCCGCCGCCGTTTCGTGGGCAGCATTGAACATGGTCGGATCGGCGCCCTTCGATAGCAGCAGGCGGACCATTTCCGGCTTGCCCGACAGCGCCGCCATCATCAACGGCGTGGTCCCGTCCGGACCGGGAGCATTGATGATGGCGCCATGCTCGATCAGCATGCGGGCCGTCTCCACCTGTGCCTTCGACGCGGCATAGTGCAGAGGCGTCCAGCCCAGGCGGTTCACCTGGGCCCCCGCTGCGATGAGTGCCCGGGCCCGGTCGGTCTGGCCCAGGATGCACAGATACATCAGCGCCGTTTCGTCCCGCGCGTTGGGCTCGTCGATGCGCACGTCGGGCGCCGCACGCAGGGCATCGAACACCTTCCAGGATTGATCCCGCACCGCCTGCGTCAGCGCGGGATTGCCCAGGGCGTTGAATGCATTGGGATCGGTATAGCGCAGCAGCATGCCCTGGACGGTGGACACATCGTCGCGACGGATGGCCGACCACCAGTCGGCCGTCGGCGCCTGCTGGGCATCGGCCGCAGGCGGCAGGCCCGCACCCAGGGCCAGCACGAGGACCAGCCCGGTCAGCAAGGGACGGCGCCGCGCGCCGGATCGAATGAACAGGGACAAGGACATGGCGGAAGACCTCAGTCGGCTGGAGTGAAGGCGGGCTGCCCTGTCGGCAGGTCGGAATCAGGCTGGCGCGGCGGCCTTCTCGAACAGCCGCCAGTAGTTTTCGGCGCTCGCACGTTCGATGTCGGCAACGGGCACGCCGCGCAGTTCGGCGATCTTCTCGGCCACATGGATCACACGGGACGGATCATTCAGTTTGCCGCGGTATGGCACCGGCGCCAGGTAGGGGGAATCGGTCTCGATCAGCAGGCGGTCCAGCGGGACCTTGCGCGCCACGTCCTGGATCTGGGCGGCGTTCTTGAAGGTCACGATACCGGACAGGGAAATGTAGAACCCCAGGTCCATCGCGGCCTGCGCGACTTCCCAGGATTCCGTGAAACAGTGCATGACCCCGCGCGGCGCCTGCTCTTCGCGCATCAGGCGCAGCGTGTCCTCGGCTGCGGCGCGGGTGTGGATGATCAGCGGCAGCCCCGTTTCATGGGCCGCACGGATATGGGTGCGGAAGCGCTCACGCTGCCATTCCAGCGGCTCTGCCTGACGGTAGTAGTCGAGCCCGGTTTCGCCGATGGCAACGACGCGGGGATGGGCTGCCCGGCTGGTCAGGTCCGCCAGGGTTGGCTCGACGCCGTCATCGTCCTCGGGATCATTGTCCGGATGCACGCCTACCGAGGCCCGCAGGAAGGGATGCTGCTCCACCAGCGCCATCAGGCCGGGCCAGTCGCGCAGGTTGACGCTGACGACCAGGGCATGCCCCACACCGGCCGCATGCATGCGTTCCAGCACTTCGGGCAACTGGGCCCGCAAGTCGGGGAAGTTCAGATGGCAGTGGGAATCGATGTACATGATGCAAGAATCTATCGGGGCTGCACCGACTGCAGCAAGTAGCGTGCGGCGTGGTCGGCCAGCAGCTTGGGGTTGAGGGGATGGTTGACCAGGCGCCGTTGCGACCGGAGCCAGTCTGCTGCACGGGCCAGGGCCGCCGGATCCAGCTTGCGGGCGATGGCCATGATCCGCCCCGCCTGTCCTGGATGATAGCGCGGCGGCAGGCCATGCGCGGCCAGGCTCAGGTCCAGCCACAGGCGCTGGAAGCCGTCCACCCAGTCAGCCGGCTCGCCGGCCTGCAGCATGTCGGCCAGCGCAGCGCCGTCGCCCCCGTTGCCAGCCTGGTCCAGAAACAGCTCCAGCCAGTCGGGCGTCACGGGCCGCCCTTCCCGTGCCTGCTCCAGGGCCAGCAATGGTGCGCCGCCGGCGACGGCCAGGCGCGCGGCGGCATCCTTCACCCCCTGCGATTCCAGCCAGGCCTGTGCTTCGGCGGCGGGCGGCACCGCCAGCGGCAGGCGCCTGCAGCGCGATACCAGCGTCGGCAGCAGGCGGTCGGGCGCCTGAGCCGCCAGCAGGAACACGGTGTGTTCCGGGGGTTCTTCGAGGATCTTCAGCAGGGCATTGGCCGCGATGGTATTCAGGGATTCGGCCGGGTACAGCAGCGCGACGCGCCAGCCACCTCGGTGCGTGGCGGTGTTGAACCAGGGCAGCAGACTGCGGATCTGCTCGATCCGGATCTCGCGCGAGGGCTGTTTCTTGGCGTCTTCGGCGACGTCCATCGCGCCTTCGCGCACGGCCTGGGCATCGGACCGAATGCGGCGCAGATCGGGATGGTTGCCGGCCTGTACCCAGCGGCACGCCTGGCATTCGCCGCAAGCCAGGCCGTCGCGCGGCGCTTCGCACAGCAAGCTGGCAGCGCCCGCCAGGGCGAATTCCATCTGGCCGCAGCCGGCCAGCCCGTGGATCAGCCAGGCATGGGCGAAGCGCTCCCGCGCGGCCAGCCAGCGGCGCGCTGGGGCCTGTTGCCAGGGCAGGAAGTGCGTCATGACGGATCCGGCTCCCCAGCCGCGGTACCGTAGCCGCGGGCATGCAGCAATTCGTCCAGGATTCCGCCCAGTTCGGCGCGGATGTCCGCGATTTCCCGGCGAGCATCGATCACGCGAAAACGGGACGGATCGGCCGCCACCCGGGCATGATAAGCCTGCCGCGTGCGCTCGAAGAAAGCGGCGTCTTCGCGCTCGAAGCGGTCGGCCTGTTCGCGGCCCCGCGTCAGGCGTTCGCGGGCGATTTCCAGCGGCACGTCGAACAGCAGCGTGCAATCCGGCCCCCTGCCCTGCTGCACCCAGTCCTCCAGGATGCGGACCGGCGCCGCGCCCAGAGCCCGGCCACCACCCTGATAGGCGAATGAAGCGTCGGTGTAGCGATCACACAGCACCCATTGGCCGCGTTCCAGCGCAGGCAGGATGCGCGTGCGCCAGTGCTCGTTGCGGGCGGCGAACATCAGCAGGGTTTCGGTGCGCAGGTCCATCGGCTGGTGCAGCAACAGTTCACGCAGGGTTTCCCCCAAGGGCGTGCCGCCGGGTTCGCGGGTGGACAGCAGGTCCACGCCGGCCCGGCGCAGCCTGTCCTCGATCCAGGGGATGTGCGTGCTCTTGCCGGCCCCGTCCAGGCCTTCGAGCGTGATGAAGCAGGCGCTCCGGGTCATCGGGCTATCGCTTGAGAATGTATTTGCCGACGGCGCGGTTGTGCGCCGCCAGGTTGGTGGAGAATTCGCTGGTGCCGTCGCCCCGCGATACAAAATACAGATAGGCGTGTTTTTCGGGATGCACGGCAGCCTCCAGCGCAGCCTTGCCCGGACTGGCGATGGGAGTGGGCGGCAGGCCGGCGCGGGTGTAGGTGTTCCAGGGCGTGTCGCGCTCCAGGTCCTTCTTGCGCAGGCGGCCCCGATAATCGGCCCCCAGGCCATAGATCACGGTGGGATCGGTCTGCAGCGGCATGCCGGTGCGCAGGCGGTTGATGAATACGCCCGCGATGCGCGCCCGGTCGGCGCCATGGCCGGTTTCCTTTTCGATGATCGAGGCAAGGATCAGGGCCTGATACGGCGTTTCCAGCGGCAGGTCGCGGTCGCGTCCGGCCCAGGCGCGTTCCAGCGCCTGGCGGCCCGCCTGGGCGGCGCGGCGCAGGATGTCCAGGTCGGAACTGCCTGGCGCGAACACATAGGTGTCGGGGTAGAACAGTCCCTCGGGCGCGTCGGCCTCGAGCCCCAGGCGCTGCAACAGGGTGCGGTCGTCCATGCCGAGCGTGTCGTGGCGGACCTGCGGGGAGGCATCCAGCGCCGCCCGGATCTGGGCGAAGGTCCAGCCTTCGGGGAAGGTCAGGCGCGTCTGGGTCATGTCGCCATTGGCCATGCGTTCCAGCAGCTGCCATGGGGTGTCGCCCTGGCGTGCCTCGTAGGCGCCTGCCTTGAGCCATTTGTCGCGGCCGCTCAGCCGGGCCAGCCAGACGAATGCTTCGGGCTGGATGCCGATCCCCGCATCCCGCATGACCTGGGCAATCTGGTGCGGCGTGCTGCCGGCATCGATGAGGTAATCCACCACGGGCGTCTGCATGGGCACGGGGCGTTTCCAGCCCCACCAGGCGGCGGCTGCGATGGCGACCGCCGCGGCCGCCAGGCCGAGGATCAGCAACCAGAGGAATCCGCGCAGGGCCTTTTTCATTGCCAGGCAGTCCCGAGAGGCAAGGTGTCCCCCGAGGACATGGGCCCGCAGGACTCAGCGTAGGGGTATTTTTTCATGCCCGCCAGTTTAACTGGAACGCTGGGCGATGGCCCGAAGGACTTGTGACGATTCTCCGTGGCGGGCGCAGTTTGCCCGCGCCGGGGGCTCAGAGGCTGCCTGTGAGCAGTTGCATGCCCAGACTGCCGAGCGCCACGGCCATCCATGTGCCCAGCCCGAGCAGCAGCGGACGGACCCCGGCCAGGGCCATGCGGCGCAGGTCGGATGACAGCCCGATGGCCGTGAGCGCCATGATGATGAGGAATTGCGAGAGCAGGTGCAGCGGCTCGAGCAGCGCCTCGGGAATCAGGCCCAGGCTGCGCGTTGCCGAGGCCGCCAGGAACCAGAGGATGAACCAGGGAAAGATCGTGGCCAGGGACACCCGGGTTTCCGAATGCTGGTTGCGCCAGGCCACCCAGAAGGCGATGACGATGCAGATCGGGATGATCAGCGTCGCGCGGGTGAGCTTGACGATGGTGGCGATATCTCCCGCCGCCGTGCTGTAGCTGTAGCCCGCCGCCACGACCGAAGACGTGTCGTTGATCGCGGTACCGGCCCACAGGCCGAAGCCGTGGTCGCTTAGCCCCATCCAGTGGCCCAGGACCGGAAACACCAGCACTGCGACGATGTTGAAAAGAAAGATCGTGGAAATCGACAGGGCCGTTTCGTGATCGTCGGGCTTGATGATGGGCGCCACTGCCGCGATGGCTGAACCACCGCAGATCGCGGTGCCCACGCCGATCAGGGTGCTCAGGCGGCTGCCCAGTTTCAGCCAGCGCCCCAGCAGCCAGGCCGTCAGGAAAGCCACGCTCAGGGTAACCAGTGTGACGGCAAGGGACGAAGCCCCGGTTTTCATGACCTGGCCGAGGCTCAGGCCGAAACCCAGGCCGATGATGGACCATTTCAACACCTGGCGACTGCAGAAGACCACCCCGGGAATGAAGACCGGGGACAGGCCCAGCACGTTGCGCCAGGCCATGCCCAGCAGGATGCCGAACACGGGGCCGCCGATGAGCGGGAACATGGCGCCCAGCAGCCAGGCCGCCAGGCCCAGGCCCGCGGCCAGCAGCAGGCCGTACCACAGCGAAGGGGTGCGCGAAGAGCCGTGGGACCGCGCCTGTGCGGCGGGACGGCCGGCGGCAGATGGCAAGGGGTGCGGCACGGCGGAAATGGGCAGCATGCTGAAGAACCATGGGCGAAAGGAAACCGAGGGCCATTCTAGGGATGAGTTATAAATAAATAAATTCAAATCATTTTAGATAGCACATAAAAAATATTTAATTATTGAATACGGCCTTCCGGAACGGCGGAATACGAGCGCCGGTTCGCGCTATCCTATGCGGTCCGTCCCCTTCCGCGGACTCCCGTTTCCGCCATGTCGCCCAGCGTTGATCTCGTCTATGGCGCAGTCCTGGCATCCGCCCTCTTCCATGCGGCCTGGAATGCGCTGATCAAGGGTAGCTCCGACAAGCTGCTGAGCGCCATCGGCATCGCAGGTGTGGCGATGCTGCTCGCCGCGCTCGGTCTGCCCTGGCTGCCGCGCCCTGAGCCGGCCAGTTGGCCCTTTCTGCTGGCTTCGCTGATCCTGCAGGTGGTTTATATGCAGTTGGTCGCTCGCATCTACCGCGTGGCCGACATGAGCATCGGCTATCCCGTGATGCGAGGCACCGCGCCGATGCTGGTGGCGATGGTTTCCGTTCTTTTCCTCCAAGACGCCCCAGGGCCGGCCGCGCTCGCGGGCGTGGTCACGATCTGCGCTGGCATCCTATGCATCGGCCTGCCTGGCGACGCGCGGCCGCGCAAATCCGGCGGATTGGAACTCGCCCTGCTGAACGCTGTCGTGATCGCTGGCTACACCTTGGTGGACGGCACGGGGGCCAGGCTCTCGCAAGCACCGGCCAGCTACACACTGTGGATCTTCCTGCTGCGCGGCGCCGTCATGATCGGCATGGTCCTGCCCAGCCGGGCCAGCGACTTGGTACGCCATTTCAAGGACCATTGGAGCGCGGCCGTGCTGGGCGGCTGCGGCACCGTGATTTCCTACGGCGTGGCGCTCTGGGCCATGACCCTGGCTCCCATTGCCATCATCGCCGCATTGCGCGAGACATCCATTCTGTTCGGCATCGTGGTGTCGGGTCTGTTCCTGCATGAACGCCTGACGCCCGCCCGCGTCGCAGGCGCCTGCATCCTGGTGATCGGCGTGATCGTGCTGCGCCTGGCCCCATAGCCGACGCAGCCGGGTCGTCCCGTTCAACCGGGGTGGCGCCATGAATCCCGGGAAAAACCCGTTTGGCATCAGCATTTACCCTAGATCCTCCCCATCCTGTACCAGACGATAGCAGCCGATTAGTCAGTGTTTACGCGACTTTCGAATGATCTGGATCAAATTCCGGAATATTCTGGCTCTAAAGTTCGAAGCAAACTGGACCTAGTTTACTTAGCGGACTATGTGCACCATGGACAAACAAGTGACGCGCCGGAACAGATCCACGGACTGGCATCCGGCGCGTCATCCACAAAGGAGACGACCGTGAAACCATCATTTCGCTTCATTCGCAAGCTGACCATGCTGGGCGTTGCCGCGGGGGCCCTCACCCTGGGCAGCGGCGCCTTCGCCGCGACAAAGGTCGTAGTCGGCTATCAGCAGATCGTGGGACCCTTCGTCAGCGCCATCGCCGACGGCAGCTTCGACAAGGCACTCCAGGAAGCCGGCTACGAAGTGGACTGGCGCCAATTCAGCTCGGCGGGCGACATCTCCAGCGCGTTCGCTTCGCGCGACGTGCCCGTGGGCGTGCTCGGGTCCACCGGCATCACGGCGGCCGTTACGCGCGGCGTGGACATGCAACTCTTCTGGATCCTGGACAACATAGGGAAATCCGAGGCGCTGATCGCGCGCAATGGCTCCGGCATCGAGAAACCCAAGGATCTGGCGGGCAAGAAGGTCGGCGTGCCTTTCGTGTCGACATCGCACTTCCACCTGCTGCTCGCCCTGAACGATATATGGCGCCTCAAGGCCAATGAGGTGCAGATCCTGAACATGCAGCCGCCGCAGATCGTGGCTGCCTGGCAGCGCGGTGACATCGACGCCGCCTACGTCTGGCCGCCCGCGCTCACGGAAATCATGAAGACGGGCAAGGAGATCGCCAATTCCGAGGAAATCGGCGCCAAGACCGTTCCCACCTTCGACGGCATCGTAGTCGACAAGGACTGGGCGGCCAAGAATCCCAAGTTCATGGCCGCCTTCACCGAAGTCCTGGCCAAGTCATACCAGGGCTTCGACGCGCGCAAGGGATCACTGACGCCGGATTCGCCCGAGATCAAGGGGATCGTTAAGATGATCGGCGGTACGCCCGCCGACATCGTCAGTGCCATGAACCTGCTGCTCTTCCCCGACGTGAAGGAACAGGCGTCCGACGTCTGGCTGGGCGGCGGCGCACAGGGCGGTGCCGTCAAGGCCCTGACGGCCAGTGCGAAGTTCCTGAAGGCCCAGCGTCAGATCAACGCGCCTCTGGGCGATTACACCCCCTTCGTCACCTCCGGTTTCGCCGATGAAGCCGCAAAGACCGTGAAGTGACGGAAACACCCGGGACCGGAACCGGTCCGCGCGGCCGCCGAGGCATCGCTCCATGAGGCCCCGGCGGCCGGGCAACACCTTGAAGGAGACCCGTATGTCCGCCGCCATGGCCAATCTCAGCATCCGCAATGTCAGCGTGACTTACCCCTCCCAGATGATGGGCGGTGCGGTCACCGCGCTCAAGGACGTCAATCTCGAAATCGCCCCAGGGGACTTCGTCGTCGCCCTGGGGGCTTCCGGCTGCGGCAAGACCACGCTGCTCAGCGTGATCGCGGGGTTTCTGACCCCGACCGAGGGCGAAGTCCTGCTCGGGGGCAGCCCGGTCGTCGGTCCCGGCGCCGACCGGGGAGTGGTATTCCAGAAGCATGCCCTGCTGCCCTGGCTCAACGTCATCGACAACACTGAATTCGGGCTGAAGCTGCGCGGTGTGCCCAAGAACAAGCGCTTCGAGGTCGCTGCCCGGAACCTCGAGTTGGTGGGCCTGCAGGACTTCCACAAGCACATGATCTACCAGTTGTCGGGCGGGATGCAGCAGCGGGTCGGGATCGCCCGGGCGCTGACCTGCGATCCGGCCATGCTGCTGATGGACGAACCGATGGCGGCGCTGGACGCACTGTCACGCGAGACCATCCAGGAACTGCTGCTCGAAGTCTGGCAGCACACTCACAAGATGTTCTTCTTCATCACGCACAGCGTGGAGGAGGCCCTGTTCCTGGGCACCAAGCTGATCGTGATGTCGCCCCGTCCGGGGCGCGTCACCAACACCTACGAACTCGATTTCAACCGGCGATTCCTGCAGGAACGAAACGCCCGCGCCATCAAGTCCAGCCCCGATTTCATTCAGATGCGGGAAACCGTGCTGGACATCATCTACGGAGACGAACGTGCCGCTGGCGATCCCGAATACCACAAGAGCGCCTGAGACGCTTCCTCAATCGCACCACAGGAGCCACAGCATGCCCATCGTATCCAAGCGCAAGCGTCATTCTGCGGAGCCCGGAAAAGTCTACGGCGCGCCAGGGGCCGGCTACAGCGGCTACATCAGCGTCATGACGGCGGTCGTGCTGATCGCGCTGTGGTTTCTCGTCACCGGCATGGGATGGATCAAGCCTATCTTCCTGCCTTCACCCGGCGCCGTATACGGCAAGTTCATAGAGGCCGCGACCGAGGGCGTCGCCAATTCCACGCTGGCCCAGCATACCCTGGTCAGCCTGAGCCGGGTCATGGGCGCCTTTTTGCTGGCGCTGGTGACGGCCGTCCCGATCGGCATCATGATGGGCGTGAACCGCACGATGCGCGGACTTTTCGATCCCATCATCGAGTTCTACCGTCCCCTGCCGCCGCTGGCCTACCTGCCGCTGGTCATCATCTGGTTCGGGATCGGCGAGTTTCCCAAAGTTTTTCTTATCTTCCTTGCGATCTTCGCTCCCATGGCCATCGCTGCCCGCGCCGGGGTGAAGTCCGTTTCCATCGAACAGATCCACGCCGCCTATGCCATGGGGGCCAGCAGCCGCCAGATCATCCTCCACGTCATCCTGAAGGCGGCACTGCCCGAAATCTTCACCGGGATGCGCATCGGCATCGGCGTCGGCTGGACGACACTGGTGGCCGCTGAAATGGTGGCGGCTGCGCGCGGACTGGGTTTCATGGTGCTGAACGCCGCCCAGTACCTGGCGAGCGACACCGTGATCATGGGCATCATCGTCATCGGATTCTTTGCTTTCTCGTTCGATTTGCTTTTGCGCTATCTCGAACGCATCATGATCCCCTGGAAGGGCAAAGTCTGAGGAACACCATTCATGCCAGAAAGCGGCTCCGTCGGCACAGTCCAATGGTCGGCCCTGTTCGAACGGGTCGACGATTACAACCTCAGCCTGCAGGGCCGCATCCGCAAGATGCTGGTGTCCGCCATCCTGAGCGGGCACCTGCCGCCGGGATCCCCGGTGCCTTCCAGCCGTGAACTGGCCAGGGCACTGGGGGTGGCGCGCAACACGACAGTCTTCGCCTACCAGCAACTCGTCGTCGAGGGCTACCTGGAATCCCGCGAGCGCAGCGGCCACTATGTAGCCAGGAGCATGGCCGGCCAGCAGGCCGCTCCGCAAGGCGCACCGACCTCGGTGCCGGCGCCGCGCACCGGCGCGGATTGGTCCAGACGCCTGGTGTTCCACCCGTTCTCCCAGCGCAACATCGTCAAGCCGGCCAACTGGCAGAGCCTGCCCTACCCCTTCAGCTACGCCCAGTTCGACGCCAAGCAGTTCCCCACGGCGGAATGGCGCGAATGCTGCCTGCGGGCGCTGTCGGTGCTGGACATCCGCATGTGGGCGCCGGACCTGATCGCCAGCGACGACCCGGCGCTGGTGGAGGCGATCCGCAACCAGGTGCTGCCCCGGCGGGGCATCTGGGCCGAGGAAGACGAGATCATGGTCACGCTGGGCGCCCAGCATGCGCTCTATCTGGTGGCCACCCTGCTGGTCCACGGCCACACCGTGGTCGGCATGGAGGATCCCGGCTATCCGGACGCACGCAACATCTTCGCTCACCGCACCGGGCGTTTGGTGTCGCTGCCGGTCGACGAGGATGGACTGATTCCTTCGCCTGCACTGGGAGAGTGCGACTACATTTTCGTCACGCCCAGCCATCAGTGTCCGACCAACGCTACGCTATCCATGGAGAGACGGGTCGCATTGCTGGAACTGGCCAGTCGCACGGACGGCATCCTGATCGAGGACGACTACGAGACAGAGAACTGCTACGACGGGCACCCTTCTCCGGCACTCAAGAGCCTGGACAAACACGACCGTGTGCTCTACATCGGAAGCCTGTCAAAAAGCTTCGCCCCGGGGCTGCGCCTGGGCTACATCGTGGCACCGCGTGAGCTGATGGTCGAACTGCGTGCCTTGCGCCGCCTGATGATCCGCCATCCACCCGCCTACCTGCAGCGGGCGTTCGCGCTGTTCATCTCGCTGGGGCACTATCACGCGCTGCTGCGCCGGCTGACCCAGGTCTATGCCGAACGGGCCCAGGTGCTGCAGGAAGCAGTCCGGACGCATCTGCCGCAATTCGGCGGCAGGCCGATTCACGGCGGATCGTCCTGGTGGGTGGAGGGGCCGCCCGACGTCGACACAGACCGCCTCGCGCAGGCAGCCCTACAGGCCGGCGTGGTGATTGAACCTGGTCGGGTCTTCTACCAGGACCCCCGGTCGCAGGACCATCGGCACATCCGGCTGGGCTTCTCGTCCATCGACCGGGACAAGATCGCGGAAGGCATCGCCACGCTGGCCCGGGTCGTCGAGCAGTCGTTACGCTGAGTACAGGATAGCCCGGCGATGAGAAAAGGCCGCTCACAAGGGCGGCCCTGGTCCGATGCGGCGCTTGCGCGTCCTGGGAGCCGGTCAGAACACCTCGTCCCTCAGGTAGTAGTACTTGTAGAACATTGCCTGTCCCAGCCGGCGGAAAGGTGCGAACAGATGGCCGTGGAGCGGTGAGTTGTAGATCGGCAGATCCCACTGGGGACCAGCCTTGCCGACGACACGCTCGGCCAGGCGCCGGCCCGCCTGCGCGGAAAACGACACCCCGTTTCCGCCGTAGCCGATGGCATAATAAATCTGCTGGCCGGGATCCGGCTGTGCAATGCGCGGCATCATGTCGTGGCTGACATCCACCCAGCCCCACCAGGAATACGCGATCGGCACGTCCTTCAGGGCCGGGAATTTGCGCGCCAGGCCTTGCTTGAGCAGGTCCAGGTGCCTGGGATTCTCCGCGTCGGCGCCCGTGAGCGCACTACGGCTGCCGATCTGCATCGAGCCGTCAGGCAGCAGGCGGTAATAGAAACGCAAAGTGCGCGTGTCCGTGATGAACGTCGTGCTCTTGAGGCCGGCTGCATCCCGTTCCTGCTGTGTCAGCGGGCGCGTCACCATCGAATTCGACAAGATTGGCATGATCTTGTTGTCCAGCAGCGGATGCAGGCCCTGGGGCGTGTAGCCCCCCGTGGCCACGGCGACGCGGCGCGCGCGCACGACGCCGCCGGGAGTGCGCAGATGGTGGACGCCACCCACTGTCTCCCAGCCCAGGACCGGGCTGCCGGTATGGATCTTGACGCCCAGCTCGCGCAGGCGGCGCAGATAGCCGAAAGCCAGCTTCAGCGGATGGATGCCGACGCCTTCGGGCTCATGCAGCGCCCCCGCCGCTTCGCGATCCATGGCATAGCGTTCCCAGAGTTCCTCGCGGCTGAGCATACGGGTGTCGTAGCCGAACTGCTCGCGCATGACACGACACAGGTTCTCCAGGAAAGCCATTTTCTTAGGACGGTGCGCCGTGTACAGGTGGCCGCCGGGTTGAGCGTCGCACGGAAACCGTTCCACCAGGCTCTTCCAGTATTCGAAGCCCTCGCGGATTTCACGATCCAGGCGCTTGGCGGTCTCCAGGCCCCAGCGCTCGATCCATTGCGTCCGATACAGACGGCCCGAGGCGTTCTGCCCCTGCCCGCCATTGCGGCTGGTGCAGCCCCAGGATTCTTGATTGGCCTCCAGGACGATGGGGATGACGCCGTGTTCCTCGGCCAGGTTCAAGGCCGTCACCAGGCCGGTGAAGCCTGAGCCGATCACCACCACGTCTGCGTCAATATCCTGGAGGATGGGGCCGTCGGCGGGTGGCGGATCTCCTGCCGTGCCCACCCAGTACGTGGGCGCGTAGTGCTGATTGCGGCCCGCGGGCGAAACCAGGGGGTCGTAGCGCGGATCGTAGGGGTTGGGAGCGTGCGGCGCGGCAACGGGCGAGACAGCCTGCGTGCGGGCGCTCGGCGACGCTGAAGTCAAAGTAGCCATGATGTCTCCTGTGGGCTAGGTGAGACCGACGCGAACAATTCAGGCTTGTGCAGGTAAAGGGGGGCGTTGCTTGCGGAAGGCATTCTTGATCAGGATCTTCCCATCCTTGAAGGTCAGCAGGTCCACCATATCGGCCTCGATCCGGGAACCATCGGCGGCCGTACCGGTGAACGTCGACTCCATCACGCCCCGGTCACCAGACACCCAGCAGCGGGCATTGCGCCAGGCAGCATCGGGAATGGTCTGCCAGGCCGACTCGAATGCCTTTCGCACGGCGACCGGACCTTCATGGCGCACCCCGCAGGCCAGCGGCCCCGCCACACCCTCGAAAACACATGCTTCGTGCATGCACGCCATCAGAGCCTCGATATCGTGACGGTTCCAGGCTTCGCCGAAGGCCTGAAGCATGGAATACAACTGGTCCTGTGTCATGGGGTCTCCTATTTGATCGATGTGATGCGGCGCCGCCCCGTAGGCCGGAGATGCGCCGTGATGTTCATCACATTAGGAGAACGCCTCAGACTGGTCTAGGGCCAGTGACTACGTTTCGCTGGCGCCAGATAGGCCGGCTGGACCCTTATCCTCTATCTATCATTCGAAACGCTCAGTTCCAGATTCAGAGATTCATGTTGACAATACAAAAAGGCTCTGTAGAATCCAAATAACACGATATCGAAATGAATCATCTCGTTATTCGAAATAATTGGGCCGAAGTAGCCCTCCGCATACCGCATCAGGAGACACACAATGGCAAACGATACCCGCCAAGTCGTTCAAGGCGTCCAGGAAATGACCCCGTCCGAAGCCTTTGTCGAAACCTTGGTCGCCAATGGCGTGACCGAAATCTTCGGCATCATGGGTTCAGCGTTCATGGACGCCATGGACATCTTCGCTCCGGCCGGCATCAAGCTGATTCCGGTGGTCCACGAGCAGGGCGCAGCCCACATGGCCGATGGCTTTGCCCGAGTCAGCGGTCGCACGGGCGTGGTGATCGGCCAGAATGGTCCCGGCATCAGCAACTGCGTCACCGCGATCGCCGCCGCCTACTGGGCCCACACTCCCGTGGTCATCGTCACCCCCGAGGCCGGCACCACCGGGATCGGTCTGGGTGGTTTCCAGGAAGCCAGGCAGTTGCCGATGTTCCAGGAATTCACCAAATACCAAGGCCATGTCACCCATCCGGCCCGCATGGCTGAATACACCGCTCGCTGCTTCGCCCGCGCCCGGGACGAAATGGGGCCAGCCCAGCTCAACATCCCCCGCGACTATTTCTACGGCAAGATCAAGTGCGAGATCCCCCTGCCCCAGCCACTGGATCGCGGTCCAGGCGGCGCGCGCAGCCTGGATGCAGCCGCAAAGCTGCTGGCCGAGGCCAGGTTTCCCGTGATCATTTCCGGCGGCGGCGTGGTCATGGGCGACGCGATCGAGGAATGCAAGGCCCTGGCCGAACGCCTGGGCGCACCGGTGGTCAACAGCTACCTGCACAACGATTCCTTTCCCGCCAGTCACCCACTATGGTGCGGCCCACTGGGTTACCAGGGTTCCAAGGCAGCCATGAAGCTGCTGGCCGACGCCGACGTGGTGCTGGCCCTGGGCACCCGTCTCGGTCCCTTCGGCACTCTGCCGCAGCACGGACTGGACTACTGGCCCAAGAACGCCAGGATCATCCAGGTCGACGCGGACAGCAAGATGCTGGGCCTGGTCAAGAAGATCACCGTGGGCGTCTGCGGCGACGCCAAGGCCTCCGCAGCTGAGATCTTCCGCCGCATCGACGGCATGAAGCTGGCCTGCGACGCCAACAAGGCCGAGCGCGCCGCCCGCATCCAGTCGGAAAAGGACGCCTGGGAGCAGGAACTGGCGGACTGGACTCATGAACGCGATCCGTTCAGCCTGGACATGATCGAGGAACAGCGCAAAGAGGAAGGCAACTGGTTGCATCCGCGCCAGGTGCTGCGCGAGCTGGAAAAGGCCATGCCGGAAGACGTGATGGTATCCACCGACATCGGCAACATCAATTCGGTGGCCAACAGCTACTTGCGATTCGAGAAGCCCCGCAGCTTCTTCGCCGCCATGAGCTGGGGCAACTGCGGCTACGCCTTCCCGACCATCATTGGCGCCAAGGTCGCGGCACCGCACCGTCCGGCCGTGTCCTATGCGGGCGACGGAGCCTGGGGCATGAGCATGGGCGAAATCATGACCTGTGTACGACACGACATCCCCGTGACGGCCGTGGTATTCCACAACCGCCAATGGGGTGCGGAGAAGAAGAACCAGGTGGACTTCTACAACCGCCGCTTCGTGGCGGGCGAACTGGAAAGCGAGAGCTTTGCCGGCATCGCCCGGGCCATGGGAGCCGAGGGCGTCGTGGTCGATCGCCTGGAGGATGTGGGTCCCGCCCTGCAGAAGGCCATCGACGCACAGATGAACGATCGCAAGACCACCGTGATCGAAATCATGTGCACCCGGGAACTGGGCGATCCTTTCCGTCGCGACGCACTTTCCAAGCCCGTCCGCCTGCTGGAAAAGTATCGCGATTACACCTGACCCGGACTCGAGGAGACGCCCATGCGCGCACAGGACATGCTGCTGGATGCCGCCCGGCGCGACCCGAAACGGATCGTCCTGTGCGAGGGGGGCGACCCGCGCGTGCGGGCAGCGGCCCGCCAGGCGGCTGCCGACGGCATCGCCCGAGTCTTTCTGCTGGAGTCTCCGGAGGACGTCCCGGGCGTCCACTGTGTCCGGCTCGCTGATTCCGGCTGGTTGGACTCGTTCGCAGAGGAACTGCTAACCCTGCGCCGCGCGCGCGGCATGACACCGGAACAAGCAAGGGACGCCGTCCGCCAGCCTCTGGTCTTCGCCGCTCTGATGGTGCGGCTCGGGCATGCCGACGGTTCCGTGGCGGGTGCCACCCATACCACGGCGGATGTGGTGCGCACCGCCATCCAGGTCATCGGCAGGCGGCCTGGCGTGCGGACCGTGTCCAGTTTCTTCGTGATGATGCGTGATGAGCCCTTTCCTACCGGGGGGCATGCCATGGTGTTCTCGGACTGCGGCCTGGTGATCGAGCCCGACAGCCGCGAACTGGCCGAGATCGCTCTGGCCTCGGCGCACAGCGCCCGGACCCTTCTGGGAATCGAACCGCGCGTCGCCATGCTTTCGTTCTCCACCCACGGCAGTGCCGCCCATCAGCAGATCGACAAGATCCGGGAGGCCATGGAATTGGCCCGCCGGCAGGCGCCAGGCCTGCTCATCGACGGCGAAATGCAGCTCGACACCGCGATCGTGCCGGAAGTCGCCCAGCGCAAATGGCCACAGTCCCTCGTGGCAGGCAGAGCCAACGTGCTGGTCTTTCCCAGCCTGGACGCCGGAAACATCGGCTACAAGCTCGTCGAGCGCCTGGGTCATGCCACCGCCCTGGGACCGATCCTGCAGGGCCTGGACAAGCCGGCCAACGACCTGTCCAGGGGTTGTTCGGCGGAAGACATCCATCAGGTGATCGCCGTCACCGCCGTGCAGGCGGCCCGGTCGGACTGACGCGTCATCGGTGCCGCGGCACCAGCGTCCGGATCAGCGCCTGCAGCGCCTGCATGGTCACGCCACCATCCAGGTTCAACCCGATCGAATGCGGGTAATAGCCGCTCAGGTCCTGGTTCACGCCGACCGCCAGAATCTCGACGCCGCGCTCGTGCGTGTAATGGCGCACCACCTCTCGCAGATGCGCGTCGAGGAATCCGGGCGGATTGGCCAAGGTGGTTGCGCTGTCCATTGGACCGCCGTCGGATACGACCCACAGAATCCTGCGCTGCTCGTCCCGCTGGGCCAGCAGGCGTTCGCAGGCCCATTGCACGGCTTCGCCGTCGATGCCCTCGCGGAACAGTTCCGGCTTCATGACGGCCGTCAGTCCCAGTCGGCCCTGTCGGCGCGGCATGGATTGCGACCAGAAGACCAGATGCTGCAATTCATTGAGCCGGCCTGGATGCCCAGGACGGCCGCGCGCCGCCTGCCATTCGCGAGCCGGCCGGCCGCCGTTCCAGGCCCCTGTGGTGAAGCCCAGCAGTTCAAACGGCACGTTGGCGCGGCTGAACACGCGCGCCAGCAGATCCATCAGCAGCGCCAAGCGAGGGCCGTGATGCCGCATCGATCCAGAGCAGTCCAGCAACAACGTGATCCGAGCCTGTGCGACGGGTTCATCACGCTCACGAAAGAATATCCGGTGGTCGCCGGGCGAACCGACCAGTTGCGCAAGGCGGCGACCGTCGATCAATCCTTCGTCCTGGCCGAACAGCCGGCCGGAAGGCTGAGGCTCGAACAGCAGCCGCCGCAAGGCGTGCGCCAGACGGGACAGCGACCAGGGCAGACGGGCGACTTCTGCGTCGAGACGGCGGCGATAGTTCAGAAGCAAGGCCGGACGCACCAGACTGACGGCTTCGACGATCCGATCGTGGCGCCGTGTCCAGACGGCATAGACCGGGCCGGCCGCCTCGGCGGACGACGAACCGTCCGCCGCCAGGCTTGCAGCTTCGCCTTCGTCGTCCTCCGGTGGCAGCAGGGCCACGGAAAAATCCGTATGCCGCCTTGCCGGACGTTTCTTTTCCTTTCCGACCATGTCCTGGAACCATTGAGCCAGCACCGTCGCCAATTTCGCCGCTTCGGGGGCGTAGGCCGCCTGGTCCGTGCGCAGCCGGCGCAGCCGCGCCAGCGGCCCGGCCAGCAAGGGTCCCATCAGATAGCGCGCAGACTCTATCTGGTCTTCCAGGAATTCCGGGAGCGATTCGTCAAACAGCTTGCTCCGGACCATCAGGGCGAGGCAGAGCAGGTGTTGGCCCGTCCGGGACTCGGCCAGACCGGAACCCAGGAAAAGCAACAGCCACTGCTCGAAGCGCCGGCGCAGGTTGCCATTCATGCCTGGCCAGCGCCCAGGCGCCAAAGTCTCTACGCGCCACTGCTCCAGCCACTCGAAAATCAGTGCGGCGACTGGGTCACGGGAGGGGCTGTGATTCCGATGAAGCCGCGCGTCTGACTGCAGCAGGCGCAGGGCCAGCGCGTCAGCCAGTGCGCGGTAGGCAGACGGATCGTCCAGCCCCGGCTGCGTCTGCAGATGAGGGGCACCGGCTGGCAAGGGGGTGTCGCCGTTCCAGGGCCGGCCAGCTTCGAAGTGCACCCGCGGCTGCTGGGACAGTGCCCGGACCGTCGCGGCCGTCCGGGCCTCCAGCGCATGGCGACGTGCCCAGTCGCGGGGGTCAGATGCCGTCGCCATGCCCGCGGAGCGGGTCGGCAGCCGTCGTCCCCAGATCCATGTCGAAACAGCGCTGAAAGTACTCCGCCACGACGTCTTGCTCAGAAGCGTCGCATTTATTCAAGAATGCGTAGCGGAAAGCGCGGGCAGGCGACTGAAAGATCCGCAGGTTTTCCGCCCAGGATATCAGGGTGCGCGGCGACATCAGCGTGGACAGGTCGCCGCTTTGGAACCCGGCGCGCGTCAGCGCGGCGACTTCGACCATGGCGGCGATCAGGCGGCGGCCTTCGGGATGGTTCAGTTCGGGCACCTGCACGGCAACAATCTCGATTTCCGTCTCGGGACTGAGATAATTCAGGGTAGCGACGATGTTCCAGCGATCCAACTGCGCGTGGTTGAGGCGCTGGACACCGTAGTACAGGCCGCTGCTGTCGCCCAGCCCCACGCTGTTGGCGGTGGCGAACAGGCGAAAACCTGAATGCGGGGCGATGACCCGGTTCTGGTCCAGCAGCGTGAAATACCCGTCGCGCTCCAGGATACGCTGCAGGACGAACATGACTTCCGGCCGTCCCGCATCGTATTCGTCGAGCACCAGCGCCATGGGCCGCTGCAGCGCCCAGGGCAGGATGCCTTCCTTGAATTCCGTGACCTGGCGGCCATCGCGCAGCACGATGGCATCGCGCCCGACCAGATCCAGGCGGCTGATGTGGCCGTCCAGGTTGACCCGGATGCAGGGCCAGTTCAGGCGGGCTGCGACCTGTTCGATATGCGTGGACTTGCCCGTACCGTGCATTCCCTGGATCAGGACGCGCCGGTTGCACGAAAACCCGGCCAGGATAGCCAGGGTCGTGTCCGGGTCGAAGTGGTAGTTCGGATCGGCTTCGGGCACATGCTCGCCGGGTTCGGCGAACGCCATGACCTCGAGGTCGCTGTCCAGGCCGAAGCTGTCGCGCACGGACAGTCGTGTCGTGCCCAGGTCCGTGTCGACCAGACGCTTCACGATGTGGCCCGCTGCCGGGTTGGGCTGCGCTCCGGATAGCTGCCGGCCTCGATGTCCGCCAATGCCTGCGCAGCGCGGCGCAGCGCAGGCAGGCAGGACTTGATGCGCTCTGCCTGGAACCGGATCGTTGGCGCCTGGATGGCGATGCCCAGGTTGGACTTGCCCGACGGCATCGGCACCAGCATGGCGACGCAGGTCAGGCCAGGCAGGAATTCTTCGTTGTCCAGGGCGTAGCCGTCCTTGGAGGCCCGTCGCAGCTCGGCCTCCAGCGCCTGCGGGTCGGTGATCGTCTTTTCCGTGTACTTCTCGAGCGTGCCCGGCACCAGCAGACGCTTGCGCTGCGAGGCCGTCATCTGCGTCAGGAAGAGTTTTCCGCTGGCAGAGCAATGCAGGGGCACCCGGGACCCGGGATGCAGATAGAAACGCAAGGGCGCCGGTGTTTCCACACGGTCCAGGTAAAGAACCTCGCTGCTGGCGCAACTGGTGATGTTGCAGCTTTCGCCAACTTCGGATACCAGAGTGCGCAGCACGTTGCGGCGTGCGCCGTGCACGGTGTTATTCAGCAGCAGGTTTTCCGCGATCCGCCGCAAGCGTACGCCGGTACTGTAATGGCGACCATCCCCGTCGCGCTGGATCATGCCGGCGCTGTCGAGCTGCTGCAGCATGCGGTGCAGCGTGGGCTTGGGCAGCCCCAGTTCTTCTACCAGACTCTGGAGAGAGAAGTACTGGTCCTTTTCCGCGATCACTTCCAGGAGCGCGAACAGGCGAATGGCGGGAGTGTCGCCATCCAATTTGGTCGGCATGGGGGCAAGTTCGACTGGACGCATGGGGTTCTAGGTCTTATATTTCAATAACAGGAACTTATTGTACCGATTTTAGAATTTTTAGCTAGGTTTATGATGCAAATCGGAATCGCGGGCGCTGGCGTACTCGGACGGCTACTGGCCTGGAGACTGGTTCGTGCAGGCCATCGAGTGACTATCTTCGATCCGGCGGACGGTCCGCAAGCCAGGGGCGCCGCCGGATGGACGGCGGCGGGCATGCTCTCACCGTCCGCCGAACTCGAATGCTCCGACCTCCAGGTCTTCCAGGACGGCCTGGATTCGATCAAGATGTGGTCGGAGATTGTCGCTGCGCTGCCCGGCGCCCCCGATTTCGCCCGCCACGGCAGCCTGCTTTTGGCGCATCGCGGCGACGGCGGGGCCGCGCGCCGCCTGGTGGACCTCATCGAGCGCAAGGCACCAGAACCCCACCGACCCCGGCCGCTGGACGCCGAGTCCCTGGGCGAGCTGGAACCGGACGTCCACGGCCCTTCTCTGGCCTGGTTCCTGCCCCACGAGGGGGCCATCGATCCGACGCAACTCATGCCGGCATTGTACGAAGGGGCGAAGACGGCCGACTGGCGCTGGAGCCGGACGGTGAAAGAAGTGGGCACCGGCTTTCTCGTGGCTGGCGGACTGCGGCATGTCTTCGATCATGTGTTCGACGTGCGCGGCCTGGGACAGCGTCCCGCGAAAGGCCCCGCCGCCGGCTGCATGGATGTACGCGGCGTCCGGGGAGAGATCTTCCTGGTGCAGAATCGGAACGTCCGGCTGGCGCGGCCCGTGCGTCTGCTGCACCCGCGTCATCGCGTCTACATCGTGCCGCGTCGCGACCATCATTTCGTCATCGGCGCGAGCGAAATCGAAAGCGAGGACCGCTCCCCCGTGTCATTGCGCACCACGGTCGAACTGCTGGCAGCCGCGCACAGCGTGCTGCCTGGCCTGGCCGAAGCGCGCATCGTGCACATGGAAACCAACCTGCGCCCGGCCCTGCGCGACAACCTGCCCCGGATCGAACAAGCATCGGGCCTGACCCGCATCAACGGCCTATTCCGTCATGGATGGATGATCGCACCGGCCATGGCCGAGCGCGCGATCATCCAGGCCGGCATACCCTTCCCTTCCCGAGGAGCCACCGCTGCATGAACATCATTCCGATCTACTTCAATGGAGATGCCCGCACCGTGCCCGAGGACTCTACCCTGCGGCAGGCCCTGGCTCTGCTGGTACCCGGTGGAATGCCGGACGGCATGCCACTGGCCACCGCGCTCAACGGCAACCATGTCTCTCGTTCCCAGCGGGAACGGACCCGCGTGTCAGCGGGAGACCACATCACTACATTCACCCCCATCGTCGGAGGTTGAACGCCATGAGCTGGAAAATCGCCGATCGTGAACTCGACAGCCGCTTCCTCCTCGGAACGGCTGCCTACCCTTCCCCGCAAATCATGCTGGACGCCGTGCGCGCATCCGGCGCCCAGGTCGTCACAGTCGGCCTCAAGCGCCAGTCAGCAGCCGGCGCCTGCGGCGGACAACTCTTTTTCTCGATGCTCCGGGATCTGGGATGCCATTTACTGCCGAATACGGCAGGCTGCAGCACGGCGGCCGAGGCAGTCGCACTGGCTCGCATGGCGCGAGAAATCTTCGATACATCCTGGATCAAGCTGGAGGTCATCGGGGACGAGCACACGCTGCAGCCGGACGTCTTCGAACTGGTCGCGGCTGCCGGAACGCTGGCGCGCGAAGGCTTCCAGGTCTTCCCCTACTGCACGGACGACCTGGTTGTCTGCCGGCGCCTGCTGGACGCTGGCTGCGTCGCTCTGATGCCCTGGGCCGCGCCCATCGGCTCCGGCCAGGGCCTGATCAATCCGCCAGCGCTGCGCACCTTGCGCGAGCGTCTGCCGGATGCGCCTCTGATCGTCGACGCCGGCATCGGTTCACCGATGGACGCCGCTCAAGCGATGGAACTCGGCTTCGATGCAGTCCTTCTGAATTCGGCCGTTTCTCGTGCCCTGGATCCGGTCCGCATGGCCGAGGCCTTCAAATGGGCCATCCAGGCGGGGCGGCTGGCCTGGGAAGCTGGCATCATGGCCGAACAGGACATGGCCGTCGCCACGACGCCAGTCTCGGGCCGCCCCTTCGTGCTGGACTGACGCCGCCG
Source organism: Castellaniella daejeonensis (assembly GCF_039523555.1). Lineage (NCBI taxonomy): Bacteria > Pseudomonadati > Pseudomonadota > Betaproteobacteria > Burkholderiales > Alcaligenaceae > Castellaniella > Castellaniella daejeonensis. The sequence continues at coordinate 110,932 of NZ_BAAAFN010000011.1, forward strand.
GCGATGGCGGTTATTGCCGTTGCTCGTTGGCCGTCTTGACCATGTTGTCGTACAGGGTCAGGATGCGCGACCGGTACGGAAAGACCATTTTCGCGAAGTCGCTCTGGGAATCCAGGACCTTCTTGAAGAAGGGATTGGCCGCGGCGTACTTTGCCGTGACTTTCCTTTCTTCCTCGATGAAGCGCGTGTAGTAGTCGGGGGGCGTGTCCAACACCTTCACGCCTTCCTTGTCCATGAACTCGTGCAGCGCCACGGAATTGTCGTACACATTGGCGTCCAGTGTGTCGGCAATGTTGGCCTTAGCCGCAATCCGGATGATTTCCTTCAGGTCGTCGGGCAGCGACTTCCAGAAGTCCCCATTGATGAAGATCTGCCCAATGTCGGTCTGCTGGTGCAGACCCTGCAGGTAGTAGTATTTCCAGATCTTCTGCAGGCCCAGGTTGCGGTCGTCCGCGGGGCCGATCCATTCCGCAGCGTCGATCACTCCTCTTTGTGCCGAAGGCACGATGTCGCCGCCGGGCACGCCCACAGCCGAAATGCCCATGGCCTGGTAGGTCTCGCCCGGGATGCCCGGAGGCGAGCGGTACTTGAAACTCTTGAATTCCTCGACGTCCTTGATCGGCTTCTTGAACCATCCCAGGGGATCAGGCCCCATGGGTTGCATCAGGAAGGCCTTGACGTTGTAGTGCATCACGTCTTCCAGGAGTTCCTTGTAGAGCTGCTCCCCTCCCCCCTTGTAGTACCACGCAACCATGCTGGTCTGGTCCAGGCCCGTGCTGGCCGGCGCGTTCGAGAACAGCACGAATGCGGAATTCTTGCCGGAGAAATAATTGGGCCAGACGTAACCTGCCTTCACCACGTCGTTGCTGACCGCATCCAGGATTTCGAAAGGTCCCACGACGGCCCCGGCAGCCAGCACCTCGACTTTCAGACGTCCGCCGGACATCAGATCAACCTGCTTGGAAAACTGCTCCAGCAGCTTGAAATACAGGCTGGCGTTCGGCACCGCTGTCTGGATGGAAAATTTGTAGACTTTCTGGTCCGCCGCCTGGGTCATGGCGGGCGTGCCCATCAGCAGGCCGGCCGAGAGGCACAGGATGCCAGCGAACCTGGCTTTGAAAATACGAATCATGATGGTCTCCTTGAGAGAAACAGATTGGACACGCTGGGTCACGCCATGGCTCACCCTCCGTAAGAATGGCTACGTCAATCCGCCAGCCCAGTGACTTGCGGCAGCCAATGGACCAGGATCGGGAATTTGATGAGCAACAGGACGACAAGCGCCTGCAGTCCGACGAACTGGATCATGCCCAGGTAGATGTCCTTCATACTCCATTGCGGCACAACCCCCTTGAGGAAGTACGAGGACAACGCCAGAGGAGGCGTGAGCCAGGAGGTCTGCAAAGTGACGGCGACCAGGATGCTGAACCAGAGGATGTCGAAGCCCAGGTTGTGGGCGACCGGCAGCAGGATGGGAACGACCACCAGGACGATGGGAATCCATTCCAGCGGACCACCCAACAGGAAGATCAGGAACAGCATCAGCAGCAGCATGATCAGCGGCGAGACCGGCAGGGACGTGAGGATCTCGGTGATCAGTTGGCCACTGCCCAGGCGGGCGAAGACCGCGCCGAAGAAGTTGGCCGCGCCGATCAGGAACATGATGAAGGCGCTGACCTCCATCGTCCGGATGACGGCGATGCCCAGCGCTTTCCAGCTCAGGCGCCGGTAAACGGCGGTCAACACCAGCGACGCGAACGCGCCCGTCGCCGCCGCATCGGTCGGGGTGGTCACACCGCCGACGATGAGCCCCAGGGTGGACAAGATGACGACCGTAATGGGGATCACACCGATGAACAGTTCCCTCAGCTTGTCGAGAAAGGAGAGCGGTGGGCCGTTGTACGGAATCGGCGGCCCCAGCCTGGGGTTGATCTGGCAGCGGATGACGGTATAGATCAGGTAGACTCCCGAAAGCATCAGGCCCGGGATTACCGCGGCGGCGAACAGGGTCGAGACGGGAATGCCGACCAGCGGTCCCATGACGATCAGCATCACACTCGGAGGAATCAGGATCCCGAGCGTCCCGCCTGCGGCGATCACGCCGGCTGACAAGCGCGTGTCGTACCCGCTGCGTATCAGCATGGGGGCAGCCATGACGCCCAGAACGGTCACCGACGCGCCGACGATGCCGGTGGCCGCCGCGAACAGCGTGGCCGTCGCCAGGACGATGATGTAGAGCGAACCCTTGTATTTCCCCAGCATGATCTGCAGGGCACGGAACATGCGGTCCATCAGGCCGGACTGATCCAGGATGTAGCCCATGAACAGGAACAGGGGAATGGCGGCCAGCTCGACGCTGGTCATCAGCGAGAAGAACTGATAGGTCAACAGGTTGAAAACCTGTTGACCTATGGCCATAAAGCCGAACAGCAGGGCCACGAAGATGAACACGAAGGCCATCGGAAAACCGGTGAGCACGCCCACCACGGCGACCAGCAGCGATACGAGGCCAAGGACGGGATCGCTCATGATTGGGGTTCCTTGTTCCGGAAAGGTGCGTTGTGCCGGATGACCCAGCAGGCCTTGACGAGTTCGGCCACGCCTTGCAGCAGCAGCAGGAGAATCGTGAGGGGAATCACCGCCTTGAGCGGATAGATCGGCGGCATCCATGGGCTCTGCGGATAGAGCTCGTGCTGTGTCCAGGATTGGCTGGCGAATCGCAGGCTGACCATGAAGAACAGGCCCATGGCCGGGAAATACAGTACGACGTACATCACGGCGTCCAGCAAGGCCTGCCAGCGCGGCTTGAGCAGGGCGAGAAGGAAGTCCGCCCTGACGTGGCTGCCTTTCTGCAGGGCGTAGGCCGCTCCCAGCATGAACACCGCGCTGGAGAGCATGTAGGTCATGTCATAGGCCCAGATAGTGGGCTTGTTGAAGATATAGCGGGACGTGACTTCGTAGACCAGGGCGCCCGTCAGGGGCAGGGTCAGCCAGGCCGCCAGCTTGCCGATCAGCAGCGACGGATATTCCAGCGCCGCCAGCAGCCTGCGCAGTCCGGGGGAAGGTTCTCGTTCGTTGTCCATGAGGATTCTCAGCTCCTTGCGGTCAGTGAGGAACTTCTTGTGGAACGGGCGCCTGGTTGGCGTCGGCCAGGATGAATTCGGCGGCGCGCTCGGCCATCATGATGATGGGGACGTTCGTGTTGCCCGACACCAGGGTGGGCATGACGGACCCGTCCACCACCCGCAGCCGGTCGACGCCGTGGACTTTCATGCGATGGTCGACGACCGCCATGGGATCGGTGCGAGCCCCCATCCTGGCCGTACCGGTGGGATGGAATATGGTGGCGCCGTGCTCGCGGCAGAAATGCAGGATCTCGTCATCGCTGCGAGCGTCCGGCCCCGGTCGATACTCGCGTTTCATCAGGTTTTTCATGGGCTCCGTGTCGGCGATGCGGCGGGCGAGCCGTACCGCTGCAATGGCCGTGCGTCGGTCGAGTTCAGTATCCAGGTAGTTGGGCTGCATCGACGGCGGCTCGAACGGATCGGGCGACTGAATCCGCACATGGCCGCGTGATTCGGGGCGCAGTTGGCAGACGGAGTAGGTGCAGCCGGAAAAATCATGCACCTGGGCACCGGCCAGGTCGGCAGACAGCGTTCCCAGGTGGAACTGGACGTCGGGGCGGTCCGATTCGGGAAGGGCCCTGCAGAACAGCGCACCCTGGTTGATGCCGATGGCAAGTGGGCCGCTGCGGAACAGCAGCCACTGCAGCCCCATCCTGGCCCGCCCCCAGAGGCTGCGCAACTGGTCGTTGTTGGTGATCGGCTTGGTGACCTCGTAAATCAGGCGCAATTGCAAGTGGTCCTGCAGGTTCTCGCCGACGCCGGGCCGATCCAGGATGACCCGGGTGCCGTAGCGCCGCAAAAGATCTGCCGGGCCGATACCGGAGAGCTGGAGCAACTGGGGCGACAGCAGGGCGCCCGCGCACAGGATCACCTCCCGGTTGGCCCGCAGGGTCCGCTGCTGGCCGCCGAGCCTGTATTCCACCGCCGTGGCGCGCCGATCCTGGAAAAGTACTCGAGTCACCTGCGCACGGGTGACGACTTCCAGGTTGGGCCTGCCACGCGCGGGCTTGAGATATGCCACGGCCGACGAGCAGCGCCACCCGCCGTGCGTGGTGAGCTGGTAATAGCCAACGCCTTCCTGCTCGCCGGTGTTGAAGTCCTCGGTCCTGGGAATGCCATTCGCTTCGGCTGACCGGATGAAGGCTTCGACCAGTTCGTGCCTGGCGCGGATGGAGGACGCGTACAGCGGACCGTCCGTGCCGCGCGTGGGGCCCGGCCCCAGGTCGTTGTGCTCGAGCCTGCGGAAATACGGCAGGCACTCGTCCCAGCTCCAGCCCGGATTGCCCAGCTCGGCCCAGTGGTCGTAGTCCTGCTTCTGCCCGCGGATGTAGATCAAGCCGTTGATCGAGCTGCTGCCACCCAGCGTCTTGCCCCGTGGCCAGTAGATCCTGCGCCCCAGCATGTTGGGTTCGGGATCAGTGTAGAAGCCCCAGTTCACGCGCTTGTCGAACATGGTTCGACCGTAGCCGATCGGAATGTGGATCCAGGGGTTGGAGTCCGGCGGCCCCGCCTCCAGCAGGCAAACGCTATGCCGGCCGTTTTCGCTCAGCCGATTGGCCAGCACGCAGCCGGCAGATCCGGCGCCCACGATAATGTAATCCACGGCCTGGCTCATAGGATGTCGACTCCCTTGCTCCGACTCGGCGGCGATCATTTCTTGTTTGCGGCCAGTGTGAACGGGCTCGCCGGCGCGTCACCACGGGGTTAACACTATGAATTCCACCGGTGGCACAGAATGTGTCATTATGGTTTCAGTTGCCATTGGCTCATCGGGTCCTTTCACCATGAACGAACTCGTCGATCGGTCCCTGCGCGTGCTGCGGATACTGGAAAAACTGTCGGTCGCCTCCCATCCGCAGACACTGACGCAACTGGCCCAACGCACGGGCCTGCCGAAATCAAGCCTGCTGCGCACGCTCAACGACATGGAGCGCGCGTCCTATGTGACCCGCCTGCCGGGCCGGGGGGGGTACGTGACCGGCTCGCGGACCCATGAGCTGGGCCTGTCCATTCTGCGGGCGCCTCAACTATTGCGAGCGTGCCGCGCGGCGCTGAGCCGGCTCGTCGAAATCACGGGCGAAACGTGCAACATGAACACGCTGTCGGGCGACACCGTGCAGTATCTCGCCCGGGTGGAAAGCCCTGGCCATCTACGCCTGCAGCTGCATATGGATATCGGGTCCCACGTGCCGCTGCACTGCACCGCCAGTGGCAAGCTGTTCCTGGCCTTCATGCGTCCGGCAGAGCAGCGGGCACTGCTGGGCAGGCTGGATCTGGCGCGCATGACTCCCAAGACCATCACGCAGCCGGAGACACTCGTCTCGGCGCTCCGGCCGATCAGGGATCAGGAGCTCAGCATCGACGACGAGGAGTTCATCGTCGGGATGGTGGCCGTCGCGGTCCCGATCAAGGATCGCAACGGCAAGGTGCTCGCGGCCCTGGCCTGCCATGCACCGACGGCTCAGGCATCGCTCAGGGACCTGATGGAGAAGGCTCGCTTCATGCGTCGAACCGCGGATGAGCTGAGTCTGATCCTGGCGAGCGATTAGGGTCCGGGGCCTTCGCGCCCTTTACCCTTTCGGGCGGCCGGTCCTCTCACCGGCCCGGAGCACGCCCGCGATATCATGGGCGCTGATCCATTATTTGAAATATTCATCTTTACGGATTCACCATGGAAGGCCTTGCCACCGAAGAATTTCAACCCCTGCCCGACTGCGCACTGATCCACGTCCAGGGGTCTGATGCCGACACATTCCTGCACGGGCAACTGACGCACGGCGTCACCGGCCTGGGCAGTGACCTGGCGGCGCCTGCCGCGTACTGCACTCCCCAGGGGCGCCTGCTGGCCAACGGAGTGATCTGGCGGACGGGCGACGACCACTTCGCCTGGATGGTGTCGCGTGACGTGGCCGACGGCCTGATCAGGCGGCTACGCATGTTCGTGCTGCGCGCGCGGGTCACGATCGAATTGGACGACACACCTCAGGCCTGGGGCACGTGGGGCGCCGGCACCGTGCCGGCACCGCTGCATGGGGCGCCGGCCTGGACCCGCGCCTCGATCGGGGGGGCGGATTGGATCGTGGCTCCCATGTCCCGGGCAGAACGACCTGCCGCCTGGTGTCTCTCGGATACTCCGCCGGCAACGTCCGGCGCCGCCGAGGACGATGCCTGGACCGCCCTGCGGCTGGCCGGCGGCTGGCCCTGGATCCGGGCGACATCCCAGGACATGTTCCTGCCGGCCTCACTGGACATGGACCTGAACGGCACCATTGATTTTTCCAAGGGCTGCTACCCCGGCCAGGAAGTCATTGCCCGCAGCCACTACCGGGGCACGGTCAAGCGCCGCATGGCCTACGGCACCACGCCCTGGGTGCCGGGCACCCCCGCCCTGCCCCCCGGATCGGACCTGTATGCCTCTGGGGGCGCGGCAGACCGGCCCGCAGGCCGCGTGATCGAATCTGCGGTCCATCGGGGCCTGCTGCACGTGGCGGCCGAAATCACCCTGTCGGACTGGCCGGAAACGCGCTACGCCGTCGGCTCGCCCGACGGCGCAGTGCTGGAAAATTTCGGTCCCGGATCAGTCCCTGCGAACTGATCCGGGCCGGGCGAACCCGCCCGTTTTTCAGCGCGGCTGGTGATACAGCTTCAGGATGCTGGAAAAATCCAGTGCGCCGTGCCCCTGGGCGCTGTGCAGCGCATACAGGTTGCGCGCCAGTTCACCCAGCGGCGTGGTTGCTCGCGCCTGCATGGAAGCCTCTGCCGCCAGTCCCAGGTCCTTGAGCATCAGGTCCACGCCGAAGCCCCCCGCGTAATCCTTGGAAGACGGCACGTTTTCCATCACGCCGGGCCAGGGGTTGTACAGTTCGGTCGCCCAGTTGCGCCCGGAACTCTTGGCGATGATGTCCGACAGGGTCTTGGGATCCAGGCCGTTGGCCACGCCCAGCGCCAGGGCTTCGGCCGTGCCGGCCATCAGGATGCCCAGCAGCATGTTGTTGCAGATCTTGGCAACCTGCCCCGCCCCGGCGCCCCCGGCATGGAAGATGTTCTTGCCCATGGCGTTCAGGTAGGGACGGGCCGACTCCAGGTCGGCCGCGGCGCCACCGACGATGAAGGTCAGCGTGCCGGCCACGGCACCGCCGGTGCCGCCGGACACCGGCGCATCCAGCATGCGGATGCCGCGCCGCGCTGCGGCAGCCGATACCTTGCGGGCCGATTCCGGCGCGATGGTGCTGCATTCCAGCACCAGCGTGCCTTCGGCGATGACGTTGAGCAGGCCCTCGTCTCCCAGGTAAAGACCTTCGACGTGCCGGCTTGCCGGCAACATGCTGACGACCAGGTCGGCTCCCTTGACCGCTTCGGCCGCCGTCGCGGCGGCCGTGGCGCCTTCCTGGACCAGCGATTGAACCGCCTGCGGGACCAGGTCGAAAACCTGAAGCGCATGCCCCGCCTTCAGCAGGTTCCGTGCCATCGGGCCGCCCATGTGGCCCAAACCGATGAATCCGATCGTGCTGCTCATGTATGTCTCCTGTATTGATGCGTGGAATTCTCGTGCAATGGAATTCTTCGTTCAGGCGCCCAGGTCAGCGAGCGGATGTGGATGCCCTGGGGGTTCTGCGGGGGCCATGAAACGCTGCACCCAGTCCGCCGTGGCCTGTTCGTGCGTGGCTGGGTTCCAGCGGGGATTTCTGTCCTTGTCGATCAGCAATGCGCGGATGCCTTCGCGGAAGTCCGGCTCGGCGCAACAATGCAGCGAAGCGGTGAATTCCATCCTGAAGGTCTCGGCCAGGGACTGATGCCGCGCCCGGGCCAGCAAGGTGTGGCTGAGGCGGGCCGAGCCGGGCGAGCCCGCCAGGAACGTTGCGGCCGCCCGGGCCAGCCAGGGATCGGGGTCGTTTTTCCAGACGGCAATGGCAGCGGCGATCTCGAGGAAATCGGCGCGGCCGCAGGCCTGGCGAATGGCATCGGCGTGGCGCTGCAGCGGGCCGGGCTCGGGCGCCGGTGCCTGGCAAGCATCGAGAACTGCATCAACCTGGGCTGCATGGCGAACCGGATCCGCAGCCCAATCCACATCTGCCAGCGCAGCCAGCAGCGCGTCGGGTTCGCCCGCGTCGCAGATTCTGTCGGCCAGACCATAATGCAGGCAATCACCGGCGCCCAGCTGCGCACCGGTGAAGGCCAGGAAGGTGCCTATGCCGCGCGGCAGGCGGCTGAGCATCCAGGTGCCGGCCACGTCGGGATACAGGCCGATGGTGACTTCGGGCATGGCGAAACGCGTGGCGCCGGTGACGATGCGGTGGCTGGCGCCCAGCATCAGCCCCACGCCGCCACCCATCACGATGCCGTCCGCCCAGCACAGTACGGGCTTGGGATAGCGATGGATGAGATGATCCAGCCGGTATTCGGTTTCGAAGAACTCGCGGGCCGGCACATTGGCCCAGGGGTCACCAGCCCGACTGTCGAGCATGGCGCGGTACAGGGCATGCAGATCGCCCCCGGCGCAGAAAGCCTTGCCGCCGGTGCCTTTCAGCATGATGGCGACCAGCCGATCGTCGGCGGCCCAGGCTCGCAGCCGGGCATCCAGCAGCCGGCACATGGGCAGGGACAGGCCGTTCAGGGTCTTGGGGCTGTTCAGCGTGGCCACGCCGATGAGCCTGCCACCGTTGGCCGGGATTTCCCGGAACAGCACCGGATCCTGGCCGGCGGATTCGGTCATCGCGGTTGCGCTCATCGCAGGTCGGCCTCCTGGGTGAGGATGTGGCGCGCCACGATCAGGCGCATGATTTCATTGGTGCCTTCCAGGATCTGGTGCACGCGCGTGTCGCGCACCAGCCGTTCCAGCGGGTAGTCCTTCAGGTAGCCGTAGCCCCCATGGATCTGCTGCGCATCCAGGCAGGACTGGAAGCAGAGGTCGGTGGCCAGGCGCTTGGCCATCGCGCAATAAGCGGTGGCCTGGGGGTCGCCTTCATCGAGCTTGCAGGCTGCCAGCCGCACCATCTGGCGCGAGGCGACGATGTTGGCCAGCAGATCGGCCAGCTTGAACTGCAGCGCCTGGAAATCCGCCAGGGGACGGCCGAACTGGCGGCGTTCGCCCATGTAGCGGCGCGCGGCCTCGTAGGCGCCCTGGGCGGCGCCGACCGAGCAGGTGGCGATGTTGATGCGCCCCCCATCCAGACCCTTCATGGCGAAACGGAATCCTTCGCCTTCCTCGCCGAGGCGGTTTTCCACCGGCACTCTGACGTTCTCGAAAGTGATCGGACGCGTGGACTGGCTGTTCCAGCCCATCTTGTTTTCCTTGCGGCCGTAGGTGATGCCGTCGCTGTCAGCGGGCACCACGAGGGCCGAAATGCCGCGCGCACCCTCGCCGCCCGTGCGGGCCATGACCACCAGGACGTCGGTGTCGCCAGCGCCCGAGATGAAGGCCTTTGCGCCGTTCAGCACATAGTGGTCGCCTTCGCGGCGGGCACTGGTCGTGAGCGATGCGGCGTCCGAACCCGATCCAGGTTCGGTGAGACAGTAGGATGCGAGCTTCTCGCCGCTGGCCAGCAATGGCCCCCAATGGTCGCGCACCCCGGGCTGCGCCCAGGAGCCGATCATCCATGTGGCCATGTTGTGGATGGTGATGAAGGCGGTGGTGGACGGATCGATCGCGGCCATTTCCTCGAATACCAGCGTGGCATCGAGGCGCGGCAGGCCCAGGCCGCCGATCGATTCGGGCGCATACATGGCGCAGAATCCGAGTTCTCCCGCCTTGGCGAAGGCTTCGCGGGGGAAGATGTGCTCCTCGTCCCACTGCGCGGCGTAAGGGGCGAGTTCCCCTTGCGCGAATTCACGGGCGGCCTGTGCAAAGGCCTGCTGCTCCTCGGTGAGGCGAAAATCCATGGTGCGTGTCTCCGGATCTTGTATGGGGCTGTCGCGGCATGCTCGTGGCGCCGCCCGACGCGGTCCGGCCCGGGTAAGGGCCGGCCGATGCGCCGCAGGCTTAATGTAGCACTTCGAAGGCCTGCTTCCGTGCGGCCCGCCCACCTTAGCGCAGCCATCGCGGCGCGGCTGTCGCGCACGCGACAATCGCCGCCGGCGCACACAGGGCGGCGGCACGCTTCGCCGATTCGTCCGGCTGATTACTGGTTTCGCGGCACGTTCGCTTTTGCGTGGCGCCGCCCCGACTCTCGGCGGTGCGCCGCGCGGCGGCGGCGAGATTCCAGGGGATCGAAGACCAGCGGCCGGTACAGTTCGACGCGATCATCTTCCCGCAGCATGCGGCGCGCATCGCAACGTTCGCCATACACGCCCAGGGCAGGCGGATGATCCGTGAATTCCGGGAACTCCCTGGCAAAGCTGCTCAGGGCCAACGCCTGGCCCACGGTCGTCCCTTCGGGCACGTCCAGCGCCTGTTGCCACAGGCGGGTGGGTGCGGCAAAAGCGAGATGTATCCTCAATTCAGCCCCCATAGACGGCATGGGCGCGCTGTGTGAAGGAATCGATGAAGCTGGTGGCAATCCGGTTGAAGACCGGACCGACCACGGCCGAAAGCGCGCGGCTGGAGAAGGTGTATTCCATGGTGTAGAGCACCTTGCAGCCGTCGCCTCCCAGGGGTTGAAAGGCCCAATGCCCGGTCAGGCTGGAAAAAGGCCCGTCCACCAGATGGAAGACGATCTTGTGCGGATATTCGTGGTCGTTGCGCGTGGTGAAACTCTGGCGAATGCCGGCGAAATGGATCTGCACCGTGGCCTGCATGCCCTGCTCGTTGCGCCACTGCACCTGGGCGCCTCCGCACCAGGGCATGAATTCGGGGTAACGCCCGACGTCGGCCACCAGATCGAACATCTGTTCGCAACTGAACGGAACGAGAACGGAACGCTGGATCGCAGGCATCGGCAAGATATCGGTTAGGCTAGAATGATTGGATTTTACATTTTCAGTTCCTGCCTTGGTCCGACCCCATGAGTATTGTCGAAAATCGCAAAGCCACCCACGATTACTTCATCGAGGAGCGCTTCGAGGCCGGGCTGGTGCTCGAAGGCTGGGAGGTCAAGGCCATCCGCGCCGGCCATGTCCAGTTGAAGGAAAGCTACATCATCGTGCGCGATGGCGCCCTGTGGATCCTGGGCATGCACATCAGCCCGCTGCCCACGGCCTCCACGCACATCCATCCCAATGCCACCCGCACGCGCAAGCTGCTGCTGCACGCCCAGGAAATCAGTAAGCTGATCGGCAAGGTCGAGCAACGCGGCTATGCCCTGGTGCCGTTGAACCTGCACTACAAGGGTGGGCGCATCAAGCTGGACTTCGGTCTGGGACGCGGCAAGAAACTGCACGACAAGCGCGACACCCAGCGCGACAAGGACTGGGCACGTGAGAAAGAGCGCTTGATGAAGCACGACACCCGTAGCCGCAAGGGGGAATGAGCGCCCGTCCGGTGCGCCGTCTGGCGACGGGCCTGGCTGTTTCGCGTCCTCAAGAACCGCGCGAGGCCTGGAAAGCCCGCCGATAGGCCGTGGGCGTGGTGCGCAGGCGGGCGCGGAAATGCTGCCGCAGCGACAGGGCGGAACCGAAGCCGGCCGCCTGGGCCACCGCATCGACCGGCAGGACGCCGCCCTCCAGGAGTTCGCGCGCCCGCGCCAGACGCAACGCCAGCAGCCATTGCTTCAGCGACGTGCCCGTGGCCTGCTGGAAATGGCGGGTGAAACTGCGCCGGCTCATGGCCGCGCGTGCGGCCAGCGAATCGATGGTATGCGGTTCTTGCACATGAGCGGCGGCCCAGCCCAGTACACGCGCCAGCCTGCCTTCGCCGGCGCTGGCCGGCATCGGGCGCTCGATGAACTGGGCCTGCCCCCCGTCCCGATGCGGCGCGACGACCAGTCTCCGCGCTGCGCGGCTGGCGGCCCCGACCCCGCCGAGCCGGCCCAGCAGGTGCAGACAGCAGTCCAGCCCGGCGGCGACCCCGGCGGAAGTCAGCACCCGACCCTCGTCCACATACAGCGCCTCGCGTTCGACCCGGATGCGCGGGTGGCCCCTGGCCAGCCGGTCGGCATAGGCCCAGTGGGTCGTCGCGCGCAAGCCGTCCAGCAACCCCGCCTGGGCCAGAGGGAACGCGCCCAGGCACAGCCCCACCAGGCCCGCCCCGCGTTCGCCGGCAAGACGCAAAGCCCGGATCAAGGCATCCGGGGCAGGACGGCAGTCGTCGTGCCAGGTGGGCACGATCACCCAATCGGCCCGCTCCAGTTCCGTCAGGTCATGTTCGGGGGTGATCGAGAATCCCCCCGTCGTCCGCAACGGCGGCGGGTCGACGGCGCATACCCGTACATCGAAGCCCATGACGTCGCCGCCAGCGCCCGACTTGAGGCCGAAGACCAGCGAAGGCACGGACAGATGAAATGGCGTCATTCCATCAAAGGCCACGACGGCGATCCTGGGCACGGCCGCGCCGGCGCCGTCCGCGTCGAGTGGTTTTGCCTCATGAGCGGCTGAATCAAAATCCTGCATGATGGCCCGATTTTATCGAATCATGTATTCCAGGCCAATACCGGCCTGCGTCAGCCGCCGCCACAATGACGCATCGGCCCGAAAACGGGACGCTTCCACCCACTCTATTGGAGTTCCTCATGTCCGCCACCCCTCGCCGCGCCCTGCTCGTCATTGACGTCCAGAACGAGTATTTCACCGGGAATCTGCCCATCGCCTACCCTCCTGCGGAAGCCTCGCTGCGCAACATCGGCCTGGCCATGGAAGCCGCCCGGGAATCCGGCATTCCGGTCGTTCGGGTGTTGCAACACAGTCCCGCGGGCGCGCCCTTGTTCGCGCCGGATTCGGAAGGGCGGCAACCGCATCCGGCCCTCGCAGGGCATCCTGTGGCGCACACGGTTCACAAGACCCGCGCCAGCGCCTTCCTGGGCACAGATCTGGCCGACTGGCTGGCCGCGCGCGATATCGATACTGTGACGGTCGTCGGCTACATGACGCACAATTGCGACGCGACGACGATCTTCGACGCCCAGCACTGGGGGCTCGGCGCGGAGTTTCTGTCAGACGCCAGCGGCTCCCTCGCCTACCGGAACGCGGCGGGCGAGGCGAGCGGCGAGGAGATTCACCGCGTGTTCTGCACCGTGTTCCACTCGAACTTCGCGGCGGTGGCGACGACGGCCTCATGGATCGAGGCCATCCGCGCAGGCCGGGCGCTGGAAAAGGGCAATATCTTCCTGTCGAGCCGCGTCCGCTGACCATCCTGGTTTGATGGTGTCAGACCTGTGACGCGACGGCCGCCCGTTTCCGGGCGACCGGCGCTCAGCGGATGGTGAAACCCTCGATTGCCAGCAGACGGGCCTTGCGGTCGAGGCCGCCGCCGTAGCCGTTCAAGGTGCCATTGCGGGCCAGGATGCGGTGGCAGGGGATGATGATGCTGATGGGGTTGCTGCCCACGGCCGAGCCGACAGCGCGGCCATGGCCGGCCCCCAGGCCCGCGCGCGCGGCCAGTTCGCCATAGGACAGGGTCTCGCCGCAGGGCACTGTCAACAGGGCGCCCCACACCGTTTGCTGGAAAGCCGTGCCCCGGGGCGCCAAGGGCACCTCGAAGACCTTGCGTTCGCCGCGCCAGTACTCATCCAGTTCGCGGCGGGCCTGCTCCAGCACCGCCAGAGCGCTGGCAGGCGTGTCTTCACTGAGCGGATGCAGCGCTGCCGTTTCCGCCTGCAGCGCATCCCAGGACGGCCCGGCCGCCTCGTTGGCGTCCGGGAAAAGCGTTCCGCTGCGGTCAGCCGCCTGTCCCCGCACAGCCCTGAACGTGCGGATCGCCCGCCCGCCCTGCAAGCCCGCTGTCGGATCGGACACTACCTTTGCGGCGGCCTGCACTCCGGGAACACGAGGCAAGTCCCGCTGGTCCGTGAAATAAAGGCCCAGCAGGCTGGTTTCGTCCGATTCCAGGAGGATCGGCCCCAGGGGAGACGGAATCAGTGCATGAAACGGCATGCCCGTCAGGCGGCGACCTTCGTGTCGGCCAGGCGCTGCCAGGTGTCGACCACCGTGTCCGGGTTCAGTGACATGGACAGGATCCCCTCGTCACGCAGCCACTGGGCCAGGTCGGGATGGTCGCTGGGGCCCTGGCCGCAGATGCCGACGTACTTGCCGGCCTTCAGGCAGGCCTGGATGGCACGGCGCAGCATGAACAGCACCGCCGGATCGCGCTCGTCGAAGTCGGCGGCAAGCAGTTCCATGCCCGAATCCCGGTCCAGCCCCAGGGTCAGCTGGGTCATGTCGTTCGAGCCGATCGAAAACCCGTCGAAGAACTGCAGGAACTCGTCGGCCAGGATGGCGTTGGTCGGGACTTCGCACATCATGATCAGGCGCAGGCCATTCTCGCCGCGCTTCAGGCCGTGCGCGGCGAGCAGGTCGACCACGCGCTCCGCCTGGCTGAGCGTGCGCACGAACGGCACCATGATCTCGACGTTGGTCAGGCCCATTTCGTCGCGAACCTTCTTCAGGGCTTCGCATTCCATGCGGAAGCACTCGGCGAAATCCTCGGAGATATAGCGCGACGCACCGCGGAAGCCCAGCATCGGGTTTTCTTCCTCGGGTTCGTAGCGCGAGCCGCCCACCAGCTTGCGGTATTCATTGGATTTGAAGTCGGACAGGCGCACGATGACCGGCTTGGGATAGAAGGCCGCGCCGATGGTGGCCACGCCTTCGGCCAGCTTTTCCACGAAGAAGGCGCGCGGGCTGGCATAGCCCCGGGCGGCGGACTCGACGGCTTTCTTCAGGTCGCTGTCGACGTTCGGATAGTCCAGGATCGCCTTGGGGTGGACGTTGATGTTGTTGTTGATGATGAATTCCAGGCGCGCCAGGCCGACGCCGCCGTTGGGGATCTGGGAGAAGTCGAAGGCCAGCTGCGGGTTGCCGACGTTCATCATGACCTTCAGGCCGATGTCGGGCATTTCGCCCCAGCGGACTTCCTCGATCTCGGTCTCGATCAGGCCATCGTAGATGCGGCCTTCGTCGCCTTCCGCGCAGGACACGGTGACTTCGCGGCCGTTGGCCAGCACATCGGTGGCGTCGGCGCAGCCCACCACGGCCGGGATGCCCAGCTCGCGCGCGATGATGGCGGCGTGGCAGGTGCGCCCGCCTCGATTGGTGACAATGGCCGAGGCCAGCTTCATGACCGGTTCCCAGTTGGGGTCGGTCATGTCGGTGACCAGGATGTCGCCGGGACGCACCTTGTCCATCTCGGAAGCGTCGGCAACGATGCGCACCGTGCCCGAGCCGATCTTCTGCCCGATGGCGCGGCCGGTGACCAGGACCTCGCCGGTCGCCTTCAGGCGGTAGCGTTCCTGGACGTCGTGGTGGCTCTGCTGCGACTTCACGGTTTCAGGGCGTGCCTGCAGGATGTACAGTTTGCCGTCCACCCCGTCGCGGCCCCATTCGATGTCCATAGGACGCCCGTAGTGCGACTCGATGATGGTGGCATAGCGGGCCAGCTCGATGATCTCTTCATCGGTCAGGGAATAGCGATTGCGTTCCGAGGCGGGCACTTCGACCGTGCGCACGGCATGGCCGGAGACACGCTGCTCGTCGAATTCCATCTTGATCAGCTTGGAGCCGATGCGACGGCTGATGATGGGGTAGTGGCCCGAAGCCAGCGTGGGCTTGAAGACGTAGAACTCGTCCGGGTTGACGGCGCCCTGGACGACAGTCTCGCCCAGGCCGTAGGACGAGGTGATGAACACCACGTCCTTGAAGCCGGACTCGGTATCCAGGGTGAACATCACGCCCGCGCTGCCCTTGTCCGAACGCACCATGCGCTGGATACCGGCCGACAGGGCGACTTCGGCATGCGCATAGCCCTTGTGCACGCGGTAGGAAATCGCCCGGTCGTTGTACAGCGAGGCGAACACGTGGCGGATCTTTTCCAGCACTTCATCGATGCCGACCACGTTCAGGTAGGTTTCCTGCTGGCCAGCGAAGGATGCGTCGGGCAGGTCTTCGGCGGTGGCCGACGAACGCACGGCGAAGGAGCCCTTGCCGTCGGCATCCAGCGCAGCGAAGGCGCTGCGGATGGCCTGCTCGAAATCGGCCGGGAACGGGGTGTCGATCACCCACTGGCGGATCTCGGCGCCGGCAGCGGCCAATTCGCGCACGTCGTCGGCGTTGAGTGCGTCCAGGCGGGCCTTGATGCGCGCATCCAGCCCCGTGGATTTCAGGAAATCACGGAAGGCTTCGGCGGTGGTCGCGAAGCCGCCCGGCACGCGAACCCCTGCGCCGGCCAGCTGGCTGATCATTTCCCCTAGAGAAGCGTTCTTGCCTCCTACCGAGTCCACATCCGTCATGCGGAGCTGCTCGAACGATACGACATACGACATGGTGTCACCTTTAAGATAGAGAAAGCATGTTTGCCCGGCGTACGCAGCATGCGGGGGGGGTGCCCGCAAGCGCTGCGCGATGGCGTGCGCCCGGCAAACCAGCCTTGCTCCGGATTCGGGTGACTGGTAACCTTCGCGGATTGTACCGTTTCTGACGCTTGGTGGTTCAACAAACCATGACCGACTCCCCCATCGAACGCCCGGTGTTCATTGTCTCCGACAGCACCGGGATCACCGCCGAGACTTTCAGCCATGCGGTGCTTTCCCAATTCGAGGAAGTCGCGTTCCAGTCGGTGCGTCTGCCCTTCATCGACTCGGTGGAAAAAGCCGACGCCGCCGCGCGGCGCATCACCCTGCAGGCCGACCGCGGCGGCCCGCCGCCGCTGGTGTTCAGCACCCTGGTGGATTCGGAAATCGCCGATCGCATCCGGACCGCCCCTTGCGTCTTCCTGGACCTGTTCGGCTCCTTCGTCCATCATCTCGAAGGCGTTCTCGGCGTGAAGGCCAGCCGCTCGGTGGGCCGTTCGCACACCAATGGCCTGAGCAAGCAATACAACAACCGCATCGAAGCCATCAATTTCAGCCTGGCCCACGACGACGGCCAGTACGTCCAGGGGCTGGAGCAGGCCGACGTGATTCTCGTGGGTGTCTCGCGCTGCGGCAAGACGCCCACCAGTCTCTACCTGGCGATGCAATACGCAGTCAAGGCCGCCAACTACCCGCTGATCCCCGAGGATTTCGACCGGGGCGCCCTGCCCGCCACCCTGCTGCCCTACCGGCGCAAGCTGTTCGGCCTGTCGATCCAGCCCGAGCGGCTGGCCGAAGTCCGCAACGAGCGCCGGCCCAACAGCATCTATGCCTCGCTCAAGCAATGCCGCCAGGAAGTGGCCGACGCCGAACGTCTGATGCGCATGGAAAACATCCCCTGGCTCTCCACCACCACCCGCTCGATCGAGGAAATCTCCACGAAGATCCTCGACGAGGTCGGCCTGGACCGGACGAGCTACTGAGCCTTTTCCCGCCGCGCCGAACGCACCTTGACGGCGGCCACCAGTTGCTGGCGCCGTTGCTCGAACAGGCAGATGGCCGCGGCGGCGGCTACGTTCAGGGATTCGACCGCTGCCGACTGCGGAATATGGACCCGCCAATCGGCCCGGGCCAGGAGTTCGTCCGATACGCCCTGCCCTTCGTTGCCGAACAGCCAGACGCAGGGCTGCCGCAGATCCTTCAGATACAGCAGTTCGGCTTTCTCGAGCGTTGTGGCGGCCAGCGGGACATCCAGACGGTGGGCCAGGGCCGCCAGGTCGGCGTGTTCATGGATGTCCAGCGCAAAATGCGCCCCCTGGCCGCTGCGCAGGACCTTGGGCGACCAGGCCGAGGCGCAGCCATCCGACAGATAGGCTTGCCGCAGGCCCGCTGCCGCTGCCGTGCGCAGCAACGTGCCCAGGTTGCCCGGGTCCTGGACCCGGTCCAGCCACAGGCTGCCGCCCGTGATGTGGGACGGCAGCGCCGGCACGGGAGGTTCCACGATGAAGAACACGGCCGGACCGTGCTCGACCTGGGACAGGACGGAGGCCAGGTTGTTCTGCAGCACGATGCGGCGGCCCTGGGCGCACGCCTGCCAGAGCGGTCCGATCCAGTCCAGCGACAAAGCGGATTCACCCACCACCAGTACCAGTGGTGGTCCTTTGTGCTCCAGCCAGGCGCGGCACAGGTGCTCGCCTTCGAGGATGATGCGGGTATCGCGCCGACCCGGCCTGCCCTGTGCCAGCCGCAGCCAGGCACGGTAGTCGGGATTGTCGCGCGAAGCGATGTGGCGCACGGGAACGGATGCGGTCATGCGGGATCCTTGCGCTGGGTTTCCGGTGCACCGGCGGCAGGAGCCGCCCCGCGCCCGGGGTCATCCAGCAGACGGCGGACAGGCGCGAAGCCGCGCCGGTGCTCGGGGCACGGCCCGAATTCGGCCAGACGGGCCATATGCAGCGCGGTGCCGTATCCCTTGTGGCGATCGAAGGCGTATTGCGGGTAGCGTGCGTGCAAGTCCTGGCAGCAGGCGTCGCGCGCGGTCTTGGCCAGGATGGAAGCGGCGGAAATCGCCGGCTCCAGGGCATCGCCTCCCACGAGTGCCCGGGCGCTGCATGGCAGCCCCTTGGGCAGGCGGTTGCCATCCACCAGGATCAGCGCCGGCGCCGTCGGCAGCGCCAGGCAGGCCCGCCGCATGGCCAGCATCGTTGCCTGCAGGATGTTCAGGCGTTCGATTTCTTCGACGCTGGCATGGGCGACCCCCCAGGCCAGCGCCCGTTCCCGGATCTGGCCGGCGAGAAATTCCCGGCGTTCGGGAGTGAGTTTCTTGGAATCGTTCAGGCCCTCGATGGGCCGATCCGGGTCCAGGATGACGGCGGCGGCATAGACCGGCCCGGCCAGCGGCCCCCTGCCCGCTTCGTCCACGCCGGCGGTCAGTGTCCGGCCGGAAGCCGCGGCATCCGCATCGCTGCAAGCCGGCGTATTGAACAGATCAGGCTGCGCCACCATGGCTGACATCCAGTATGGCCTGCGCCGCCAGGCCGGGCGTGTCGCGGCTGAGGGTTTCATGCAGCGCCGTGAAGCGCCGGGTGATGCGTTCGGCCAGCGCGGCATCGGTCAGTGCAGCCCAGGTGTGTTCGGCCAGGGCCTGCGGCGTGGCGGCTTCCTGCAGCAGTTCGGGCACGACGAATTCACGTTCGAGAATGTTCGGCAGGCCGACCCAGGGCAGGCTCGGCGCATCCTGGCCGGATTTCCAGGCCATGATGCGGCGCATCCAGGGCGTGATGACGTAGGAGATCACCAGTGGCCGCTTGAAGAGCGCCGCCTCCAAAGTGGCCGTGCCGCTGGCTACCAGCACGGCATCGGCCGCCTCCATGACATGCCAGGCAACGGGCCACTCGGCCGTGTCCAGCCCGTCGGCGCGCGTCGCCATGCCTTGCCCCGCCTCGGGCAGTGCCGCCAGGACCCGGCAGCCGGGCACGGGATGCTGCGCCAGAATGGCCTCGAACTGCGCGCGGCGCTGCGGATTGACCACCGGAACGACGATCTGCAGGTCGGGATCCTGGCGCACCAGGATCTGTGCGGCCTGCAGGAAGCGAGGCGCAAGCAGGCGGATTTCCGATTCCCGGCTGCCCGGCATCAAGGCCAGCACCCGGCTGCCGGGTTCCAGGCCCAGGCGCGCCCTGGCGGCCGCCCGGTCGGGTTGCGCGGGAATCAGCTCGGCCAGGGGGTGGCCCACGTAGGTCACCGGCACGCCCTGCTCGCGGTACAACTCGACCTCGAAGGGAAACAGCACCAGCATGTGCGACACCGCGCGGCGGATCTGGTGGATGCGCTCGAAGCGCCAGGCCCAGATGGACGGGCCGACGAAATGCACGGTGGGGATGCCCGCGGCGCGGAGTTTTTCTTCCAGGCGCAGGTTGAAGTCGGGCGCATCGACCCCCACGAACACATCCGGCCGCCACTCGAGGGTGCGCCGGCGTGTGTCGCGCCAGGTGCGGATCAGGCGCGGCGCCTGGCGCAGCGCATCGACATAGCCGAACACGGACAATGCGTCCATGGGGTGCCAGGCCTTGAAACCCGCCCGCGCCATGGCCGGGCCGCCGATGCCCATGGCTTCGGTTTCCGGGTCGCGCGCCTGCAGGCCGCGCAACATGCGCGCCGCCAGCAAGTCGCCGGAGGGCTCACCGGCCACGATGGCGGCGGCAAAGGTCATGGCCGGGCGATACCTCGGCTGGAGGCACGCAGGAAATCGATCAGGGTCTGGACGGCGGGGGCTTCGGCGGGGCGCTCGGCCTGGAGGCCTTCCAGGGCCTCGATGGCCTGTTCCACGTTCAGCTGACGCCGGTAGAGGATCTTGTAGGCATCCTTGAGCGCCTGGATGTCGGCCGGGGTGAAGCCTCGCCGGCCCAGGCCCTCGGCGTTGATGCCGACCGGACGGAACGAATCGCCGGCGCCGATCATGTAGGGAGGCACATCCTGGCGCACCGAGCTGGTGCCGCCGATCATCGCGTGCGCGCCGATGCGCACGAACTGGTGCACCGCCGACAGGCCGCCCAGGATGGCCCAATCGCCGATATGGATGTGGCCGCCCAGCTGGACGCTGTTGGAAATGACGATGTGGTTGCCCAGCTGGCAATCATGGGCGATGTGGACGTAGGCCATGATCCAGTTGTCGTCGCCCAGCCGGGTGGTGCCCGCGTCCTGGACCGTGCCGGTGTTCACGGTCACGAACTCGCGGAATGTATTGCCTGCGCCGATTTCCAGCGCAGTGGGTTCGCCCGCGTACTTCTTGTCCTGGGGAATGCCGCCGATGGAGCAGTAGCGGTAGAAATGGTTGTCCGGACCGATGACGGTGTGCCCGTCGATCGAGCAGTGGGGGCCGATGCGGGTGCGCGCGCCAACGCGAACATGTTCTCCGACGATGCTGTAGGGGCCGACGACGACGTCTTCGCCCAGCTCTGCACCCGGCGCAACGAGGGCCGTGGGATGGATCTGTGCCGCTCCCATCATTCCTCCAGGATACGCACCGCGCACATGATCTTGGCTTCGGCGGCGATCTGGTCGCCGACCTTGGCCACGGCGGTGTACTTGCAGATCGAGCGGCTGAGCTTGTCGGCCGAGACTTCCATGCGCAACTGGTCGCCAGGCACCACCGGCCGGCGGAAGCGGGCGCCGTCCACGCCGACCAGATAGTAGGCGATCTTGGTACTGGCCAGGTTCGGTGCGCCGGCATCGGCAAAGGAGAACAAGGCCGCGGCCTGAGCCAGCGCTTCGATGATGAGGACGCCGGGCATCACCGGATGGTGGGCGAAGTGCCCCTGGAAGAAGGGCTCGTTGTAGGTGACATTCTTGATGGCGACGATGCTCTTGCCCGGGTCCATTTCCAGGACGCGGTCCACGAGCAGCATCGGCTGCCGATGCGGCAACCGTTCCATGATGTCTTTGATATCGAGTTCCATTATTGTGTGTCCTGCTTGTGGTTCATCGGCTGGCCGGACACGCCGGCAATGCCTTGTCGTTCCGCGGCGCGCAGCCGCTTGCGCAATTGCGCGAGCTGGCCGATCACGGCTGCATTATGTTGCCAGGCGCCATGTTCGGCCACAGGAAATACCCCCGTGTAGCGGCCCGGCTTGAGAATGTCGGAAGTCACCGCGGTGCCGCCCGAGATGTGCACGTCGTCGCCCAGGGTCAGGTGGCCGCCGAACATCGCGGCCCCGCCGATGACGCAACGCTGCCCCATGGTGGTGGATCCGGCCACGCCCACGCAGGCGGCCATCGCGGTGTGATCGCCGATCCGGCAGTTATGGCCGATCATGATCTGATTGTCCAGCTTCACGCCGTTGCCCAGCACCGTGTCCTCGACCGCGCCGCGGTCGACCGTGGTGTTGGCGCCGATTTCCACATCGTCGCCGATGCGCACGCCGCCCAGTTGGGCGATCTTGGCCCAGGCGCCCGGCGTGCGCGGATCGGGGGCAAAGCCGAAGCCATCGGCGCCCAGCACCACACCCGAATGCAGAATGACCCGGGCACCGACATGCACGCCATGGTAGAGCGTGACGCGGGCATGCAACAGGCTGTCGGGGCCGATGGTGCTGCCCGCACCGATGACGCAGCCCGCGCCGATGCGCACGCCGGCCGCCAGGCGGACCCCCGATTCGATCACGGCCAGTGGACCGATGTGCACGCCGTCGGCCAGTTCGGCATCGTCGGCAATCACCGCACTGGGATGTATGCCCTTGGGCAGGCCGGCCTGGCGATGGCGGTCGAACCACTGGGCCAGCAGCGCATACATCAGATAGGGCTGCGGGCACAACACCGCCGCCCAGAGCGGCTGCGCATCGTGCCGGGCGCAGTAGGCATCCCAGTCCTGCTGACGCAGGATGACGGCCGCCGCGCCGCAATCATCCAGCTGGGACTGCAGGCGGGGATTGGACAGAAAACTGATTTCGGACCGGCCCGCCGAGTTCAGGGAGCCGATGCCGGCGATCTTCAGCGAGCCCGCATCCGGGACACCCACGATGGAGCACCCCAGCCCGACCGTATCGGCTGCCCGCAGAAGCTCGGACAATGCGGGTGCCCGATCGGGCGCGAGCAGCACAGGCATCGGAAATCAGCCGCCCAGGGCGTTGATGACCTGATCGGTGATGTCCACACGCGGGCTGACCGTGACGGCGTCCTGGATAATCAGGTCGTAATTCTGCTGCTCGGCGATCTTCTTGATCGCGGCGTCGGCCTTTTCCACAATGGCGGAAAATTCCTCGTTGCGGCGGCGGTTGAAATCTTCCTGGAATTCACGGCGCTTGCGTTGCAGGTCGGAGTCCATGTCCTGGAGCTTGCGCTGACGCTTGATGCGCTCGGCCTCGGACAGCACGGGGGCGTCCTTGTCGAGCTTCTGGGCTTCGGAACGCAGGCTGTCGGACAGGCGTTGCAGTTCCTGGTCGCGCTTCTTGAATTCGGCTTCGATCTTGGCCTGAGCCGCCTTGGCGGGCTTGGAATCGCGCAGGATGCGTTCCGTGCTGACGAAACCGATCTTCGTGCCCTGGGCATAGGAAGGTGCGACGAACAGCGCCCCCAGGCCCACGGCTGCCGCCAGGGCCAGCGCCCGGTGGCTACGCATGGCGCGTTGCGCCAATGTTGAAACATTCAGACCTGAAACAAACATGATGATGAATCCACCTAGGATCAAAGCAGCTACAAAAGGGGTTATTGTGCCATCAAACGCAGGGAATCAGAAACCCGTCCCGATCTGGAATTGGAAGACCTGCTTCTGGTCGCCTTCCTTGGCATTGAGGGCACGCCCGAAGGACAGCTGCAGCGGCCCCAGGGGCGATTCCCACGACAGGCCCAGGCCGGCGGAATACTTCCAGCCGCAGGGATCGGCGACCTGGCCGTACTGGCCGTTGGCGCAGGCCGAGCCGTCGGTGGTGGAGATCTGACCGACGTCCGAGAACATGAACCAGCGCAGGGTGCGGTCGCGCGAGGCGCCGGGGAACGGCAGGTACAGCTGCACGTTGCCCACGATGCGCCTGGAGCCGCCCAGGTAGGTGTCGGTCAGGGTGTCGCGCGGCCCCAGGGACGCGCCTTCGTAGCCGCGCACCGAGCCGATGCCGCCCGCGTACATGTTCTTGATGACCGGGAAGGGCTTGCCGCTGCTGCCGTAGGTCTTGGCCCAATCCACCTGGCCGTTCAGGGCCAGGGTGAAGGAACGACCCAGGGGCCAGTAGTACTGCTGCTGGCCGCTGAGCTTGTAGTAGCGCAGGTCCAGGGTGGAAATGTCGGCGGATACGCGGGTGTAGCTGCCGCGATGGGGGGCCAGTGCGCTGTCGCGGGTGTCCTTGGCCCAGCCCAGGCTGAAGATGGCGGCATTGGTGGTGTCGCCGTAGTCGTCGACGAAATTCTGGTAGGCCAGCGGCGCCGGGTTGGTGCCCGTGCGGCGGATGTCCTTGAGGGAATTGCGCTCGTAGGTCACGCCGGCGAAGATGCGGTCCACCTCGGAGATCGGTACCCCGAAGTTCAGGCCCAGGCCCATGGATTCGACCGTGTACCAGCCGGTGGAGCCGCTGTCGGCGACGTCGTAAGGCGTCGTGCGCCGGTAGTACAGGGACGTGGTCTTGCTGATGCCGTCCTGGGTCCAGTAGGGGTTGGTGTGCGAGATCACCGCGGCGCGGTTGGTCTTGCTGGTATTGACGTTCAGGGACAGGGAATTGCCGCTGCCGAACACGTTGTCCTGGCTGATCCCGGCCGACAGCATCAGCTTGTCGGTGGTGCCGTAGCCCACGCCCAGGCTGATCATGCCGGTGGGCTTTTCCTTGACGTCGACATTGACGTCCACCTGGTCGGGCGAACCCGGCACGGGTTCGGTCTTGACGTCCACCTCGGTGAAGTAGCCCAGACGGTCGATGCGCTCCTTGGATGTCTTGATGCTGGAGGAATCGTACCAGGCGGCTTCCTGCTGGCGCATTTCGCGGCGCACGACCTCGTCGCGGGTGCGGGTGTTGCCACCCACGTTGATGCGGCGCACGTAGACGCGGCGGCCCGGGTCGACGTAGAAGGTGAGCTTGGCGACATGGTTGTCGCGATCCAGGACCGGACTGGGATTCACGTTGGCGAAGGCGTAGCCCAGCGACCCGAGGTAATCGGTGATCGATTTCGCCACGGCATTGGTCTTTTCCGCCGAGAAGGTCTCGCCTTCCTTCACGGTGACCAGCGGCTGGAGCTTGTCTTCGAGGCCGAGCAGATCGCCGGCAAGGCTGACCTCGCCCAGCTTGTACGGCTCGCCTTCGTGCAGGGTCATGGTGATGTAGATGGCCTTGCGATCGGGCGAGATCGACACCTGGGGGGGCTCCATGGAAAATTCCAGGTAGCCGCGGTCCAGGTAGTACGAACGGATGCGTTCCACGTCGCCTTCGAGCTTTTCGCGCGAATACTTGTCGGTGCCCGTGTACCAGGTCATGAAGCCGCCGGTGGTGAGCTCCATCTGGTCTTCGAGCGTGCCGGCGGAGAAGGCCTCGTTGCCGATGAATTCGATCTTGTCGATGGTGGCGACGTCGCCCTCGAAGATATCGAAGCTGACCCCGACCCGGTTACGCTCCAGCGGCGTGATCACGGGGCTGATCTGAACGCCGTACTTGCCCTTGGACAAGTATTGCTGTTTCAGCTCGAAGACCGCGCGATCCAGCATTGCCTGGTCGAAGATCCGGCCCTGTCCGAAACCGACCTGCGCCAGGGATTTGGTCAAGGCCTTGGCATCGAATTCGCGCATGCCGTTGAAGTTGATCGATGCGATCGTGGGCCGCTCTTCGACGGTGACCACCAGCACGTTGCCCTGCGCATCGATCTTGACGTCGTTGAAGAAGCCGGTGCCGTAGAGCTTCTGGATCGCGGCCGCAGCCTCTTCCTGGGTGAAGGTCTGGCCGACTTTGACGGGCAGATAGGTGAAGATCGTGCCCGGATCGACACGTTCGATCCCCTTGACCTGAATATCCTGAACCACGAAAGGCGTGAAGGCCGCGGCGATGGCGGGGGTGAGCAGAGTCGCCAGCATCAGGGGAATGGCACGCTTGATCAGACGAAAATTCCGGGGAGACGACATCCTGGCAATCCTATTTGGCCGTAGAGGAACACGCTTGAGCGATGCGCGATTGTAAGTCACAACTTCATCAACTGAAAAGCCGCGAAAAATCGTTGAACAGAGCCAGAACCATGAGGCCCAGCACGACCCCGAGGCCCAGTCTCAGGCCCACGTCGCGTGCCCTGTCCGACAGGGGCCGGCCACCGCGCAAGGCCTCGATCAGATAGAACAGCAGGTGGCCGCCGTCCAGCATCGGGATGGGCAGCAGATTCAGCACGCCGATGCTGATGCTGATCAGCGCCAGGAAGCCCAGGTAGGATTCCAGGCCGATGCGGGCGGTCCGGCCGGCATACTCGGCGATCGTAACCGGACCGGTGACGTTTCGCCAGGACACATCGCCCAGGACCATGCGGCCCATCATGCGCAGCGTGAGCAGGCTCATGTCGGCCGTGCGCCGAACCCCCTGCCACACGCTGTCCAGCGGACCCAGGCGTACCAGCACCTGGGGCCGTTCCGCCTGGATCAGGGCGCCGATACGGCCGATCGTGCGGCCGTCCTCTCCGGTTTCCGGCCGGGGCGTCACCGACAGCGAGACCCGGGCGCCCTGGCGCAGCACGGTCAGGCGCAGTGGCTGGCCGGCATGCGCCTGGACGGTGCGCACGAAGGCTTCGACAGAGGGCCGATCCAGGTCGCCGGCCGCGACGATCCGGTCGCCGGCCTGCAGGCCGGCCTGTTCGGCGGCGCCGCCCGGCACCAGTTCGCCCGCCACCGGATAAGGAGCCTGCAGCGACAGCCCGGCCGCTTCGAGCGGATCGGGGTCATTGGGCGCCACGTCCCGGGAAGGCAGCTCCACGGTTTCATCGCGCACGGTGCCGTTGGCCGATTCCAGGGTCAGCGCCACGCGGCCGCCCAGCGACAGGGGTCCGGCCAGCCGCCAGCGGGCCTGGGGCCAGGATGCGACGGGATCCCCGGCGACGGCGCGCAGCACGTCGCCGTCCTGCACGCCCGCCAGGGCCGCAGGCGTGCCTGCCGGCGGAGCCGCCAGCACGGCAGCCGGTTCCTGTGTGCCCCACAACCCCAGGAAGGCATAGATCAGGACGGCCAGCACCAGGTTGGCGACGGGGCCGGCAGCCACCACGGCAGCGCGCCGTGACAGCGGCTGGGCGTTGAATGCGGTGCGGCGCGTGACTTCGTCCGCATCCGGCGGCGCCTCGTCGAGCATTTTCACGTAGCCGCCCAGCGGGATCGCCGACAGTGCCCATTCGGTGCCATGCCGGTCCCTGCGGCGCAGGAGCACCGGACCGAAACCCACGGAAAAGCGCACGATGGACACGCCAGCGCGCCGCGCCACCCAATAGTGGCCCAGCTCATGGAAAGTAATGAGCAGGCCCAGGGCAAGAACAAAGGCGGACAGGGTCAGCAGCATGGGAGCGGTGTCGGAACGGGATCAGCCGGCATGGCAGAAACCGGCTGCGACGCGACGTGTGCGCGCATCCAGGTCGAGGATTTCCGCCAGGGAGGACGGCGTCTGGGTGCCATGCGCCACCGAGTCGTCGAGACAACGCTCGATGATGGACGGTATCTGGGTATAACGGATACGTCCGTGCAGGAACCCGTCCACCGCGACCTCGTTGGCCGCGTTCAGGGCAATGCAGG
The DNA here is from genome assembly GCF_039523555.1 of Castellaniella daejeonensis. Lineage (NCBI taxonomy): Bacteria > Pseudomonadati > Pseudomonadota > Betaproteobacteria > Burkholderiales > Alcaligenaceae > Castellaniella > Castellaniella daejeonensis. The sequence continues at coordinate 138,156 of NZ_BAAAFN010000011.1, forward strand.
CGCCCTGCCCCTGGCCCAGCGCATCGAAGGACAGCCGCAGGCAAGGGAAACGCACCAGGTCCGGCGGTTCGAAATCGAGGCGCCCCAGACGGGCAAGCTCGAGCAGGCCGACACCGCCGTCGATGCGGTCCGGATAGCCAAGACCGTAGGCGATGGGCGTGCGCATGTCGGGCTGGCCCAGTTGGGCCAGGATGGAGCCGTCCAGGTATTCGACCATGGAATGCACGACGCTCTGGGGATGGATCACGACCTGGATGCGTTCCATCGGCATGGAAAACAGCCAGTGTGCCTCGATGACTTCCAGCCCTTTGTTCAGCATGGTGGCCGAATCCACGGAAATCTTGCGGCCCATGCGCCAGTTGGGGTGTGCGCAGGCCTGATCGGGGGTGACTGTGTCCAGCTGGTCCAGGGCGGTGCGGCGAAACGGCCCGCCGGAGGCCGTGAGCAGCAGCCGGCGCACACCCTTGGCGGGGCTGGATGGCGCGCGCGACCGGTCCGCCGACTGGGGCAGGCACTGGAAAATGGCGTTGTGCTCGCTGTCGATGGGCAGCAGCTCGGCGCCTGATTCGCGCACGGCCCGCATGAACAGGCTGCCTGCCGCGACGAGCGCTTCCTTGTTGGCCAACAGGACCCGTTTGCCGGCCCGGGCTGCCGCCAGGGCGCCGGGCAGCCCGGCGGCGCCCACGATGGCGGCCATGACCGCGGTGACCTCGGGATCGGCTGCCGTATCGGCCAGCGCCTGGCTGCCCTGGCGGATTTCCGGCAAGGGGCGGCCAGCCGGCCATGCGGCCACGAACCGGGCCCGGGCGGCATCGTCGGGCACGACCACCACGCGGGCCGCATGGCGCGCCGCCTGCTCGGCCAGCGCTTCGATCCTGCTATGGGCGCTCAGGGCATGGACCGAGAACCGGTCCGGATGGCGCGCCACCACGTCCAGGGTGCTCACGCCGATGGAGCCGGTCGATCCAAGGATGCAGAGGCGTTGCTGGACAGACATGGACTGAACCCGTGATTGCGGAAAGACTGAAAGAGCGCCTGGCAGGCGCAGACGGACCCTAGAGCCCGGCCATCAGCAGCAGCGCGGCGGCCGGCGCCACCGGCAGCACCGCATCGATGCGATCGTACACGCCGCCGTGGCCCGGCAGCAGCTGGCTGGAATCCTTGACCCCCGCGCGGCGCTTGAGCAGGGACTCGAACAGATCGCCGATGATGGACCACGCCGCCAGCACCACTGCGGCCACGATCAGCCCCACCCAGCCGATGCGTGCCAGCAGCAGGCCCCCGAAGCTGCCCGGCCACCAGAGAGCCGTGGCGGCCAGCCAGACGGTGGCCGCCAGGATGCCTCCGGCCGCGCCCTCGATCGTCTTGCCGGGACTGACGCGTGGTGCGAGCTTGCGGCGCCCCAGGCTGCGGCCGGCAAAGTAGGCAGCGATGTCGGCGGCCCAGATCAGCGCCCACAGACTGATGAGCGTGGCCGCGCCGTGCCGCAGGAATACCCAGGCCAGCGCGTACCAGGTGGCGGTCAGCACCAGGAAACCGGCCAGGACCAGCATGCCCGGACGGCAGGTATCCGGCACCCGGGCGCGCACCACTGCGGCGGGGGCCAGGGTCAGCCAGAACAGCACGGCCAACGGCAACAGGAACGAACCGAAGGCGGTTTCCAGGGCAGGCTGGCCGTCGACCAGCAGGCGCGACAGCGGCACCAGCACCAGGACAGCCAGCACGGCACCGCCCCAGCGTACGGCGGCATCGTCCTGCACCAGGCGCAGCCATTCCCACAGCGCGCAGCCGGTCATCAGCCCGAGCAAGGCCAGCATCGGCCAGGGCATGGACGCAGTGACCGCGGCCGCCACGATCAGCAGCAGGACAATGGCGGTGAGAATGCGCTGGCGCAGCATGAAGAATCCCTTTAGATGGCGCCGCGCAGCTGGGCGCTGGTGCGGCCGAAGCGCCGTTCGCGGCCCCGGTACCATTCGAAGGCACGGTCGAGCTGCTCGGCGTCGAAATCCGGCCACCAGCAGTCGGTGAAATACAGTTCAGTATAGGCCAGCTGCCAGATCATGAAATTCGAGATCCGCTGTTCCCCGCCGGTGCGGATGAACAGATCGGGTTCGGGCGCGTAGGCCATGGCCAGCCAGGGCGACAGTGCGGCTTCGTCCAGGGCCTCGGGATGTTGCGCGAGTTCGGGCCGGGCAGCCAGCAGCGAACGGGTGGCCTGCAGAATGTCCCAGCGGCCGCCGTAGTTGGCAGCGATGGTCAGGGTCAGGGCGGACCGGTCCGCGGTGCGCCGTTCGGCGTCCTGGATCAGGCCCCGCAGGTGCGGGTCGAAGGCCGACAGGTCGCCCACCACGCGCAGGCGCACGCCCTGGGTTTCCAGGCGATCGACTTCTTTTTCCAGCGTGCGCACGAACAGGCGCATCAGCAGGGAGACTTCCTGGGCCGGACGACGCCAGTTCTCGGAGCTGAAGGCGAACAATGTCAGGTAGCGTACGCCGCGCAGCCCGCAGGCCTCGACGATGCGGCGCACGGCCTGCACACCGCGCACATGCCCCGCCGTGCGGGGCAGCTTCCGCTGGGTGGCCCAGCGACCGTTGCCATCCATGATGATGGCGACATGCCGGGGCATGTCCCCGGTTTCGGGAATGGCCAGAGTGGAAGAAGGAGTCTCGATCATACGCCGTGGCGTCGCGCGGCTAGACCGTCATGATCTCGGCTTCCTTCTGGGCGACGAGCTTGTCGATTTCGGCCACGTAGCGGTCGGTGAGCTTCTGCACCTCGTCCTGGCCGCGACGGTCTTCGTCCTCGGAAATTTCCTTGTCCTTGAGCAGTTTCTTCAAGGCTTCGTTGGCCTCGCGACGCAGGTTGCGCACGGCGACCTTGGCGTCCTCGCCCTCGCTGCGCACGACCTTGGTCAGGTCGCGGCGGCGTTCCTCGGTGAGGGCCGGCATCGGCACGCGGATGTTGTCGCCCATGGCGATGGGGTTCAGCCCCAGATCGGACTCGCGGATGGCCTTCTCGACCGGGCCCGCCATCGATTTTTCCCAGACCTGCACGCTGAGCGTGCGGGCGTCGATCACGGTCACGTTGGCGACCTGGCCCACCGGCACGGGAGAGCCGTAGTATTCGACTTGCACGTGATCCAGGATGCCTGCATGGGCGCGGCCCGTGCGGATCTTGGCCAGGCTGGCCTTCAGGGACTCGATGGATTTGCCCATGCGCTCGTCGGCCGAGCGGCGAATGTCGGAGAGACTCATGAGGATTCCTATACCTGAACCAGGGTGCCCTCGTCCTCGCCGCAGATGGCGCGCCGGAGGGCTCCCGGTTTGTTGATCGAAAAGACCTTGATCGGCAGCTTCTGGTCGCGGCACAGCGCGAACGCCGTGGCGTCCATGACTTCCAGGCGGCGCACGATCGCTTCGTCGAAACTGATGCTCGAATAGCGCGTCGCGCTCGGATCCTTGTTGGGATCGGCACTGTAGATGCCATCGACCTTGGTGGCCTTGAGGACGATTTCGGCGCCGATCTCGGCACCGCGCAGCGCAGCGGCCGTGTCCGTGGTGAAGAAAGGATTGCCGGTGCCGGCCGCGAAGACGACGACCTTGCCTTCCTCGAGATAGCGCAACGCCTTGGGGCGGATGTAGCGCTCGACCACCTGGTCGATGTTCAGGGCGGATTGCACCCGGGCATCGACGCCATGGTTCTTCAGGGCATCCTGCAGTGCCAGCCCGTTCATGACGGTGGCCAGCATGCCCATGTAATCGGCCGTGGCCCGGTCCATGCCCTGGGCGCCCGGCGCCACCCCGCGGAAGATGTTGCCTCCGCCGATCACCACGGCCAGCTGCACCCCGAGGGACACGACGCCGTGGATTTCCTCGGTCATGCGGAGTATGGTCGCGCGGTTGATGCCGAAGGCATCGCCGCCCATCAGAGCCTCACCCGAGAGTTTCAGGAGAACGCGCTTGTAGGCAGGAGTGGACATGCAGGGTTCCTGGATGGAGAAATGATCGGAGCGTAGGGCGGCACGGATGCGGGGGGCTGAAGCCCCCCGGCAACGGGTACGCGCAAACCCAGGCCCGTCATGCAGGACGCAAACTGCGGCGACAGCCTAGCCATCGCAAAGGTCTGCAACGCTGCATGGCGAGTCCGGGCGCGATGCCATCGTACCCGAAATCAGCCTGAATCAGGAACCGCTGGCGGCGGCGGCGACTTCCGCGGCGAAGTCCTCGGACTTCTTCTCGATGCCCTCGCCCACCACGAACAGCGCGTAGCGATTGATGCGGGCACCCTTTTCCTTGAGCATCTGCTCGACGGACTGCTTGTCGTTCTTGACGAAAGGCTGCGACAGCAGTGTGACTTCCTTCAGGAACTTCTGCACGGAGCCTTCGACCATCTTGGCGACGATCTCGGCCGGCTTGCCGGATTCGGCGGCCTTCTGCTCGGCCACGGAGCGTTCGGCGGCGATCAGCGCGGGGTCCACGCCGTCGGCATTCAGGGCGCGCGGCTTGGTCGCGGCGATGTGCATCGCCAGGTCCTTGCCGATTTCATCGGCGCCGGCGAAATCGACCAGCACGCCGATGCGGCCGCCGTGCACGTAGCTGTTCAGGCTGTCCACGGTATCGAAACGCTGGAAGCGGCGCACCGACATGTTCTCGCCGATCTTGCCCACCAGGCCGGCACGCACGGATTCGACGGTGCCGTCACCCAGGGCGCAGGCGTTCAGCGCTTCCAGGTCGGCCGGGTTGCGTTCGGCGACGATGCGGGCCAGGTCGTTGACGAAAGCGATGAAATCATCGTTCTTGGCAACGAAGTCAGTTTCGCAGTTGACTTCCACCAGCGCCCCGCTCTTGCCGTCGGCGGCGATATGCAGACCGATCAGCCCTTCGGCCGTGATGCGGCCGGCGGCCTTGGAGGCCTTGCTGCCCAGCTTGACGCGCAGCAGTTCCTCGGCGCGAGCCAGGTCGCCCTCGGCCTCGGTCAGGGCCTTCTTGCATTCCATCATGGGCGCGTCGGTCTTTTCGCGCAGTTCCTTGACCATGGCGGCGGTGATTTGAGCCATTGTGTTCTCTCCTGATCAATCAATGCGCGCGCCGACAAGGGGCGCGCGACGAACCCGCCGCCCGCCGGCAAGCGCCGGGGCGGCGGAAGGCAGGAAATTATTCCTGATCCTGGTCCTGCTCGACCTCGATGAATTCCTCACCTTCGGCCAGTTCTTCGACCAGGCCATTGAGGCTTTGCTCACGGCCGGCCAGCACGGCGTCGGCCATGCCACGGGCGTACAGGGCGATGGCCTTGGAGGAGTCGTCGTTGCCCGGAATGACGTGATCGATGCCTTCGGGCGAGTGGTTGGTGTCGACCACGCCGACCACCGGAATACCCAGGGTGCGGGCTTCGGCCACGGCGATCTTGTGATAGCCGACGTCAATCACGAACAGCGCGTCGGGCAGCGTGTTCATATCCTTGATGCCGCCGATGGACTTGTTGAGCTTTTCCATTTCGCGGGCGAACATGAGCGCTTCTTTCTTGGTCATGTGCTCGGTGGCGCCTTCGGCCTGCTGGGCTTCCATGTCCTTCAGGCGCTTGATCGAGGTCTTGACCGTCTTGAAGTTGGTCATCATGCCGCCCAGCCAGCGGCTGTCGACGTAGGGCATGCCGCAGCGCTGGGCTTCGGCGGCAACCAGTTCGCGAGCGGAACGCTTGGTGCCGACGAACAGCACATTGCCGCCGCGCGCGGCCACCTGGCGCACGAACTGGCTGGCTTCCAGGAATTTCTCAACCGTGCGTTCCAGGTTGACGATATGGATCTTGTTGCGCTGGCCGAAGATGTATTCGGCCATCTTCGGGTTCCAGTAACGGGTCTGGTGGCCAAAATGCACACCGGCTTCCAGCATTTCGCGCATGAGCGACATGAAAATTCTCCGAGAGGGTTTGGTCTTGTACCCGGCCAGTATCCAGGACTAACATGGCTGAAGGTCGAATTTTCAAGCATCGACGCAAACTTCCATGCAAAGCCGAAGACACCCTTGGGCGGCCAGGCACGCTATTTACAGCTAAGCCTATAATTCTACTATTCATCTCGTCCACACAGCAAGCACCCCATGAGCCAACTCATCACCGACCCCCAAGAACTCGACCAGATGCGCGCCGCCTGCCAGGCAGCCGCCAGCGTACTGGACTACCTCGAACCGCACGTGCGCGCCGGGGTCACGACGGGGGAACTCGACCGCCTGTGCATGGACTTCATCACCAACACGCTGCAGGTGAAGTCGGCCACCGTGGGCTATGCGCCGCCGGGCTACCCGCCCTTCCCCGCCTCCATCTGCACCTCGGTCAACCATGTCATCTGCCACGGCATCCCCGGCGACAAGGTCCTGAAGAACGGCGACATCATGAACATCGACGTCACCATCATCAAGGACGGCTGGTTCGGTGACACCAGCCGCATGTTCTGCGTGGGCGAGCCTTCCATCCTGGCGCGCCGCCTGATCGACACCACCTACGAATGCATGTGGCTGGGCATCGAGCAAGTCCGGCCGGGCGCCACCCTGGGCGACATCGGCCATGCCATCCAGAAACACGCCGAATCGGCGGGCTTTTCCGTGGTGCGCGAATATTGCGGCCACGGCGTCGGGCGGCGCTTCCACCAGGATCCCCAGGTGCTGCACTACGGCAAGCCCGGCACGGGCGTGCGCCTGGAGCCGGGCATGATCTTCACGATCGAGCCCATGATCAATGCCGGCCGCCGCGAAATCCGCACCCTGGCCGACCAATGGACGGTCGTCACCCGCGATCACAGCCTGTCGGCGCAATGGGAGCACAGCATCCTGGTGACCGACCAGGGCTACGAAGTGCTGACGGTATCGCCCTGCATGCCGGCGCCGCCCGCCTTCGCCAAGGCCGCCCGGGCGGCCGCCTGACGCGCGCATGGCCATGCGCCCAGGCGAAAACCCGTCCAACGGCGGGTCGGGGCCCGTCGACGCGATCCAGAAGGACTCCAGCCGGCCGCAACCGTCCCTGACCGAGTTGCGCACTCTCATGCAGGCACGCCGGGCCGAGGCCATCCAGGCCTGGCGCTCGCACCTGCGGCCCGATACGCTGCTGTCCACGCTGCGGCGCATCGCCGACGAGACCCTGCGCAGCCTGCTGAAGATCCATCCGCTCCCCGCAGGCGCATGCGCGGCGGCAGTGGGCGGCTACGGCCGGGGCGAACTCTATCCCGGCTCGGATCTCGACATCCTGATCCTGCTTGAATGCGCCCCGGATGCCGCCGCGCGCGAACGCATCGAAGCGCTGGTCGCCGCCCTGTGGGATATCGGCCTGGAACCGGGCCTGAGCGTGCGCACGCTGGAACAATGCCGGCACGAGGCCACGGCCGACATCACCGTGCAGACCTCGCTACTTGAGGCCCGCTGGCTGGCGGGAGGCAGGACGCTATTCCGGCGCTTCCGGGAGCAGATGCAGCGGGACCTGGATCCGCGGGACTTCTACTTGGCCAAGCGCACCGAAATGCAGCAGCGCCATGCGCGCCACCAGGACACGCCCTATGCGCTGGAACCCAACTGCAAGGAAGCCCCTGGTGGCCTGCGCGACCTGCAGGTGCTGCTGTGGCTGGCACGCGCTGCCGGACTGGGCACGACCTGGCGTGCCGTGGCGCGCACCGACCTGCTGACTTCGGCCGAATTCCGCGCCCTGCGCCGGGCGGAGCAGGCCTTCAAACGCCTGCGCATCGAGCTCCACCTGCTGGCCGGGCGCCGCGAGGACCGCGTCCTGTTCGACCTGCAGCCGCGCCTGGCCAGGGTCTATGGCTTTGTCGACCAGCCCCACCGGCGCGCCGGCGAACTGCTGATGCAGCGCTATTACTGGGCCGCCCGCGTAGTCTGCCAGGTCAACCGGCTGCTGATGCTGGCGCTGGAAGAACACCTGTTTCCCCGTCCCCAGGACAAGGCCGCCGCCCTGGACGACGACTTCTGCGTGCGCCGCGGACGGCTGGCCCTGGTCCGCGAGGATGCCTTCGAGCGCAAGCCCAGCCTGCTGCTGAAGGTGTTCCTGGTCACGCAGCAGCACCCGGAACTGCAGGGCATGGCGGCCGGCACCCTGCGGGCCATGTGGCACGCGCGCCTGCGCATCGATCGGGCATTCCGCGACGATCCGGTCAACCGCCAGCTGTTCCTGCAGATCCTGCGCCAGCCGCGCGGCATCGTTCATGCCCTGCGCGACATGACGATGTGGAACATCCTGCCACGCTATCTGCCCCCGTTCCGCCGCATCGTCGGACAGATGCAGCACGACCTGTTCCATGCCTACACCGTGGACCAGCACATCCTGATGGTCGTCCGCAATCTGCGGCGCTTCACGATGCCCGAGCATGCCCAGGAATATCCACTGGCCAGCCAGCTGATCGCCGACCTGGACGATCACTGGCTGCTGTACATCGCGGCACTGTTCCACGACATCGCCAAGGGGCGCGGCGGCGATCATTCGCAACTGGGCGCCGCCGAGGTGCGCCGTTTCGCCCGCCACCATGCGCTGCCCCGCGAGTCGGTCGAACTGCTGGACTTCCTGGTGCGCGAGCACCTGACCCTGTCCCAGGTGGCCCAGAAGCGCGACCTGAGCGATCCCCGCGTGATCCACGAGTTCGCCGCCCGGGTCGGATCCCGGCGCCGGCTGGCTGCCCTGTACCTGCTGACCGTGGCCGACATCCGCGGCACCAGCCCCAAGGTCTGGAACTCCTGGAAAGGCAAGCTGCTGGAAGATCTGTACCACCGCACGCTGGCGGCCCTGGGGGGCGAGCAGCCCGATACCCGCACCATCCTGGCCCTGCGCAAGGATGCCGCCGCCGCGGAAATCCGCCGGATGGGCTTGCGCGACGAAAGCCGCGACGCCTTCTGGTCGCAACTGGACGTGGCCTATTTCCTGCGCCACGATGCCAACGAGATCGCCTGGCACACGCGTCACCTGTACCACTGCTTCCAGGGACCGGATCCGGTGGTGCGCGCCCGCGTCCTGGGCCAGAGCGAGGCCCTGCAGGTCCTGGCCTACGCGCCCGACCGGCCGGACCTGTTCATGGACATCTGCACCTATTTCGACCGTCATGGCCTGAGCATCCAGGACGCGCGCATTCACACCACGCGCCAGGGCTGGGCGCTGGACAGCTTCATCGTGCTGCTGCCCGAGCACGACCGCGACTATCGTTCTCACGCTTCCCTGATCGAACACGAGCTGCGCGCCTCGCTGACCGATCGCCCGGCGGCGCGCCGGGATGCCCCGGCACCGCATCCGGGATCCCGCCGTTCGCGGGCCTTTCCGATCATGCCCAGTGTCACGCTGCAGCCCGATGAACTGGGCGGCAACTGGCGGCTGTCGGTCACGGCGGCCGACCGCGTCGGGCTGCTGCACGACCTGGCACGGGTGTTCGCCCGCCACGACGTCAGCCTGAAGATGGCCAAGATCATGACCCTGGGCGACCGGGTCGAGGACGTCTTCGTCCTCGACGGCTCCGGCCTGGAACATCCCCGCGGACAGATACAATTCGAACGCCAGGTGCTGGAAGCGCTGGGCACGGCCTGCGACACGCCCCCGCTCCTTTCATCCACGACCCCGACCACGGCTCTGCCATGACCCTGACCCGCTCCGACCGTCTCTTGCGCCTCGTCTCCCTGCTGTGCTTGGCTGCCGTGGGCTTCGCCCTGATCTCCCAGCATGCATTCGGCATGAAGCCCTGCGCCTGGTGCGTGCTGCAGCGGCTGATCCTGCTGGCCATCGCCGCCGTCTGCGGGCTGGCCGGCATGGGCTGGGGCCCGGCCATCGTGCGGCGTGGCGGCGCGGTGGCTGCGGCCATCCTGGCGGGATGCGGCATCGCCGCGGCCTGGTATCAGTACAGCGTGGCCGCACAGCTGTTTTCCTGCGCCCAGACTTTTGCCGACCGTTTCATCACGGCGTCCGGACTGGACGCCGCCCTGCCCTGGCTGTTCGGCATCTACGCAAGCTGCAACGACGCCCGCGTCAGTCTGCTGGGTGTGGAATATGCACTGTGGGGCCTGGCGCTGTTCGTCGTCTGCGCCGCCCTAACCCTGGCCACGCTATGGATGAGCCCGGACGCTGATCAGTCCCCTGCGGACTGATCAGCGCCTGGCGAATCGGAGCGCCTTGCAAGGCGCGACGTGGAGGGAGGCCCCGGCTGGAGATATCCCGCGCCTGGCGAATCGGAGCGCTTTGCAAGGCGCGACGTGGAGTGAGGGCTCAGCTTTCGTCTTCGGCAGCCGCCATGGCGCCGGAGCGCTGAGGCAGGCCGCGGGTGCGGCTCAGGCGCTCCAGGTAGGCGTCGTCGATGTCGCCGGTGACATAACGGCCGTTGAAGCAGGACGACTCGAAGGACTGCATGGCGGGATTCAGGTCGCGCAGGGACTGTTCCAGATCGTCCAGATCCTGGTAGACCAGGCCGTCGGCGCCGATCTCGCGTGCAACCTGCGCCTCGTCACGCCCGGTGGCGATCAGTTCCGCCTGGGTCGGCATGTCGATGCCGTAGACGTTCGGATAGCGGACGGCCGGCGCCGCCGATGCGAAGAAGACCTTGTTGGCGCCCGCCGCCCGCGCCATGTCGACGATTTCACGGCTGGTGGTGCCGCGCACGATGGAATCATCGACCAGCAGGACATTCTTGCCGCGAAATTCCATGTCGATGGCGCTGAGTTTCTGGCGCACGGATTTCTTGCGCACGGCCTGGCCCGGCATGATGAAGGTGCGGCCGACGTAGCGGTTCTTGATGAAGCCTTCGCGGTAGTTCAGTCCCAGGCGCGCCGCCAGCTGCATGGCCGATGGCCGCGAGGAATCGGGGATCGGCATGACCACATCCACATCGCCCAGGCGCAGGGACTTGGCCACCTTGTCCGCCAGGTATTCTCCCATGTGCAGGCGCGCGTCGTAGATCGAGATCCCGTTCATCATGGAATCGGGGCGGGCGAAATAGACGTATTCGAAAATGCAGGGCGTCCACGCCTGCCCCGGTTCGGCACAGGCCTCGGTGCTGAGCTCGCCGTCTTCGGTGATCACGACGGCCTCGCCGGGGGCGATGTCGCGCACCAGGGTGAATCCGCTGCCCGTCAGGGCCACGGATTCGGAAGCCAGCATCCATTCGGGGCCGGATTCCGTATCGTGCCGCCCCAGACACAGGGGCCGGATGCCGTGCGGGTCGCGGAACGCCACCAGCCCGAAACTGCTGATGTCGGCGATGACCGCGTAGGCCCCCTTGGCGCGCCGATGCACCGCGCGCACGGCCTGGAATACTGCGTGCGCGTCCAGGGTGACGCCGTTGGACGCCTGCTGCAGTTCGTGCGCGAAGACGTTGAGCAGGACCTCGGAATCTGAATTGGTGTTGATGTGGCGCCGGTCGTGCTTGAACAGGGATTCGCGCAGTTCGCGCCAATTGGTCAGGTTGCCGTTGTGCACGAACGTGATCCCGAACGGCGCGTTCACGTAGAAGGGCTGGGCCTCGTCCACGCTGGCGCTGGAACCCGCCGTGGGGTAGCGCACCTGCCCCAGGCCCCGGTTCCCGGGCAGCGCCCGCATGTTGCGCGTGCGAAACACGTCACGCACCAGGCCGTGGGCCTTGTGCATGCTGAAGAATTGGTCGTGCGCGGTGGCGATGCCGGCCGCGTCCTGGCCCCGGTGCTGCAGCAGCAGCAGGCTGTCATAGATCAGTTGATTGACGGGGCTGCGCCCCATCACACCCACGATTCCGCACATAAGAATGAATTCCGGCTAGTAGGGAAGCAGTTCCGCCACCTGGGTCGGCAGCAACGATTTGACTTGTTGGAAACCCCGGACGGCGGCCGCGGAGGTGCGCGCATCGCGCCACCAGGGTTCCTGGGGGAGCTGAGTGTAGCCCGCCAGCCCCACCAGGGCGAGGACCAGGACGATGCCGCGCACCGCGCCGAACACTGCGCCCAGGCCATGGTCGGCCGGCGTCAGGCCGGTACGGTCCACCAGCGCACCCAGCACCATGTTCAGCAGGCCGATCAGCAGGAGCGCCAGGATGAAGACCGCGCCGTAGGCAGCCAGCGTCCGCAGCAGGCCATTGTCGATCAGGCCCAGCAGCCAGTCCGACGCAGCGGGCCCCCACCAGATGGCGGCCACGAAGGCGGCGACATAGGCGACCAGCGACAGGACTTCGCGCAGGAAACCGCGCAACAGCCCGATCAAGGCCGAGATGGCCACGACGGCCAGGACGAAGTAGTCGAAGCTGGTCACTTGCCGGAGATCAGGCCGTTCTGGTAGCCCAGCGCCCGCAGCCGGGTCTGGGCCGCCTGGGCAGCCTCGTGGGAGCCGAAGGGCCCCACCCGCAGCCGGTAGACGGTGCGGCCGTTGGACTGGCCGCGCTCGACGTAGGCGTCGGTGACGCCCGCCTGGCGCAGGCTGTCGCGCCGTGCCAGGGCGTCCTGCTCTGTCGTGTAGGCGGCGACCTGGAGATAGTAGCGTCCCCCGGCGGCCGGCCGGGTCTCGGTCCGGGCTTCCGAAGGCGTCTTGCCGGCCAGCAGGGCCAGGGCGACGGAGCCGTCGTCGGTGCGGCCCGCAGGCGCCTGGGTGGCGGGCTTGTCCTGCGACGGGCGCTCGGCGGATCGGGCAGGCTCGGTAGCGGGCTTTTCCGGGGCGGGCTCGGGCTGCGTCCGGACGGGACTGGCGGGCGCCGGTTCAGGCGTGGCCTGGACAGGCGGCTGGCCCTGGGAGGCAGCCTGTGACGGCACGGGGGATTCAGGCGCGGCCGGAGCGGCCGGCTCGGGCTGGGGTTCGGCCTGGACCGTACCGCCCGATGCAGCCGCGTCGGGCTGGGAGACCGGGGGTTCGGTGACGGGCGGCAGGCCGGCGACCGGCGCCGGCACCACGATCGGCGCTTGCGCGTCGTCGGAGACGGGTTCGTCGAACAGCCAGGGCACGACGATGAAGGCAGCCAGCACCAGCGCCAGGGCGCCGATCAGGCGGCGGCGGGCTTTTACGCGCAATTCGCGGAGTTGGGCTTCGGTACCGGCGGATCGTGCCGGCGCGCGTTGTCCCGTTTCGGTTCCCTTGCGAAAAAGCATCGTGCAGCCAACCCATCAAAAGTGGCGGATCGGCCTCATGATCCCGTCAGACGAGGACATCCCTGCCCTCGCGGCGCAGGACCTCGAGCACCGGCCCGACAGTGGCAAACGATCCGAACACGAGGATTCTATCATTGTCGGTCGCCAGTCTCCTGGCTTCTGCAAAGGCTTGTTCCGGACTGTCAAAGGTGGAAACCTGCATGTCCCGGGCTGCCACGGCGGGCCGGGGCGTGGCCCGCACGCCGGGCTTGTGCTCGCCCGCGGGGCGGGAGATTTCGCTGGTCTGGGCGATGAAGGGATCCACGGGCGCCTGGTCGCCACTGATGCGATGCACGATGGCGGCCAATTCCTGCGCGGTGGTGCCGCGCGGGCCACCCAGGGTGGCGCACAGCCAGCGGTCCACCCGCCGCGTCAGGCGCGACAGCGTGGCCTCGATGTCCTTGTCGCGCAACATGCCGACCACCGCGTAGGTGTGCGGATAGTGGCCCATGCTGTCGAGATTCTGGCCCAGCGCCGAGATGGCATGCGGGTTGTGTCCCACATCCAGGATGGTGGCCGGCAATCCGGGCAGAATCTGCATCCGGCCCGGCAGACTGACGTGCAGCAGGCCCTGGCGCACGTCCTGCTGCGTGACCACCAGGCGGTCGCGCAAGGCCTCGAGGGCGGCCAAGGCCGCCGATGCGTTCAGCAGCTGGTTGGCACCGCGCAGGGCGGGATAGCCCAGCGCATTCCGGCGCTGCGCGCGGCCGCCGTAGGCCCATTGCTGACGATCGCCGGAATAGTTGAAATCGATCCCGACGCGCCACAGGTCGGCGCCGATCGCCTCGGCGTGATCGATCACGGTCTCGGGCGGCACCGGATCGGCGCAGATGGCGGGCTTGCCAGGACGGAATATGTGGGCCTTTTCCAGGCCGATCGCCTCGCGGGTATTGCCCAGGTACTGCATGTGGTCCAGATCCACGCTGGTCAGGATGGCGCAGTCGGTATCGATCAGGTTGACCGCATCCAGCCGCCCGCCAAGGCCGACTTCCAGCACCACGACATCCAGCCGGGCGGCCTGGAACATCAGCAGAGCCGCCAGCGTGGTCATTTCGAAATAGGTCAGCGTGATGCCGTCCCGGGCGTCCTCGATGCGCTCGAACTGCGCCACGATGTCCGTGTCCGAGGCTTCCTCGCCGTTCACGCGGATGCGCTCGTTGAAGCGCAGCAGATGGGGCGAGGTGTACTTGCCGACCTTGTAGCCCGCGGTGAGCAGCATGGCTTCGAGCATGGCGCAGGTGGAACCCTTGCCGTTGGTGCCGGCCACGGTGATCTTGACGCAGTCCAGGGACAGGCCAAGACGCCCGGCGACGGCCCGGATGCGGTCCAGTCCCAGGTCGATGGCTTTCGGGTGCAGGGTTTCGAGATAGACCAGCCAGTCGGCGAGCGCGGCGCCCTGGGCAGGAGCAGAAGAGGACATGGAAAGGAATCAGGGATGAAAGAAAAACGGCAGGTGCCGATATTAGCACCTGCCGTTGCGGGACATGCCGGCACCCCTACCGCCTGCAAGGAGGTCCCTGGCAGGCCGTGGGACGCGCAGTGCAGGGAAAGCTACTTCTTCCGGGCCGGCGGCACGTCGGTGCAATGCCCGTCGGCAACCTCGGCGGCCATGCCGACCGACTCCCCGAGCGTCGGGTGCGGATGGATGGTCTTGCCGATGTCCACGGAATCCGCTCCCATTTCGATGGCCAGGACGATTTCGCCGATCAGATCGCCCGCGTGCGTGCCGACGATCCCGCCGCCCAGGATCCGGCCGGTTTCCGCATCGAACAGCAGCTTGGTGAAGCCTTCGTCGCGGCCGTTGGCGATGGCGCGGCCCGAAGCCTGCCAGGGGAACAGGCCCTTCTTGACGGCAATGCCGTCTTTCTTGGCCGCTTCCTCGGTCAGGCCCACCCAGGCCACCTCGGGGTCGGTGTAGGCCACCGAAGGAATCACGCGCGCATCGAAGAAGGCCTTGTGCCCGGCGATGGCTTCCGCGGCCACATGGGCCTCGTGGACCGCCTTGTGCGCCAGCATGGGCTGGCCCACGATGTCGCCAATGGCGTAGATGTGCGGCACATTGGTGCGCATCTGCTTGTCCACCGCGATGAAGCCCCGGTCGGACACCGCCACGCCGGCGTTCTCGGCGCCGATCTTCTTGCCATTGGGCGAACGGCCGACGGCCTGCAGCACCAGATCGTAGCGCTGGGGTTCCTTGGGGGCAGCCTCGCCCTCGAAGGTGACCCAGATGCCGTCATCCTTGGCTTCGGCGGCGACCGTCTTGGTGTTGAGCATGACATGGTCGAAGCGCCTGGCGTTCATCTTGTCCCAGACCTTGACCAGGTCTCGGTCGGCGCCGGTCATCAGGGTGGGCAGCATTTCCACCACGTCCAGCCGGGCGCCCAGCGCGGAATAGACCGTGCCCATTTCCAGGCCGATGATGCCGCCGCCGATGATCAGCATGCGGCCGGGCACCGATTTCAGGGCCAGCGCGCCGGTGGAATCGACGATGCGGGGGTCTTCCGGCAGGAACGGCAGCTTCACGGACTGGCTGCCGGCCGCGATGATGGCCGAGGCGAACCTGATCGTCGTCTGGCCGCCGTCGGCCTTGGCCACCGTGAGGTGGTGCGGATCGGCAAAGGTGCCCACGCCCTGGATGACCGTGACCTTGCGGGCCTTGGCCATGCCGGCCAGGCCGCCGGTGAGCTTGCCCACCACGGAATCCTTGTAGCCGCGCAATTTGTCCAGGTCGATCACCGGCTCGCCGAAGGCGATGCCGTGGGCCGCCATGGACTTGGCTTCTTCCAGCACGCCGACGGTATGCAGCAGCGCCTTGGACGGGATGCAGCCCACATTCAGGCAGACCCCGCCCAGGGTGGCGTAGCGTTCCACCAGGACGACTTTCAGGCCCAGGTCGGCTGCGCGGAAAGCGGCCGAATAGCCGCCGGGGCCCGCGCCCAGCACCAGGACGTCGTATTCGCCCTCGGCCGTGCCCGAGAACTGCGCGGGCGCCGGAGCCGGAGCGGCCGGTGCCGCCTGCGCCGGTGTCGGGGCCGGGGCCGGGGCCGGTGCGGCTGCAGCCGGAGCCTGGGCTGGCGCCGCGGCACCGTCGGCCGCCTCGATGCGGATGATCGGTGTGCCCTGGGAGACTTTGTCGCCCAGCTTCACGAGGATTTCCTTCACCACCCCGCCCTGCTCGGCCGGAATCTCCATGGAGGCCTTGTCGGATTCCACGGTGATCAGGCTCTGCTCGGCCTGGACGGTATCGCCCGCCTTGACCAGGATCTCGATGACTTCGACTGCGTCGAAATCGCCGATGTCGGGGACGTTCAGATCGACGATGCTCATCTCGTCCCCCTTACAGGATGATGCGGCGGAAATCCGCCAGCAGGCCAGCCAGGTAGGCATTGAAGCGCGCCGCGGCGGCCCCGTCGATCACGCGGTGATCGTAGGACAGCGACAGCGGCAGCATCAGGCGGGGCTGGAAGGCCTTGCCGTCCCAGACCGGCTGCATGGCCGAACGCGACACGCCGAGGATGGCGACTTCGGGCGCATTGATGATGGGCGTGAAGTCCGTGCCGCCGATCCCGCCCAGGGACGAGATCGAGAAGCAGCCGCCCTGCATCTGGGAAGGCGAGAGCTTGCCTTCGCGGGCCAGGCCGGCGAGTTCGGCCGTTTCCGCCGCCAGTTCCAGCACGCCCTTCTTGTCGGCGTCCCGGATCACCGGAACCACCAGGCCGTTGGGCGTGTCGGCTGCGAAGCCGATGTGGAAGTAGTGCTTGAGCACCAGGTTGTCGCCGTCCAGCGAGGCGTTGAATTCAGGGTACTTCTTCAGGGCTGCGACCACGGCCTTGATCAGGAAGGCCAGCATGGTGACCTTGACGCCGGACTTCTTGTTTTCCGCGTTCAGCTGCTGGCGCAGGGCTTCCAGTTCGGTGATGTCGGCCACGTCATTGTTGGTGACGTGCGGAATCATGACCCAGTTGCGATGCAGGTTCGCGCCCGATATCTTCTTGATGCGCGACAGGGGCTTCGTCTGGATCTCGCCGAACTTGGCGAAGTCGACCTTGGGCCAGCCCAGCACGCTGAAGCCACCTTCCGCCGACACGGTCGAGCCCACGGGGCTCGCGCCGCCGGTAGCCAGGGCCTGCTTCACGTAGGCACGCACGTCGTCGACCGTGATGCGGTTCTTGGGGCCGCTGCCGCTGACCTGGGCCAGGTTCACGCCCAGTTCGCGGGCGAACTTGCGCACCGAGGGCGAGGCGTGCGGCAGATTGCGCAGGGGCACCTCGGCCTCGGCGAAGGATGCCGTCGGAGACGTGCGCTCAGGGGCGACGGACGCCATGGAAGACGGCGCCGAAGCCGGGGCCGGTGCGGCAGCGGCCTTGGGCGCCGCTTCGGCCGGGGCAGGCGCCGGGGTGGGGGCCGGTGCTGCAGCAGCAGGAGCCGCCGCCTGGGGTGCACCGCCGGTCGCTTCCACGACCAGGATTTCCGCGCCCTGGGAGACCTTGTCGCCCAGCTTGACCTTGATTTCCTTGACCACCCCGCCCACCGAGGCCGGGATTTCCATGGAGGCCTTGTCGGATTCCACGGTGATCAGGCTTTGCTCGGCCTGGATGGTATCGCCCACATTGACCAGGATCTCGATGACTTCGACCGCGTCGAAATCGCCGATGTCGGGCACGACCACGGGCTGCAGCCCGCCCGAGGTGGCCGGCGCCGCAGCTGCCGCGGACGCAGGCGCCGGAGCCGGCGCAGCGGTCGGAGCCGGGGCCGGCGTGGCAGCGGCCGCCGGGGCGGACGCAGCCTGCCCGGTCGCCGCACCCGAAGCCTCGACTTCCAGGATGACCGAGCCTTCCTTGACCTTGTCGCCCAGCTTGACCTTGACCGCCTTGACCACCCCGCCCTGCGAGGCCGGGATTTCCATGGAGGCTTTGTCGGACTCGACCGTGATCAGGCTCTGCTCGGCCTCGATCTTGTCGCCTGCGGCCACCAGGATCTCGATCACTTCAACCGCGTCGAAATCGCCGATGTCGGGGACCTTGATTTCCACGATATTGCTCATGTTGTGCGTCCTCCTCAGGCGTAGTGCGGGTTGGCCTTTTCGGGGTCGATGCCGTACTTGGCGATCGCCTCGGCGCATTTCTTGATGTCGATGGCGCCTTCATCGGCCAGGCTGCGCAGGGCGGCCAGGACCACGAAATGGCGGTCGATCTCGAAGTGCTTGCGCAGTTCGGAACGGAAGTCCGAACGGCCGAAGCCGTCGGTCCCCAGGACCTTGAGGGTGCGTCCTTGCGGCACGAAGGGGCGGATCATGTCGCCATAGGCCTTGATGTAGTCGGTGGAAACGACGATGGGCCCCTTGGTGTCCTTGAGCTGGCGGGTCACGTAGGATTCCTGGGCAGGCTCGGTCGGATGCAGCAGGTTGTGGCGTTCGGCATCCAGGCCGTCGCGGCGCAGTTCCGTGAAGCTGGTGACGCTCCAGACGTCCGAAGTCACGCCCCAGTCCTTTTCCAGCAATTCCTGGGCCGCCAGCACTTCGCGCAGGATCGTGCCCGAGCCCATCAGCTGGACATGCTGCTTGGCGGGCTTGGCGCTGGACTGGAGCTTGTACATCCCCTTCAGGATGCCTTCCTCGTCTCCGGCCTTCAGGCCCGGCTGGGCGTAGTTCTCGTTCATAACCGTGATGTAGAAGAACACATCTTCCTGGTCATGCATCATGCGCTGCAGGCCGCTGCGGATGATGACGGCGACTTCGTGCGCGAAGGCCGGGTCGTAGGCCACGCAGTTGGGGATCAGGGAAGCCTGGATGTGGCTGTGGCCGTCCTCGTGCTGCAGGCCCTCGCCGTTCAGCGTGGTGCGGCCTGCCGTGCCGCCCAGCACGAAACCGCGCGCCAGCATGTCGCCCGCGGCCCAGGCGTGGTCGCCGAACCGCTGGAACCCGAACATCGAGTAATAGATGAAGAACGGGATCATGATGCAGTTGCTGACGGAATACGACGTCGCCGCCGCGATCCACGAGCTGAAGCCGCCGGCCTCGTTGATGCCTTCCTGCAGCAGCTGGCCGTTCTCGGCTTCGCGGTAGTACATCACCTGGCCCTTGTCCACCGGCACGTACTTCTGGCCTTCGGGGGCGTAGATGCCGATCTGGCGGAACAGGCCTTCCATGCCGAAGGTGCGGGACTCGTCCACCAGGATGGGCACGACGCGCGGCGCCAGGTCCTTGTCGCGCAGGATCTGGTTCAGCACCCGCACGAATGCCTGGGTGGTGGAAATCTCGCGGCCCTCGGCGGTGGGCTCGAGCACGGCCTTGAAGGCATCCAGGGGCGGCACCGGCAGCGACTGGTCGGCCTTGCGGCGGCGGTGCGGCAGGTAGCCGCCGAGCGCCTTGCGATGCTCGTGCAGGTACTTCATTTCCGGAGAGTCTTCCGCCGGCTTGAAGAAGGGGATCTCTTCGAGCTTGTCGTCCGGGATGGGGATGTTGAAGCGGTCGCGGAATTCGCGCACCGAATCGATGTCCAGCTTCTTTTGCTGGTGGGTGGGGTTCTTGGCCTGACCGACGTGGCCCATGCCGTAGCCCTTGATGGTCTTGGCCAGGATGACCGAAGGCTGGCCCTTGTGCCCGGCGGCGGCGGCGAAGGCCGCGTAGACCTTGTGCGGGTCGTGCCCGCCCCGGTTCAGGCGCCAGATGTCCTCGTCGCTCATGCGGCTGACCATTTCCAGCAGCTTGGGATGCTTGCCGAAGAACTTTTCACGCACGAACTTGCCGTCATTGGCCTTGTAGGCCTGGTATTCGCCGTCCACGGTCTCTTCCATGATGCGGCGCAGGATGCCTTCCTTGTCGCGGGCGAACAGCGGATCCCAGTAGCCGCCCCAGATCAGCTTGAGCACATTCCAGCCGTTGCCGCGGAAGGCGCCTTCGAGTTCCTGGATGATCTTGCCGTTGCCACGCACCGGGCCGTCCAGGCGCTGCAGGTTGCAGTTGACGACGAAAATCAGGTTGTCGAGCTTTTCACGCGCGGCCAGGCCGATGGCAGCGAGGGTTTCGGGTTCGTCGATCTCGCCGTCGCCCACGAAGACCCAGACCTTGCGTTCGGCCGTGTTGGCCAGCCCGCGGGCATGCAGGTATTTCAGGAAACGGGCCTGATAGATGGCCATCATCGGCCCCAGGCCCATCGACACCGTGGAGAACTGCCAGAAATCGGGCATCAGCTTCGGGTGCGGATAGGAAGACAGCCCCTTGCCCTTGCCGCCGACTTCCTGGCGGAAATAATTCAGGTTCTCTTCCGTCAGGCGGCCTTCGAGGTAGGCGCGTGCGTACATGCCGGGCGACGAATGGCCCTGGAAGTAGATCAGGTCGCCGCCGTGGTCGGGCGACTCGGCGTGCCAGAAGTGGTTCTGGCCGCACTCGATCATGGTCGCCAGCGAGGCGAAGGACGCAATGTGGCCGCCCAGGCTGCCGCCATCAGGCGGTTCGACCTTGTTGGCCTTGACCACCATGGCCATGGCGTTCCAGCGGATATAGGAACGGATGCGCTCTTCGAGCACCATGTTGCCCGGATGCGGAGGCTCCAGCCCCGGGGGAATGGTGTTGACGTAGGCCGTGTTCAGCGAATAGGGGATGTGGGCGCCACTGCGGCGGGCCAGGTCGATCAGGCGCTCGATCAGGTAGTGGGCGCGTTCCGCGCCCTCACGATCGAGGACGGCTTCCAGCGCGTCGATCCATTCCTGGGTTTCCTGCTGATCGACGTCCACCGTCGCCACGTCGTGGACTTGTTCGAGAGAGGACATGGTGTGTGTCTCCTGTGGTGTGGTTCGATGACGCGACCACACATCGCGCCAGCCCGGTGAAGAGAGAGGGGAAACATGCGCCGGCGGCACCGCAACGGAGACCCGGGGCACGAACGTACCCCGGTTGCCGACACTTGCAGCCATTCTAGGAAAGAGCCCGCGTCAGCACAAGCAAAATTTCATCAGATGATATGTATTTTTATTATGTGAAAAATTGAATGCGGCTTTCATGTCTAAAATGATGCAATCGCGATATTCTCACGTCCATGGCTTCCTCGAATCGCAAGTCCCTGATTCCGACGACGTTTTACGAGCATGCTCGGCACAGTCGCCGCCTGTACTGGCTGACGCCGGCGATCGTGCTCGTGCTCTATCTCTGCGTCATGGGCGCCTTCATCTGGCTGCAGCGCCTGCAAAGCGACAGCGTGATGTTCGTCACCATCGATCAGGAAACCCGCCAGCAGCGCCTGATGATGGTGGTGTTCGCCCTGTCGCTGGTGATCGTATTCAGCCTGCTGGCGCTGTGGCGCTACACGCGCTTCCGCACCCAGGCCGAGGCCGCCCTGATCGCCGAGACCGGCTTCCGGCGCGCCATGGAAAATTCCATGTCCACCGGCATGCGCGTGTTCGACATGCAGGGCCGCATCGCCTATGTGAACCCGGCGTTCTGCCGCATGATCGGCTGGAACGAGGCCGACCTGATCGGGCGCACGGCCCCCTTCCCCTACTGGCTGCCGGGGCGCCACGACCATCACCGCGAGACCCTGGCCCAGCTGCTGTCGGGCCGCACTCCCAGCAGCGGCCTGGAAATCGAGGCCCAGCGGCGCGACGGCTCGCGCTTCACCGCGCGCATGTACGTCTCGCCCCTGCGCGACCCCAAGGGCGAGCAGATCGGCTGGATGACATCCATGACCGACATCACGGAGCCCAAGCGCATCCGCGAAGCCCTGACCGCCGCGCACGAGCGCTTCATGACCGTGCTCGAAGGCCTGGACGATGCGATCTCCGTCGTGGCCGATACGCCCGAGGGCCTGGAACTGCTGTTTGCCAACCGCACCTACCGGCGCCTGTTCGGCGCCCAGACCGGCGGCCACTCGGAACTGCTGGGCGGCCGCCTGGGCCGGTTCACCGACGAGACCATGGAGCTGTTCTCGCCCACGGCCCAGCGCTGGTTCGAGGTCCACCACCGGATGCTGGCCTGGACCGATTCCCGCCGCGTGCGCCTGCAGGTGGCGCGCGACATCACCGAACGCCGCAAGCACGAGGAAGAATCCCGCATCCAGCAGGAAAAGGCCCAGCTCACCAGCCGCCTGACCACGATGGGCGAAATGGCCTCGTCCCTGGCGCACGAACTGAACCAGCCGCTGACGGCCATCAGTAACTACAATATGGCGGCCGTGGCGATGCTCAAGTCGGGCAAGGCCTCCACCGAATCGCTGATCCAGGCCCTGGAAAAGGCCTCCCAGCAGGCCGAGCGTGCCGGCAAGATCATCAGCCGCATCCGCGAATTCGTGAAGCGCAGCGAGCCGCGGCGCCAGGCCGTGGGCCTGGGCCGGATCGTGGAGAACGCCGTCGGATTCGCCGATATCGACGCCCGCAAGCGCAGCATCGAGATCGTCCAGAACCTGCCCGATCCCATGCCCGAAGTCCTGGCTGACCCCATCCTCATCGAGCAGGTCCTGCTGAACCTGCTGAAGAACGGCGTCGAGGCCATGGAACACAGCGAATGCCGCAGCCTGCACTTGCGGATCACCGATCAGCCCCCCCTGGTCGAAATCGCCGTCATCGATCACGGCCATGGCCTGCGCAATCCGGAACGGCTTTTCGAGCCCTTCTACAGCACCAAGTCCGAAGGCCTGGGCATGGGTCTGAACATTTGCCGTACCATCATCGAATCGCATCACGGGCGCCTGTGGGCCAGTCCCAATCCGGAAGGCGGGACCATATTCCGCTTCACCCTGCCCAAGGCCCCGCCCCGCTCCCAGACCACGGACATCACGGAGGAACAGCACGCATGAGCGACACCCAACTCTCCAGCACCATCTACATCGTCGATGACGACGAAGCGGTTCGCGATTCCCTGCGCTGGCTGCTCGAAGCCAACGGCTACAACGTACGCAGCTTCGCGGGGGCCGAAGAATTCCTCGCCGCCTACGATCCCGAGCAGGTCGGCGTGCTGATCGCCGACATCCGCATGCCCGGCATGAGCGGGCTGGAACTGCAGGAAACCCTGATCGCCCGCAAGGCGCCGCTGCCCATCGTGTTCATCACGGGGCACGGCGACGTGCCGATGGCGGTCTCCACCATGAAAAAGGGCGCCGTGGACTTCCTGGAAAAGCCCTTCAACGAAGCCGACCTGCGCGCCCTGGTGGCCAGCATGCTGGAACAGGCCCGCGAACGCGTGCGCGAAGCCCACGCCCAGCGCGACCAGCAGGCCGTGCTCAGCCGGCTCACGGCCCGCGAACAGCAGGTGCTGGAACGCATCGTGGCCGGCCGCCTGAACAAGCAGATCGCCGGCGACCTGAACATCAGCATCAAGACCGTCGAAGCGCACCGCGCCAACATCATGGAAAAGCTCGAGGTCACCACCGTTGCAGATCTGATGAAGATCGCCCTGGCCCGCGCCGAGGAAGCCTGACATGAGCGCTCGCATCATCGACGGCAAGGCCCTGTCCGCCCGGGTGCGCGGCGAGGTGGCAGAACGCGTGCGCGCACTCAAGGCCCAGGGCATCACGCCGGGGCTGGCGGTCGTGCTGGTCGGCGAGGATCCCGCCTCCCAGGTCTACGTGCGCAACAAGGCCGCCGCCTGCACGGCGGCCGGCATGCATTCGCGCGTCATCCCGCTGGCCGCCGACACGCCCGAAGGCGAACTGCTGGACGTCATCGAGGCGCTCAACGCCGATCCGGCCATTCACGGCATCCTGGTCCAGCTGCCCCTGCCGGGGCACATCGACACCGGCCTGGTGATCGAGACCATCAGCGCGGCCAAGGACGTGGACGGATTCCATGTCAGCAATGCCGGCCTGCTGATGACCGGCCGTCCCCTGTTCCGCCCCTGCACGCCCTACGGCGTGATGAAGATGCTGGAATCGGAAAACGTCTCCCTGCGTGGCGCCGAGGCCGTGATCGTGGGGGCCAGCAACATCGTCGGCAAACCCATGGCCATGCTGCTGCTGGCGGCCGGCGCCACCGTGACGCTGTGCAATTCCAAGACCCGCGACCTGGGCGCGCAGACCCGCCGGGCCGACGTGCTGGTGGTCGCCACGGGCAAGCCGGGCATCGTCACGGGGGACATGATCAAGCCGGGCGCGGTCGTGATCGACGTGGGCATCAACCGGCTGGAGTCGGGCAAGCTGGTCGGCGACGTGGACTTCGATTCGGCAGCGGCGGTCGCCTCTGCCATCACGCCCGTGCCCGGAGGCGTGGGCCCCATGACCATCGCCATGCTGCTGGTCAACACCATCGAGGCTGCCGAACGCACTCAGCGGGGAAGCGCCGAATAAACCGGGCGGCAGGCGGGCTTCGCAGCCCGGGACGGCATGCCGTCAGCGCCGCCGCCCGTCCCGATTCCGGGGAGCGGGCCGGCGCCCCACCCGGCGGTTCCCGCTCTTGAAAAACAGGGGTGCAATCCCCATCTTGGCTCGCATGAACAGCACCCGCACTGCCGGCAACCCTCTCCTCGTCCCGGCCGAGGCATTCGTGGACTACGCCGCCGTCAGGCCCGAGCATATCGAACCCGCCGTACGCGAGCTGATCGAAGCCTCGCGCGCTGCGATCGAGACTGCCGCCGCCTGCACCGAACCGCCAGACTGGAACAATCTGGTCGAAGCCGTCGAAACGCCTTCCGAGCGCCTGCACCGCGCCTGGGCCATCGCCGGGCACCTGAACAGCGTGGTCAACACGCCCGAGCTGCGGGCCGCCTACAACGCCTGCCTGCCGCTGATGAGCGAATTCTCCACCTGGGTGGGGCTGCATCGCGGCCTGTACGAACGTTATCGCGCACTGAAGGCAAGCCCTGCGTTTGCCGGGCTGACTCCGGCCCGCCGCCGCATCGTCGAACTGGCGCTGCGCGATTTCCGCCTGAGCGGGGTCGAACTGGAAGGCGCCGCACGCGAGACCTACGCCCGCAATGCCGAACTGCAGGCGCAAGTGTCCCAGAAGTTTTCCGAAAACGTGCTCGACGCCACCGACGGCTGGTCCCTGCTGATCACCGACGAAACCTGCCTGGACGGCCTGCCCGCCGACGTCATCGCCGCCGCGGCCCAGGCCGCCAGGACGGCAGGCGAAACCGGCTGGAAACTGACGCTGCACATGCCCTGCTACCTGCCGGTCATGCTGCACGCCCGGGATCGCGAGCTGCGCCAGACGCTGTACCGCGCGCATGCCACCCGGGCCTCGGACCAGGGCGATCCGGCCTTCGACAACTCCGAATCCATCGAGTCGCTGCTGGCCCTGAGGGCCGAGGAAGCCGCCCTACTGGGCCACACGGATTTCGCCAGCCTGCGCCTGGAAACCCGCATGGCCGACAGCGCCGGCCAGGTGCTGGACTTCCTGCGCGAGCTTGCCACCCGCGCCCGGCCCAGCGCCCAGCGCGATCTGGACGAATTACGTGCCTTCGCTGCGCGCGAACTCGGAATCGAGCCCCTGGAACCCTGGGATATCGCCTACGCTTCGGAACGCCTGCGTGAAAGCCGCTACGCCTATTCCGACGAGGAACTGCGTCCCTACTTCACCGAGTCCCAGGTGCTGAACGGGCTGTTCCGGGTCATCCATACCCTGTTCGGCGCGCGCCTGGAAGTCTCAGACGTGCCGGCCTGGCACGCCGATGCCCGCATCTACCGCGTGCTGGATGCCGAAGGCCGGGAGCTCGGCCGCCTGGGCGTGGACCTGTACGCCCGTCCCGGCAAGCAGGGTGGCGCCTGGGTGGACAGCGAGCGCAGCCGCCGCGTGCACGGCGAGTGCCTGCACACGCCCCTGGCATGGCTGACCTGCAATTTCCCCTCGCCTCAGGACGGCCGCGAAGCCCTGCTGTCCCATGACGATGTGATCACCCTGTTCCACGAAAGCGGCCACGCCATGCATACGCTGCTGTCGCGCGTGGACGATCCCGGTGCAGCGGCCTTTGCCGCCGTCGAATGGGACGCCATCGAGCTGCCTTCGCAGTTCATGGAAAATTTCTGCTGGGAATGGGATGTGCTGCAGTCCCTTACCCGCCACGTGGATACCGGCGCCCCCCTGCCCCGAGACCTGTACGACAGGATGATCGCCGCCCGCAACTTCCAGAGCGGCCTGCAGACCCTGCGCCAGGTTGAATTCGCGCTGTTCGACATGCTGATCCACACCCGGACCAGCGGCCTGTCGATCAGCGAAGTGCTGGACACCCTGGACCAGGTCCGCCAGGAAGTGGCGCTGCTGATTCCTCCCGCCTGGCACCGTTTCCCGCACGCCTTCTCGCACCTGTTCGCGGGCGGCTACGGCGCCGGCTACTACAGTTACAAGTGGGCCGAAGTCCTCTCGGCGGACGCCTTCGCCGCCTTCGAGGAAGCCGCCAGGCCAGGGCCGGATGGCACGCGCGACGTGTTCGACCCGGCCACCAGCCGCCGTTATCTGGACGAGATCATCGCCGTCGGCGGTTCACGCCCGGCTGCCGAATCCTTCAGGGCCTTCCGCGGCCGTGATCCCAGCATCGACGCGCTGCTGCGACATAGCGGCCTGGTGGAGACGTGACATGCGCCAGCCATCCACCCACGCTGCAACCCGGTCCGGCGGCAACAAAAGCCGCCTCGCACGGCATTTTCTGGCAGGCCTGGCCTTGTGGGCGGGCAGCCTGGGGCTGTCCCTGGCCGCCGTCCATCCGGTGCGCGGCTTCCTGCCCGATCTGAAATTCTCGCTCCAGGGCGCGGGCGGCACGACCGTCACCCAGCAGGCATTTGCCGACAAGGTGGTGCTGATGTTCTTCGGCTACGCCAGTTGCCCCGACATCTGCCCGACGACCATGGCCCAGCTGGCCCAGGTGACCGAAGCCCTGGGCCCCCAGGCCGACCAGGTGCGCATCCTGTTCGTCAGCGTCGATCCTCACCGCGACACGCCCGACATCCTGCAGGCCTACGTGGATCAGTTCGATCCCCATGCGATCGGCCTGACGGGCGACGAAAAGGCCATTGCGGCGCTCGCCCGCCGCTACCGGGTCGCCTACCAGATCCAAAGCCCCGATCCCGAGCACCCGGACGCACCCTACGCAGTCGCCCACAGCCGGGGCATCTACGCCTTCGACCAGAAGGGCAAGGCCGTATGGCTGGCCGCCGACGGCGAGTCCCAGGAAGAGCTGCTCGCCGCCCTGAAGCCGCTGCTGCACTAGGCCGCAGACTGCCGCACGGCGTCGCGCAGCGCCGTGCGGATGCCCTCTTCGATGGTCGGATGATAGAACGGCAGGTTCAGCATGTCCGGTACCGTCAGCTTCATCTGCAGGGCCCAGGCCAGCAGGTGGGCGACGTGCTCGGCATCCGGCCCCACCATTTCCGCTCCCAGGAAGCCCTGGTCGGATTTCCGCATGTAGACGCGCAGCAGGCCCCGATTGCGCAGCATGACCCGTGAACGGCCCTGGCGCGTCCAGTCGACTTCGCCGATGGCAACCGCATCGGGATCGTCCAGCGCGGCATGGCCGCCACCCACCTGCATGATCTGCGGATCGCTGAACACCACCGCCATGGGGGCGCGGCGCGGCAACGCGCGCACGTCGGGCCAGGCTGCGGCATTGCGGCCTGCCACCCGGCCATCGTCGGATGCCTCGTGCTGGATGGCATGGCGGCCGGTGACGTCACCCGCCATGAACACCGGCTGTCCGTGGACCTGCAGCGTGGCCGGATCGAAGCGCGGCCGGCCGCGTTCGTCCAGCGGCATCGTGGTGCGTTCCAGGTGAAGCGCATCCAGGGCCGGGCTGCGGCCGGCCGTCAACAGCACGCGGTCGAAGCGCTCGACCGTCTCGGGGCCGCCGTCCGCCGACCAGCCCACCACGGCCTGGTCGCCTTCACGGCGCACAGTGACGACCCGGGCGCGCTGCACCAGCGACAGTTCGGGTGCCAGCAGATCGACCGCAACGGCCCGCACCCGGGGATCGGACAAATGGGCAAAGCTGTCGGAACGGTTCAGCACCCGCACCCGTACGCCCAGGCGCGCCAGCGCCAGGCCCAGCTCCACCCCGATCACTCCGGAGCCGACGACCAGCACGCTGCGCGGCAGGTCGTGCCAGTCGAACACGTCGTCGTTCACGATCGCCAGATCGCCCAACGGCTGGTACAGGTCCGGCACGTTCGGCCGCGTGCCGGTCGCCAGGATGATGCGCCGGGCATGCACCTCGCGGCCATCGCCGGCCCGCAGCACGCCATCGCGCAGGAACTCCACGGGGGAATCGAGCCGATGATCGGCCGGCATGGCCTGGACGTCATCCACCACGAACCCCACGAAACGGTCGCGCTCGCGCCGCACGCGATCCATCACGGCCGCGCCGTCCACACGCGGCGGAGCATCCATGCGGATGCCGAAACCGTCGGCATGACGCATGTCGGCCACCGCCTGGGCCGCTGCGATCAGCAGCTTCGACGGCATGCAGCCCACCCGGGCGCACATGGTGCCGTGCGGCCCGCCCTCGATCAGCAGAGGCCTGAGGCCGGCCCTGAGGACTTCGCGGTAGGCCGGCAAACCGGCCGAGCCGGCGCCGATGATCGCGACATCGCAGTCGATCACTGAGTCATTCACCTTTCATTCCTTGCTGGAAGAGATATTCATGCCGCCGGGCTCGGCCCGGGACGCGCCGGGGATGCGCAACACGGGTTTCAACCCGGCTGGACGTCGTAGCCTTCCTCCGCGATCGCGGCACGCAAGACCGCCGCGTCTGCGGACGATTCGATCGCGACGCGATGCGCCGCCAGATCGATCTGCACGGCCGCATCCGGGGCGACATCCCGCACGGCCCGGGTGATGGTCTGCACGCAATGATTGCAGGTCATGTCTGAAACGATGAATTCGGTCTTCATGAAAAGGGCTCCTGGAAAAGGGATGATCGGCATCTTGTGCCTTGACATGGAGGGAAGCTCAAGCGCTGCCGCGCCGCGGCTGGCGGCCCACCGGCTCGGGCCAGGCCCGCATCGCGGCTTCGGCCACGGCGGCGAGCACGCTGGAGGGTGCACCATCCTTCACCTGGATGGCGATCCCGTTCAGGACGGTGGCATAAAAGCAGGCCAGGGCACGCGTGTCTGTTTCGGCGGACAGTTCGCCATCGGCCTGGGCCTGGACGAGCCGCCGATGGATGGTCTCGACAGTCGCCAGCCGGTAGCTCTTGAGGAAATCGTCCATGCGCTGGTTTTCTTCGCCGCAATTCGCGGCACCCAGCACCACCAGGCATCCACGGCCCTCTCCGCACCCCGACCGTCTCGTGGCGGCCTGCAGCATGGCTCCGACCGCTTCCCTGGCACTGCCCGGGTGCTGGCGCAATGCACGCAGCGAGGCACCGCCATCGTGCGCGACATAGTGCTCGACCGCTTCCTTGAACAGGCTTTCCTTGTCGCCGAACGCATTGTAGAGACTGGGCGCGGAAATGCCGATCGCACGGGTGAGATCCGCGATCGAGGTGCCTTCGTACCCATGCCGCTGGAACAGGTCCATGGCGGTCAGCAACGCGGCATTCCGGTCGAAGGAAAGAGGTCGTCCACGAGGGGCCATGATAATTGTATCGATCAATAAAAAATTCATTGACACTGGCAAGGATGTCAATTTAGCATTTTATATCGATCACTATACATATAGTTGGACAAGATGACCACGACAGACAGAAACATATCGGTGACGGGCGGATCCGCAGGCATCGGAACCGCCATCGCCCAGAAGGCGGACAGCCTGGATGCGGAAGCGGCTGGGGGGCCCACCGGCCGGACTGTGGCGTACTGGGGCGCCGTCGTTTCCATGATGCTGGGCGTCTTCGGGCTGGTGACGGCGGAATTCCTGCCGATCAGCCTGCTCACGCCCATGGCGGCCGACCTGGGTATCACGGAAAGCCTGGCCGGCCAGGCCATTTCCACCACGGCCATCCTGGCCTTCGCAGCCAGCCTGCTGGTGTCATCCTTCACCCGCGCCTTGAACCGCCGCCACGTGATGATGGGGCTTTCCGCGCTGCTGGTCGTCTCCAACCTGCTGGTCGCCTATGCGCCCGGCTACCTTGCCCTCCTGCTGGGGCGGATGCTGCTGGGTGCGGCCCTGGGTGGCTTCTGGGCCATGTCCACGGCCATCGTCATGCGCCTGGTGCCCGAGCCCCTCGTTCCCAGGGGCCTGTCCATCATGGTCAGCGGCGTGGCCGCGGCAACGATCTTCGCCGCGCCAGTGGGCAGCTACCTGGGCGCGGTGATCGGCTGGCGCCCGGTGTTCCTGCTGGCGGCAGGACTCGGCGTGCTGGCTCTGGCCGTCCAGTTCTTCACCTTGCCGAGCCTGGAGCCGCGTGGCCACGGCAGCCTGTCGACCCTGCTGCGGGTGGCACGCAGACCGCGCGTCGCGGCGGGCCTGCTCGCCGTCCTGCTGGTATTCAGCGGCCACTTCGCCCTGTTCACCTATGTGCGGCCTTTTCTGGAAAACGTGACCGGGGTGGCAATCGCCTCCGTCTCGGCCATGCTGCTGGGATTCGGCGTGGCCAACTATGCCGGCACGTACTTCGGCGGCTTCATGCTGGAGCGCAATATGCGGCTGACCATGGCGTTGCCCCCCCTGGCGATCGGTGCGATCGGCATCGTGCTGAGCAGCACGACCGGAGCCCCCTGGTTGGTCGGCGCCCTGATCGCCGTCTGGGGTTTCGCATTCGGCACGGTGCCGGTCGCCTGGTCAAACTGGGTCGCCCAGACGATACCCGACGAGCCCGAAAGCGGCGGCGGATTGCTGGTCGCCGCCATCCAGGTCGCGATCGCCCTGGGCGCGGGAGGCGGCGGCATGGTCCTGAGTCTGGGAGGCGCGTCAGGGGTGTTCGGCCTGGGCGGCATGACGCTGATCACGGCGGCCCTGCTGATTTCCCTGCGCGTACGGCAGCAGCCCGAGCCGGCGGCCAGCTGCCAGGCCTAGGCCCTGGTCGGCCGGTGACGGCTGCCGACTCCGGACAACACTGTGGCGCACCCGGCAGCATGGATGGGGCTTGACCTTACCATAAGGTCAAGCCCCATCCTACAATCAGCCTGATGAACCGGAGCCCATCCATGTCCACCCTGCCCACTCCACCCACGCTCGACCTGGAAGTCGAGGGCATGACCTGCGCGTCCTGCGTGCGCAGGGTCGAAACGGCCCTGGGCAAGGTTCCCGGCGTGGCCCAGGCCAGCGTCAACCTGGCGACGCGCCGTGCCCACGTCACCCTGTCGGCCGAGGGCGCCGATCCCGGCGCACTGGTCGCCGCCGTCGAAAAGCGCGGCTACCAGGCGCGCCTGATCAGCCGCGAAAGCCCTGCGGCGGGCGGCGAAGCGGAAGAAGATGCCGTTGCCGGACGGCGCTTCCTGCTGGCCCTGGCCTTGACGCTGCCGGTGTTCCTGATCGAAATGGGTGGACACCTGATTCCCGCCCTGCATCACGCGATCCATTCCCGGATCGATCCGCAATGGCTGGCCTGGGCCGAGTTCGCGCTCGCCACCGCAGTGCTGGCCGGGCCGGGCCGCACTTTCTTCACACGCGGTTTCAGGGCATTGAGGCACCTGGGACCGGACATGAACACGCTGGTCGCACTGGGTGCGGGCAGCGCCTGGCTGTATTCCACGCTGGTCACGGTGGCACCCGCCCTTTTCCCGGACACGGCCCGCCATCTGTATTTCGAGGCTGCCGCCGTCGTCGCCACACTGATCCTGCTGGGCCGCTGGCTGGAAGCCCGTGCCCGGGGCCGCGCGGGCTCGGCCATCCGTCACCTGATCGGCCTGCAGCCGCGCACGGCCTGGGCACGGCGCGACGGCGACTGGATCGAACTGCAGATCGATGCACTGGCCGTCGGCGACGAAGTGCGGGTGCGGCCCGGCGAGAAGATCCCGGTCGACGGTGCGGTGCTCGAGGGCGAGTCCTGGGTGGATGAATCCATGATCACGGGCGAACCCATGCCCGTGGCACGCCGCGCGGGCGACCGCCTGATCGGCGGCACGCTGAACACCCAGGGCAGCCTGGTGATGCGCGCCACGCAGGTCGGGGCCGACACGGTGCTGGCCCACATCATCCGTCTGGTCGAACAGACGCAGGGTGCCAAGCTGCCCATCCAGCGTCTGGTGGACCGGGTCACCGGCTGGTTCGTGCCGGCCGTCATGGTGCTGGCCGTGCTGGCCTTCCTGGGCTGGCTGCTCTGGGGGCCCGAGCCCCGCCTGACGCACGCCCTGATCGCCGGCGTGGCGGTGCTGATCATCGCCTGCCCCTGCGCCATGGGGCTGGCCACGCCGATTTCGATCATGGTGGCCACGGGGCGCGCGGCGGGCCTGGGCATCGTGTTCCGCCAGGGCGATGCCCTGCAGCGCCTGCGCAATGTCCGCGTGGCGGCCTTCGACAAGACAGGCACACTGACCGTGGGCCGCCCGGCGCTCAGCGATGCGCAGCCCCTGGACGGCAGCCTGGACTGCCCCACCCTGCTCGCGGCGGTAGCCTCGGTGCAAAGCGCATCCGAACACCCCATCGCGCATGCGCTGCTGGATGCTGCCAGGACGGAGTCGCTGCCCCTGTCGCCCGTGGAAGGATTCGAGGCACTGACCGGCGCCGGCGTACGCGGCCGGGTCGATGGCCACGACTGGCTGCTGGGCAATGAACCCCTGATGCGCAACAGCGGCGTGCCGGTCGAGGCCGGCGTCACGGCACGGATCCAGGCACTGGCGGGCCAGGGAAAGACGGTCTTCCTGGCGGCAAGAGATGGCCGGCTGGCGGGGATACTGGGGGTGGCCGACAGCCTGCGGCCAGGGGCCCGCGAGGCCATCGACCGCCTGCATGCCCTGGGACTGAAGACCGCGCTGATCACCGGCGACCACACAGCCGCTGCCCAGGCCGTGGCCGGCGAGCTGGGCATCGACATCGTCCATGCCCAGACCCTGCCCGAACACAAGGCTGAAATCCTGCGCGGGCTGCAGCGCGACGCCGGTACCCTGGCCTTCGTGGGCGATGGCATCAATGACGCACCCGCCCTGGCGACCGCCGATGTCGGCATCGCAATCGGCCAGGGCACCGATGTGGCCATCGAATCGGCCGACGTGGTACTGATGAACGAGGATCTGAACTCGGTGGCCCGCGCCATCGCGCTGTCGCGGCTGACCTTGCGCAACATCGGCCAGAACCTGTTCTGGGCCTTTGCCTACAATGCCGCGCTGATTCCGGTGGCGGCCGGCGCCCTGTACCCCTTCACCGGGCTGCAGCTCTCTCCCATGCTGGGCGCCGCCGCCATGGCCCTGTCCAGCGTCTTCGTCGTCATCAATGCCCTGCGCCTGAAATGGCTGCCCCTGGAGAACCAGCATGGCTGAATCCCGCTCACGCCGCGCCAGCGCTCGCGCCCAAGGACCGCTCACGATCGGCGAGGCCTCTGCCCGCACCGGGCTGAGCCCCAAGATGATCCGCTACTATGAGCAGGAAGGGCTGTTCGTCCCACAGGCCCGCAGCGCGGCCGGGTATCGGCAATACGGCGAAGCCGACCTGCATGCGCTGCGTTTCATCCGCAGCGCCCGCGACCTGGGGTTTTCGCTGAAGCAGATCGCGGAACTGACAGGACTGTGGCGCGACCGAGGCCGCGCCAGCGCGGAAGTCAAGCACCTGGCCCTGGCACATATCGATGCACTGGAAGCCAAGGCCGCCCTGCTGCGCAGCATGGCGGCAACCCTGCGCGAACTGGCGCAGCGCTGCCACGGCGACGACCGGCCCGAATGCCCGATACTCGACGGCATTGAGGACGGCGCGCGGGCTCAGGCCGGTGCCGGAGCGTGCCACTCCGACACGTGATCCCGCCAGTCGGGCCGCTGGACCGGATCGGGCGTGTCGATGGGCGTTCCAATGGCCAGGTAGCCCATGAAGCGCTCGTCCAGGGCATCGAAACCCAGGGCTTCGCCGACGCCGTCCAGGTAGACGCCGATGCCGGTGCTCCAGAAAGCGCCCAGGCCAAGGGCATGGGCGGCATTGAGCATGTTCATCGCCGCCGCGCCGACGGCCAGCAGGCTTTCGTGTTCGGGAATGCGGCCGGAAGGATCCGGACGGCAGCCCAGGGCGATGACCAACGGCACCTTGGACAGCCACTTGCGGGCATTGTCCACCTTGGGTTGCGGCAGGGGCGTGCCCGCGGCAATACCGGCCCGCACCCCCACGTCGACCAGGGCAGGCACGTCGGCGCCACGCACCAGGACGAAGCGCCAGGGCCTGACGGCGCCATGATCGGGCGCGCGCAGGGCCGCCTGCAGGATCAGGTCCAGTTGCTCGTCGGTCGGACCGGGCGCCTGGACGAACTTGACCGACTGCCGGCCAAGAAGCACATCAAAGAAAGCAGACATGGAAAAGGCTCCTGGCTATCCACGATACATTAAGGACAGGACGCCCTGACCATCAGGGCCTTCATGCGCCGGATTGCGGGTTCCCAGCCATCGAACACGGCCTGGGCCACAATGGCGTGGCCGATGTTCAGCTCGGAAATCCCCGGCATGGCGGCGATGGGCTCGACATTGTCGTAATGCAGACCATGACCCGCATTGACCCGGAGGCCTTCGCCCACGCCAACGGCGATGGCGGCACGCAGGCGTTCCAGCTGCGCGGCGCGCAGCCCGGCGTCGGGAGCGTCGGCATAGGCGCCGGTATGCAGCTCGATCACCCGGGCTCCGGTGCGCGCAGCGGCAGCGATCTGCTCTGCCTCGGGATCGATGAACAGGGACACGCGGATGCCGGCATCATGCAGACGCGCTACGGCGGCCGCGACTTCATCATAGCGGCCGACCACGTCCAGGCCACCCTCGGTTGTCAATTCGCGACGGTTTTCCGGCACCAGGCAGACGTCCTGGGGACGGATGTCGCAGGCGATCGCCAGCATGTCCGGCGTGATGGCGCATTCCAGGTTCATGCGCGTGCGCAGGGCCGGCCGTATGGCACGCACGTCGGCATCCTGGATGTGGCGCCGGTCTTCCCGCAGGTGCAGGGTGATCAGGTCGGCGCCGGCATCCTCGGCGCGCAGCGCGGCCTGCAGAGGATCGGGATACGTCGTCAGGCGCTGCTGGCGCAAGGTGGCGACGTGATCGATGTTGACGCCCAGTTCCATCAGGATGCCTCCGGCAGGTCGTCGACCGACCAGCCCCCGCCCAGCGCCTTGTAGAGTTCCACGCGGTTGAACAGCGCGTCGGTGCCCAGCTGGATGAACTGCTGCTGCACCCCGTACAGGGCGATCTGGGCGGATTGCACCTGCAGGAAGCTGTCCACACCGGTCTCGTAGCGGATCTGGGCCAGATTGAGCGCCTTGAGCGCGGATTCTTCGGTGGCGCGCAGTGCATCCAGCTGACGGCTGTAGGTGGCCTCGCCCGCCAGCCCGTCGGCAACCTCGCGGAAGGCCGTCTGGATGGTTTTCTCGTAGGCCGACACGGCGATGTTGCTGCGCGCCTTGGCCAGATCCAGGTTGCCCTTGACCCCGCCCGAGAACAGCGGTATCTGGATCTGCGGTGAAAACTGCCAGTAGCGATGACTGCCGCCGAACAGGGCGTCGAGTTCGGGACTGGCGAAACCGAGCAGCCCGGTCAGGGTGATGCGCGGGAAGAAGGCGGCGCGGGCGGCCCCGATCTGGGCATTGGCCGCCATCAGGTCGTGCTCGGCCCCGACGATGTCGGGACGGCGTTCCAGCAATTGCGAAGGCAGCCCCGCCGGCAGCGATTGCAGCAGTTGCCCGCGCCCGAACGGCAGGGGCTCCGGCAGGCCGTCGGGAACCGGCGTGCCCAGGATCAGCTGCAGGGCGTTGCCCGCTTGCGCCATGGCGCGCTCGGTGGCAATGCGATCGGCGCGCACCGTGTCGTACTGGGCCTGGGCCTGGGCCAGATCCAGGTCGGAGGCCACTCCCACGTCGAAGCGGGACTGGACCAGTTCCAGAGTCCCCTTGCGGGCTTCCAGGGTCTTGTCCATCAGCTCGAGCAGGGCCTGGGCCGAGCGCAGACGGAAGTAGGCTTCCGCGGTCTGGGCGATCAGGCCCAACTGGACCGTGCGGCGTGCCTGGTCGGTGGACAGGTAGGACTGGTAGGCGGCCTCGCTGAGATTGCGCACACGGCCGAAGAAGTCCAGTTCGAAGGCCGTCATGCCCACGCCCGCGACATAGCTGCGGTTGACCGACTTGGAGTCGGCCCCGCCATTGCGCATGTCGGCCGGGGTGCGGGTGACCTGCCCTGTGCCCTGTGCGCCGATGGTCGGCAGCCGGTCGCTCTGGACGATGCCGAACTGGGCGCGGGCCTCTTCGACACGATCCACGGCAATGCGCAGATCGCGATTGTTCTTCAGGGCCAGATCGATCAGCGCCTGCAGCCTGGGATCCTGGAAGAAATCCCGCCAGGCCGGCAGCGCGGCCTGGCCGGCATCGCCCGCCGTCACTGGAAAGCTGTCGGGCACCGGCGCAGCCGGCCGGTGATAGGTGGGTGCCAGAGAGCAGGCGCCCAGGGCAAGGCCCAGCACGGAAACGGTCAGGACGCGCATGGGGAGTCGTCGAGTCATCATGCCTGGTCTCCCGAACCGGATTCGCCTGCGGCGGGGATGTGCGGCGCCTGGTGGCCCAGCAGTTTCGGCTTGGTCTTGAACAATTTCAGAATCACCACGAAGAAAGTCGGCACGAAGAGCACGGCCAGCGGCGTGGCCGCCAGCATGCCGCCCAGCACCCCCAGGCCAACCGCATTCTGGCTGGCGGCGCCCGCGCCGTTGGCCATCACCAGGGGCACCACACCCAGGATGAAGGCGAACGAGGTCATCAGGATCGGGCGGAAGCGCAGCCGCGCGGCCTCGATGGCCGATTCGGCCAGGCCGGCGCCGCTGGCGTACAGGTCCTTGGCGAACTCCACGATCAGGATGGCGTTCTTTGCCGCCAGGCCGATCACGGTCACCATCCCGACCATGAAGTACACATCGTTGTCCTTGCCCATCAAGCTGCTGAGCAGCACGGCGCCCAGCATGCCCAGCGGCACGGCCAGCATCACCGACAGCGGGATGGCCCAGCTTTCGTACAGGGCGGCCAGCACCATGAAGACCACCAGGATCGACAGGCCCATGAGAATCGCGGACTGGCTGCCCGCCTGGATTTCCTGGTAGGACAGGCCGGTCCATTCATATCCCAGGCCCGGCGGCAACTGGGCAATCAGGCGCTCCATTTCGGCCATGGCCTGACCGGTGGAATAGCCCGGCGCGGCCGAACCGCCGATGCGGATGGATTCATACCCGTTGTAGCGCACCACCTGGACGGGGCCGCGCGTCCACTCCAGGGACACGAACGAAGACAGCGGCACCATCTCGCCGTTGGCATTGCGGGCGTTGAGCCTCAGGATGTCATCCGGGTTCATGCGGGCGTTCTGATCCGCCTGGACCCAGACATTCTGCACCCAGCCCTGGTTGGTGAACTTGCCGACGTAGGACGAGCCGATCGCAGTGGAAATCAGGTTCGCGGCCTCGGAGAAATCCACCCCCAGGGCGGCGGCCTTGGTACGGTCGATTTCCACTTTCAGCTGCGGTCCCGGCCCCAGGCCGGTGATGCGCGTGCCGGTGAGGATGGGGCTTTGCGAGGCGAGCTGCAGCAGCTGCTGGGAAGCCGCCTGCAGGGCATCGCTGCCCACGCCGCTGCGGTCTTCCAGGCGCAGATCGAAGCCCGAGGCATTGCCCAGCGAGGAGATGGCCGGCGGCGTGATGGAGATCACCATGGAGTCCGGCAGGCCGAACAGCAGCCTGCCCATGGCGGTGCCGGAGATCGCCTGCGCGGAATCGCCCGGCCCCTTTCGTTCGGAGAAGTCCTTCAGCGGCACGAAGGCAATGGCGGCATTCAGGCCGTTGCCGTTGAAGCTGAAACCCTGGACGGCAATGATGTTGGCCACCTGCGGCAGGGCCATGAAGTATTTCTCGACCTGCTCGATGATTTCCACCGTGCGGTTGGACGAGGCGCCCGAGGGCAGTTCGATGTTGGCGATCACGTAGCCCTGGTCTTCTTCGGGCAGGAACGACGTGGGCAGGCGCAGGTACATCCAGCCCAGCACGCCCACCAGCAGGGCGAACACCACCATCATGCGCAGGGAACGCTTCAGGCTGCGCGCCACCCAATGGGTGTAGCCCCGCGTGGTGCGATCGAAACTGCGATTGAACCAGCCGAAAAAGCCTCGCTTGGACTCATGGTGGCCCTTCGGGATCGGCTTGAGCAGCGTGGCGCACAGCGCCGGGGTGAAACTGAGCGCCAGCAGGGCCGAGAACAGGATCGACACCGCCATGGCCACGGAGAACTGCCGGTAGATCACGCCCACCGAGCCGGTCATGAAGGCCAGCGGCAGGAACACCGTGGTCAGCACCAGCGTGATGCCGACGATGGCGCCGCTGATCTGCGGCATGGCCTTTTTCGTGGCTTCCTTAGGCGACAGGCCTTCCTCGGCCATGATGCGTTCGACGTTTTCCACCACCACGATGGCGTCGTCCACCAGAATCCCGATGGCCAGCACCATGGCGAACATGGTCAGCACATTGATGGAGAAACCCAGGGCCAGCATGACGGTGAAGGCCCCCATCATGGCCACCGGCACCACCAGCGCGGGAATCAGCGTGTAGCGCACGTTCTGCAGGAACACGAACATCACCACGAACACCAGCACCATGGCCTCGAACAGGGTATGGACCACCTGCTCGATGGAAAGGTCGATGTAGGGCGAAGTATCGTAGGGAATCTGGTAGGTGATGTTGTCGGGGAAGAACTGGGCCAGCTCGGCCATCTTGGCCTTTGCCAGCTTGGCCGTTTCCAGGGCATTGGCCGAAGGCGTCAGCGACAGGGCGAAGGCCGCCGTCGGCTTGCCGTTCAGCCGGGCGCCGAACTGATAGTTGTCCGAACCGAGTTCGACCCGTGCGACGTCGCGGACGCGCACCGCCGAACCGTCCGGATTGGCCCGCAGGATGATGTCACCGAATTCTTCCGGCGTGGTGAGCTGGCCGTTCACGGTCAGGGGGGCCACCGTGCGCTGGCTGTCGGGGTTCGGCGGCGAGCCCAGAAGGCCGCCGGAAATGACGATGTTCTGCGACGCCAGGGCGCTGTTGACCTGCGACATGCTCAGCCCGTAGCCGACCAGCTTCTGCGGATCGACCCAGATCCGCATGGCGCGGCTGGCGGCAAAGAGCTGGAACTTGCCCACGCCCTTGACCCGCGACATCGGGTTCTGGATGTTGCGCGTGATGTAGTCGGCCAGCGCGTACTGGTCGATGGAGCCGTCCTTGGACGAAAGCGTGACCACCATCAGGAAGCCGGAGTTCGACTGGCTGACCTTCAGGCCTTGCTGCGTCACGGCCGCGGGCAGCTTGGCCGTCGCGTTGGACAGACGGTTCTGCACGTCGACCTGGGCCAGGTCGGCGTCCGTGCCAGGCGCGAAGGTAACGGTGATCTCGGCCTGCCCGTTGGAATCGCTGACCGATTCATAGTAGAGCAGGCCCTTGGCCCCGTTCAGCTCGTTTTCGATGACGCTGGCGACGCTGGTGGCGACCTCGGTGGCGGAAGCACCCGGGTAGGTGGCATTGATGTTCACCGTGGGCGGCGCCACGTCGGGGTACTGCGACACGGCCATGTTGGGGATGGCCATGATGCCCGCCAGGGCGATGGCCAGCGCCACCACCCAGGCGAAGATCGGTCGTTCGATGAAAAACTGTGGCATGAGAGCTCGCGTGGAATCCGGGGGATTGTCGGGCGGCCGGAGCCGGATCAGTGTGCCTGGCCTTCGGCAGGCTTGCCGCTGTCGGGCGCTTCAGCGCCGGCGGGCTTTTCAGCGCCCGGCTGGCCACCCGCGGCGGGCGGCTGCCCTGCACCCTGCCCCGCCTGGCCGCCCTGGGCCTTCC
Source organism: Castellaniella daejeonensis (assembly GCF_039523555.1). Lineage (NCBI taxonomy): Bacteria > Pseudomonadati > Pseudomonadota > Betaproteobacteria > Burkholderiales > Alcaligenaceae > Castellaniella > Castellaniella daejeonensis. The sequence continues at coordinate 178,079 of NZ_BAAAFN010000011.1, forward strand.
AGGGCATGGGCTGGACCGGAGCGCCCGGACGAACCTTCTGGAATCCCTCGACCATCAGCTGGTCACCCGCCTGGATGCCCTGGTAGATGATGTAGCCCTTTTCGGTGCGCGGACCGACCTGGACCGGCGTGAAGACCGCCTTGCCGTCCTTGATCAGGACGACCGTGCTGTTGCCGTCGGCAGTGCGCTGGATGGCCTGCTCGGGAATCACCAGAGCCTGCTGGTCCACACCCTGGACCAGGCGCACGCGCACGTACAGGCCGGGCAGCAGGATCTGTTCGGGATTGGGGAACAATGCCCGCAGGTTCACCTGGCCCGTGCCGGGATCGACCGCCACGCCCGAGAACAGCAACTTGCCGGAATGGCGGTAGGTATCACCGTCTTCCAGCAGGACTTCGGCCTTGGCGTCGCCGTTGGCGTCCGGCTTGACGATGCCGTCGGCCATCTGCCGGCGCAAGGTGGCGATCTGCGCCACCGGCTGGGTGATGTCGACGTAGACCTGGTCCAGGCGGTGCACGGTCGCCAGCGATGTGGCGGACGTGGCGCTGACCAGCGCCCCCACGGTCACCAGGGCCTTGCCGATGCGCCCGTCGATGGGCGAGGTCACCCGGGTGTAGTCCAGGTTGATCTGGGCCGCTTCCAGGGCGGCCTGGGCTGCGGCAACCGCCGCTTCGGCCTGACGCGCCTGGGCGACGGCATTGTCGTAATCCTGCTGGCTGACTGCGTGCTGCTTGATCAACGCGGTGTAACGCTGCGCCAGCAGGCGCGCGGTATGCGCCGACGCCTGGGCGTTCTTCAGCTGCGCAGCGGCCTGGTCACGGGCTGCCTTGTACGGAGCGGGGTCGATGGTGAACAACAGCTGGCCGGCCTTGACCGTACTGCCCTGCTCGAAGTCGATGGACTGGACGATGCCGGTGACCCGGGCGCGAATCTCGGCGTCTTCGATCGCCTGCACGCGGCCGGGGAGCTCGGTGTTGACGACCGCAGCCTGGGGCTGGACCTGGATCACGCTGACCGGGACTTTCATGCCTTCCATCCCCTGCTGAGGCTCGCCCGAGCAAGCAGCCAGGGTCAGCAGCGACACCAGCGCCAGCGGTCGCAGGACCCTGCCGGCGGACAGTCGATTAAAGGCCATAGGAAAAGCTCCGGAAACGTTGATTTTTCGATTGGGTGAAGCAAGAGATGGCCGCCCGGTCATGCCGGAACCGGGATCGCCGGCCCCGCGGGCAAGCCAAAAGTATAAGGGGAAAACCCTGCAATCCGACGACCCGGCCGACTCCATGGCTCATGGCCCGTCCGCCGTGAAATGATCCACCAGAATGTGGACCCGGTGCTCCAGCACGTCCAGGCGGGGTTTGTCCTCGAGCAGGCCCTCCAGGGCCAGCAGGAAGACCAGTGCGACCTCGGGGTCGTCGAACACCTGGTTCAGGCATTCCAGCAGACATGCGCGGTGCCGGCCGGCGACCTCAGGGCTCAGACCCTGGCAGACCTCCAGGAACTCGCTGGACATGGGCGCGGCTTCCATTTCCGACCAGGGCTCCAGCAGTACGCACCGGCAGACGGCGAACAGGCGCTCGCGCGGCGTTCCGGCCGCCCGCACCGCATCCATGGCCAGCGGCAGGCGCGAAAGCATCCAGTCGTCGAAGACCTGGATGAACAGGTCTTCCTTATCTTTGAAGCTGCGATAGAGCAGCGTGCGGGAAATGCCCGCACGCTGGGCGATATCGCTCAGGGAACTGCGGGAAAAGCCGAAATTCAGAAAGCACCAGCGCGCTGCGTCCAGTATCTTGGCGCGCCGCGCGAGCATGGTTTCGGGATTCAGCTTGGGAGACATTCGCGCATTTTGACAATCAGTGCTTTTTTTGTCAAAAAGTTTTTTGCCTAGGCAGCGATCCGATTCGGCAGGCACACAAGGGTCCGCAGGGACCCTTTCTCAGATCGCTGCAGCTCCCCCACGTCGCCGCTTGCAAGCGGCTCCGATTCGGCAGGCACACAAGGGTCCGCAGGGACCCTTTCTCAGATCGCTGCAGCTCCCCCACGTCGCCGCTTGCAAGCGGCTCCGATTCGGCAGGCACACAAGGGTCCGCAGGGACCCTTTCTTGTCCTGCCTCATCCCAACAGCAGGGAGTCGTCGGCTAGTTCTTCGCCGCGCACCTTTTCGAACATGGCGAGCAGGTCGGGGACTTCCAGCCCGCGGCGGGTATCTCCCGCGACGTCGAGCACCACCCTGCCCTGGTGCAGCATGACGGTGCGGTCGCCCACGTCCAGCGCCTGACGCATGCTGTGGGTGACCATCATCGTGGTCAGGCCGTGCTCGGCCACGATGCGGACGGTCAGGTCCAGCACGAACTGGGCGGTACGGGGATCCAGCGCCGCCGTATGCTCGTCCAGCAGCAGGATGCGGGAAGGACGCAGCGCCGCCATCAGCAGGCTGACGGCCTGGCGCTGGCCGCCCGACAACAGGCCGATGCGGTCGGTCAGGCGGTTCTCCAGCCCCAGCCCCAGCATGGCCAGGCGCTCGCGGAAAAGCACGCGCATTTCTTCGCGCACCGCCTGGCGCAGGCTGCGGAATTGCCCCCGGCCCAGGGCCAGGGACATGTTTTCTTCGATGGTCAGATTCTCGCAGGTGCCGGCCATCGGATCCTGGAAGACGCGTGCCACTTTGCGCGCGCGATCCCAGACTGGCTGTTGCGTGACGTCCTCGCCGTCGATGAGAATGACACCGCTGTCCACCGTTTGCTCGCCGGAAATGGCGTTCAGGAAGGTGGATTTTCCGGCGCCGTTGGAGCCGATCACGGTGACGAACTGCCCGGCGGGGATGTCCAGCGACATCCCGCGCAGTGCCTGGGTTTCGATCGGCGTGCCGGGATTGAAAGTCAGATGCAGGTTCTGGGCGCTCAGCATATCGGGGCCTCTTCGTGTGTACAGGCCCTAGGCCTTCTTTTTGCGCAGGCGCTGCTTGGCAAGCGGGATCACCAGGGCAACCGTGACCAGCACCGCCGTGACCAGATTCAGATCCTGGGCCTTCAGGCCCACGAAGTCCGCATTCAGCGCCAGTGCGATGAAGAACCGGTAGAGCACGGCTCCGATCACCACGGCCAGCGTCGCCACCATCAGGCGGCGGCTGGGCAGGATCGATTCCCCGATGATGACGGCGGCCAGGCCGATGACGATGGTACCGATGCCCATGGAGATGTCGGCCCCGCCCTGCGACTGGGCGAACAGCGCGCCGGCCAGGCCACACAGGGCATTGGAAATCGCCATGCCCAGCAGGACCATGTTGCCGGTGCGGATGCCCTGCGCGCGCGCCATGCGCGGGTTCGATCCGGTCGAGCGCATCGCCAGGCCCACCTGGGTGGCGAAGAACCAGTCGAGCAGCAGCTTCACGATCACCACCAGTGCCAGCAGGATCAGCGGCCGTGCGACATAATCCTCGAGGCTTGCGGGCTGCAGCAGGGTGAAGACGGTGGGATCGGTGATCAGCGGTACGTTGGGCGCATCCATGACGCGCAGATTGATCGAATACAGGGCGATCATCATCAGGATGCTGGCGAGCAGGTCCATGATCTTCAGCCGGACGTTGAGCCAGCCCGTCACCATGCCGGCGAAGCCGGCTGCCAGGGTGGCCACGCCGGTCGCCAGGAAAGGATCCGTGCCGTGGTGAATCAGGATGGCCGCCGTGGCGCCGCCCAGCGGAAAGCTGCCGTCCACCGTCAGGTCGGGGAAGTTCAGCACGCGGAATGAAATGAGGACGCCCAGCGCGACCAGGCCGAAAATCAGCCCGATCTCGAAGGCTCCCCACATGGAATAGATGGACATGGGATGGAAATCTCTGGGTGCGGCTGCGGGGAAGCCGCCATGAAGGCCGGGCCGCCCTCAGGCGGCCCGGAGATGCAGGACAGGCGGAATAATTACTTGACGACCTGGGCTGCCGACTTGATCAGGGCGTCGGACAGGGTCACGCCCTGCTTGGCCGCAGCGCCGGGATTGACATAGAGCTCGAGCTTGGAGCTGGTCTCGGAGGCGATGGCGCCGGGCTTCTCGCCCTTCAGGATGCGCACCACGAGCTTGCCGGTCTGCACGCCCAGGTCGTGATAATTCACGCCCAGGGCGGCAATGGCGCCGCGCTTGACGCTATCGGTATCGGAAGCCACCAGGGGGATCTTGGCGGAATTGCCGACCTTGACCAGGGATTCGTAGGCCGAGACCACGTTGTTGTCGGTGTTCGTGTAGATCACGTCGACCTTGCCCACCAGGCTGCGCGCGGCGGCGCCCACGTCCACGGTGCGGGCGGCGGTGGCTTCGACCAGGCTCATGCCGGATTGCGGCAGCAGTTCGCGCAGGCGCTTGACCACGACCACGGAATTGGCCTCGCCGGGGTTGTAGACCATGCCGACCTTCTTGGCGTCGGGCACGACTTTCCTGATCAGTTCGACCTGCTTTTCCAGCGACAGGGCATCGGATACGCCGGTGACGTTGGTGCCCGAGGCTTCCCAGCCGGGCACGAGCTGGGCGGCCACCGGATCAGTGACGGCGGAATAGACCACCGGGATGGTCTTGGTGGCGGCAACCACGGCCTGCGCCGACGGCGTGGCGATGGCGACGATCACGTCAGGCTTGTCGCCCACGAACTTGCGGGCGATCTGGGCGGCAATGGCGGTATTGCCCTGGGCCGTCTGGAATTGCCATTTCAGGCCCTTGGCTTCGGTGTAGCCAGCGGAAGCCAGGGCTTCATGCACGCCGTCCTTCACGGCATCGAGGGCGGGGTGCTCGACGATGGAGGTGACCGCCACGGATTGCGCCTGGGCCTGCGCCGTGGCCAGCGCGCCGGCCACGGCGGCGACGCCGGCAAGCTTGCGAAGGACGGAATGCAGCTTCATGAACGAACTCCTTTGAATGGGGGACGATTCCGGGTCGTGTCCGGATCGGGCAATGCGGCGTCCAGTCTACCCGCCAGCATCAATATTTTCTGCAAGGGATATCCCTGCGGCGGCAATTATTGTAGCTTGGGCACGGAATGTCCGGGTTGCTGAAGCATTTCATATCAAACAACAACAGCAAAACAGCATTGCATGCCAATAAACAATCCCCCAGCCATTCGAGCGCAAAAAAAAACCCTTCCGGCCCGGCGATTGATGCCATGGAATCCGGCGCGCCTCAACGCACCTGGCGCTTTTCCAGCTTGCGCGCCAGGGTGCGGCGGTGCATGCCGAGCCTGCGGGCCGTCTCCGAGATATTGAAATTGGTTGCGGCCAGCACTTCGTGGATGCGCTCCCATTCGAGCGTCTTGATCGAAGCCTGGCGCGGCGCCAGGGCAGTCTCGACATCGCCTTCGGTCCGTGCGAAGGCACGCTCGATATCGTCGGTGTTCGAAGGCTTGGCCAGGTAATGGCAGGCGCCCAGCTTCACTGCCTCGACGGCAGTGGCAATGCTGGCAAACCCGGTGAGCACCACGATCAGCATTTCGGGGCTGTGCGCATGCAGCCGCCGCACGCAGGCCAGGCCCGAGGCTTCGCCGTGCAGCTTCAGGTCGACGACGGCATGGCCGGGCGCATGCCCCTGCGCCAGCAGCGCCTCGACGGATTCCAGGCTGTCGGCGCGCAGCACGCGGTAGCCGCGGCGCTCGAACGAGCGCGCCAGCGAATGCGACAGCGACTCGTCGTCCTCGACCACGAGCAGCAGGCGTTGCGTCTCGGCATGGGTTTCATTCGGCGGGTTCATCGGCATCCTCCGGCGTCAGTGCGGACAGGGGAAAGCGGATCGTGACGCAGGCGCCGCCTTCGGGCAGATTATTCGCGCTCAGCGTGCCACTCAGGGATCGGGCCACCTTGTGCGACAGGAACAGGCCCAACCCCCTGCCCGGCTGGCCCTTGGTGGTCCGATAGGGTTTGCCCAGCGACCGCAGGACGTCCTGCACGAAACCCGGCCCCTGGTCGCGGATTTCGAGCGTGAGCTGCCCGTTTTCCAGAACGGCCGTGAACTGCTGCAAGGTGGGCGAGGCCTCGAGCGCGTTGTTCAGGACGTTGAACACTATTTGCCGCAGGCCCTGGTCGGCGATCACCACTTCGTCCGAATCGATCGTGCGGCTGTAGCGCAGGCGGGCCCCCGGGTGCGCCTGCCGCCATTGTGCCACCAGGCTGTCCAGGAACGCGGTGACGGTGGTGCGGCTCAGCGCCTCGCCGCGCATCTCGCCGGCCGACATGAGGATGCCGCCCAGGATGGTCTTGCAGCGCTGCACCTGGGCCTGCATGTCGCGCACGTCCTGCAGCAATTCGGGATCGGCGGTCACGGCGGAGGCGTGCGTCCAGTCGCCCAGAATCACATCCAGCGTGGCCAGGGGTGTGCCCAGCTCGTGGGCTGCGCCCGAAGCAAGCAGGCCCATGTGGACAATGTGCTCTTCTTCCGAGGCGCGCTGGCGCAGGGCGGCCAGCCGGGCGTCCCGCGTACGCACGTTGTGCATGATCCGGGTGATGAAGATCGCCAGCAGCGCGGCATTCAGGGCATAGCAGACCAGCATGCCGAGCACGAAGGGGCTGTCGAGCCCGCCCCCCAGGTCCAGCGGCAGGGTATAGCCGTGGTGGCGCGTCAGCACCAGGCCGGCAAACGCAGCCGAAGTGACGCCCGCCATCATCCAGGTCGTGCGCCTGCGCAGCAGGACGGCAGCCAGGGCCACCTGCAGCAGATAGAGGAAGATGAAAGGATTGGTGACACCGCCGCTCAGGTAGAGCTGGGCCGTCAGGGCCATCACGTCGACCAGCAGCGCCAGGAACAGCTCGACCTGGCTGACAGGCAGGTGCCATTTCAGACGCAGCTGGCTGAAGAAGTTGTAGACGATCAGCAGCACGACCACCGTGGCCATGTCGGACAGCGGCAGCGCCAGGGAAAATCCGGACACGGCCACAACGATGGCCAGCACCTGGCCCAGCACCGCGATCCAGCGCAGCTGGACCAGCAGCCGCAGGTTCTGCCGGCCTGCGACGTGCGAACCGTCGCCCGAAGCCTCCCGGCCCAGGAAAACCTCCGCCCCGCTCATCGCGCATCCTCCCGGTCGCCGGTGTTTCCGGCGCCGCGGCGCCGTCGCCATTCCTGGCGCGTCCCATAGGCCAGCGCCGCCGCCGTCATGGCCGCCAGCGCGTACCAGGTCAGTGCGTAGGCGAGATGCTCATCGCGGAAATGCACGACTGTCAGCCCGGGCACGGGCCAGCGCAACGGATTTTCTGTCACGGAATCTGCGGCGGCGCCATCCGCCGACTGGTCGACGAAATACGGCGCCACGGGCGACAGGCCCAGGAACCGGGCCATGGCTGCCACATCGCGGGAATACCAGCGGTTCTCGGCCGGCACATTGCTGCGCAGGAAGCCGCCGCCCGGCTGCGACAGGCGCAACAGGCCCTCGACCCTGACCCGGCCCGCGGGCGCCCCGCCCCGGCTGGCAGGATCGCGGTGCGCGGCATCCACGAAGCCGCGATTGATGAAGACATAGCCACCATCGTCGAGCCGCAGGGGCGCCATGATCCAGAACCCGGCGCCCAGGCGGGTATTGGCCTGCACCGGGATTTCCCGATCCAGCAAGATGCCCTGCAGCGTGACCCGGCGGTATTCGTCGAGCCCGGACTGCTGGCCAGTCCAGGCATTCCGTCCGGGCGCGGGCACGGGGGGCGCATGCAGGAAGCCGTCGACCCGGGCGATGAGGTCATGCTTCCAGTGCATCCGGTGAATCTGCCAGGTGCCCAGCGCGACGAAGCCGCACAGCGCCGCCATCAGGAGAACGGCCCAGAGGACGAGCCACCTCGCGGGCAGCGGACGGGAAAGATTGCGGGACACGGTGGGCGGAGGGAAGCGGTTCCGGAAGCGGCGGGCGCGGCCGGCCGGGGCGGAACCGCGTCCGCGCGGAACCTACATCGACGGCATGTCGTGCAGGTGCCCCGGCATCATGTTGACGTTCAGATGGTACATCACCCACAGCGACCCCGCCAAAGCGATGGCTACGATGATGACGGTGAAGATCAGCGCCAGCAGGGTCCAGCCGCCTTCGGAACGGGAATTCATGTGCAGGAAGTACACCATGTGCACGACCATCTGCACGGCGCCGATCACCAGGATCGTCAGGGCGGTGGCACCCGAACTGGCGAGGACGCCATCCATGACCAGCCAGAACGGGATCGCGGTCAGAATGACAGACAGGACGAAGCCGGTCATGTAGCCCCGGAACGTGCTGGGCGCGTGGCCGCCCTCTTCGGCATGGGCCGCGTCGTGCCCGGGCATGATGTGGTCCTTGCTCATGGCAGCACTCCCATCAGATAGACAAAGGTGAAGACGCCGATCCAGACCACGTCCAGGAAGTGCCAGAACATCGACAGGCACATCAGGCGGCGGCGGTTTTCGGGAATCAGGCCATGGCGGCCCAGCTGGAACAGCAGCGTGACGAGCCACACGATCCCGAAGGTCACGTGCAGGCCGTGGGTCCCGACCAGCGTGAAGAAGGACGACAGGAAGGCGCTGCGCCACGGACCGGCGCCATGTTCGACCAGGTGGTGGAATTCGTACAGCTCCAGCCCCAGGAAGGCCAGCCCGAACATCCCGGTCACGACGAGCCAGACCAGCGTTCCGGACAACCGGGCGCGCTGCGCCTCCAGCATGGCGAAGCCGTACGTGATCGACGAAAGCAGCAGCATGGCCGTATTGACCGCGACCAGTTTCAGGTCGAACAATTCTGCGCCCGTAGGCCCGCCCGCATACGCCCTGCCCTGCACGCCGTACACGGCGAACAGGCAGGCGAAGATCAGGCAGTCGCTCATCAGGTAGATCCAGAAACCGAGCAACGTGCCGTTTTCCGGATGGTGGGGTTCCCTGACGATGAAGCGGGAATCGTCGGCGGAGGCGGAGCCGCCCGCCGCGGAAGCGTGCAGGATGCGGGTATCAGACATGGCGGGCCAACTGCAGAGTACGGGCTTGTTCCACGCGCGCCACGTCCGAAGCGTGGACATGGGTGTCGCGGCGATAGTTGAAGGTATGGCGGATGGCGGCGGCGACCAGGACCACGAAGGACACGATCGTCAGCGCCCACATATGCCAGATCAGGGCGAAGCCAAGGATCGAGCTCAGCACGGCCAGCGTGAAGCCGGCGGCGGTGTTCTTCGGCATGTGGATGTCGACGAAACCGCTTTCGGGCCGGCGGTAGCCCGACTGCTTCATGTGCCACCAGGCATCGCGCTCATGGACGCGCGGCGTGAAGGCGAAGTTGTAGTCAGGCGGGGGCGACGAAGTCGACCATTCCAGCGTGCGGCCGTCCCAGGGATCGCCCGTGACGTCGCGCAACGCCTCGCGGTCGCGCCAGCTGACGTAGATCTGCACCAGGAAGAAGGCAATGCCCAGCGCAATCAGGAAGGCCCCCACCGCGGCGACCTGGAACCAGATCTGCAGCGAGGGATCCGCGAAGTGGCTCAGGCGGCGGGTGACGCCCATCAGGCCGAGGATGTAGAGCGGCATGAAGGCGACCCAGAAGCCCACCACCCAGCACCAGAACGAGCACTTGCCCCAGAACGCGTTCAGGCGGAAGCCGAAGGCCTTCGGGAACCAGTAGTTGATCGCGGCGAACACGCCGAACACCACCCCGCCGATGATGACGTTGTGGAAGTGGGCGATCAGGAACAGGCTGTTGTGCAGCACGAAGTCGGCCGGCGGCACGGCCAGCAGCACGCCCGTCATCCCGCCGATCACGAAAGTGATCATGAAGGCCACCGTCCACATCATGGGCAGTTCGAAACGGATGCGGCCCCGGTACATGGTGAACAGCCAGTTGAAGATCTTCGCTCCCGTGGGGATCGAAATGATCATCGTCGTGATGCCGAAGAAGGAATTGACGCTGGCACCCGCCCCCATGGTGAAGAAATGGTGCAGCCAGACCAGGTAGGACAGGACCGTGATCACGATGGTCGCATACACCATCGAGGTGTAGCCGAACAGGCGCTTGCCGCAGTACGTGGAGGTGATCTCGGAGAACGCACCGAACAGCGGCAGGATCAGGATGTAGACTTCGGGATGGCCCCAGATCCAGATCAGGTTCACGTACATCATCGGATTGCCGCCCAGGTCATTGGTGAAGAACTGGGTGCCCAGGTAACGGTCCATGCCCAGCAATGCCAGCGTCGCCGTCAGCACCGGGAAGGTGATGATGATCAGGATGTTGGTGCACAGCGCGGTCCAGGTGAAGACCGGCATTTTCATGAGTTTCATGCCCGGCGCGCGCATCTTGATGATGGTGACCGCCAGGTTGATCCCCGACAGCAGCGTGCCCACGCCCGCCACCTGCAGGGCCCAGATGTAGTAATCCACCCCCACGTCGGGACTGAACTCCAGGCCCGAGAGCGGCGGATAGGCCAGCCAGCCGGTGCGGGCGAATTCGCCCACGAACAGCGACATCATCACCAGGATGGCGCCGCCCGTGGTCATCCAGAAGCTGAAGTTGTTCAGGAACGGGAAGGCCACGTCGCGCGCGCCGATCTGCAGCGGCACGACGTAGTTCATCAGGCCCGTGATGAACGGCATGGCCACGAAGAAGATCATGATCACGCCGTGCGCGGTGAAGATCTGGTCGTAATGATGCGGCGGCAGGTAGCCCAGCGCATCGCCGAACGAGATGGCCTGCTGCAGGCGCATCATCCCCGCGTCGGCAAAGCCGCGCAGCAGCATCACCACCCCCAGCACCATGTACATGATGCCGATCTTCTTGTGGTCGATGCTCACGATCCAATCGCGCCACAGCGGCCCCCAGAGGCGGTAGCGCGTCATGAGGGCCAGAATGGCCAGTCCGATCACGGCCACGCCGGCAAAGGTGGCCACCAGGATCGGCTCGTGATAGGGAATGGCTTCCAGGCTGAGCCGGCCCAGGATCCAGGTTCGCAAATCCATCTTTACTTCTCCATAGGCTGCATGAGATCGCTCATGCAGGTCGAACCGGGCCGCACGCAGCGATTCAGGATCAGGCGGTACAGGTCGGGATCGACGGCCGCCCAGCGGCGCACCGGCTCGTTCTCGCTGGGGCGCTCCAGGCCCAGGTAGCCCGCGCGATCCAGAACGCCGCCCGCGGCGCGGTTTTTCTGCACCCAGGCATCGAACCCGGCCTGGTCCAGACCGTGAAACAGAAAATGCATGCCGGAAAAACCCGCGCCGCTGTAGTTCGCGGACATGCCTTCATATTCCCCGGGGGCGTTGATCACGGCATGCAGCATCGTCTGCATGCCCGGCATGGCGTAGACCTGACCGGCCAGCGCGGGGATGAAGAAGGAATTCATCACCGAGGAAGCCGTGATCTTGAAGCGGATCGGCCGGTCCACCGGCGCCGCCAGCTCGTTCACCGTGGCGAAGCCGTATTCCGGGTAGATGAACAGCCACTTCCAGTCCAGGGCGACGACCTCCACGGTCAGGGGCTCGACATGGGCGGCCACGGGCTTATCCGCCGAGATCCGGCTCAGCGGGCGGTAGGGGTCGAGCAGATGGGTGCTGACCCAGGTGACGCTGCCCAGCGCGATGATGATCATCAGCGGAACCGACCAGATCACCAGTTCCAGGCGGGTGGAGTGATCCCAGTCCGGGTCATGGCGCGCCTTGCGGTTGGCCGCCCGGTAGCGCCAGGCGAACAGGACCGTGGCGAGGATCACCGGAAGGATCACGATCAGCATCAGTCCGGTCGCCAGATAGATCAGGTCGCGTTGCTGCAGGGCCACGTCGCCCGATGGGTTCAGCAGTACGGCATCGCAGCCGCCCAGCAGCAGGGCCGGGCCCAGGCCCAGCGATAGTTTCAGAATCTTGTCGTGCCTCATTGCCTTGCGTGCCGATTCCAGGAGTCTTCAAGCGGAGGCCGGTACTATAGATTTGAAATGTCGAAGTGGAAATTGGACATTTTGACTCATGCCCCTTCAGACGAAAGGGTTACTGCGGGTAATGTCCAATGGCGAAACGGACTGCGGGCGTGGGATTCTATGCGCAAGGCCGCCTGCGCGCGGCGGCCAGCACCGCAGATCAGGAGGACCCGATGACCGACCACATTCTGAGCACCCCCCTGCCCGGCCCGCGCGCACGCGAAGACGATCGCGCCAGGGCTGCCCGTCACGCCGAGGGCCATCCTGCCGTCTCTCCAGGCGACATTGCCGTCGGCGTCATCATCGGCCGCACGTCGGAATATTTCGATTTCTTCACCTACGGGATCGCATCGGTGATCGTGTTTCCCCAGGTGTTCTTCCCGTTCGCGGATCCCCTGACCGGCACGCTGTATGCCTTTGCCGTCTTCGCCCTGGCCTTCATCGCCCGGCCATTCGGCACGACGCTTTTCATGCACGTGCAGAAGCACTGGGGCCGCGGCGTGAAGCTGACGGCCGCACTGTTCCTACTGGGCACGGCCACGGCCGGAATCGCCTTCCTGCCCGTGCACGAGACCCTGGGTGTGCACGCCATCGTCCTGCTGGCCATCTTTCGCTCCCTGCAGGGGATCGCCTGGGGCGGCTCATGGGACGGCCTGCCCTCGCTGCTGGCCCTGAATGCACCCGCCCGGCAGCGCGGCTGGTACGCCATGCTCGGGCAATTGTCGGCTCCCATCGGGTTCCTTGTGGCCGGCGCCCTCTTCCTCTACCTGCACACTCGCCTGGACCCGGCGGATTTCATCGGCTGGGGCTGGCGTTTCCCGTTCTTCGTGGCCTTCGCCATCAACGTCGTGGGCCTGTTCGCCCGGCTGCGGCTCGTCATGGACAATGATTTCTCGCGCCTGCTCGAAGAACGCGAACTGCGTCCGATCGGCACGCTGGAAATGGTCCGCACCCAGGGCCGGCACATCGTCACCGGCGCTTTCGCCACACTGGCAAGCTACGCCCTGTTCCACCTGGTCACGCTGTTTCCGCTGTCCTGGCTGGTGCTGCAGCACCAGCGGACCATACCCGAGGTGCTGTCGATCGAGCTCGCGGGCGCGGCGATCGCCCTGGTGGCCATGCTGTACTCAGGGCATCTGGCCAACCGCATCGGCCGGCGTCATACGCTGGGACTGGTCGCCGTGCTGATCGGTGTCTTCGCCCTTGCCTCGCCCTGGCTGCTGGGCGGCGGCGCGGCGCCGCAGGATGCCTTCATCCTGATCGGTTTCGCCCTGCTGGGCCTGTCCTATGGGCAATCCTCTGGCACGGCCACAGCCCATTTCCTGCCGGCATGCCGCTACACGGGCGCCGCGCTGACTGCCGACCTGGCCTGGCTGGTGGGCGCGGCCTTCGCGCCGCTGGTTGCCCTGGGGGTCTCGGACCGCTATGGCCTGGGCGGGATCAGCCTGTACCTGCTGTCGGGTGCGGTCTGCACACTGGCGGCGCTGGCTGCCAACCGCTCGGCCCGCCGCAGCGCCTGACGGCGGCGCCCGCCCGGGCCACGCTACCGGCGCGGCTCAGGCGTAGTGCCAGCCATCGGCGGCCTGCACTGCCCGCATGAACGCCCGGATGCGCTCGGGATCCTTGATTCCGGGTGCCGATTCCACCCCGCTGCTGACATCCACTGCAAATGGCGCCAGGGCGGCGATCTGGCCACCCACTGTTTCCGCCTTCAGCCCCCCCGACAGGATCAGGGCCGGCATGCCTGCATCCCTGGGCACCTTGGCCAGCAAGGCGGTATCGAAGCTGCTGCCACTGCCGCCATAGCCGGCGCTGTAGCTGTCGAACAGCCAGCCAGCAGCCTGGTCGTGAGCCAGGCAGGCCCGTGCCAGGCCGTCTGCAGTGTCCATTCCGGGCGATCCTGCCCGGAATGCCTTCAGGTGGCGCACACCGAAACCGGCGCAGAAATCGGGTGATTCCTCGCCGTGGAACTGCAGCAGGTCGGGTCCGACCGCCTCGATCACCCGGTCCACCGTCTCGGCATCGGGGTTGACGAACAGGGCCGTCACAGCGACGAAGGCCGGTACCCGGGCGCGCAAGGCGGCAGCCTGGTCCAGCGTCAGGCAGCGGCGGCTGGGCGGATAGAAGACCAGGCCGATGGCATCGGCGCCGGCCTGCACGGCCGCGTCCAGATCCTGCGGGCGGGTCAGCCCGCAGATCTTGACGCGCGTACGCCGCGGCCCCGCCGTGACATGACTGGCGGCAGCCTGCGTGCTCATTGGAAGGCAGCCCCTGCGTCGCCCGAACCGTAGCTGTCCAGACCGTAGGCGCTATCCTGGCCGAAGGTGACGCTGGCTGGATCGACGGTGGGCGCATCGCTCTTGTAGTGGGTGACCATGCCGGGGAAGGCCAGCACTGCCACCACCATCAATATCTGGATGATGATGAAGGGAATGGATCCCCAGTAGATCTGGGCCGTGGTGACCTTCGGGATCAGGGCGCCGGTGACGCGATCGCGATAGTCTTCCTTGGGCGCGACGGAGCGCAGATAGAACAGCGCGAAACCGAAAGGCGGATGGATGAAGGAAGTCTGCATGTTCACCGCCAGCAGCACGCCGAACCAGATCAGGTCGATGCCCATCTTGTCGGCCACCGGCCCGAGCAGGGGCACGATGATGAAGGCCAGCTCGAAGAAATCCAGGAAGAAGGCCAGGAAGAAGGTCATCACGCTGACCACGACCAGGAAACCGATCTCGCCGCCCGGCACATGGAGCAGCAGTTGTTCGACCCAGACGTCGCCGTTGATGCCCCGGAAGCTGAGGCTGAAGATGGTCGATCCCACCAGGATGAACACCACGAAGCAGGACAGACGGGCCGTGCTTTCCATGGCCTGGCGCAACTGCTTCATCGAGAAGCGGCCGCGCGACACCGCCATGATCAGGGCCCCGATGGCGCCCATGGCGCCGCCCTCGGTGGGCGTGGCCACGCCGATGAAGATCGTGCCCAGCACCAGGAAGATCAGCGCCAGCGGCGGGATCATGACGAACACGACCCGCTCGGCCAGGGCCGACAGCAGTTTCAGGCGCAGGAAGCGGTTGGCCAGCGCCATCGCCAGGGCGACGGCCCCCCAGATCAGCAGGACGATGACGACACGCTCATCGACCGGGACGTCGGTGTGGGCGCGGAAATAGTAAGCGGAACCCCAGTAGGCGGCCGCGGCCGCGATCACGGTCAGGAAGGTCAGCGATCGGAGGCCACGCCGGCCGTGCTCGTCGACAAACCCCCGCGCTTCCGGCGGCAAGGCTGGAGCATGGCCGGGCCGCACAATGGCCACCAGGAAGACATACGCCATGTAGGACCCGGCCAGCAGCAGGCCCGGCAGCATGGCGCCCCGGTACATGTCGCCGATGGAGCGTCCGAGCTGATCGGCCAGGATGATCAGCACCAGCGAAGGCGGAATGATCTGCGACAAGGTCCCGGACGCGGCGATGACGCCGGATGCCAGGCGCCTGTCGTAACCGTAGCGCAGCATGATGGGCAAGGAGATCAGGCCCATGGAGATGACCGAGGCCGACACCACGCCGGTGGTGGCCGCCAGCAGTGCGCCGACGAACACCACCGCGATCGCCAGCCCTCCGCGCAACGGGCCGAAGAGCTGGCCGACCGTATCGAGCAGGTCCTCGGCCATGCCGGAGCGCTCGAGGATCAGCCCCATGAACGTGAAGAAGGGAACGGCCAGCAATGTGTCGTTGCCGACGATGCCGAAGACACGCTGGGGCAGCGCCTGGAACAGCAGAGGGCTCATCAGGTTCAGGTCGATGGCCACCAGGCCGTAGAGCACGCCCGTCGCAGCCAGGGAGAAGGCAACGGGAAAACCCAGCAGCAGGAACACGATCAGGTTGAAGAACATGATCGGTGCGAGATTGTCGACGAGAAATTCCATGCTCAGCGTTCCTGTGCCGGTTGTTCGAGATCGGCCTGCCGCTGGGCCAGGATGTCTTCCACCAGGGCTTCCTCGTCGCTCTTGCCGCTGGAGACCTGCATCGGATTGGGGCACAGGCCTTGCAGGAAGCCGACGCACTTGACCAGGTGCGACAGCCCCGCCAGGATCAGCAAGGCGAAGCCGACCGGGATCAGGAGTTTCGCCGGCCAGCGGATCAGGCCTTCGGTATTCGAGGACAGCTCATGGGTGATCCAGGATTCCCAGAAGAACGGGATCGACAGCCAGAACACCAGGCAGGCCGCCGGCAACAGGAAGAACAGCACGCCGAAGATCTCGATCCCGACCTGCGCGCGCTCGGGCAGCTTCTGCGACAGAACGTCCACCCGCACATGCTCGTTGCGCAGGAAGGTGTAGCCCGCCGCCAGCAGGAAGATGGCCCCGAACAGATACCACTGCAATTCCAGCCAGGCGTTGGACCCGAGGCTGAACAACTTGCGCATCACCGCATTGCCGGCGCTGACCACGGCCACCACCAGTACGAGCCAGGTGACGGCCCGGCCGACGAGCGTGTTCAACGCGTCGATCCAGCGGGATATTGTCAGGAGAGGTTTCATCGTGCTTCCGTGAAACAGGGACGGGAACGGCGCAGGCTTGCGCCGTCCGCAATCAAATCGCTCAATTCTATACGAAGCGCCCAGCGGATCGCCTCGGGAATCGCCCGGATATGCGCTGCCATGGGTTCAAAGATTTCCCAGGTGATGACGCAAGGCATCCCGGGCCGTGCGCTGCGGCAGCGCCGCATCCGGATATTCGGCATGGGCCAGGTACAGGCCGTCGGGCATGAAGGTTGGGGCGGCCCTGCGCCGGTCGCGGTCGCGCAGCAGTTCCGCGGCCCATTCGGGCGGCCGGCGGCCCCGCCCCACCATCACCAGCACGCCCATCAGGTTGCGTACCATGTGGTGCAAGAAGGCATTGGCCCGGAATTCGAACACCAGGAAATCCCCGCTGCGGCGGATATCCAGCGCCTGCAGCGTCCGCACCGGGCTGGCCGCCTGGCACTCGGACGAGCGAAAGGCGCTGAAATCGTGTTCCCCCACCAGCAGGGCGGCAGCGGCGCGCATGGCGTCGTCGTCAAGCCGGTCATGCACCCACCCGACCCGGCCGTGCAAGACCGGGGAACGGACCGGGGCGCTGCGCAGCACGTAGAAATAGGTGCGGGCACGCGCATCGAAGCGGGCGTGGAAATCGTCGGGAACGGCGCAGGCCCACTGCACGGCCATGGTATCCGGCAACAGGGCGTTCAGCCCGCGCACCCAGGACTCGTCGCGCCGGACGGCCTCGGTGTCCAGGTGCACCACCTGCTGCAGCGCATGGACGCCCGCGTCGGTACGGCCGGCGCAGATGGTCGGCACCCCGGGTGCCGCCAGGAACCGGCACAGCGCCGATTCCAGGGCATCCTGCAAAGTCCGGCCGCCAGGCTGGGTCTGCCAGCCTTGCCAGCCCCGGCCGTCATAGCTCAGCCCGAGCGCGATGCGTCCCATGAAGATTGGTTTCCGATGTGTGCTGCGTCAGCGGTGCGTGCGGACGGCGGGCATGGCCGCTGTCCGCCTGAACCCGGTCAGCGCTGCTGCGGGCGGGTTTCGCCCGGTTCGAGATCCAGGTCGATGTCCTGGATTCGCTCACGGACCATGGCTTCCGTCACCCGGGGTTGGGCATCGGCCTCGTCCCGGGCGGCATTGGCCCTGCGCAGCAGCCAGGCGATGATGAGCACGATCAGGGCCAGCAGGCCCGTCATCACGCCCAGCAGATGATCCTGGATCCAGGATGCCCGGTGCTGGGCGCGCTCGGAAGGCTGCAGTTCGGCTGCTTCGGTAGCCCGGCTGGCAGTCTGGCCGGCCGCGCTGCCCGCCCCCGAGGCAATGGCGTTGGCCGCGGTAGCGCCGGACGCCCCGGCGGAAGCCGTGCCGCCGGCAGCCGACGCTGTATTCGCGGAAGATCCGCCCGGCGATGCGCCATTGGTGCCGGAAGCCCCCCCTGCCCCGGAAGCAGCCTGGAAGCCAGCGCTACCGCCTGTGGCAGCGCCTGGCGCCGAAGCCGCTGCGTCGTTTTCACCCGCCGCTGCGGCAGCGTCGTCGGCCTGGGCGGCGGCTTCCTGGCTGGCTTCGCTGATCGCGCTGGCGATTTCCTGGATCGAATGGCCGATGGCAGCAGCCCCCTGGGCGGCAGCCTTGCGTGCGGCCTCGCCCTGGGATTGCAGGGCCTGATTCAGGTTCTGGACATTGCCTTCGAGCTGATCGACCCGGGATTCGGCATCTTTCAGGGCATGCCCCCGTGCCGTGCGGGCATCCGCGGACGCATCGGCGCCATCACGGCCGGATTCGCTGAGCCGCAGGCGGTCGCCTGCCGCGTCGGCGGGCTTGGCAGCGGCCCGGGATTCGTCTTGCGAGACTGTGCCTGCCGCGGCCTGGCCCGCGCCCGCCTGGGCGGCCGAGCCGGCCAGACGTCCGCGCATCCGGGCGAAGGCTGCCGCCTGGGCCTGGAACTGGCGCCGCGCCTCGGCGTCGGAAATCGACAGCATGTCGTTGATGTCCGGCACCGTCAGCGTCGCGCCTGCGCGCACCAGGTTGACGTTGTCATGGATGAAGGCCTGCGGATTGGCGCGCTGCAGCGCCATCATCAGCTGATAGATGGAAACCCCGTCGACCGCATGACGGCGGCTGATGGCGAACATCGTGTCGCCACGGCGCACGGCAATGGTGCCGACAGGCACCCGCCGGGTGCTGGTATGCGGTGCAGCCGCCCCGACCGCGGTCGCCGGCGATCCGCTCTGCACCGCCGGCTGCGCGGCGCCCGTCGCGGCGGCATTGCGAGCCGGCCCAGGCGCCACCAGGGACACCTGGTAGCGCT
The DNA here is from genome assembly GCF_039523555.1 of Castellaniella daejeonensis. NCBI lineage: Bacteria > Pseudomonadati > Pseudomonadota > Betaproteobacteria > Burkholderiales > Alcaligenaceae > Castellaniella > Castellaniella daejeonensis. The sequence goes on from NZ_BAAAFN010000011.1 coordinate 196,769, forward strand.
GTTCGCCGGTGGCCGTGCGTACGTCCAGCAGCAGATCGGCCAGGTTGCCGGAGAAAGCCTGGCTGGAACCGACACGCAGGATGCGCCGGCCGCCGGGCCGGACGTCGGGACCAACCGAAACGGACAGGCTGTCGAGCGGGACCGGTGGGGTGAGCCCGGCCTGGGCCCAATCCGGGGCCGGCGCAGGCCGTGCGGACAGGGCCTGCAGGTCGGCATCCGTCAGGCCGGATATCGGCACCAGGATCAGCAAAGGCTCGCCAGACCCCGAGACAAGGCGCGCATGGCCAAAGCTGGAAGCCTGGGCAACCCCACCCGCCATGAAGGCCAGCGCCAGGGCGCCCGCCGCCAACCGGCCGGCAGGAATCAGGCGCCTTCCGCGCGTCGGATTCAGGAGGTTTCGGATCGGAGACGCGGCGTGGGGGTTTTTTTCCATTCTTCTATCGTTCAGAGTTCGCCCAGAGCGATACGCAGCATGCGACGCAAGGGTTCGGCAGCGCCCCACAGCAGTTGGTCGCCGACCGTGAAGGCACTGAGGTATTGGGGGCCCATCGACATCTTGCGCAGGCGTCCCACGGGGATGTCTAGCGTGCCGGTCACTGCCACGGGAGTCAAGTCCCGCATGGAAGATTCACGATCGTTGGGCACCAGGCGGGCCCATTCGGTGCCGGTACGCACGGCGTCGTTGATCTCGTCCATGGGGATGTCGCGCCGCAGCTTGATCGTCAGCGCCTGGCTGTGGCAGCGCATGGCGCCGATCCGCACGCACAGACCGTCGACCGGCACCGGCTCGGTGCCGAAGCCCGGGCCGCGCCCGAGAATCTTGTTGGTTTCCGCGCCCCCCTTCCACTCTTCGCGCGACACGCCGTCGCCCAGATCCTTGTCGATCCAGGGAATCAGGCTGCCGCCCAGGGGCACGCCGAAGTTCTCGCGCGGCAGGTCGGCGGCTTTCTGGGCCTGCAGAACACCACGGTCGATGTCCAGGATGGCAGATGCCGGGTCGGCGAGCTGATCGGCCACGGCCTGGTTGAGCAGACCGAACTGGACCAGCAGTTCGCGCATGTGGCGCGCGCCGCCGCCCGAGGCAGCCTGATAGGTCATGGAAGTCATCCATTCGACCATGTCGGCCTTGAAGAGCCCGGCCAGGCCCATCAGCATGCAGCTGACGGTGCAGTTGCCGCCGATGAAGTCGCGCACGCCGCGCTGCAGGGCGGCGTCGATCACCGGCCGATTGACCGGATCGAGAACGATGATGGCGTCGTCCTTCATGCGCAAGGTGCTGGCCGCGTCGATCCACAGGCCCTTCCAGCCGACCGCACGCAGCTTGGGATAAACCTCGGTCGTGTAGTCGCCGCCCTGGGCGGTGACGATGATCGGCAGCTTGCGCAGGGCCTCGATGTCGTGCGCGTCCTGCAGCGGACCCGCGCCTTGCGCCCAGGCTGGTGCCGCGCCGCCCGCGTTGCTGGTGGAAAAGAAAACCGGCTCGAACAAGTCGAAGTCTTTTTCGTCCCGCATGCGCTGCATGAGCACCGAGCCGACCATTCCGCGCCAACCGACCAAACCGACTGCCTGAGCCATAAATCCCTGCCTGAACCGTGAAAAGTGAATGTGAGTGGTTAATTAGTGTAATGCTTCAGTTTAATGCCTTCAGCACGGCATCGCCCATTTCGGATGTCGAGACCCGCGTGGTGCCGTTCTCGTGGATGTCGGCCGTCCGCAGGCCCTGCGCCAGCACCGCCTGGACGGCGGCCTCGATCCGGTCGGCGGCGGGGGCCGCATTCAGCGAATAGCGCAGCATCATGGCCGCCGACAGAATGGTCGCCAGGGGATTGGCGATGTTCTGACCGGCGATGTCCGGCGCCGAGCCGTGACTGGGCTCGTACAGCCCCTGCCGGCTGGCATTCAGCGAGGCGGAAGGCAGCATGCCGATCGAACCCGTCAGCATGGCGGCCTCGTCCGACAGGATGTCGCCGAACAGGTTGCCGGTCACCACCACGTCGAAGGCCTTGGGCGCACGCACCAGCTGCATTGCGGCATTGTCCACGTACATGTGGGACAGCTCCACCTGCGGGTATTCGCGTGCGACGTCGATCATGATGTCGCGCCAGAACTGCGAGGTTTCCAGGACATTGGCCTTGTCCACGCTGCACAGCCTGCCCTGGCGCCGCGCCGCGGCCTGGAAAGCCACGTGGGCGATGCGGCGGACTTCCGTTTCGGCGTAATGCATGGTGTCGTAGCCCTGGCGATCACCCGCGAACGGGCCGTCTTCCAGCGTGCGCACACCGCGGGGCTGGCCGAAATAGATGTCGCCCGTGAGTTCGCGCACGATCAGGATGTCCAGTCCGGCGACCACCTCGGGCTTGAGCGACGAGGCGTTGGCCAGTTCCGGGTACAGGATCGCCGGGCGCAGGTTGGCGAACAGCCCCAGGGCCTTGCGCAGGCCCAGCACTGCCTGTTCCGGGCGCAGCGCGCGCTCGAGATGGTCGTATTTCCAATCGCCCACGGCGCCGAACAGCACGGCGTCGGATTGCCTGGCCAGGGCCAGGGTGTCCTCGGGCAGGGGGTGTCCCTTGGCCGCATAGGCGGCGCCACCCACGGGCGCTTCGGTCAATTCCAGGTCCAGGTCCAGCGCGCGCAGCACGCGCACCGCCTGCTCGACGATTTCAGGGCCGATGCCGTCGCCCGGCAGGACTGCGATGCGAGAAGTCATGGAGGATTCCGATTCGTGAAGGCCCGGTCCGCGGGATGCGAAGGGATTCGCACCTGGCGCGAGCCGGGCCGGCGGGCGTGGCTTGCGCGCAACGCCCGGTGTTGGGAAAAGAATGAAAGATCAAAGACCGCCGGGGTTCTGCCGCGCCAGCCAGGGGTGCTGCGCCAGGCGCTGGGCCTCGAAGGCACGGATCGCGTCGGCATGCAACAGGGTCTGGCCGATCTCGTCCAGGCCCTTCAGCAGGGATTCCTTGCGATAGGCGTCGACCTCGAAAGACCAGGATTCGCCGTCGGGCGCCACCACCCGCTGTGCGGCCAGATCCACGGTGAGCTCGTATCCCGGGGAAGACTCGACGGCCTGGAACAGGCGCGCCACGACAGGCTCGGGCAGGACGATGGGCAGCAGGCCGTTCTTGAAGCTGTTGTTGAAGAAGATATCGGCATAGGACGGCGCGATCAGCGCCCGGAAGCCGTATTGCTGCAAGGCCCAGGGAGCGTGTTCGCGGCTGGAGCCGCAACCGAAGTTCTTGCGGCACAACAGGATCGAGGCGCCCTGGTAGCGCGGCTGGTTCAGCACGAAATCCGGGTTCAGCGGCCGGCGACTGTTGTCCATGCCGGGTTCGCCGTGATCCAGGTAGCGCAGTTCGTCGAACAGGTTGGGCCCGAAGCCTGTCCGCTTGATGGACTTCAGGAACTGTTTGGGAATGATCAGGTCGGTATCGACGTTTTCCCGGTCCAGCGGAGCCACCAGACCCCGGTGCGTGGTAAAGGCTTGCATGCTTGGGCTCCTATTGGAAAGTGCGCACGTCGACGAAATGGCCGGCCACGGCGGCAGCCGCAGCCATGGCGGGGCTGACCAGATGGGTGCGTCCCCCCTGCCCCTGGCGCCCCTCGAAGTTGCGGTTCGAAGTCGAGGCACAGCGCTCGCCCGGCTCCAGCCGGTCGGCGTTCATGGCCAGGCACATCGAGCAGCCCGGTTCCCGCCACTCGAAGCCTGCCTCCAGGAAGATGCGGTCCAGGCCTTCCTGTTCGGCCTGCTCCTTGACCAGCCCGGATCCCGGCACGACCATGGCCAGGCGTACGTTGGATGCCACGCGGCGGCCCCTGGCCACAGCGGCTGCGGCACGCAGGTCTTCGATGCGTGCGTTGGTGCAGGAACCGATGAAGACCTTGTCGATGGCGATCTCGGACAGCGGCGTGCCGGCCTTCAGGTCCATGTACTGCAGTGCGCGCTCCATGCCCTTGCGGCGCACGTCATCGGCCTCGGCGGCCGGATCCGGCACCCGGGCGCCGACGGCAGCCACCATTTCCGGCGACGTGCCCCAGCTGACCTGGGGTTCGATATCGGCCGCGTCGATCTCGACCACCCGGTCGAAGACCGCATCCGGATCGGAATGCAGCGTGCGCCAGTATTCCACGGCCTGGTCCCACAAGGCGCCTTCGGGCGCATAGGGGCGGCCCCTGAAGTAATCGATGGTGGTCTGGTCCACGGCCACCATGCCCGAGCGGGCGCCGGCCTCGATGGCCATGTTGCAGACCGTCATGCGGCCTTCCATGGACAAGGCACGCACGGCGCTGCCGCCGAACTCGATGGCGTAGCCGGTACCCCCCGCCGTGCCGATGCGCCCGATCACATACAGGATCAGGTCCTTGGCCGTACAGCCGAAGGGAAGCTCGCCTTCCACGCGCACCAGCATGCTGCGGCTCTTTTTCATCAGCAGCGTCTGCGTGGCGAGAACGTGCTCGACTTCGGAAGTGCCGATGCCGAAGGCCAGCGCCCCCATGGCACCGTGCGTGCTGGTGTGCGAATCGCCGCAGACCACGGTCATGCCCGGCAAGGTGGCGCCCTGCTCGGGCCCGATGACGTGCACGATGCCCTGGCGGCGGTCATTCATGCGGAATTCGGTGATGCCCCAGGTGTCGCAGTTCTTGTCCAGGGTATCGACCTGCAGGCGCGAGACGGGATCCTGGATGCCTTCGCTGCGGGCCGTGGTGGGCACATTGTGGTCGGCCACCGCCAGATTGGCCGAGATCCGCCATGGCTTGCGGCCGGCGAGTTCCAGGCCCTCGAAGGCCTGCGGACTCGTGACTTCGTGGACGAGATGGCGATCGATGTACAGCAGACAGGTGCCGTCCGGCCCTTGATGCACCACATGGGCATCCCAGAGCTTGTCGTACAGGGTTTGGGGCATGGTCGTGGCCTCGGAAATCGGAAAAATGGATGCCGTCCGCGCACGGCGCGGATGCGATAAGCCCATTATGCCAGCGTGATTTTCCCGGACAAGGCCAGCAGTTATCCTAGTACTGGATGTAATAGATACCAGCTTGAGCTAGCTCTTCCTGCCCTGGTAGAGCGGCAGCACGATCTCGGAAGCCTGCTTCAGATCCGCGATCCGGCTCTGCGAAGAAGGATGCGTGGAGAGGATTTCGGGCTGCCCGCCGCCTCCGGCGCGTTCCATCTTCTGCCACAGGGTGATGGCGGCGCGCGGATCATAGCCGGCACGGGCGGCCAGTTCCACCCCCATGCGATCGGCCTCGGTCTCGTTGGAACGACTGTTGGGCAAAGTGAACATGACCTGCGTCAGCGAGGAGCCCAGGTCGGCCACGGCCTGGCTGCCGGTGACCGCAGACAGAATCGACAGGCCGACATTGGCGGCCATCTGGCGCGAAACCTGCTCGCGGGCATGTTCGCGCAAGGCATGCGAAATCTCATGTCCCAGCACCGCGGCCAATTCGGCGTCCGAGGGCTTGATCTTGTCGAGCAGGCCGGTATAGACGGCGATCTTGCCGCCCGGCATGCACCAGGCATTGACCTCATTGGACTTCAGCAGGTGGACTTCCCAGGTCCAGTTGCGTGCATCGGGACGGAAGACGCCAACCTGGGCGATCAGCTTGCGGGCGATCGCCTGGACCCGCCGGGTCTGCGCCGCCGGCGTATCCAGGGCGCCCTGCGCCTTGGCCTGGGACAGGATCTGGCGGTACTGGGCTGCCGCCTGCTGGTTCAGTTCGGCCTCGGACACCAGTGTGGACATGGTCTGCGTCCGGTTCACACCCACCAGGCCCGACTGGGTCGTCTGCACCTGGGCGCAAGCGGCCAGCAGGATGGCCAGACCGATCATGGAGAAGCTTCGGAAGGAGGCACGAATCATGATCATCTCCTTGCTGTACCGGCAGATTCGGTCTAGACGGCCCTGTTCACATGCCCGCGGTGGCGCAGCGCGTGATCCATCAGCACGATGGCCAGCAGGGCCTCGGCAATGGGCGTGGCCCGGATTCCCACGCAGGGATCGTGGCGGCCCAGCGTCTGCACCATGACCGGCTCATTGGCCCGGTTCACGGAGCGGCGTTCGATCCGGATGCTGGACGTGGGTTTGATCGCCAGCGACACGCGCAGCGGCTGCCCGGAGGAAATCCCCCCCAGGACACCGCCCGCGTGATTGCCCATGAAGCCGTCGGGCCCGATTTCGTCTCCGTGCTCGGAACCGCGCATCGCGACACAATCGAAGCCAGAGCCGATCGACACGCCCTTGACGGCATTCAGCCCCATCATGGCGTGGGCGATATCCGCATCCAGGCGATCGTAGATGGGCTCCCCCCAGCCCGCGGGAAGGCCTTCGGCCGTGACTTCGATGCGGGCGCCGATCGAATCACCGTCATGGCGTAGCTGGTCCATGAAGGCTTCGAGTTCGGGGACGATGCCGGCATTGGGCGCATAGAAGGGATTGCCCTGCACGTCGTCCCAGGACACGAAGGGGATCGGGATCGGCCCGAGCTGGCTCATGTAGCCGCGGATGCGCACGCCGTACTCCTGCATCAGCCACTTGCGCGCCACGGCTCCGGCCGCCACGGTGGGCGCCGTCAGGCGCGCCGAGGAACGACCTCCCCCGCGGGGATCGCGCACACCGTATTTCTTCCAGTAGGTGTAGTCGGCATGGCCGGGGCGGAAGGTATCGACGAGGTTGCCGTAGTCCTTGCTGCGCGCATCGGTGTTGCGGATCAGCAGGCCGATGGGCGTGCCGGTGGTCGCGCCCTCGAAGACGCCCGACAGGATCTCCACCGTATCCGGCTCGCGGCGCTGCGTGACGTGACGCGAGGTGCCGGGCCGGCGCCTGTCCAGCTCGGCCTGGATGTCGGCCTCGGACAGCGCCAGGCCCGGCGGGCAGCCATCGATCACGGCGCCAATGGCCGGACCATGCGATTCGCCGAAATTGGTGACACGAAAAAGAGTACCCAGGGTATTGCCGGACATGGATCGTGATTCTCTCAGGGGGCGACGAAGCCTTGGACAGGCGGCAGGCATGCCCGAAGAGCGCATGCCGTTTGACCATTCGATTATCGCATCTTTGACGTCCAGGCACCGTGGGGCGCAATCCTGGGATGCCCACCGGCCAGTCTACGGAATCGCAGTCATCCGCCGCGGCATGGCCTGCACGGAACGGCTCTTGACTCCGTAGCCGGGTACGGAGCATAGACTGCCGCGCGAATGGCCCTTTCCAGAAATCCCACGACAAACAAAGGACCCACCATGCCAAAGCGTCGCCCCATGCGCGTATCCACCCGGCTCATCTTCGGTTTCCTCATCGTCTGCGGCATGGCCGGCCTGATCGGAGTCTTGGGCCTGTATGCGACCCGCACGGTCAACCAGATGGCCGAAACGATGTATCACCGCGACACCGTCGGCCTGCGCGACACCGCGCAGGCCAACCAGCAGCTTCTCATGAACGCACGCGCCATCCGGATCGCCGCACTGGCGCCCACGGCGGAAATCCGGAATGCCCAGATCCAGGCCGTCCGACAGCACCTCGACAACCTGGACGACAATCTGGGACGCGCGGCGCGATCGTTCACCACGCCCGCGGAACTGGATCTGCTGGAGGAAGCGCGGGAGGCATCCCGCGAATACCGGAAACTCATCATGCAAGTAGCCGACATCCTGCCCACGGAACCGCTCCAGCAGGCACGCAAATCGGTCGGCATCCTGTACAACCAGGTCGTCCCGACGGCCAACCGCCTGGATACGCTGATGGCCCGGCTCATCCAGCACCGCCTCGACCGGGCCGAAGCCTTGAGCAGGGATACGGCTTCGATATATGCGCGCATGGTCTGGCTGATCACGGGCCTGACGCTGGGCGGCGTGATCCTGGGGCTGCTGATCGGGTTGACGCTTACCCGCAATCTGACGCGATCGCTGGGAGGCGAGCCTTCGGACGTGGCGCAGGTGGCCAGGAACGTGGCTGATGGCGATCTGGGCACGGCCGTGGATATTTCGCGCGCGCACCGCGACAGCGTGATGCAGGCCATGCTGCACATGCAGGAATCCCTGCGCAGGATCGTCGGAACGGTGCGAAAGGGCAGCGACCACATCGCCAGCGGTTCGGAACAGATCCGGTTGGGCAACACCGACCTGGCGCAACGCACCGAACGCCAGGCAGCCGACATCACCGAAACCGCTGCCGCCATGAACCAGATCTCCAGTACCATCGCCACGACGGCGCAGGCCATGCGCCAGGCAGCCCAGTTTTCGGCGGATGCCAGGCTGGCGGCGGAACAAGGCGGCCAGCGCATCGCTTCCATCGTCCAGACCATGCAGGGCATCCAGGAAGTCTCGCGCGAGGTGGCGGGCATCGTACAAGTGATCGACAGCATCGCCTTCCAGACCAATATCCTGGCGCTGAACGCCGCCGTCGAAGCAGCCCGCGCGGGCGAACAAGGCAGGGGTTTCGCGGTCGTCGCCGGCGAGGTCCGCGCCCTGGCCCAGAAAAGCGCGCAGGCCGCCCGGGAAATCACCGCGCTGATCACCAGAAGCACCGAGCGCACCGATGCCGGCGCCCAGGCCATTGAACAGGCGGGCACCGAGATCCGGTCCCTGGTGGAAAAAATACGGCAGGTCGCCCAGTTGATCGACTCGGTGAATGCCGCCACCGCGGAGCAGACATCCGGACTGAACCAGATCAATGCCGCCGTCAGCCAGATCAACGACATCACCCAGCAGAATGCGGCCCTGGTCGAGGAATCGGCAGCGGCCGCGGCCAGCCTCAGCGAACAGGCAAGGCACTTGCTGGATGTCGTGCGTCAGTTCCGCTCCGAAAAAGACATGGGCCCCGCATCGATCGCCACGCGCACAGCCCGGTACGGCACCGCAGGCGCGCAGTTGCCGGAGCCGGGCATGCCCGCCTGCGAGTTCGGATCCTGAGCCCCGGCCATGCGGGATGCAGCAGCGGCCTCAGGATGGCGACGTCAGGACACCTGCCTGCCAGCAAGGCATCTGGCCGTTTCCCGGCCGGCAAGGGCTCTGACGGCCGCCTCTCAGCGGGCACAGCGCGCAATCCTGCTGCTGCTGGCATTGCGCCAGCAAGGATTCCAATCCCTTGACCGTCTTGCCCAGATTCCGCATCAGGGTATTGAGGGAGTGGATTTTTTCCTGGACGAGATTCTGTACTTGTACGCAGCCCACTTCCGAGAGCGGTTTGGACAGTATGGCAATTTCGTCAAGCGAAAACCCCCAGGACTGTGCCCGCTTGATGAAGCGGATGCGATCGACGATGTCCTGCGAATAACGCCGATGAGACCCGAGAGGTTTTGCCGGCACGGCAATGAGACCACGGCGCTGGTAATAGCGGATGGTCTCTATGCTCACGCCAGCCTGCTTTGCGACACGACTGATGTTCAATGCATCACCTCATGAATTCCTTGATTCCGTACCTGGGTACGGACGTTAGATTGCCTAAGGCAATCAGGAACTCATGAAAGCCGCGAACCGGCACGCCAGGCATGCATGCCGATCGCTACACCGCCGCTATTCCGACAAAAGACTATGTTATCCGTAACAAAACCATTTGACTAGAAACAAATCACCGCACACAACCAAGGACGTGCTGCATGGAAGGAATCGCACAAGTGCAGGATGCGGAAGGTTTCACAGCCGCCACACGGACCAGCCACGGCATGGACACCGCCCGCAAGGAAACCGGCCCACTGGCATCCCTGAGGCAGGCATTGGAACAGCAGGAATTCCGCCTTGCGTACCAGCCGATCATCGATCTGCGCAATCGGGCACCGATCGGTTTCGAGGCGCTGATCCGCTGGCCCCGGGCCAACATCGGCCCGGATGTCTTCATCCCGGTCGCCGAGCACGGTGGCCTGATTCGCGAGATCACCAGGTCCGTCTGCCGCCAGGCGGCCCAGGACCGGGTGACCCGGTGCGCCTCAGGCCAGGTCAGGCTATCGATCAATCTCTCGGCCGCGGACGCCGAATCCATGGAAACCGTTGCACTGCTGGCCACCCTGGCCGAGACCCTGGGCGGCGGCACTGCGCTGTGCATCGAACTGACCGAACGATCCCTGCTGGCCCCCGGACGCTGCGGGCCAGTGCTGCAGGCGATCCGGGCGCTTGGCATCCAGGTGCATCTGGATGACTTCGGCATCGGTTATGCCAATTTCCAATCCCTGATCGAATTGCCACTGGACGGCATCAAGATCGACCACAGCCTGATACGGCGTATCGACACATCCACCACGGCCCGGCTGGTCATCCGGCACCTCGCCAAGCTGACCGGCGCCCTGGGGCTCGCCGTGACGGCAGAAGGCGTCGAGACGGAATCCCAGGCCCGGATACTCAAGTCGCTGGGCATCCGCCAGGCGCAAGGCTGGCTGTTCGGCCTGCCCAAATACATCGAGGACTATCCGGCCCATCCCATGACCCGCCGATCCTGACCCCTACCCTTTGCGGCAGAAGGGCCTTTGCGGCCCCTTCGCCCAAACCGTCAGGCAGACCAGGCCGCAGCATCGGCGGTCCTTCTCGCAAGGAATCTCCTTCAAGGCCCTTTGCAGGCACCCCAGGCGCCAGGTCAGTTCCTTCAGCTTGCGGCCTGTCGAACCGATATGCCGTTCGATGGAGACTCGCACGTCGCGGCAGGCCTCGGCCTGGCCCTGGAGCAACATCCGGATTTCTTCCAGGCTGAACCCAAGCGTCCGCAATTTCCGGATCTGCACGATGGTGTCCACCATGTCCCGGGAATAGCGGCGGTACGACCCTGGCGGCCGAGGCGGGATGCGCAGCAGGCCGCGTCGCTGGTAATAGCGGATGGTTTCAACCCCCACACCGGCCTGACGGGCCAATTCGCCGATCTTCATGGGCATCTCGATCATCCGGCTTTCCAGGGAGCCGGCCGAGATCATGATACGGCCCGGCCGGCACCGCCGGCTTGAGCCACATCATCATGAAGAACAGCTGACCGCCACTGCCGGCTCGCCGGCGGCGGGCGGACAGGCATAGGACTCGAATCCGGGCCGTTCGGTGTACGGATCCCGCAGCAGAACGAGCAGGCGATCGATCTCCGAAGCATCGCCCCGCTGTGCGGCCTCGATGGCACGCTGCGCCAGGTGATTGCGCAACACATACAGGGGATTGACCCGAAGCATGGCGGCACGGCGCGCCGCTGCATCCCCGCCCTGCTCCGACAGACGGGCCAGGTAGCGGTCCAGCCAGGCGCGTGCCGGTGCCCGATCGGCGAACAGGGCCAGCCAGGGATCGGCATCGAGGTCGGCCCCGGCCAGCAGACGGAAGGCCTGGGTGAAGTCGGCCTGCTGCGCATGCAGCAGGTTCCACCAGTCGTCTTCCAGCGCGGCGTCTGCCGGCCGCCAGGCGTTCAGGCCCAGCTTGCGCGCCAGACCGGCGCGATACGCCGCCAGGAACTCTGCCTCGAAAGGCGCCAGGCTTGCTTCCAGCGCGGGCGCATCGCAACCCAGCACCAGCAGGCTGCCCGCAAGGCGGTACAGGTTCCAGCGGGCCACGGCCGGCTGGGCATTCCAGGCGTAGCGTCCAGCCGTATCGCTATGGTTGCAGACATGATTTGCCTGGAAGGCATCCATGAAACCGAACGGACCGTAATCCAGCGTCAACCCCAGGATGGACATATTGTCGGTGTTCATCACCCCGTGGCAGAAACCGACCAGCTGCCATTGTGCGATCAGGCGCGCCGTACGCCGCACGACTTCGGCCAGCAAGCGGCAGGCCGTGGCAGGCGTATCCGTTTCGCTGCCGGCCATGACCCGGCATCCGGGGTACCAATGCCCGACGACGTAGTCCAGCAGGGCCTTCTGCTCGTGATGCGAATGCCCCCAGTGCTCGAAGTGCCCGAAGCGCACGAAGCTGGGCGCCAGGCGGGTGACGATGGCCGCGGTCTCGACGGTTTCACGCACGACCGGATCATCCGAAGCCGCCAGAGCCAGCGCCCGGGTCGTGGGAATGCCCAGGCCGGCCATGGCCTCGCTGGCCAGGTATTCACGCACGCTGGAACGCAGTACGGCCCAGCCGTCTCCCATGCGGGAATAGGGTGTGCGGCCGGAACCCTTCAGCTGGATTTCCCAGGAGCCGCCAGGCGTCTGGACATCGCCCAGCAGGTGCGCGCGGCCGTCGCCCAATTGACCGGCCCAGACCCCGAACTGATGGCCGCTGTAGGCAGTGGCCACCGGCGGGACGTCTGCCAGCCGCCCGCCGCCCGCACACAGGGCCAGGAAGCCAGGCGTACGCAGGACCCCGGCATCCAGGCCGATCAGGGCCGCCGCATCGGGATTGGCATGCAGCAGGCGCGGTTCCCGCAGCGGCCTGGGATCGACCTGGGAGTAGAAGCCGCGCGGCAGGGTTGCAAAGGAGCAGCCCGTGCGCAGGCCGGCCAGGAATGGATCAGCCATGACGCGCCGCCCGCTTGGCGGGACGCACGTACAGGATGGCTCCCAGGTAAAGCCCCAGCGCCAGGATGGCTTCCAGCCCGGCCAGCGCCGCCGACACCGGCGAGACGTCCGACCAGGCGCGCACCACGCCTTCCATCAGGTAGAGCAGGCTGAGCATGGACACCCACTGCAGCGTATAGAGCCTGCGCCGCAGCACGCCGCTGACTGCAAACAACAGAGGCACAGCCTTCAGGGCCATCAGGGTGCCGCCTGCCCGCAAGGGCGCCCACCACAATTCCCACCCCACGCACAGTACGATCAGGCCGAACAGGCAGGCGCACGCCAGGATGTGCAGGCCCGGGCTGAATTTGATTTCCACGCTTTCCATGCTGGTATTATGACCCGAAACCCAGTGCCAGCCTCATGACGACACCGCAACCGCCAGCCCCGTCTCCCACCGAGCGCCGCAGCCGCGCGCTGGACATCCTGCGCTTCACGCTGGATTTCGCCGCGCACCGCAAATTGACCCGGGTGGCCTCCAGCCTCACCTTCACCACGGTGCTGGCGATCGTGCCGATGCTGGCCGTGGTGCTGGCGCTGTTCACAGCCTTCCCGCTGTTCGCCGAATTCCGCCTGGCCCTGGAAACCTTCCTGGGCGAAAGCCTGCTGCCGCCTTCAGTGTCCGACACCATCATGCGCTACCTGAACCAGTTCGCGGCGCAGGCATCCGGGTTGACGGCCGTGGGCGGCGCCTTCCTGGTCGTGACATCGATCCTGCTGATCATGACGATCGACGAGGCTTTCAACGAAATCTGGAACGTGGCCCGCCAGCGCCCCATGCGCCAGCGGCTGCTGGTGTACTGGGCGATCATTTCCCTGGGGCCGATCCTGACGGGCGCCAGCCTGTGGGCCAGCTCGGTGCTGGCCCGGGAATCCCTGGGCTATATCGGCAACCTGCCCGAAGGCATCGGCCTGCTGCTCAACCTGGTGCCCCTGCTGATGTCGGTCCTGGGCTTCACGGCCCTGTTCGTGTTCGTGCCCAACTGCCGCGTGCTGTGGCGCGACGCCGCGCTGGGCGGGCTGGGTACCACGGCAGTCCTGGCCATCATGAAGGCGGGGTTCACCGCCTACCTGACGCGCTTTCCTTCATACACCGTCATCTACGGGGCGTTCGCCACGCTGCCGATCTTCCTGCTGTGGATCTACCTGTCCTGGCTGGTGGTGCTGATGGGCGCCACGGTGGCCTCGTTGCTGCCGGCGCTGCGGCTGCACCGCTGGGCGCTGCAGCGCCAGGTCGGCGCCCAGGCTGCCGACGCACTGGGCATCCTGCGCATCCTGTGGCAGGCGCGGGGCACGCTGCCACCGGGGCGCAGCATGGCCTACCTTGAAAAACACCTGCGCGTCCATCCCGACGCCCTGCGCGACATGCTCGGCGCCCTGCGTGAACTGGGCTACGCCGTGCCTGTCGCCGACGGCGACCAGTGGGTACTGGCCTGCGATCCGGCTCGGGCCGATATCGGCCCGCTGGTGGACCGGCTGCTGATCGACCGGGCCCAGCCGGGGCTGCAGGCCGGCATGCTCGACGCCCTGTCGCGCACCTTGCTGGGCGATCCTCCGGTCCTGGACGCGCTTTTCGGCGGCGACGCTACCGAAAACCGGGATGATGATGCACAATAATGAACAAACGGCCGGACCACGGCGCCACTGGGAATCGACATGCTGAAAGTCAATGAAATCCTGCGCGTGAAGGGGCACACGCTGTACACAGGGACGCCCGACATGCCGGTGCGCGAGGCCATCGCCACCATGAGCCAGCTCGACATCGGCTCGCTGGTCATCATGGACCACGGCCAGCTCGCCGGCATGCTCACCTTCCGTGAAATCATCAACCACCTGAATGCACACGACGGCCAGGCCGGCGACTACACGGTGCGCAGCATCATGGACGACGCTCCGGTCAGCGTCACGCCCAACACCGACGCCGACGAAGTCCAGCGCCTGATGCTCGACAAGCACGCCCGCTATATTCCCGTCATGGATGGCCCCACCCTCATGGGCGTGATTTCGTTCTACGACATGGCGCGCGCCATCGTCGAGGCCCAGCAGTTCGAAAACGACATGCTCAAGGCCTATATCCGCGACTGGCCCGCCGACACCACATCGGAACCCCCTGCCCGCAAGGCCTGAGGCCAGCCGGGCGCCGGCTCGGCCGGCCCCGCCTCAGGCCAGCGCCTGCCAGGCGCGGCGCAACGCCTGCGGGCCTTCCGCCCGCAGCAATGCGGGATCCGAGAGCATCCGCCGCCACTGTCGCGCGCCGGGACGGCCCGTGCGCCAGCCCAGCACTCCCCGCACCAGAATGTGCAGGGGCACGCCGCGCGCATGCTGGACGGACACATATTCCATCCAGGCGTCCAGGATCTCCCCGGGCGCCGGCCGCGTTCCGCCCGGCGCCATCCGCTCGTCCAGTTCGGCCAGAATGTCGGGATGGTGCCAGGCCGCCCGGCCCAGCATCACGCCATCCAGGCGTTCCATCCAGTCCATGCAGGTCTCGACGTCGGTCAGGCCGCCGTTCAGCACAAACGTGGCATCCGGAAAATCCTGCTTCAGGCGCACCGCATCGGCATGGCGCAATGGCGGTTTTTCCCGGTTGTCCTTGGGCGACAACCCCTTCAGGACGGCATTGCGCGCATGGACGATGAACACCCGGCAGCCGGCGTCGTGCAGGATACCGACGAAATCGCGCACGAAATCATAGGACTCGTCGTAGTCCAGGCCCAGGCGGTGCTTCACCGTCACCGGCACCGAAACCGCGTCCTGCATGGCACGGACGCAATCGGCGACCAGCTGCGGCTCGGCCATCAGGCAGGCGCCGAAGGCTCCGCGCTGGACCCGTTCGGACGGGCAGCCGCAGTTCAGGTTGATCTCATCGTAGCCCCATCGTTCACCCAGCCGGGCGGCCTGTGCAAGCGCCTCGGGTTCGCTGCCGCCCAGTTGCAGAGCCACCGGATGCTCCGCCGGATCGAAATCCAGATGCCGGCCGACATCGCCGTGCAGCAGGGCGCCGGTGGTGATCATCTCGGTATACAGGCGGGCACGGGGCGAGAGCAGGCGATGGAAATAACGGCAATGCCGGTCGGTGACATCGATCATCGGCGCCACGCACAGGCGCCAGGCCCCGGGTTCCGGACCAGCGTGCAGAACGGACGGCGCAGCGGGATCGGCATCGATCGGCATGCCGGGCAAGGTCTCTGACATACGGATTGTTCTCAGGCAATCTTTCATTTTAGCCGGGCAGCGTGCCCCGGCCAGCCGGCGCGGCGGCAGGTGCCGGCTTTTCGTCTAAAATCCCCGCTGACCGATTCCGACTCGAACTCCGGCCTTTCGCGGCCGCATGCGTACCTCAATGGCCGTATTCACCCCCGTCACCGAAGACGACGCCCGCGCGCTGCTGCAGCGCTACCGCCTGGGCGAACTCATCGCCCTGCGCGGCATCACCGCCGGCATCGAGAACACCAACTACTTCCTCGACACCACGCAGGGGGCCTACGTCCTGACCCTGTTCGAAGTCCTGACCGCCGAGCAGTTGCCGTTCTATATCGAACTGATGCACCACCTGGCCAGGCGCGGGGTGCCCGTGCCCGAACCCCAGACCCTGCTCGACGGCACTCGCCTGACCTCCCTGAACGGCAAACCGGCCGCCATCGTCACACGGTTGTCGGGCGGCTACGAGCCCGAACCCAGCCCGGCCCACTGCGCCCTGGCTGGCCGGACCCTGGCGCAGGCCCACCTGGCCGCGCAGGACTTTCCCATTCACCAGCCCAACCTGCGCGGACTGGACTGGTGGAAAGCCACCGCACCGGCCCTGGCGCCGTTCCTGGATGACAGCCAGGCCGCGCTGCTGCGAAGCGCGCTGGATGAACAAATCGCCTTCGCCGCCGCGCGCACGCCCGCGCGGCTGCCCTACGGCCCTGCGCACTGCGACCTGTTCCGGGACAACGTGCTGTTCGACGGCACATTCGAATCGCCCCACATGGGGGGCTTCATCGATTTCTATTTCGCCGGCTGCGACACCTGGCTGTTCGATGTGGCGGTCAGCGTCAATGACTGGTGCATCCAGCGGGCGACCGGCGCCTTCGTGCGCCGCCGCCTGGAAGCCTGGCTGCAGGCCTACCACGCAGTGCGCCCCTTCACCGATGAGGAACGCGCGGCCTGGCCCGTGATGCTGCGCGCAGCGGCCTTGCGCTTCTGGATTTCGCGCCTGTACGACTTCCACCTGCCCAGGCCGGCCCAGACGCTCAAGCCCCACGACCCGCGCCACTTTGAACGCATCCTGCGGCTGCGCACCGAGCAACCCGCGCCCGCCCTGCCACGACCATGACTCCCCTGCAAGCCGCCATCCTGCCTCCAAGCGCCGGCTGGTCCTGGATTGCCCAGGGCATCCTGCTGTTCCGACGCCAACCCATGGCCATGCTTTTCTGGAGCATCGCCACCAGCTTCTTCATCAACGTTGGCGCCATCATCCCGGTACTGGGCCAGACCGCGCTGGTGTTGCTGACCCCGCTGCTCACCTTCCTGACGCTGTGTGCCTGCCGCAACCTGGACCAGGGCGTACGCATGGCGCCCGGCCTGTGGCTGCAGCCGCTGCAGACGCCCGGTGTCACGGGCGCCTTGCTGAAACTGGGCCTGGCCTACCTGGGCTGCTCCTTCCTGGCAGCACTGGCTGCGGTGCTGCCGTTCCTGTCCTCGATGCTCGCGGCCCTGGGGACCGCCGAACAGCCCGATTTCGCCGCCCTGGCCCAGGCCATGCAGGGCCCGCTGATGGTGTTCGGCCTGTTCTACGTGCTGCTGTCGGCCCTGTTCTGGCACACGCCGGCCCTGGTGGGCTGGCACGCCCTGCCCCTGCGCCGGGCGCTGTTCTATTCCATGGTCGCCTGCTGGCGCAACAAATACCCCATCGTCGTATATGTGGCGACCTGGGCGGCCGTGTTCTTCGGCCTGCATGGGTTGCTGGACGGACTGGCTGCCGCAGGGGTATCGGCCGGCCTGCTGGCCTGGCTCGCATTGCCGCTGGACATCGTGATCACAGCCCTGCTCTACTGCAGCTTCTACCCCATCTACACGACGATCTTTCGTCCCAGCCAGGCGGCCTCGACCTGAGTCCGCCAATCCTGACGGGCGCAGTAGCCGGCGGGCAATTCCACGACCGCCCGGGCATGTCGGCGGATTGCACAGCGCCAGGGGACGAGCCGGACCGGCCCTGCCAGGATTCTGCCGCCGACATCCAGAAACACCAGATCCAGGGGCTGGGCGAGGCCCATTGCATGCACGGCGCGGCATCGGGGCAGCAACAGCCCCCGGGGCCGTACGCCCCAGCCGGGCCACAGGCGCAGGCCCAGCAGTCGGGCGGTGAAGGATCGCGCGCAATACAGGCGCAGGGGCTGCTCCGAACCCAGCCAGGACGCCGTTTCCAGAGGGCCGCGCCAGGCAAGCTGCCGATAGGGTCGGGCCCGGTGGCCCCCACGATTCCGAAACCCACCGTCCGTCATCAGAATCCTGCGTCCAGCAGCTTTACCGCCACCGGAAAGCCGATGACCAGGAAAGTGCAGGGAAAGATGCACAGCACCATGGGAAACAGCATGCGTACAGGCGCCTCCAGCGCCAGTTTCTCGGCGCGCAGAAAGCGCTCGCTGCGTTGACGTTCGGCCTGGGCCCGCAACAAGGGGCCCAGACTCATGCCCAGCCTGTCGGCCTGGGCCAGAGCCGAGACCAGGCTGCGCACTCCGGCCACGTCCGTCTGCTCTGCCCAGTGCAGCAGCCAGCGCGAACGTTCCATGCCGGTCCGTTCCAGCGCAGCCGCATCCCGGAGGCTCTGGCGCAAGGGACCGTCCGGCGCGTGGCCGGCCACCTGTTGCAGGGCCGCCGGCAGGCTCAGCCCCGCCTCCACGCACAAGTTCAGCAGATCCAGCATGAAGGGCAGCTCCCGCATCATCTGGAAGCGTCTTGCGGCAGCGCGGCGCCGCAGGGCCTGGCCGGGCCACACGAAACCCAGGCCGGCGCCCGCCAGCGCCGCCAGGAAGCCGAACCTGGCCGGTGCCGAAACCATCAGGGCCGCCGCCCCGGCCAGCAGGGCGCCACAACCGGCCGCCAGCACGCATGCGGCCAGCCAGCGATCGGCCTGCCAATGCGATGCAAGGCCGGCGCGCGACCCCCAGCGCCGCAATTCCCGGCGCATGCGCCAAGTGACGAAGGGCGCGCACCAGGGTGCCAGCGCCAGCACCCAGGGCCACCAGAAAGCGGGCGGGCGAACCCTGGCCTCGTCGCGCGCGGCGGCCCAGGGTCCGCCCAGTGCCCATAGGCCCAGGCAGGCTGCCACCGCCGCCAGGCACACACCGATCCAGAACCACGCCATGCCAATGCCTCCATCGAACATGCATCGATCGCCTGCCCCGGCCGGTTCAGTCCGCTACACCTCGATCGAGGACACCCGACGGATCCAGACGATGCCCACGCCTTCCAGCACCAGGATCGCCGACAGCACCAGCCAGCCGTACCATGTCTGCCACATCAGCGCCATGGCCTCGGGCTCCAGGCGGACGAGAACCAGGGCCAGGGCCGCCGGCAGGCCGGCCATGATGCGGCTCTGCATGCGACCCTGCGCCGTCAGCGCCTCGACCCGGCCCAGCCAGTGTTGCCGCGCCCGCAGCGTCTGGGCGATGCCTTCCAGCGTGTCGGCCAGCCCGCCGCCCGTGCGGGCGGCGATGCCCAGCGCCGACACCACCAGACCGCAGGATTCGGTCGGCATGCGGATGCGCAATTGCTGCAGGGCGTCCTGGAAGCCCAGACCCAGACGCTGTTCGCGCAGCAGCAGGCCGAATTCCTGGGACAACGGCGGGCTGGACTGGGCCACGAGATGCCGCAGAGCGGGCTGGACCCCAGCCCCGGCGCGCAATGCCCCCGCCAGAGCCTGGACCAGGTCGGGCAACTGGGCATCGAACCGCTGCGCACGGCGCTGGCGCATGTGGCGCAGGATCAGCGGGGGAGCGCACAGCAAGCCGGCCAGCACGGGCAGCACGCCCCACCAGCGGCCCGCCATCCAGGCGACCGTCAGCATCAGGGCCAGGCCCAGAGCGGCTGCGGCCGGCCGCAACTGGGCCATGTCCAGGAACAGGAAAGATGCATCCAGCGTGCGCCGGGTTTCATCCCGCATGCGCGCTTCATAGCGCGCCCAGGCGCGCTCCGTCCATCCCAGCAGCCACCAGACGGCCAACGCGATGCTGCCCGAGAATCCCGCGAAGATCAGGATGTCCATGGTGCGTCCCCTGCGGACCGGTCATCCCGCACGGCCACGCCGGATTCCAGTGCATCCGCCGAAGGAGCGCCGGAAAGCGGCCCAACGCCAGGCCGGCCGCCGGATCGAGCCGCGGAGTCCAGCGCCGCCCGTCCCTGGCAGACGGTGCGGCCCGAGAACAGCGAGGCATCCAATGCCGCGGCGCCCTCGAAGCCATCGGGCGGCAGGCCGCAGCCCGCGAACACTGCGGGCGGCCCGGGATGCCCGAGGAAGAGGTCCTGCAACTGGATCCGGCCGCCCTCCTGACCTGTCACCTGCACGATGGCGCTCACCAGGCGCCGGCCATCCGCAGCGCGCACCAGCTGAATGATGAAGTCGATGCTGGAAGCGACATGCTCGCGGATCGCGGCCAGCGGAAGGTCCATGCCTGCCATCAGGATCATGGTTTCCAGGCGCCCCAGCGCATCGCGCGGGCTGTTGGCATGCAGTGTGGTCAGCGATCCCTCATGCCCGGTATTCATGGCGGCCAGCATGTCGAAAGCTTCGCCGCCCCGGCACTCCCCCACTACGATGCGGTCGGGCCGCATCCGCAAGGCATTGCGCACCAGGTCGCGGATTTCCACGCGGCCCCGGCCCTCGGCATTCGGTGGCCGGGCCTCCAGGCTGACCAGATGAGCGTGATTCAGGCGCAGTTCGGCCGCATCCTCGATCGTGATGACGCGCTCGCCTGCCGGAATGGCGTTGGACAGGACATTCAGCAGGCTCGTCTTGCCCGATCCCGTGCCGCCGGAGACGACCAGGTTCTTGCGATGGCGCACGCAATGCGTCAGGAACCGCGCCATGGCATCATCGAGAGCACCGACGGCCAGCAGATCAGCCATGTCCAGCCGCCGGGCAGGGAACTTGCGGATCGTCAGGCTGGCGCCGCGCAGGGCGATGGGCGCGATCACGGCATTGACTCGCGATCCATCGCGCAAGCGAGCATCGACCATGGGGGCACTTTCATCGATCCGCCGCCCCAGAGGGGCCACGATGCGGTCGATGATTCCCAACACCGCCTGCTCTCCGCTGAAGCTGGCGGCGGCCCGCACCAGGCGCCCGCTTCGCTCGACGTAGATCTCGTCATGACGGTTGACCATGATTTCCGTGATGCCCGGATCGGCCAGCAGGGGTTCCAGCGGCCCCAGGCCCACGGCCTCGTCCACCAGTTCCCGGACCAGCGCTTCGCGGTCCAGTTCCGCGGGCAGGGATCCATCGGCGGCAATCAGGCCGGACAGCACGGCGGTGGCCTCCGCCCGCAGCGCGGCATCGCTCATTCCGCCGATATCCCGCCGGCGCAGCTGCAACGCAGCAATCAAGTCCTGGTGCAGACGGCGCCGATGGGTTTCCGCGCCCGTCCCGACGCCATCGACCCTCAACGCGCTTTCCCCTGCCCCGGGAACCCCGTCCGCCTTTTCCCCGGTGGCTATACCGGTGTCAGACGGGACAGCCGGCCGGCACTCATCGCCGGTCTCTGCCGTCACCACGGGATCGGCCGCAACACTGCCCGCTGCCGTGACGGCCGTTCCCGCCGATCCGGCATCCTGTGCCGCGGCGGTACCCGCCGGCAGGACGCGCAGCAGGCATGGACCGATCACCACCTCGTCGCACTCCTGCAGCGGACCGTAGGCAGCAATCCGATCCCCGTTGACGACAGTGCCGAACAGAGAACCCAGGTCTTCAACCCAGAGTTCATCCTGGCGCCGCAACAGGCGCGCATGCCGACGGCCCACCCGCCAGGCGCGCAAGGCGAGGCCGCAGGCCGCGTCGCGGCCGATCAGCAGAGGCAAGGCATGCCGCTCGCGCCGGCGGCTGCCATCCTCGAAGCACAGGTCGAGATCGATGGTGCTCATGACGCCTCCCCGGCAATGCGAGTCTTTTGCCGGAAGGGGAATCCGGATGCCGCGGATGCGCCGCCCTCCGGGGCGCTGCCCCCTGGCATGCCGGCGGCCCCCAGCCACTGGGAATCCGGCCCGATCGCACGCGGATTCCAGCCCGAACCGGGCACCCGTACGGAAACCGGGGTTGCCGGGCGCATGGGCGCAAGCAGCACGGGTTCGGCTGGGAACGCCCGATCCAGGATTGCATCCGCTCGCCGGACACGCAGATCCATGCGCGGGTGATCCGCAGTCACCAACTGCGGCGTGACCAGGATTGCCAGCTCTGTTTCATTACGCTGGAAACGCACGGAACGAAACAGCGCCCCCAGAACGGGCAGCTCGCCCAGGCCCGGCACGCGATCCACATTACGCGCCGTGTCCCGCGACAGAAAACCGGCCAGCACCAGTGTCTGTCCGGAACGGACGTTGAATTCGGTGGCTGTGCGCCGGGTCTTCAGGGAAGGACCTCCCGGCACGGAAAGCGATGGGTCGATGGCACTGACTTCGACTTCCAGGCGCGAACGCACGGCGCCGCTGCGCTCGATGGATGGAGTGATGCGCAGCGACACGCCATAGGGCTTGAAGGCCGTCTGTGTATTGCCATTGCCGTCCACCGTGCTGTAGGGCACTTCTCCACCCGCCAGGAATTCGGCCGTCGCGCCGCTGCGGGCCAGGAGCTGGGGCTGGGCCAGTACCACTGCCCTGCCGTCCTGGGCCAGCAGGTCGATGCGCGCCGACAGCAGCGCATTGATGCCGAAATAGCCGGCTGCACGAGGAGACGGGAAGGCCAGGGGCAGCACGGTTTCGCCCGGGCGATCGGCATAGCGGCGGGAACCCCCGTCCCAGCCCAGGCCGGCATTCACGCCGCCTGCGCTTTGGCCGCCCCAGCGCAAGCCGACTTCACGCAGCAGGGAACGCGGCACCTCGACCACGCGCACATCCAGCAGCACCATCTGGTCCCATCCGACCGTGCCGGTGAAATCCAGCAACTGCGGATAACGGCGCCCCAGCTCCGCCAGGCGCTGGCGGTCGCCATCGGACAAATCGTCTCCCTCGACCAGCAATTTATCGCCCAGGGACGTCACGCGGGCGCCCGGAATGCGTTCCAGCAGCGTGCGCAACTCGTCCTGAAGCTGGCGGGCACCCTCGGGCGCCACCTCGACGGCATAGCGATAGGCCTGACCATCGGCCGTCCAGGCATGCAGCGTACTGAAACCGGGCTTACGGGCGAACACGATGACTTCACGGTCGTCGGTGCTGACGGCATTCAGGATCTTGCCATCGCCCACCGCCACCCGCGCCACACCGGGAATACCCAGCACGCGGACCTCGCCCGCCTGGAGTGCCAGGGACGTCTCGTTCACTGCGGCCGGCGTGCCGGCGGACGCGGCGGCTGCTGCGGCCTGAATGGCCGGCATCCAGGACAGGCAAAAGACCGTGCAGAGGCGGCATGCGGCGGACAGGCATGTCTTCATGGGAGCGCCTCGTCCCCGGAACGCCCGGCATCCATCATGGGATTCTCGCCATCTTCCACGGCCGGATCGGTCCAGGTGGTCTGGACCGAAGGCACAACCACGGCACCAGCGGCCGTGCCTTCGCCGGTCAGCGGCAAGGGCGCCGCCGCCTGTTCCGCAAGAACGCGCATCCAGGCGCTGGCCAGCGCCTGGCCCGCAGGCAGGTCGAACCAGCCATTGCCCGGCCGCGCGGCCTGACCATCGGGATCGGCCCAGCCCGGCAAGGCTCGCGCCCCTGATGCGCCATACAGAATGACGGCGCGCCGCGCGGGGATGCGGGGCGGATCGCTCACGCCCAGCAAGGACGCCAGATCGCCCCGGGCCGCCCGGCGGTCGGCACGCGCGTCGCCGGGATGACGCAGGATTGCGGTCAGCGTGCCTGCCTGGCGGGCGGCGACCAGTTTCACCACGTCCTCGGGTGCCGCATCGAGCGTCACCGTGGAATAAGAGGATTCTTCGGATCCGACCCCTGAAGTCCGGGTCTCGCGGCCCGTCGCCAGCACCAGCACGCCCTGGAGCAACGGCGCCGTCAAGCGCCTGCGCCTATGATCGAAGGAGACGTACAGATCGATCAGATCGCCGGGCTGCAGCAGTCCGGACAGGGAGTTGACCTGATCGACCGGCAGCGTGATGGCCCTTCTTCCGGGCGCCAGATGTTCCGAGAAGGCGGTCTGCGGCTGCATGGCATGCGCGGGCACCAGGGCATCGCCGGCCCGCACGGCCGCCGTCAGGATCCTGCCTTCGAGTTCGCCCAGCCTGGCAAGCGGCAGGGTATCGCTGCCCACCCAGCGCGCGGGAAAGCTGCGCACGGCCAGATCATCGGGCGCCAGCCGCGTGCCGGCCGCAAGATCCCGGGCGGCCACGATGCGTTCGACCATGTCCAGGCGGGCACGAGCTTCGATCTGCCGTTCGCGTTCGCGTACATGCAGGGCCAGCGCGCCCGCCGCCAGCAGGCCGGTGCCCAGGGCCAGCGCCCCCAGGATGGCAGACCGGGGAATGCGCAAAGAAGGCAATGTCATGAAGACTCCTTGGGACGATGCCAGAACGTCAGGACGACGGCATCGGCCCGGGGATGCAGATGAACCGTCAGGCGCGCGCCGTCTGGCCGCACCCATTCGCCGGCTGCCGATCGTGCCCGGCCTGGGGCGTCCCCCGCCGCTGCAGTAGCCTGCATTGCAGCCGGCTGCCAATGCCGGCCCTGCAGGGCGTCCCGCACAGCCGCGTCGACGCGTCGATATGGGCCCGGGCACAGGTAGCTGGCCAGGAGTCCGGCCGCGCGGCCCATGCGGCTGGAAGCGCGCAGCACGGGGCGTGCGTCTGGCGGCACGAGTGCCACCGGATCGAAACCTGCGTCGATCCGGCGCCCGGGCTCCAGGCTGGACAACAGGCCGGTCGTCTCCCCGCTGCCTGCTTCGGCCGGCTGCAACTGCGCCAGCCAGTGCCGACCATCCTGAACGCCCGACAGCAAAAGCCCCGCACCGGAGAACTGCAATTGCCCGAACCTGGCCCGGCCGGCATGCGCCAGGCGCCGCGCCGCGTCCACCGGCGCCACCGGCGCCCGGAAACGCCGCACCAGCATGCGGCCGCCCGGGAGATCGAAAGCCAGGGGTGCTGCCCAGCGCCATCCGGCCAGGCTCTCGATCCTTCCAGGATCCCAGGGCTCTGCAGCACCCGCACCGGCACACAGCATCAGTGCAGCCGCCAGCGAAATCAATCCTCGCGCTCCCGCAATGCACAGGCTCATGGCTGCCTCCAGGGTTGCAGATGCAGGCGCGGCACGGCGGTGGTCCAGGGACCGACCCAGTCCCAGTCGGGCAAGGCGCGGCCCCAGGCAGAATCCACCCGGCCGATGCGGCCCAGGGCTCCCTGTCCGGCCGCCCGGGATGCCGCGGCCGCATCGCTCCAGGCACGTGGACTGCCTGCGAGAGTCGATTGGGCGCCGGCATCGTCGGCCGCCGCGCCATCGCCGCGCAGAATCGCAGTGTGGCGGCGCAGGTCAAGACCCAGATGATCGAAATCCGACAGGGCTCCCGTCGTCCCGTCTTCTCCGGCGCTCTGGACCCGGGCGACGGCACGCCAGACGGTCGAATCGCCCAACCGCAGCTCCCGGCGCAGATCCGCCGCCCCGGCCACGGCATCGCCAGGCTGTCGGCCGGCGGCGGCGCCGCCTGGCTCAAGCGCCAGGTGCACATCTTCCGCCAGAAGATTCGACCCCCGCCGTGTTCTCCAGCGATGCCCGGTGGCATCCAGGTAGCCGTCCCCGCCGGATCCCAGCGCTTCCGGTGCAAGGCCCTGGTGTGCATGCGCGAAAGCTGCGCGGCGGCTGGCATGGGCCAGTTGCAGGGCGGCATCCTGGAGGCGCCCCAGCCAGGCGATGCCCAGCCAAAGGCTGCCCAGAACGGCCAGCACGGCCAGTGTCTCGACAAGGGCCTGCCCGGCCTGGTGCGGGTGCTGATGCGCAGGCATGTCAGTCTCCCGGGGCATCCGCCAGCGCGGCCGCCAGGCGTGCATGCCAGTAGGGATGAAACAGATTCGGGGACTCGTCCAACCCATCCGGGCGCCGTTCCGGCCGAGAAAACAGGCTTTCCGCCGCGCTCAGAGCGTGGATCGGACGGCCCCGGGCGTCCGGCAGGACCATGCGCACGACGAACCCCGCCGCAGCGCTCTGCCCTGCTCCGGAGGCGACATCCAGGTAGTTTCCCAGTCCTCGGGAAGACCAGGACAGCCGATCACGCAAGGCATAGGAATTGGCCAGGGGATTGTCCCGGCCATCCACCAGGTCCCATTGCGCCACCGAGCGCACCCAGCGCCAGAAATCCTGGTCGGAGAAATCTTCCGGCGGCACATCGACGTGTTCGGCATCCATGGCCTGCCCGGGCTGCGCCGGCATCCAGGCCCAGCCCATGGCGTATTCTCGGTAGTAGCAACCGATCCAGCGATTGGAGCGCACGGCGTGGAAGGATTGCGTGTCTCCTGCCCGCCAACGGCCTGAATCGTCCAGTGCCGTGCCGCCGCGGCGCCGCAATTCGTGGCGCAGATGCGGACATCGCCCGCTGACCGGCCAGGGATTGCGCGCCGTATGATTCCGCGGCGCCAGGAAGGGATACAGGCCGGCCAGATGGCGCACCAGATCGAACAGAGGCCCATCCGGGGCATGGTGGCGCAGCAAACCGGTCCAGGCGTCATCCACGACCTCGGGTTTCAGGTCGCCGGGGTCATATTCTGGATAGTGACTGGCCAGCACGGCCCGCATCGCATCCAGGCGCACCTGGGGCAAGTCGCGCACCAGGGCACGGGTCAGATCCGCCGACAACTCATGCACGAAGCGCTCGTGTGCGGTATGGGCCCTGCCCAGCGACCCCGAGGCACGCGCCCGGGCTTCCAGTCCGGTGGCCGCTGCGGCTGCCAGATAGGCGCGGCCATGATCGGCGCCGAACATCAGGCCGATCAGATGGGCAGGCGGATTGCCCTGCGCCAGGCGGCGCGCTTCCATGCCGGCGAACTGCGCCCAGCTGCCCAGGGTGACCAGGTGGGCCATGGCCACCTGATGCGCCAGGCGGGCACGGTTCAGGTAGGACAGGAAATTGAGGGTTCGGGCCTGGACCAGGGCACCGCTATAGGCAGCGGCATCAAGCCCATGGACCAGCCGGGTCTTGGCCGCCAACACCTGGCCGGTGGCGAAATAGCGCATCCAGGCCAGGCCCAGCAGGGCGGCAAGCAGCATGCCGAGCACCAGGACCTGGCCCTGCTGGCTACGGGACGAATGGGGGCGGCCCGACATCTCACTGCCCCGCTGCCGCATTGCCGGTGAAGGACTTCAACGATTTGGCGGCCGCCTGGGCAGCGGCGGACTCGGCCGCCGTCTGGGCGATGCGAGATTGCTCGGAGCCGTCTTCGCCAGCGATCTCGCGCGCCATGGCCGCTGTCTGCGCGCGGATCACCTGGCCGAACAGCTGGTAGACCGCGATGGCGGCCACGGCGACGAGCGCAACGACCACGACGTACTCCACCATGGCCTGCCCGCGCTGCGCAGCCCGGTTCGACGCGTCGGACCGGCGCGCCAGGAGCAGCGGCGCGTTCAGCGAGCCCGGCCTTGACGGCGCATGCAGTGCAGCGGCGGACGCCGCACCGGGAAGAATACGGCGGATGCGGTGGACATGCGCGCGGGGACGGACGCGGCACGGCAGACGAGAAGAGGCGGACATGGCGGGCTCCGGTAAGGGAATGGGGCCCAGTGTGCCCCGCCCTCGCCTGCTCGCCTATTCGCACTTCCCGTCCTGGCCGAAAGCATCCCGCCATCAGCCCGCAACGGACGGGCGGTGGGTCTCGGCCGGGCACCGGGATCCCGGGCCGGTCGAAGACCCGGCCGATGGCGGGCACGCCGAAAACGGCGTGCCCACCGGATCAGCCGATGCGCACGCGCAGGGTGCCGAGCCCTTCGATGGCGCCCTCGAGCCGATCGCCGGACACGACGGCGCCGACCCCGGCCGGGGTGCCGGTGTAGATCAGATCGCCCGCCCGCAACTCGAACAAGGTGGACAGGTAGGCGATGGCTTCAGGCACCGACCAGATCATGTCCGACAGGTCACCCGACTGACGCGGCAGCCCGTTGACCGACAGGGTGATCGCCCCCTTGGCCAGGGCTCCGGTCGATGCCGCCGGGTGCAGCGGCCCGATGGGCGCGCTGTAATCGAAAGCCTTGCCGGTTTCCCAGGGGCGGCCGGCTTTCTTGGCGGCAGCCTGCAGGTCGCGGCGCGTCATGTCCAGGCCGATGGCATAGCCCCAGACGCAGGCAGCCGCCTGCTCGGGCGTCAGGTCGCGGCCGCCGGAACCCAGCGCGGCGACGAGTTCGACTTCATGGTGCAGATCCTGGGTAAGCGGGGGATACGGCAGCACGCCTTCGGCGCCTTCGGCAACGCTCAGGACGGCGTCGGCGGGCTTGGAAAAGAAGAACGGCGGCTCGCGCCCCGAGTCGCCCATTTCACGCGCGTGCTCCGCGTAATTGCGGCCGACGCAGTAGATGCGCCGCACGGGAAAGCGGGCCGACGTGCCCTGCACGGCTACGGAAGGCACCTCGGGACGGGGAATCACGGTTTCATCCATCATGGACTCCGGAAAAAGGCCTCCGCGCCGCGTCTTCGGCTTGCCGCCCTGCAAACGGGCACATCTTGCCTGGGACCGGCCTGGAGGCCAAAAAACCAACCCGGCACACAGGCCGGGCGGCAGAACACCGATGGGTCGCCTCAGGCGGCCTTGGCTTGCGAATAGCGCTCGACGGAGGAGCGGATTTCCTGCTTGGCGGCATCCACGCCGGACCAGCCCTGGACCTTGACCCATTTGCCCTTTTCCAGGTCCTTGTAGTGCTCGAAGAAATGCTGGATGCGCTGCAGTTCCTCGGCCGGCAGGTCGGACGTCGATTCGATCTGGCGGTACGGCGGATAGAGCTTGTCGACGGGCCGGGCCAGCAGCTTGGCATCCTTGCCGGCCTCGTCTTCCATGTTCATCACACCCAGGGCACGGCAGCGGATCACCGAACCGACCTGCACGGGGAACGGCGCGATCACCAGCACGTCCACGGGATCGCCGTCTTCAGACAGCGTCTGGGGGATGTAGCCGTAGTTGCAGGGATAGTGCATGGCTGTCAGCATGAAGCGGTCGACAAACACGGCGCCGCTGGCCTTGTCGACTTCGTACTTGACCGGATCCGCGTTCATCGGGATCTCGATCACGACATTGAATTCCTCGGGCAGCTTGTCGCCGGCCGGCACACGATCTAGGCTCATGGGGTTCCTTGATAGGTCAGACAGAAAAATCTCAGCGCGCGCCGCCGTCCGAAGTCTGGGACATGTCCACCCCGGGAATGGGCGCGGTATCGAAGTATTCGTCCTCGGAGGACGCGGATCCGGATACGGCCGGCGCAGCGGGAGGCTCGGGCGCCGGTGCCGCGACGGGAATCGCGTCCGCATCGGTCTCGTCCTGGACATAGACACCGCTGGCCGCATAGGGAGCGGAAGGAGCCGGCTCCACCGGCGTCGTGTCGTCCACCGCGTCGAAATGCGGGTCGCCGCGCGTATCGGCAGCCGGCAGCAGGCGGTCGACGACGGGAATCTCGGCATCCGCCGCCTGGCAGGCCAGCCGCCAGTTGCGCAAGGCCTGGTCTGGGTGGCCCAGCGCATCGTGCAAGTTGCCCAGCAGAGCGTGGATGTGGGTGTCGGCGCGCAGCGCCAGGCTGCGCTCGAGATAGTGCTCGCCCTGGCCCCAGAGCTGCGCTGCCAGGCAGATCTGCCCCAGCGCCGCCAGCAGGCCCGGATGATCGGGATGGGATTTCAGCCAGAGCTCGGCGTGCCCGAGGCGCTGGCGGGCCTGGGCCGCATCGCAGCGCGAATAGAGACGCAGCAGGCGGTCGTCCAGCTGGCGGCCCAGCGAGGCTTCCAGGATGCGGGCCGCTTCGGCCGGATGGCCCAGGTGGATCTGGGCCTGGGCACCAGCCAGCGCCACATCGGGATCCAGCCGCTCGTCGGCGCTCAGGTCGCCCCAGACCGCATTCCAGCCGGACTCATCGACCCGCGCCAGGCGTTGCGCGGTCGATTCGCGGATGAACTGGCGCGCCTGGGTTTCGTCGATGGCGCCCCGGCGCAGCAGCAGGCGTGTGAGTTCGTACACGCGTTCGGCATGGCCCAGCTGGCGATGGGCACGCAGCAGCAGGCGGGTGCCGTGCAGGAAGCGCGAAGAGGCATCCTGCAGGGGTTCGAGCAGGTCCAGGGCTTCCTCGGCCCGGTTCTGATCCAGGTACATTTCCGCAGTCACGGTATCCACGGCCTGGCGCAGGCGGGAATCCTGGCCGGCACCCTCCTGGGCAAGCCGCAGGACCTGATCGCGCCGTGCGGTCTCGCCCAGCAGGTGCAGGGCGCGCGCCGCGCTGAGCCCGGCCAGCACCTTGCGGTCGGCCGAGCGCGTGCGCGACAGCAGGTTGGACAGGTCCTTCTCGGCCTGGACATAGCGGCCTTCCAGGACATTGATCCAGCCCCGCTCGAGCAGTTCGAGGTCGCGCTTCTGGGCGCGGCGGCCGCGCCAGGCACGCAGCCGGCTCGGGCTGGATCCGACCCAGTTCAGTACGCGCAACAGCCAGTGAAGTGCCAGGAAAACCGCGAGCGCAAGCACGACTGCCAGAGACAGCGACAACTCGATGCGCCACGGCTGCGCAATGATGAGGACGTTGCCGCCGTGTTCGCGCAGCACCAGGGCCAATGCCACTGCAGCAGCGAACAGAATCAGGGTCCAGATCCAGGATCGCATCGCGCCGTCTCCTCAGATCGCACCGGCGCCGGCAGGCGCCGCGACGGGCGACAGCACCGCCGGTGCGGCATCCTGCCCGGAATCATCGTCGGGGGCGTCCTGGTCCTGCTCTTCTTCCGCTGCCGCGGCGTCCCGGGCGGCCGCGATGGCGGCCAGGCTGTTGTCCACCGTCGGCAAGGCGATCACGATCGGCGTGTCATGCAGTTCGCGGGCGATCTTCAAGGCCTCGCGGGAAGACTCGGCGCGCATGTCGTAGCGCTGGTCGATGGCCCTGGACAACTGCTCGAGCTCGGTCTGCCAGATGCGCGTCTGATGCATCATCAACGCCAGCTGGGCCGTCACGGCGCGCTGCTTCAGGACTTCGCGGAAGCGCAGCGCCTGGTCGGGCGACATCAGCAATGCGGCGGCATCGTCAACCCTGCGCACGTCGAACAGGCTGCGCAGATCCTGCGACACCAGGCTGGCCGCATCGCGCGTCCATTGCCAGGCTTCGGCGGCTACGGCACGCCAGCCTTCGGGGGCAGGCTCGGCCGGTGACGCGGGTGCGGCGGCCGGCGTCGGGTCCGACGCCACCGCAGCGGTCTGGCCGGCCGCGGAAGCAGCGGTGTCGGGAACCAGCAGGGGTGCGATGCCCAGCAGGTCGGACAGGCGGTCGATCCGCGCGCTCAGGGTCGGCAGGTCGATGGTCGCCACGGCGCGCAGGCGGTCCAGATCGCCATTGATCGACTGCTGGAGCGCCGCCAGCCCGGGGCGATTGGCCCTGGCCAGCTGGGCCTGCGCGGCTTCGAGGGAGATGATCGCATTGGCGACGTTGCCGCCCAGGGAAAGCTGCTGCTGGGCGATGGTGACCAGGTGGTCGATGTCATTGAGCAGCAGCAGGTCGGAGCCACTGTCCGTCATCATCCGCAGGGCCTGATCGAGTTCCCGGACCTGGCCCGAGGTTGCGTCCAGTGCGCTGTGCAAGTCTGCGATCCTGGCGGCCTGCTCCTTGACCAGGGTCAGTGCCTGGTCGGCCTGCGCATGGGTTTCCTGCACCAGCTGGACGCTTTGCTCGTGCTGGCGCTGCAAGTCGGCGCGCAGATCGCGGTACTGCCGGTTCTGGTAGTACAGCGCGCCGCCCAGAATCAAAGCGAGCAGGACCAGCAGGACCACCGCCAGGACGATCCCCGCCGACTGCGTCCGCCTTGTTCCGGCCTGGGCCGTTGCCAGCGCCGAGGCGGGCGTCGCCGATTCGGAAGTCGGGGCGGACGAGCTGTTGTCGGTATCGGTCATGGCGGCGTAGGTGTCCTTCTTGGCTGATCACGCAGATGCCAATATAGCCTGAAACAGGGCGGCCTCATCGGGCGCGCTCAGGTGCACGCTCAGTGCCCCCGCAGGCCGTTCGGCATAGATGCATTGTAAACGCCGCGCGATCCGCTCGTGCAGCGTGATGACCCTCAGAACGGGCGGCCAGTCCATGCCCTGGCGGCGCAGGCTGTCGGCCACGGCATCGACGGCCTCGAGGCTGGTCAGCAGCAGCGTACAGGAAGCCGATTCCGCCAGCGCCGAACATGTGGCACGGTCCCAGACCACGGGACTGCGCCGGTACAGCGCATGACATTCGACCTTCCAGCCACGCGCCTGGAGCTGCCGTGCGAGCCAGTCGCGGCCCCGCTGGGCCCGAAAAATGTGGGCGCGGCCCGGCACAAGGCACGCAGCCTCGATGACGGCCAGCAGCGACTCCGAATCCGGCGGGACATCCGTGGCGGGCGCCAGAATCCTGTCCTGGGGTACGTGTGCCCGCAGTGCGCAGGCGGTAGCCGAGCCCACGGCCGACGCCCAGGCGCCATCTGGCCAGGGCGCGGCGGCACGGCTGCCGAAATAGGCGTCCACCGACTGGCGGCTGACGAACACGCAGAGATCGCCCGGCTGGAACTGCGGCACGATGGCGTCCAGCCGTTCGATCGCCAGGGCCGGCGCCTCGATCACGGTCAGGCCGGCCGCGCGCAGCGCCCGGGCCAGCGCATCATTGCGCCCCGCGGGGCGCGTGAGCACAACCGGAGCGGACGAGACCATCCGGGCCCCGTGTCAAAGTGCGGACGGCTCGGACAGGCGCGCCAGGATCGCATCCGCGCCCTGGGCGAGCAGGTCGCGGGCAACAGCGCCCCCCAGTGTCTCGGCATCCTCGGGAGCACCTTCGGTTTCGGCACTCAGGATGCGGCTGCCATCGGGTTCCGCGACCAATGCCCGCAGGTGCAGGCGGCCATTCCGCAGCACCGCATGCGCCGCCAGAGGCACCTGGCAGGATCCCCCCAGGGCGCGCGACACCGCGCGTTCGGCCAGGGTGCAGGCCGTTGTCAGGCCGCACGCCAGCGGTGCGAGCCAGTCGCGCAGATCGGCACGATCCGCCAGGGTCTCGATGCCCAATGCCCCCTGCCCCGCTGCAGGCAGGCTGAGTCCGGCGGGCAGAACGGCGCGAATCCGTTCTGCCAGGCCCAGGCGCTTCAACCCGGCTGCGGCCAGCACGATGGCGGCGTAGTCACCCCGGTCGAGCTTGGCCAGGCGGGTATCCAGATTGCCGCGCAGGGGCTTGATCGCCAGGTGGGGATAGCGGGCACGCAACTGGGCCTCGCGGCGCAGGCTGGAGGTGCCGATGACGGCGCCCGGCGGCAGTTCATCCAGGGATCCCGCTACATTGGACACCAGGGCATCGCAGGGATCGGCGCGTTCCAGGATGGCGGCCAGGGAGAAGGGGGCCGTGAGGTCGACCGGCACGTCCTTAAGCGAATGCACGGCCAGATCGGCGCGGCCGTCCAGCAGCGCGGTCTCGAGCTCCTTGACGAACAGGCCCTTGCCACCGACCTTGGACAAGGTCCTGTCCAGGATCTGGTCGCCGCGCGTGGTCATTTCCAGCAGATCGACGCGACAGCCGGGATACAGATCCTGAAGGCGCGCCTGAACGTGGCGGGCCTGCCAGAGCGCCAGGCGGCTGGCCCGGGTGGCGATGACGAGGGTCCGGGGAGTCGATGCGGCGGTCATGCGGTGTACCTCGAGAGCAGCAGGCGAAGCAGCAGGCCCAGAGCGGCCAGGATGGCCAGGCCTTGAAGCAGGGTGGGACGTTTCAGTTTCATCGGAGCAATCCATGCGGCAGCCGCTGTGCGGCGCAAGCGAAAAAAAGGCCCCGCCATGCGGCGCGGCCCGTTACCCGCCTCGCGGCTGGCGGGAAGCCCGGATCGACCGAAGGACGGCCGATCCATGCGGATCGATCGTCCGGGAGCTTCCCGCGTGCCGGTTCTTGATTACAGCACGGTTTTGAGGAGCTTGCCCATTTCCGAAGGATTGCGCGTGGTGCGGATCCCGCAGGCTTCCATGATTTCCAGCTTTGCGTCCGCGGTATCGGCGCCGCCGGAGATCAGGGCACCCGCATGGCCCATGCGCTTGCCCGCCGGAGCGGTGACGCCGGCGATGAAGCCGACCACGGGCTTCTTCATGTTGTCCTTGGCCCACTGCGCGGCGTTGACCTCGTCCGGGCCGCCGATCTCGCCGATCATGATGACGGCATCCGTATCCGGATCGTCATTGAACATCTTCAGCACGTCGATGTGCTTCAGACCGTTGATCGGGTCGCCGCCGATACCCACGGCGCTGGACTGGCCCAGGCCCAGTTCCGTGACTTGCGCCACGGCTTCGTAGGTCAGGGTGCCGGAGCGGCTGACCACGCCGATGCGGCCCTTGCGATGGATGTGGCCCGGCATGATGCCGATCTTGATTTCGTCGGGGGTGATCAGACCCGGGCAGTTGGGGCCCAGCAGCAGGGTCTTGCGGTTTTCGGCGCGCATGCGGTTGCGCACTTCCAGCATGTCGCGCACGGGGATGCCTTCGGTGATGCAGATGGCCAGGTCCAGATCGGCCTCGACGGCTTCCCAGATGGCGGCGGCGGCGCCCGCGGGCGGCACATAGATGACCGATACGGTCGCGCCGGTCGCTTGCTTGGCGTCCTTCACGGAGGCGTAGATGGGGATGCCCTCGAAGTCCTCGCCCGCCTTCTTCGGGTGCACGCCGGCCACGAAGGCGGCGCGGCCGTTGGCGTAGTCGCGGCACATGCGGGTGTGGAACTGGCCGGTCTTGCCGGTGATCCCCTGGGTGATGACCTTGGTGTCCTTGTTGATCAGAATCGACATGTTGTATTCCCTACGATGCTTATTTCGCGGCGGCGACGACGGCGGTCGCGGCTTCGGCCATGGTGTCGGCGCTGATGATGGGCAGGCCCGAGGCCGCCAGCATCTGCTTGCCCTTTTCTTCGTTGGTGCCCTTCATGCGCACGACCAGCGGCACGCTGAGGTTCACGGCCTTGCAGGCGGCGATGACGCCTTCGGCGATCACGTCGCAGCGCATGATGCCGCCGAAGATGTTGACCAGGATGGCCTTGACGCCGTCGTTCCTGAGCATGATCTTGAAGGCTTCGGTGACCTTTTCGGCCGTGGCGCCACCGCCGACGTCCAGGAAGTTGGCCGGCTCGCCGCCGAACAGCTTGATGGTATCCATGGTGGCCATGGCCAGGCCGGCGCCGTTGACCAGGCAGCCGATGTTGCCGTCGAGCTGGATGTACGCCAGATCGAACTTGCTGGCCTCGACTTCGGCGGGATCCTCTTCATCCAGGTCGCGGTAGACAACGACTTCGGGATGGCGGAACAGCGCATTGGAATCGAAGTTGAACTTCGCGTCCAGGGCAACGATGTTGCCCTTGCCGTCGCGGTTCAGGGGGTTGATTTCAACCAGCGAGGCATCGGTTTCCATGTAGCACGTATAGAGCTTCTGGCATACGTCGACGAACTGCGCCACGGAGTCGGCCGGCATGGCGACGCCCTTGGCCAGCGTGTCGCCGTCGGCCTGGGTGAAGCCCTTCAGGGGGTCGATCTGCACGGTGACGATCTTCTCGGGAGAAGAATGCGCGACTTCCTCGATGTCCATGCCGCCTTCACTGGAGGCGATGAAGGCCACTTTCTGCGTGGCGCGATCGGTCACGACGGACAGGTAGTATTCCTTCTGGATATCGGCGCCTTCCTCGATGTACAGGCGGCGAACCTTCTGGCCTTCGGGGCCGGTCTGGTGCGTGACCAGCTGCATGCCCAGAATCTGGCCGGCCAGGGTCCTGACTTCGTCGAGGGACTTGGCGACCTTCACGCCGCCGCCCTTGCCCCGCCCGCCGGCGTGGATCTGCGCCTTGACGACCCAGACAGGACCACCCAGTTTTTCGGCTGCCGCCACGGCCTCTTCGACCGAGAACGCGGGAATGCCGCGCGGGACAGTCACGCCAAACTTCTTCAGCAATTCCTTGCCTTGATATTCGTGAATTTTCATGAGTTACCTGTCAGTGGAGAAAAAAGAAAGCCACCGGCCCGCCGCTTCGGCGGGTCGGTCCAGGGGCGCAATCCTGCCAGCTGCCCGGAGGTTGCTAGCGTTCATCGGCGTGCGCCTCGGCGGGGACATACCAGGGAGAATAATGTGCGCGTACAACAGGACCATCGACCCGCAGCGCATGGCAGCCGTCCAGCTGGAACGGCCGCTCGCCGGTGTCGGCCAATTGCTGGCGGCCGGCCATGGTCTGCACCGCCACGGTGGGCAGCACATTGGTGAGTTCCGTGACGTGGGTGCAGCCGGCCGTGCGGCCGAAGCGCTCGCGCACGTGCTTGCGGAACTGGTTGAGCAGGTTCAGGCCGACCAGGCGGCGGTATTCCGGCGCGATGGCGCTGCAGAATTCGCCATAGGGGGCGGCTTCGTAGGCGGCTTCCGACGCCGTGATGTTGAAGCGGTCGTCGATGGTGATGCGCAGGCGCATGTGGTGCACCGGCGCTCCCGCGGGATGGACGCCACCCCCACGGATCGGGAAATCATAGGCCTTGGTGTCGACGAGTTCGGCTTCGAGGTCCCATAGCCCGTCATCCCGGGCATAGGATTCGACTCGAATGGAGCGCGTGTGGACGGGACGGCGCGGGCACGCCGGATCGGACAAGGGCATGAGGGAAGGAAAGGCTGGAATTCGTAAAACCTTTCAATTATATACCGTGTATAAGCCCCCGATTATATCGGGGGCCCCATGCCGTGCCGCATGCGCCCTGCCCCCGGTCGCGATACGCCCCGACTCAGGCCGCTTCGCGCAGCATGCGGGCCGCCTGCACCATGGCCTGCAGCGCCGCGCGGGTTTCCGGCCATCCACGCGTCTTCAGGCCACAATCCGGATTCACCCAGAGCCGTTCGGCAGGCAGGCGCCGGGCGGCATGCCGTACCAGATCCACCATCCACTCCTCGCGCGGGACATTCGGCGAATGAATGTCATAGACCCCGGGTCCGATGTCGTTCGGGTAGGCGAAGGCCTCGAACGCGCCCAGCAGATCCATGTTCGAGCGCGAGGTCTCGATGGTGATCACGTCCGCATCCATCGCCGCGATCGATTCGATGATGTCGTTGAACTCCGAATAGCACATGTGCGTGTGGATCTGCGTGTCGTCGCGCACCCCGCTGGTCGTCAAGCGGAAGCAGTCCACCGCCCAGTCCAGGTAGGCTGCCCAGTCGCCGCGCCGCAGCGGCAGGCCTTCGCGGAAGGCCGGCTCGTCGATCTGGATCACGGTCACACCGGCCTGCTCCAGGTCCTGGACCTCGTCGCGCAGGGCCAGTGCGATCTGGCGGCAGGTCTGCTCGCGCGGCTGATCGTCACGCACGAAGGACCATTGCAGGATCGTCACGGGACCGGTGAGCATGCCCTTGACCGGCTTGTCCGTCAGGGACTGCGCGTAGGCCGACCAGCCCACCGTCATGGGCGCCAGGCGGGCCACGTCGCCGTAGATCAGGGGCGGCTTGACGCAACGCGAACCGTAGCTCTGCACCCAGCCATAGGCTGTGAAGGCAAAGCCGGCCAGCAGTTCGCCGAAGTATTCCACCATGTCGTTGCGCTCGGGTTCGCCGTGAACCAGCACATCCAGTCCGATTTCCTCCTGGAAGCGGACCACGCGCTCGATTTCCTCCCGGATCGCTTTTTCATAGGCGGCATCCCCCAGCGCTCCGGCACGCCAGTCGCGGCGCAATGCACGGATTTCCGGCGTCTGGGGAAAAGAGCCGATGGTGGTCGTGGGATAGCGCGGCAGGCCCAGGCGTGCCTGCTGATCGGCAATGCGCTGGGCGAACGGCGCGCGGTCGCGGCGCACCGACACCGAGGCGGCCAGGCGTTCGGCCACGTCCCGGCGATGGATCCGGCTGGAGGCGGCACGATCGAGCACTGCCCGGCGGGCGGCCGCCAGGGCCTGCAGGTCGGCGCCATCAGCCTCGCCATCCACCAAGACCCGCAACAGGCGCAACTCGTCGAGTTTCTGCACGGCAAAGGACAGCCAGCTGCGCAATTCGTTGTCCAGGCCGGATTCCAGACCCAGGTCGATGGGCACGTGCAGAAGCGAACACGAAGGTGCCAGCCACAGACGGTCGCCCAGGCGCGCCGCCGCCTCGCGGACCTGCTCATGGATACGATCCAGATCGGCACGCCAGACGTTGCGCCCGTCGATCACGCCCAGGGAAAGCGCCTGGCCATCACGCAGCGTGGCCAGCACCGATGCCAGCTGATCCGGTGCGCGCACCAGATCCACGTGCAGGCCCTGCACCGGCAAGGCACCGACGACGTCCAGATTGTGCCCGACGCCGCCGAAGTACGTCGCCAGCAATACGTTCGGGCCCTGCGACGCCAGGCGGCCATAGACACCTGCCAGCGCTTCGCGCCAGGCCTGGGGCAGATCCAGCACCAGGATGGGCTCGTCGATCTGCACCCAGTCCACGCCCTGGGAGGCCAGCCTCCGCAGCACCTGCTCGTAGACATCCAGCAGGCCGGGCAGCAAGTCTAGCTTGGCCGTGTCTCCGGCTCCGGCGGTGTAGGCATCGCCTTTGCCCAGCCAGAGCCAGGTCAGCGGCCCCGGCACCACGGGGCGGGCACGGTGACCGAGCGCCTGGGCCTCGGCCACCTGCTCGAACAGGGATTCGCGGGCGATGCGGTAGGTCTGGCCAGGGTGGAGTTCGGGAACGATATAGTGGTAGTTGGTATCGAACCACTTGGTCATTTCGCAGGCAGCCGCCGGCGTGCCCGACGGCGCGCGGCCGCGCGCCATGCGAAACAGCGTGTCCAGGCCGACCGGGGCGTCGTCCGCCTGCCCGAAACGCGCCGGCACGGCCCCCAGCAACGTGGTCCATTCCAGAATATGGTCGTACCAGGCAAAATCGCCGACCGGCACCCATTGCGCTCCGGCCCGGGCCTGGATGTTCCAGTGGCGGGCCCGCAGGTCGCGGCCCGTGGCCAGCAGGTCATCCAGGCCAGTCTTGCCCGCCCAATAGGATTCCTGGGCCCGCTTCAGTTCGCGGGCGGCGCCGATCCGGGGAAAGCCCAAATTATGAATGGTCTTCATGAATTAATCCAGGTAACATTAAAATTATTCAATGAACGATATTCTGCCTGACAGGAATCAAAATAAAAAATCAAATACGACACCCATAACATGAGGGAAATTCATGATAGAGCTGCGCCATCTGGAAACCCTGCTGGCCATCCGTGACGGCGGCAGCCTGCAGGAAGCCGCCGAGCGCCTGCACCTGACCCAGTCGGCCCTGTCGCACCAGTTGCGCGATCTGGAAGTCCGCCTGAAGACGGCACTGTTGAACCGGCGGACCCGCCCCGCCCGCCTGACGACGGCGGGCCTGCGGCTGGTGGCGCTGGCCGAGGACGTGCTGCCCCGCGTACGCGCCGCGGAACAGGAACTGCGCCGCCTGGCGGCGGGCCGGGCCGGCCGCCTGCACGTGGCCATCGACTGCCATTCCTGCTTCCAATGGCTGATGCCGACGCTGGATGCATTTCGCAAGGACTGGCCGGAAGTCTCGCTGGACCTGACGGCAGCGTTTTCCTTCGCCCCCCTGCCCGCCCTGGCGCGCGGCGACCTGGATGTGGTGATCACTTCCGACCCCGAGCCGCTGGAAGCAGTGGACTATGCGTCCCTGTTCTCCTACGAGCTGGTGCTGGCGGTTTCAAGCCATGGCCCACTGGGCCTGACCGGCCGGATCCTGCCGGAGGATCTGGCCGACCAGATCCTGATCACTTATCCGGTCGATCGGGCCCGGCTGGACATCTATACGGCTTTCCTGGATCCCGCCGGCGTGGAACCGGCGGCCGTGCGCACGGCCGAGCTGACTCCCATGATCGTGCAGCTGGTCGCCAGCGGCCGAGGCGTGGCAGCCCTGCCCAGCTGGGCACTGGACGAATACAAGAACCTGCCGGGATTGCGGATCTGCCGGCTGGGCACCGGAATCTGGCGCACGCTGCAAGCCGGCGTCCGTGCCGAGGACGCGGATACTGCCTATATACGGGCTTTCCTGGACCAGGCCCGGCGCACCAGCTTCGAGACCCTGCCCGGCATCCGGGCTGCGGATTCGGACTGATCAACCAAGGCCGTCATCTGCCCGCGCGCCCAGCAGGCGCCGGATGCAATCGGCGGAAAAACCCCGCCCTGCCATGAAGCGGTATTGCCGTGCGTATTCGCGGGGATCGGCGGGCGGCTGGCCGAACTTGCGCTGCCAGACGGCCCGCGCGCGATCCATCTCGGTGGCGCGCAGGGTGTCGCGCAATTCGGCCAGGTCGCCATCGGCCAGCCCCTGCTGGCGCAAGGCGCCAAGGATGCGCTGGGTGCCCTGGCGGGCGGCCGCCCGGTGGGCGTAGGACTGGGCATAGCGCTGATCGGACTGCCAGTGCTCGCGCGCCAGTTCATCGAGCACGGCCTCGATGGCATCGGGATCGTCGCACCAGTTGGAAAGCTTGCGGCGCAGTTCCTGGCGGGAGTGTTCCCGCCGGGAAAGGTAGGCCACGGCCCGGGCCTTCAGGCTGGGGCCGTTTCCACGCCTGGATGAATCACCGCCGCCGGGCGGCGAATCGAACCCGTCGGGGTCATTCCCCATCGGCGGCGGCGGCCGTGGGCATTGCCCGGGGTGCGATTCCCAGATGCTCGCGAACCCGATTCTCGATCTCGAAGGCCATGTCCGGGTGTTCCTTGA
The DNA here is from genome assembly GCF_039523555.1 of Castellaniella daejeonensis. Classification (NCBI taxonomy): domain Bacteria; kingdom Pseudomonadati; phylum Pseudomonadota; class Betaproteobacteria; order Burkholderiales; family Alcaligenaceae; genus Castellaniella; species Castellaniella daejeonensis. Next base: position 237,217 of record NZ_BAAAFN010000011.1, read on the forward strand.
GGTAGTCGCGGACGTTGTCCTTGCCCTGGCCGATGCGCTCGCCGTTGTAGCTGTACCAGGCGCCGGACTTGTCGATCAGGCCTGCCTGGACACCCAGGTCGATGATCTCGCCCTCGCGGGAAATGCCTGCACCGTACATGATGTCGAACTCTACCTGCTTGAACGGCGGGGCGACCTTGTTCTTGACGATCTTGACGCGGGTCTCGTTGCCGACGACCTCGTCGCCCTTCTTGATCGAACCGATGCGGCGGATGTCGAGGCGTACCGAGGAATAGAACTTGAGTGCGTTGCCGCCCGTGGTGGTCTCGGGGTTGCCGAACATGACCCCGATCTTCATGCGGATCTGGTTGATGAAGATCACCATGCAGTTGGCACGCTTGATCGTGGCGGTGAGCTTGCGCAGCGCCTGGCTCATCAGGCGGGCCTGCAGGCCGGGCAGGGAATCGCCCATGTCGCCTTCGATTTCGGCCTTGGGCACCAGCGCGGCGACCGAGTCGATGACGATCAGGTCGACCGACCCCGAACGCACCAGGGCATCGGTGATTTCCAGGGCCTGCTCGCCGGTATCGGGCTGCGAGATCAGCAGGTCTTCGAGATTGACGCCCAGGCGCGCGGCGTACTGGACGTCCAGTGCGTGCTCGGCATCGACGAAGGCGCAGGTGCCGCCGATCTTCTGCATTTCGGCGATGACCTGCAGGGTGAGCGTGGTCTTGCCGGAGGATTCGGGGCCATAGACTTCGATCACGCGTCCGCGCGGCAGCCCCCCGACACCCAGGGCGATGTCCAGCCCCAGGGAACCGGTGGACACGACCTGGATGTCGTGTTCGACCTGGTTGTCGCCGTAGCGCATGATGGAGCCCTTGCCGAACTGCTTTTCGATCTGCGACAGCGCGGCGGCCAGCGCCTTGGCGCGTTCGGGGTTGGCCTTGCCGGAGCGTTCATCCATGAGGGAATTCCTATCTTGAGTGACAAGCCGCAGGAACCGCGGCCTGGGGGGGGCCGGGTCCGCCTGCGGCGGGGTTCGGGAAATTATGGCATTAAATTATACTGTATGAAAATACAGATATGGCAATTCGATCCCGGGCAAAACGATGGAACCGGGCGCCGGGGGCCGCCGCCGTGCCGCAAGCCCCATCGTTTACCCTAATGACCCGGCGCAGCCGCGCGTGCCAAAATGAATGCACCCTGGGCCATTTCAGCGCCCGCCTCCCCCTGGATGTCATTTCCGCCATGCGTATCCTGATTGCCGAGGACGACAGCATTCTCGCGGACGGGTTGTCCCGATCGCTGCGCTACGAAGGCTATGCCGTGGACGTCGTCAACGATGGATCCAGCGCCGATTCCGCGCTGCAGTTGCAGGCCTTCGATCTGCTGATCCTCGATCTGGGCCTGCCGCGCCTGGACGGCCTGTCCGTGCTGCGCAAGCTGCGCCAGCGAGGCACGCCCCTGCCGGTCCTGATCCTGACGGCGGCCGACTCCGTCGAGCAGCGCGTCGAAGGCCTGGACCTGGGCGCCGACGACTACATGTCCAAACCCTTCGCCCTCAGCGAACTCGAAGCCCGCGTGCGCGCACTGATCCGCCGCCACGGCGGCGCACGCGCATCCGTCCTGCGCCACGGGCGCCTCGCCTTCGACCTGAACGGGCGCGTGGCCACCATCGACGACGCCGCCGTCGAACTGTCCGCCCGCGAGACCAGCCTGCTGGAAATCTTCCTGTCGCGCAGCGGCCGCATGATCAGCAAGCACCAGCTCGTCGACCTGCTGTGCGAATGGGGCGAAGAAGTCACCACCAATGCCATCGAGGTCTACATCCACCGGCTGCGCAAGAAGATCGAACCGGCCGGCGTCCACATCCTGACCGTACGCGGCCTGGGGTACTGCCTGGAGCCCGACAACCGCGCCGTGCCGGCGGACACGGCGGCCGTCGACTGACGGCGCGCCCCGACATGTTCGCCGACTCGGTACCGCGCAGACCCCGCCGGCATGCGACCCTCCTGGGCCGCATCCTCCTGTGGATGATCGTGCCGCTGTTCGTCCTGTGGTCGATCGGCATCGTCATCACCTATTTCATTTCCCTGAACATCGCCAACTCGCCCTACGACCGGACGCTGTCGAGCCATCTGCGCCTGCTGCGTCACGAAATCGAGCAGCAGCGCCTGGCCACCGGAGTGGCCCTGTCCGAGTCGGCCCGCACGGTGCTGGCAGGCAGCGCGGACGAATCAGCCACCAGCTGGCAGATCCTGGACGCCAACGGCCACCTGCTGGCGGGAGATCCCAGCATACCCATACCGGAAAACTGGGGCTACGACATCGACCAGATCCGCTTCCGCAATGCATCCCTGAACCACCAGCCCATCCGCATTGCCTATGTCTGGGGCGGGCGCGACCGGGACGGCACCGGCTTCCTCACCGTAGTGGCCGAACCGGCCGAAGCGCGCGCCACCCTGCAACAGGAAATCCTGACCGGCATGCTGACGCCGCAGCTCATCATCCTGCCGCTGGCTGCCATGCTGGCCGGACTGGGCCTGACCCAGGGCCTGGAGCCCCTCAGCATGCTCCAGGAGCACATGCGGCGGCGCAAGCCCAACGACCTGTCGCCCCTGCGCGACGACCTGGCGCCGGCGGAAATCGTGCCGCTGATCGCCTCGATGAACAACGTGCTGCAGCGCCTGTCCGACTCCATCGAATTCCAGCGGCGCTTCGTCGCAAATGCGGCCCACCAGCTGAAGACCCCGCTGGCAGGCATCCGCACGCAATGCGAACTCGCGCTGCGAGAGCAGGAGCCTGCACGCATGCGCGCCAGCCTGCAGCAACTGATCACCGGATCCCAGCGAGCCACCCGGCTGGTGAACCAGCTGCTGCTGCTGGCACGGGCCGAATCCATCGACCCGACCCAGCCGCGCACCACCGAACTGCTGGACCTGCTGCCCCTGGCGGAGACCTGCACCCTGGAATGGGTGGAGACTGCCCTGGAACGCCGCATCGACCTGGGTTTCGAATCGCCCGGCGAACCCTTGCCGGTCTTCGGCAACGCGGTCATGATCCGCGAGCTGCTGAACAACCTGATCGACAATGCCCTGCTCTACACGCCCCAGGGCGGCCGTGTCACGGTGCGCGCCATGCCCGAGGGCGACCGGGTCTGCCTCGAGGTCCAGGACTCCGGTCCCGGCATCCCGCCCGAAGAGCAATCCCGGGTCTTCGACCGTTTCTACCGGATCCTCGGCCATGGCGCCGAAGGCAGCGGCCTGGGCCTGGCGATCGTGCGCGAGGTCGCCGAGCACCACCATGCCACCATCGCTTTCCTGCCGCCCGGCAATCACCGCGACCCGCTCAGCGCCGGCACCCGGCTGCGTGTTTCATTTCCCCGCGACGACATGCCCAGGACCCGCACATGAACCGAGCCCGACCCATGCCGCACGATGCCATGCACGAAGCGAACCGCCCCATGACCCACGAGGAACGCCGCGTCATCCTGGCGTCCTCGATGGGAACCGTCTTCGAATGGTACGACTTCTACGTCTACGGTTCCCTGGCGGCTGTCATCGCCCAGCATTTCTTTTCCGGCCTGAATCCCACGGCAGGCTTCATCTTCGCCCTGCTGACCTTTGCGGCCGGCTTTGCCGTGCGTCCCTTTGGCGCCCTGGTGTTCGGCCGTCTGGGCGACATGGTCGGGCGCAAGTACGCCTTCGTGGTCTCGATCCTGATCATGGGCCTGTCCACCTTCCTGGTGGGCGTGCTGCCCTCGTCGGCCTCGATCGGCACGGCAGCCCCCATGATCCTGCTGGTGCTGCGCCTGCTGCAGGGCCTGGCCCTGGGCGGCGAATACGGCGGCGCGGCGGTCTACGTGGCCGAACACGCTCCGCCAGGCCGGCGCGGTTTCTTCACCAGCTGGATCCAGACCACGGCCACCACCGGCATGTTCCTGTCGCTGGTCGTGGTCCTGGGGACCCGCGCCACGCTGGGCCAGGAAGCCTTCGACGCCTGGGGCTGGCGGGTGCCTTTCCTGATTTCCGTGCTGCTGCTGGTGATCTCGGTCTGGATCCGCCTGCGCCTGCACGAATCCCCCGCCTTCACACGCATGAAGAGCGAAGGCCTGGTCTCACGCGCACCCATCAAGGAAGCATTCGGACAGTGGCGCAACCTGCGCCTGATCCTGCTGGCCCTGATCGGCCTGACGGCCGGCCAGGCCGTGGTCTGGTACACAGGCCAGTTCTACGCCCTGTATTTCCTGACTGAAACGCTGGGCGTGGACGCCAACATCGCCAACATCCTGGTGGCGCTGGCCCTGCTGCTGGCCTGCCCCTTTTTCCTGGTGTTCGGCGCCCTGTCGGACCGGATCGGACGCAAACCCATCATCATGGCGGGCTGCCTGATCGCCGCCCTGACCTATTTCCCCGTATTCAAGGGCCTGACCCACTACGCCAATCCGGCCCTGGAACGCGCCCAGAGCCAGGCGCCCGTCTACGTCGTGGCCGACCCAGCCGACTGTTCGCTGCAATTCAATCCGGTGGGCATCGCCTCCTTCACCAGCGCCTGCGACCTGCTCAAGGCCTTCATGGCCAGTCATTCGGTCCATTACATCAACCAGCCTGCCCCAAAAGGCACCACGGCCTATGCCCTGGTGGGCGACCAGCGCATCGATTCCTTCGACGGCACTGCGCTGCCGCGCGCCGAATTCGCCAGCCGCAATGCCTCGCTGCAGGAAGAACTGCGCCAGGCGGTGCGCAGCCACGGCTATCCCGCCTATGCCGATCCATCCCAGATCAACTTCACCATGGTGCTGTTGCTGCTGTTCTTCCTGGTGCTGCAGGTCACCATGGTCTACGGGCCGATCGCCGCCATGCTGGTGGAGATGTTCCCCACGCGCATCCGTTACACGTCCATGAGCGTGCCCTACCACATCGGCAACGGCTGGTTCGGCGGCTTCCTTCCCCCCGTGGCCTTTGCAACGGTGGCCACGACCGGCAACATGTACGACGGCCTGTGGTATCCGATCCTGGTGTGCGCGATGACGCTGATCGTGGGCATGCTTTTCGTCAAGGAAACCCGGCACAACGACCTGAACGAGTCCTAGGGCTTTTCAGAGTACCGTCAGGCACCCCACTTTAGAATGGCAATGCACGCCGATGGTCGTCCGGGCGCCTCGTTCCCCCCTTGTCCGCCCGGACGCTCCCACCAACGGCTGCCGTCGTCCGTGCCCCCCGCGAGCTCCTTTTCGTGTGCACGGGCGGTCGCCCCTCCCGGCCCGGCCTCGTCCGGGCCGTTTTTTTGCCCGGAAGCTCCGGAACGGGCATTCCCGGCCGTCGGCATCCCGGCCTATCGGCTTTCCGGTTGTTTCTCGAGCCAGGCCTGGAACATCAGCACGCCCCACAGGGGGTATTGCGCATTGCGGCGTCCGGACAGGTGTTCCGCCCAGGTCCGCCGGATCGGCGCCGGGTCGAAGAAGCCTTCCCGGCGTAGACGCGATTCGTCCAGCAGGCTCTCGGCCCAATCCTGCAACGGGCCGCGCAGCCAGTGGCCGACGGGCACGCTGAACCCTTTTTTGGGACGTTCGATCAGCTCGCGGGGTACATGCCGGTACAGCACCTGCCGCAGGATCCACTTGGTGGCGCCGTCGCGCAATTTCATGGACTGCGGAATCCGCCAGGCGAATTCCACCACGCGGTGATCCAGGAACGGCACCCGGCTTTCCAGGGACACCCCCATGGCGGCCCGGTCGACCTTCACCAGGATGTCGTCAGGCAGATAGACGAGGGCATCCAGGACCATCAGGCGCTGCACATCATCCAGCCCTTCGAGCGGCAGCGGCCGGCCGCGCAGGCAGGTCTGAGGCTCGCGTCCGCCGATCACCAGGCCTTCCGGCTCCCAGCGGGAAATCGATTGCAGGTAGAGGTCGTCGATGCGCCTGGCGGACAGCTTGCGGGCGCCCTGATGCAGCTTCTCGCCGACGGGCGCCGCGCCCAACGAGCCGGGCAGCACGGGGCTCAGCGGCCCGAGCATGGTATTCCAGGCCCCGGGCGGCAGCGCACGGATGCCGCCAGCAGCCAGCTTGCGCAGACCGAGCGGCACGCGGGCGATCCGGTCCCAGTGCCGGCTGTTGCGCAGATAGCGGCCGTAGCCGGCGAACAGCTCATCGCCCGCATCGCCCGACAGAGAAACGGTGACGTGCCGGCGCGCCAGCTGCGACACCAGGAAGGTCGGGATCTGCGAGGCATCGGCAAAGGGTTCGCTGTACAGGTCAGGCAGCAGGGGAATCACATCCTGCGCTTCCTGTGGCGTGACATACAGTTCGGTATGGTCGGCGCCCAGGTGCCGGGCGACCGCCAGGGCGTGTTCGGCCTCGTTGTAGCCCGGCTCGTGGAACCCGATGGAAAAGGTCTTGACCGGCCGCTCGGACTGGGCCTGCATCAACGCCACCACGGCCGAAGAATCGATGCCCCCGGACAAGAAGGCGCCCAGCGGCACGTCGGCCAGCATCTGCTGGCGCACAGCGGACTTCAGCAGGTCTTCCAGCGCATCGATGGCTTCCGGATCGGAACCGGTGAACGGTTCGCGGACACCGGACACGGCGGTCTCGGCCAGCGACCAGTAGGCATCCACCCGTGGCGCGCGCTGTTCCAGGGACACGGTCAGCAGGCAGCCCGCAGGCAGTTTGGAGATGCCGCAGTAGATGGAATGAGGCGCCGGGATGTAGTTGTGCCGCATCAGCAGGCACAGGGCATCGCGATCGACTTCCGCCGCGCAAAGCGGATGGGCCCGCAGCGCCTTGAGATCGGAACCGAACAGGAAACAGGCCGCGTCGCCGGCGCCCTGCCAGCCGTAGTACAGGGGCTTCTCGCCCAGGCGGTCCCGACCCAGAGTCAGGACGCGCGCCTGGGTATCCCAGACGGCGAAGGCGAACATGCCGATGCAGCGCTGCACCGTGGCCCGGATGCCCCACGCCGCGAAACCCGCCAGCAGCGTCTCGGTATCCGAATGCCCGCGCCAGCCCTGGCCGCCGCCCGGTGCCAGGCCGGACTGCTCGAGTTCGCGGCGCAGGTCCAGATGGTTGTAGATTTCACCATTGAAGACGATGACGTGACGCCCCGATGGCCCTGCCATGGGCTGGTGGCCCGCCGCCGACAGGTCGAGGATGGACAGGCGCCGATGGGCCAGCCCGATGGCTGCCGCACCGTCGGACCAGATGCCGGCGTCGTCCGGCCCCCGCGACACGATGGCGTCGGCCATGCGCTCCAGGATGGCTGCGGTTTCACGCGCGTCCCGCCCGCGGCCGCCCCCCAGAAACCCCACCAAACCGCACATTGCGTCTTCCTTTCGATCTTTGCCCGGCTGCCGGCCAGCACGGCGCGTCCTGCATTTTACCCGGGCGATCCGCCCGGAAATCGACGTCAAATCCCCGCATCGCCACACGCCGTTCCCCGCTACACTGGCGGCTGGTCCAGTTCTCTCCAGACGCCCCATGAAAGGCATCATTCTCGCCGGCGGCTCCGGCACCCGGCTGCATCCCATCACGCGCGGCGTGTCCAAGCAGATGCTGCCCATCTACGACAAGCCCATGATCTACTACCCGCTGTCGGTGCTGATGCTGGCCGGCATCCGCGACGTGCTGGTGATCTCGACGCCCGACGACCTGCCGGGATTCCGGCGCCTGCTGGGCGATGGCTCGGATTTCGGCATCGACCTGTCCTATGCCGAACAGCCCTCGCCCGATGGCCTGGCGCAGGCCTTCCTGATCGGCGCGGATTTCATCGGCAGCGACCGGGTCTGTCTGGTGCTGGGAGACAATATCTTCTACGGCTACGGATTCAGCGGCATGCTGCGCGAAGCCGCTCAGCGGGTCTCCGGAGCCACTCTTTTCGGCTACCGGGTCGCGGACCCGCAACGCTTCGGCGTGGTGGAATTCGACACAACCGGCCGCGCCGTATCGATCGAGGAAAAACCCGCCAGGCCCAAGTCTTCCTATGCCGTCACCGGCCTGTACTTCTACGACAATGACGTGGTGGACATCGCACGCGGGGTGCGGCCCTCGGCACGCGGCGAACTGGAAATCACCGATGTGAACAACGCCTACCTGCGGCGCGGCGATCTGCACGTCAGGATCCTGGGTCGGGGGTTTGCCTGGCTGGACACCGGCACGCACGAAAGCCTGCTGGACGCCGGCACCTACGTGCAGACCATCGAGCGCCGCCAGGGGCAGAAAGTTGCCTGCCTGGAAGAAATCGCCTTTCACAACGGCTGGCTGGACCGCGCCGGGCTGGAAGAACGCGGCATGCGACTGGCCAAGACGGACTACGGGCAATACCTGCTGGCCCTGGCCCACGAGGACAGCGGACGATGAAAGTCATCGACACCGCCCTGCCCGGCGTGCGCCTGATCGAGCCCCGGGTCTTCAGTGACGCGCGCGGTTTCTTCCTGGAATCGTTCAGCGCCCGCCGCTACCGCGAGGAAGCCGGGATCGAGCCGATCTTTGTCCAGGACAACGTCTCTCGCTCCGCGTGCGGCGTGCTGCGCGGGCTGCACTTCCAGCGTACCCGGCCCCAGGGCAAGCTGGTGCAGGTGATCGAAGGCACCGTTTTCGATGTAGCCGTGGATATCGATCCCCATTCCGCCACGTTCGGCCGGCATGTGGCGGTCGAGCTGTCGGCCGACAACCACCGCCAGATCTGGATTCCGCCCGGCTACGCTCACGGATTCTGCGTTCTCAGCGACACCGCGCTCTTCCAGTACAAGTGCACGGAATACTACGATCCGGCCGACGAGGACGGCCTGGCCTGGGACTGCCCGGATCTGGCGATCCCCTGGCCGATCCGCGATCCCATCCTGTCGGACAAGGACCGCCGCCATCCGGGGCTGAAGGAGTGGGCACGGGCGCTGAAGCCATAGGCCCCCCTTCGGAACCGGCTGCGTCCGGCGCGGCCGCGCCGATTTTTACCGCGTACAATCAAGGCCCGTTTTCACCGCCGCCCGCCGGCCCGCCGTAAAGACCATGTGGTTCAAGAATCTCAAAATCTATCGCCTCGCCCCCAACGCCTCCCTGAACCCCGCCGACCTCGAAGCGGCCCTGGAGCCGCTCGCCTTCCAGCCCGGCGGCAGCCAGGACAGCCAGGTATCGGGATGGATGCCCCCGCGCGAGGACAGCGGCCTGGTCTACGGGCAGCACGGCCAGCTCCTGCTGCGCCTGCAGACGGAAAAGAAGCTGCTGCCGGCCACGGTCGTCAACCAGGCCAGCCGCGCACGCGCGCTGCAGATCGAAGAGCAGCAAGGCTACAAGCCCGGCCGCAAGCAGATGAAGGAAATCAAGGAACAGATGACGATGGAGCTGCTGCCTCGCGCCTTCGTCATCGCCCATGACACCCGAGTCTGGATCGACACCGTGAACCGCTGGGTGGCCATCGATGCCGCCGCCACCGCGCGCAGCGACGAAGTGCTGGGCCTGCTGGCCAAGACGCTGACGCCCTTCCCCATCGTGCCGCTGCACGTGGAAATGTCGCCGGCCGCCGCCATGACGCTGTGGCTGTCCGAGGACGAAGCGCCCGCCGGCTTCACCATCGACCAGGACACGGAGCTGCGCTCCACCGGCGAATCGCGCGCCACCGTGCGCTATGTGCGCCAGACGGTCGAATTGGACGAGGTCCGCCGCCACATCCAGGCCGGCAAGCAATGCACGCGCCTGGCCATGACATGGAACGACCGGGTTTCCTTCGTGCTGACCGACAACCTGGACATCAAGCGCGTCGCGCCCCTGGACGTGCTGAAGGAACACCAGGATGCCCAGGCCGCCAACGAGGCCGAGCAGTTCGAGGCCGACTTTGCCCTGATGACGGGCGAACTGGCGCGCATGCTGGACGACCTGGTCGCGGCGCTGGGGGGCATGCGCGCGGACGGCGCCGGGCGCTGAATACCTCTTGCGGGGCCACCCGGCCCCTGCCGCACGGGGGCGCCTCGCTGGCCGCGAGGCGAAAGAACATCCCCTTCAATCGATCCCGTGAAAGACGCTGTCGTCCGGGCCGATATGGGACGGCGGCGTCCAGGTCACGTCACGCAGCGAATGCTGCACCAGCCCCTCGACGCCCAGCAGCACGGCGAAGATCGCCATGCGCACCGGGATGCCATTGTCCGTCTGGCGGAAGATCGCCAGACGCGGATCGTGGTTCAGGTCGGTGCTGAGATCGTTGGCGCCCTCGCGGCTGTCGCGCGGCAAGGGGTGCATGACAATGGTGTCCGGGCCGCAGCAGGCGTCCACGATGGTGCGGTTGACCTGGAAGTCGGCCGAATAGCCTTCCAGGTTTTCACCCGAGAAGCGTTCCTTCTGTACCCGCGTGGCATAGACCACGTCCGCACCCTTCAGGCCGGCGGCCAGATCGTGGGTCTGCTCGATGACGTGGCCATTGCGGCTGGCCTGGTCCAGCAGGTGTTCCGGCATCTCCAGACCCGGTGGAGACACCAGGGTGAACTTCATGCCGCGGTACAGCGCCAGCAGCTTGATCAGCGAATGCACCGTGCGCCCGTATTTCAGGTCGCCGGCCATGACGATGTGCGCGCCGTCGAGCAGTTTTCCCAGCCGTGAGAATTCCGTGAGGATGGTGTAGAGGTCCAGCAGCGCCTGGCTGGGATGCTCGCCCGCGCCATCGCCGCCGTTGACCACCGGGATATTGGTCGCGGCGGCGAACTCGGCCACGGAACCCTGTTCGGGGTGCCGGATCACCATGGCATCCACATAGCCGCTCATCACGCGGCTGGTGTCGTAGATGGACTCCCCCTTGGCCATGGACGAGAAGGTGAAGCCGGTGGTGTCGCACACCGAGCCGCCCAGGCGGCAGAAAGCCGCGCCGAAGCTGACCCGCGTACGGGTACTGGCCTCGAAGAACAGATTGCCCAGCACCGCGCCCTCTAGAACGCGGGAGACCTTGCGCCGCCGGGCGATGGGCTGCATCAGGTCGGCCACGCGAAACAGTTCCTCGACCGACTCGCGTGTGAACTGATCCACGGACAGGAGCTGATGCTTGTTGTCGATGGCGATGCGGTCGCGCAACGGACCGGATTGTGCGCTTTGCGCATATTTTTGCATCAGCGCAGCGTTTTCCACGATCTCGGTGACGAAACGCGAGACGACCTCCGGCATGGTGCGCGCTTCCTGGGAGCCTTCCGGCAGCAGCCACGTGTCCAGGGCGCGGCGCTTGACGCCGATGCGAGCCGCGAATACATCGCGGGTCAGGTTCAGGCGGCGCATCGCGTCGCGCAGGAAGACTTGCTGGGAAATCGCCATCTTCGGCTCCTATATACGCAATGCGTAGATTTTCACCGATCAGACATCATCGCTGCAAGAAAAAAACGCGGCCTCCCGCAGCGCGCGTCGAAAAAACAACGCGCAGCAACGATGCCCTGCGTGCTTCAGAATCCTCCGGCGGATGGCGCGGATTCCACACCGGCGACCGAGCGGGCAGCGAGTTCGGCATTGCGCGCCGAACCCACGGCGAAAGCGAGCTGCTGCTGGCTGACCGGCGCGGCATAGCCCGGCGCGGCCAGCATGGTGTGCCCCACGACCAGGGCCAGGCGCAGGCCGGGATTCGCCGCCGTGGCTTCATGCATCTTGCGCAGGCCCTCGTCGCTGAGGATCAGGACCAGGATGCCTTCGCCCTTCTGATCGGTCGCCGACTGGATGCCGATCAGGTCGTCGCGCCCGATGATGGCCGTCGGGCGCACATACAGCACACCGGACGGCTTGAGGGCGACCGGTGTCCAGTCCGGCCGTGACCGGGTGTCGGCCAGGAACACGCGCAGATCCATGGCCTGGCGGTTTTCGGTGATGGCGTGCCGTGGGCCGGCCGTCTGCGCCGGCGCCGCAGTTGCTGCCGCGGAAGGGGCCGCCGCCTTGTTCGCAGGGCCCTGGGGGCCTGGCACGGCCTGGCAGCCGGCCAGGACTGCCAGCACTGCTCCCGCCAGCAACTTCACCCCCGGCCCGCCGTCCGAATGCCAATTGCGCATACCCAAGCTCCTTTTCGTCCTTTCAGGATTCAATGATGGCATATTTTGCCGTGATCAATGTTTACCCTGCGCATCAGGATGGTTCCCCGTCCCTGGCCCGCCGGGCCTGCCGGCGCCCACGTCCCAGACGGCCTCCCCGACAGCGAAGCGCCCTCCACGGACGAAGACCCGGGATCGGTCCAGCACCGTGCCCTGCGGGCTGCGCAGTTCGAACACATGGGTGCCGGGGCTGGGCGCCCAGTCCGGCACCATGCCCGGCCCCTGCCCATAGGGCTGGCCGTCCAGGAACCAGCGCGCGTCCGTCACGGACCGCGAACGAGCGTCGACCGCCCGCAGGCGCAGGCGCTGGCGATCCCATGGAATGTCCGGATCCAGGGCCAGGATCGTGCCATCCACGGGCTCGGCGATCCGCGGCCTGCCGTGGTCGGCGGCCAGGTCCGGAGGCACGAAACGGGCCTGGGCCGTATCTCCCAGGAAATACTCGATGCGTTCAGGCTCCAGCCCCGCGAAAGACACAGCCTGGCCAGTGACCCCCGGCGGACGGGCCGGCTGCGGCGGGGCATGGCGGCGGTAGAGCCAGTCGAACACATCGTGCCAGATGGGACCGGCGCCGCTGACGCCCGAAACATCGCGCATGCTGGCCCCGGCGCTGTTGCCCACCCACACACCCACCGTGTAGTCGATCGACCAGCCCACGCACCAGTTATCGCGCATGTCGCGGCTGGTGCCGGTCTTCACTGCCGTCCAGAACCGCGTGGTCAGCGGACTGTCCAGGCCGAAGGTCCTGGCGCGCGCGGCGCGGTCGGCCAGCATGTCGCCCACGATCCAGGCGGCCTCGGGGGAATACAGCCGGATTCCCCCCTGCGCTTCCGACCCGGGGCGCGCGCTCAGGTTCACCGGTGCGTAATCACCGCCGCGCGCCAGTGCCCGGTAGGCGTTGCTCAGGGACAGCAGCGTCACGTCCGCCGATCCCAGCGCCAGACTGTAGCCGTAATAGTCTCCCCCGCGGTCAAGCGGCAGGCCCAGGGCCGACAGGCGGGCCGCCAGCGCATCGGGCCCCACCAGCATCAGGGTGCGCACGGCCGGCACGTTCAGGGAAGACGCCAGTGCCGTGCGCGCGCTGACCCAGCCGCCGAATCGGTGGTCGTAGTTGTCCGGCACGTAGAGCCCTCCGCCGCCATCCAGACCGACCGGGCTGTCGTCCAGCAGGGACGCGGCCGTCAGGCGCTGCTGATCCAGGGCCATGGCATACAGGAAAGGCTTCAGGGTCGAACCCGCCTGGCGGACGGCGCGCGCATGATCGACCTGGGCAGCCTCGGACAGCACGCCCGACGATCCCACATAGGCCAGCACGGCACCGCTGCGGTTATCGAGCACCACCACGGCGGCGTCGGTGACCCCCGTGCCGCGCAATTCGCCCAGGCGCCGGCGCACTGAGCGTACTGCCGCCTCCTGCAGGCCGCGATCCAGCGTGGAATGGATCTCGCCCCGGGCATCCGCCAGTCCGACATCCCGCAGCAGCCGTGTCCAGTGCGGCGCCAGCGCCGGCGCATCGAAACGCGCCTCGCCGGCGCGCGACAGGGCGGCCTGAACGAAGCCCCGCAATCCGTGGCATGCGTCCGGCCGGCCCAACTCGCGCATCAGGGCGCAACTGCGCTGGACCAGCAGCGGCACCGGCGCATTCGGACCGCGCAAGAGCACGGCGGCCAGGGCTGCCTCGCGCAGATTCAACCCCGAGGCGTGCTTCTGGAACAGGACCCGGGACAGCGCATCGACTCCGACCAGCTCGCCACGCCAGGCCGCCAGGTTCAGGTAGGCCTCCAAAATCTCGGATTTGGTCCAGCGGGATTCGAGCGCCATGGCCGCCTGCATCTGGTCGAGCTTCTGCAGGATGCCGCGCCCTGCGGGGCCGCGCCGCAGCGTGGGATCCAGGAAGGCCGCCAGCTGCATGCTCAGGGTCGATGCGCCGCGCCGGGCTCCGATGCCCCAGGCGGACGACCAGGCTGCCGAGGCGCTCGCCAGCCAATCCACGCCACCATGCGTGTAGAAACGCCTGTCTTCGGAAGCCACCACGGCCCGCAGCAAGGCTGCCGACACATCTGCCAGGGGCAACCAGTCGCCGCGCCGGCTGGAAAAATCCGTACGCAGCCGCTGCAGTTCCTTTCCGTCCGAAGCCAGCAGGCGCACGTCCGACGGACGCCAGGCCGCCCGGACCGCTGCATGGTCCGGCGGAAAAGCGGCCTGCGGTCCCTGCGCCCAGGCCCGGGGCAGCGGCGCCCCCAGGATCAGCGCCAAGACCAAGACCCGCAGGCACTGGCTCGCAACGGCCACCGGATCCATCAGGGAAGAGGCTCCACGCTCAAGGGCGCGTTGGGTACGCTGCCGAAGACATCCGGCTGATACAGGGCCTCGGCGCGCGTCGGCGGCAGCCGGTATTCCCCCGGCACGTTCAACCGTACCGTGTATTCCAGCGTCCGCTCGCCCGGTTCCATGACCTCGTAGTAAGCCCGGAAGACGCCGGCATCCCGTTCGACGAAACTGGGCTGGTTCCACCAGTCCTCCTGACGCTCGCCCGCCATCGCCAGGCTGGAATCCCGGCCCAGGCCGCCGCCCAGAATGGATGCTCCCGCTGGCACCGGATCGCTGACCACGGACCAGGCCAGGGTTTCCCGGGCCCGGATCCACAGGCGCACGCGATAGACATCGCCCACCGACCAGCGGTCCGGCCGCGCCCTGGACACCGGCACCACCGCACGATCGACCTGCAGCCCGGCGTCCTCGGCCAGGGTCTGGGGAACTGCCGCACGCGCCGCGACCGTGGCCCAGCCGCTGCCCTGGCCCTGCTGGACGATTTCCAGGATGCCCCGGCCCTGCTGCGGCCAGGGCAAGTCCAGGGACTGACGGCGTACGCCATCCCCCCCAGGCATGTCGGCCCAGGGCAGCACAGCCAGCGCCCCCGGAGACAGGGTCACGCGCACTTCGCCTGCACCCGCATGCGTTTCCATCTTGCGGGCAAACTGATCGACGGCCAGGGTGCCCAGCGCATTGGCCGCGGTCGTGGACCAGGCCCCATCGCGCTGCATCGACAGCAGACCGGTCAGCAGGCGCGGCAGATCCGCGCGCCAGCCGGGCCGGTCCAGCACGGTCATGAGAAGGCGCGCCTGCGCGGTGGCGGCATTGCTCATCAGCCACCAACCCGAATCCACCGTGTCGTCGGCCAGCACCAGCGAGGCGCCATGCCGCGACAGCCGCGCGCGCAACACGGCCTCGGCCCGTGCCGACAGGGACTCGCGGTCATCCAACTCGGGCACATGCCGCAGGATCGACAGCCAGGTCACCACGGCAGCCGTCGGCCAATCGTCGACTTCCTGCGCAAAGCTGTCGAGCATGCCGGGCTGCCAGGCACCGGCCAGCGCCAGCGCATCGGCGGCGATCAGCTTGCGCCAGAAATCATCCCGCACGGGTGCCCAGCTGTCCTCGGTCAGACGCCCGGACACATAATCCTGCAGGGCGGCCAGCATGCTCTCGCGCACGCCGTTCGGCAAGGCATAGGTCCGATCCTGCGCCCGCTCGGCGAGTTCCAGCAGGTGCGCCGTCAGCACGACGCTGCCCCGGCCGCCAGGAAAATACGACAGCAGCCCCGACTCGGTCCGGTAGTCGGGCAGGCGCTCCATCAATGCCCGCCATGCCACGGGATCATGGCGCCCGAGCGCCTTGGCACTGAGCTGCTCGACACAGGCATAAGGGTAGGCATCCAGCCAGGCGCGCACCCCCGGCAGGGTCCCCGCCAGGCTGGACTGCAGGGCGACCAGGACACCGCCGCGCGGCACACCGCCTGCACCCGCCAGCGCTTGCACCGGCGCTTCCACCGGCACCCGCTGCGGCACCCCATCCTGTACCTGCAGCAAGGTGGCCTGGCGCACCGTGACCGGGACGGCAGGCAGCAGCGTCTGCTCGACCGCGATCCGGTCGGAAACTGCCTCGCCAGTGGTCGTCCTCGCCTCGAAACGCCACTTCAACGTTCCAGTCGCGGCCTGGCCGGACAGCACCGGCGCCGTCACCGGCCAACCCACCGTCTGGGCGGCCCCGGGTTCGAGCCGCAGCACCTGCCCGGGCAGGGCCCGTTCAGCCCCGTCGTCTCCCGCCACGTCGGCCGACAACGACAGCGCCATGGGCAGCGCCGTCCGGTTGCGCACGGTCGCGCGCGCCTCATAGCGGTCGCCCTCGCGCACCACCAGGGGCAGGCCCGACACCACCTGCAGGTCCTGGGTGCTGATGATGCCGGTGGACCCCGTACCGAACATCCCCTGGCCATAATCGACCACGGCCACCAGCCGGAAACGCGTCAGGGAGTCATTCAGCGGCACTTCCAGTTCGGCCCGGCCCTGGTCATCCAGGGTCAGGTCGCCGCGCCAAAGCAGGCGCGTATCGAACAATTCCCGCGTGGCATTGAAACCACCGCCCCCGCCCGCCGGCACCGCCTTGCGGCCATAGTGACGGCGCCCGACGACCTCACCCTGGGCCGTCGCGGTCTCCACGCCATAGTCTCGCTCCACGCGCATGGCATCCAGCAGATCCCAGCTGGCGTTGCCGCGCAGTTCCAGCAAGGCCTCGTCCACGGCCGCAAAGGCCACGCCGGCCCCCGCTGCCGGCGCACCATCGGGCAGGGTCGCCTGGATACGCACCCGGGCATGCTGGCGCACCTGGTACGTGTCGCGGTCGGCTTCGACCTTGACCCGCAGGCGATCGGCTTCGCTCTGGACGCGGATGCCCGCCAGGCCGAAGCGGAACGACGGCTTGGCCAGATCCACCAGGCCCGTGGGCTCGGGAGCATCCGCGGCCTGGGCCAACCGCGCCGCCATCCAGTCCAGCGGATGCCGCCAGCCCCAATCGAAGAACGACGCCCAGGGCACCCGGCGGATGCGGCCGCGCACGGCCAGTACCGAGACATAGACATTCGGCCCCCAGCTTTCCCGCACAGGCAGCCGCACGACGGGCTCGTCGCCGTCCAGTTCGACCACGTGCGTTTCCAGCACCCCCTCGCGCTCCACGGCCACCAGCGCGCGAGCCTGGCGAAACGGCATGCGCACGGTGAACTCCGCGGTTTCACCAGGCTTGTAGTCGGTCTTGGCGGGAATCACGTCGATCCGGTCGTCGTTCCCCTCGCCGAACCAGGCTTCGTCTCCCCACACCCAGATCGAGGTCGAGGCCCGTGACACGCGCGACTGCGCGTCCGAGGCCTGGGCGAGCAGCTCGATCCGCCCGTCCCGATCCAGGCTGATCGGGCATTCCAACTGGCCTTTCGCATCGGTGCTTCCCTGGCACAGCGTCCCCAGGGAGGCAAGCTGCTCGTGGGAATCGTAGGCATAGAAGCCCCCCACCAGGCGCTTGCGGACGCTGTAGGTCGTGCGCACGCGCCCATCCAGCTGGACCGGGACGCCGGCCAGTGGCCACCCGGCAGTGTCCAGCGCCAGCAGCGTGACGCCGGACTTTTCACCACGCGACATCCAGCGGCCCGTCCGCAGGCCGACCACCGCCGCCGATGGCCAGACCTGCGCAGTCTGGGCCAGCGTCTGGATTTCGCCAGCGGGATCGGTGAAAGACGCCTCGAACAGCCAGGACTGGGGTTCGGACGGGGGCGGCAAGCCTGGCAGATCCACCCGCGCCCCGCCCTGCGCGTCCAGGTGCAGCGGTTTCCTGTCCAGGATCAGCCGCCTCATTCCCGAAGCCCCGGCATCGGCACCGGCGGAGTCCGGCGCCCCGGCTTCCGGGTTCCAATCCCCTGCGGATGCCTCCATGCCGAAGATGAAATCGTCGTACCCCGCAAACGCTGGCGCCAGGGGGCGCGCCACCGCCGAGAGGGTAACGGGCAGATCACGCGCGGGACCGCCGGAAATCCAGGCCAGCTGCAGGTCGGCCCGTACGGATTGCGGTGCGACCAGCGGCCCGGCTGCCTGTGCGCCATCACCCGCGATCTTCAGCGATCCCGTCAACAGGGGCAGCTTGAAGGTCTCGACCCTGAAATCGCCCGCATGCAGCCAGGGGATCCAGTCGTCGGGCGTGTCTGCCAGGGGCTGCAGTTCGATCGAATACGTGCCCAGGTGGGCATTGCGCGGGATCGTGTAGTCGAGCAAGGCGTACTGGCCACCGCTGGGACTGGTCTTCCAGTCCAGCGGCAGGGTGACGGTGTCCCCCGAACCGTCATGCGTCAGGCGGACCTGCGCAGACAGGCCGCCGGCGGGCGGATTCTTCACGCCATCGCGATCCAGCCGGCGCAAGAACAGCTTCATGGAAACCGTTTCACCCACCCGCAACAGCGTGCGGTCCAGTACCGCATGGGCCACCAGATCGGGATCCCGGGACCGGCTGGCAGGCACATTGAAACGCCAGGGCTCGATTCCACGGTCCCAGCCCGACCAGGCAAAGGAAAAATCCGCCTGTCCATGAGCCTGCGGGTGATCGCCGGCAATGCGCGCAGTGACAAACACTCCCGATTGCTCCGTGCCTTCGCAATACCGGTCCGTGGGCACGGGGGCACCCGCGTGCCATAGCCCCTGCGCATCGGTTTCTCCGCCCAGCAGGCGCCGGCCGTCGCAATCGAGCACCGTTACGAGCGCGCCGGAAACCGGCTCGCCTTTGTCCAGCGTTGTCACCCAGACCAGGATATCGTCGCGCCCCGCCTTCAGGTGGACCGCCAGGTTCGTCACCAGCACGGCTGAACGCACATGCATGACCTGCTCGGCCGCCACGGCGCCCTTGCGTTTCAGCAGTGCTGCCCCAAGGCTGGGCGAGGCGACTTCCAGCACGTGCAGGCCAGGTTCCTCCAGGGGAATGCCGACCATCTCGATATCCTGGCCTTCCGCATCCCGGACACCGGGCAGCGTCAGCGTCCGGACCTCATCATCGGGGGCGAACACAGAGCGCGAGCGCACGTCGATGCGGGGTTCGCCCTCGCGGGCCTCGCGCGGGGCGCGCAACGCAAGCCGATCCGCCCATTGCCCCACCGTCAGCGAGCCTTCCTGGAGATTCCTGACCCGGGCATACCACTGCAGGGCCTGGACGTCATCCGTGATCACGCGATCACGCGCCCGTCCGGCGGACAGGATGAGATCGCGGGTCTGCAGCTGGGGCTCCACGCGCCGCAGGGCCAGTGGCGCCAGGGCGGGCCGGCCCTGGCCCGGCGCACCTTCTGCGAAGCGCTCCACAATGCCGAACGCACCGGAGGCAAACTTCGCCAGCGGCGGCATGGCGTCCATTTCGATCGTCAGGGGAAAGCGGCCGGCGTTGGCCAGCGGCAGCCCCATATCGTCGCGCAATGCATCGGGCAAGGTCAGCGTGAGCGTGGATCGTTCCTCGAAGGGAGGATCGAATTGCAGGGTCTCGACCGCGTCGCCCGACGGCTCATTGTCATCGGGGCCGAACTGCCGCGCCGCGCGCGGCCCCTGCGGGGTGTCCAACACGACGCGCGCCGCCAGTTCCCGGGGCACGGGCCTGGAGAAGGCCACGAGAATGGGAAACAGCGGCGAACACGGCGCCTGCGCGTTCGTGCGCGTGCAGCTCATGACCGCGTTGAACGCGGTACGGACCTGGAAATCCTCCGCCAGCCCGACCGTGGACGGCACGCCTGGCTGCCCCACGGAGCGCACGCCGGCCTCCACCACCAGCCGCACCTGCGCCTTCGGCGGCAACAGGCGCTTGCACTGCAGCAGGCGGGCGTCGTCCCAGGCATCCGCCTCGTCGGACCCCGTGACCGCCTTCAGGATCCGTGCGCGGTCCACACCGGTCACCAGACGCGTCGGCACGGCCTCGCCCAGGCCCTCGACCTCGCAATAGGCATGCTCCAGCAGGGATCGCGTGTCCGGCGCGGCGTTGAAGCGCAGCACGAAGACCTGGTCCTCCGAGATCGTGCGGCTCCAGGGCCGCACCAGGCGGGCGCGCGGCCCGCCGGTGGCGAAGCGGCGCGCATCGCCGGCCAGCGGCTGGCCCTGCAGGTCGCGGAAATCCGGATTGGGCTTCGCCTGGCACGACACCGCTCCCGCCAGGGGCTTGTCGAAGGCATAGACCCAATGCCGCGGATCGGTCCAGCGCCCCGAGCCCCTGACCGCATCGTCGTCGCAGTCGACCAGGAACGGATCGGCCGCCCCGTCGTCGCCCAGCGCCACGGCGGGCGCGTCGAAATCCGCCTGCACCCGGGCGATCCGGGCCATCATGCCCTCGGGGGAAAACCGCGTCACCGACAGGGCCGAGACGGAGGCCGAACCGCACAGGATCAGCGCCGCCAGCGCGACGCGCGAAAGAAGATGCCGCATGGATGACCCTCCCGGGCCGTTGCTGTTTTTATGTCCGGGAACCAGATTACCATCCGCGCGGGGACGCGGCCATCGCGCCGCCAGGCGACGGGCCGCCGCCCGCGCCCAGGCGGGACGCGCTGTGCGATAATCCCGGACTCCCGGCCCGGGGCGCGCCATGCGCCAGGCGGGAACGGGCCTCTAGCTCATGCCTGGTTAGAGCAGCGGACTCATAATCCGTTGGTGCCGAGTTCGACTCTCGGGGGGCCCACCAGAAAACACAGGGGGAATCAATCGGCCGGACGATTGATCCCCTTTTTACTTTCTCCGCCACGCAGCACTGTCAACAAGGTGTCAACCGGGCAAGGGCCACCATGATCCGACACTTCACGCACGTGTTCTCCGATCTCGACGCCTTGCGCGCCGATGTGGCGCATGGCGAGATGGCCCGCGCCGCGGAAAGCAGCCGCTCGATCCTGGTCCAGGTGTACAGCGCCAGCGGGGCTCCCGCGCATCTTCTCGGCATCGCCGGACTGCTGGAAGAATTACTGCCCGCCGCGACGGTGGTTGGCGCGACCACCGTCGGCGAAATCGCCGCCGGGCGCCTGCTGACCAACCAGACCGTCATCGGCTTCAGCTTTTTCGAGTCCTCGCGGTTGCAAGCCATCGCCATGCCTTGCACGCGGGGCGAGGAATCCCGAACGGGCGCCGAACTGGGGCGAAGCATCCGCGCGAGCGCGGACGATATCGCCGGCGTACTGCTGCTGGCCACGCCGCTGAGCGTCGAGCTTGGCCCGCTGTTCGCCGCCCTGGAGCCGGAAATCGGGGACTTCCCCCTGTTCGGCGGAGGCGCCGGCGACTACACCAGGATGCGGAACACCTTCGTGTTCGCGGGTGGCGAGCTGTTGGACGCCGGCATCGTCGCGGTAATCTTCACAGGCACGCAACTCGCCTTGCAGTGCGAGGCCTATCTCGGCTGGATACCGGTCAGCCACCCGATGACGGTCACGCGAACCGACGGCCCGCTCGTCAAGGAAATCGACGGCCGGCCCGCTTTCGAGATCTACCAGCGCTACCTCGGCGCACGCAAGGACGAAAGCTTCTACATGGCCGCCCTGGAGTTTCCGCTGCTCATCGAGCGCGAAGGCCAGTGGGTGGCACGGGTTCCCGTGGCCGCCGGCGAGGACGACTCCCTGCGGTTTCTCGGCGACATCCGCGAAGGCGAGATCGTGCACATCGGCTATGGCGATGCCGGCACGATCATCGAACACGCGCGGGAAATACAGGCGGCCAGCGCGGATTTCGCACCCGACGCCGTATTCATGTACAGCTGCGGCTGCCGTCGATTCCTGCTCCAGGAAGACGTCGAGCGCGAATCGCGCCCTTTCGAGGCCCACGCGCCGACTTTCGGGTTCTTCACCTATGGGGAATTCTTCGGCACCGGACGCCTGCAACTGCTCAATTCCGCCATGGTGGCCGTAGGGCTGCGCGAAGGCGGGCCCCGCAAGGCATCGAGACCCGCGGCGGCCACGGCGAACGGCGGCACCCGCCCACCGCCGGACGACCCCTACGACAGCCAGCACACGCGCGTCATCTCCAAGCTGCTGCATTTCATCAAGGCCGTCACGACGGAACTCGAAGCCACCAATCGCGAGCTCGAGAAGCGCTCCATGACCGACACCCTGACCCAGCTCGCCAATCGCATCCGCCTCGACGAGTCGCTCGAGGCGCAGCTGAATTCGACCATCCGCGGCGGCATTCCCTTCAGCGTCATCCTGCTCGACATCGATCATTTCAAACGCGTCAACGATACCCATGGACACCTGGCGGGCGACAGCGTGCTGGTTGCCATCGCGCAGGCGCTGAGAACCCATATCCGCGCAACGGATCGGGTGGGACGCTGGGGAGGCGAAGAGTTCCTGGTGATCTGCCCCGATACCGATGCCGCGCAGGCCACCCTGCTGGCGGAGCGGCTGCGACAAGCCATCGAGCGCCAGGCCATCCCCGGGGTCGGACACAGCACGGCAAGCCTGGGGGTCGCGGCATACCGCCCGGGCGACGATGCCTCGGGCCTGATCGCCCGCGCCGACCAGGCGCTCTACCAGGCCAAGCACGCCGGCCGCAACCGGGTCGAACAGGCGTGACCGCCCCCGTCGCCGCCGCGCCACATCGCCCGTGATCCAGATGTGACCAATCATGGCGGCGACAGCCCGAATGGGGAGAAATCCGGCAGTTGTGTAAGCGCCGGCAAATCCTGGGATCCCCCCGCCAGCGCCAGGCTCATAATCCTCATCATGAAGACCCCGATCACCCGCCGCGCCGGCCGGCTCGTCCTCGCGCTGGCCGTGGCATCCGCCCTGGGCGGATGCGCCGTCTACGAACCCGCGCCCGCCTACTACGACGGCGGCGGAGTCGTCTATGCCGGCCCGTCCGTCTATGTCGCGCCGCCCGTCTACGTGGCGCCGCCGACCTACTACTTCGGCTTCAGGTCGTGGGGCGGGCATCGGGGCCACGGCTGGCACGCAGGTCCCGGCTGGCATGGGGGTCACGGCTGGCGCCGCTGACCCGGCGCGGCGGCCGGTTCGTCCGGGGCGGCGAACCGGAGCGGATCGCGCAGCCGCCACAGGCGCAAGGCCACGTGGATTTCCAGCGCGCGGCCCGCGTCGCGCCAGCCCTCCAGCAGCCCATCGATCGCCTCCAGGCGCTGGCGCAGCGTGTTGATGTGCAGGGACAGGCTCCTCGCCGCCTCGGCGGCGTTGTAGCCACAGTCCAGGTAGGCCAGCAGCGTGCCGGCCAGCACGGTGCGGCGCGCCTCGTGCGCGGCGGCGCCGGCATACAGCCTGCCCAGCGTGGCCGTGAAGAACCCGTCGATGGCGGCTGCGTCCGCGCGGTTGAAGAGCGGCACGTACAGCGCGAGCCGGCTCTCGTCGAAAAGCTCGCCCTGCCGGCCCAGCGCGTCGAGCAGGTCCAGGCAGCGCCCGGCCCGCTCGAACGACGCCGACAGCCCGTTGGGGTGATCGACGACGCCGCTCACGACACCCGAGAACGCGCCACGATGGCGGCGCAGGCAGGCCTGGACCGCCGCGCGCGCCTGCTCCATCCGCGCCGCGTTGGCCAGCACGACCAGGGAATCCCCGACGTCGTCGAACAGGGCGCCCGATGCCCCCAGGCGGTCCCTCAATTGCCGGCATAGATAGGCGCAGCCGTCCCGCCCGGCCCTGACCACCAGCAGCCGCATGGGGCGATGGATGTCGACGCCGTACTTTTCCGCCTGCTGCGCGAAGCGCTCGGACCGGCCGCCCGGCCCATGGACGAGGCCGTGCAGCACGGCCGGCGCGTCGGACACCAGGGACAGGGTCCGCTGCGCCTGGAGCAGCAGCACGACGCCCGTCACCATGGCGCCGCGCTCGAAGATGCGGGCGGCCACCTCGCCCAAGGGCTCGGCGGTCTGCAGGACCAGCCCCCCCAGCGGTCCCTCGCCGCCGACGACGGCGCAGACGGTACGGGATTTCCGATAGGCGACGGAACGGCCGGTCCGCCGGCTTTCCGCCAGGGCGGCGTAGGCCGCGTCCTCGATCCAGCGCCCTTCCTCCACCGGCTCCTCGACGCCCCGCTCCCCGTTGGCGGCGGCGATCTCCCTGCCCCCCTCGTCGCAGACGGCCACCCGCCCGCCCAGGCGGCGCGCCAGCATCGCGCACACATCCGGCAGGTCGCCGCCGCGCGCCACCAGGGCGGTCAGCTGCTCGTGCGCCTCGGCCGCCGCGCGGGTGTCCGCCGTCTGGCGCGACAGCAGCTCGTTGGTCGCCCCCGCCCGCGCCAGCGCGTCGCGCGCCTGCTCGAACAGGCGCGCATTGCCGATGGCGACCGAAGCCTGCGCGCCCAGCGTGGACAGGATCGAGATTTCCCAGGCGGTGTACGCGCGCACGTAGCGATCGCCCACGAAAAGCACGCCGGAGACCTCGTCGGCGCTCAGCAACGGCACGCCCAGGATCGAGGCGATGTGTTCGCCGCGCATGGCGTCGTCGATGAAGCGCGAATGATGGAAGCGGCCGTCGCCCGAATAGTCCGACGAGGAATAGGGGCTGCGGTGCCGCGCCACGTACCCGCACACCCCGGTGTCCAGGCCGACGCGGATCCGGCAGAAACGCTCGGAAAAGGCGCCGTCCGTCGCCCGCACATAGAAATCGCGGCGCTCCGGATCGTAGACGGACAGGTAGCCGACATCGCAACCCAGCAACGCCCGGGCCCGCCGGACGATGAGCCGCAGCACTTCGTCGATGTCGACGATCCGGGTCAGGTCCTGGGCGGTCTCGATCACCGCCATCAGGCCGCGCTCGCGCTGCTGGTGCTGTTCGAGACGGTCCTTGACGGTCAGCCCCATGGATAAGGTCTCCAGCGCGCGCGCCTTGTCCTCCCCGTCCGGCAGCCGGGCGAGCCGGTCGCGCAGGGCCTCCAGTTCCCGGCGCCCGGCGTCCCGATGCAGGAGGCGGACGACTTCGCCTTCGACCGCCCTATCCATGATGAGAGGACATGGATGAATAAAACATAAATCAATCCTGCAAATGTTTTGTTCGACTATATATCGGCCACCGGACGATCTCTACACTTCTTTCATCGTCCCGGCCGCCCTTCCATGGCCGGTGTTCATCGACCCACCCCAGGACACAGCGGCATGGATTCCCAGACTCCCGATTTCCGTTCCTTCACCCCGGCGCAACGCCTGGAGGCCGTCGCCCTGAAGGCGGGGCTGGACGCCGAGGACGTCCGGCGCCTGTCCCGGCCCGGCGCCCTGCCCCTCGAAACCGCCGACGGCATGATCGAGAACGTGCTCGGGACCTTCGAGCTGCCCTACGCGGTGGCGGGCTATTTCCGGATCAACGGGGCCGACGTGCTGGTCCCCATGGCGGTCGAGGAACCATCCGTCGTCGCGGCCGCCTCCCACATGGCGAAGATCGCCCGCGGACACGGTGGGTTCCTGACCTCCAGCACGGGCCCCATCATGCGGGCGCAGATCCAGGTCCTGGACATCTCCGACCCCTTCGGCGCGCGCCACGCCATCCTGCGGCACCGCCAGGAAATCATCGACCACGCCAACAGCCGCGACCGCGTGCTGAACGAATTGGGTGGCGGCTGCAAGGACATCGAAGTGCATGTGTTCCCAGGCACCGCGCGCGGCGCCATGGTCATCGTCCACCTGCTGGTGGACGTGCGCGATGCGATGGGCGCCAACACCGTCAACACCATGGCAGAGGCCGTCGCCGGCCGCATCGAGCAGATCAGCGCGGGCCAGGTGCGACTGAGGATCCTGTCCAACCTGGCGGACCTGCGCCTGTCCCGCGCGAGAGTGCGCATTCCGGCCACCGCGCTGGGCAGCACGGGCTACCCGGGGCAGGACGTGGCCGAGGGCATCGTCGACGCCTATGAATTCGCATCCGTCGATCCATACCGTGCCGCGACGCACAACAAGGGCATCATGAACGGCATCGACCCCATCGTCGTGGCCACCGGCAACGACTGGCGCGCCGTCGAGGCCGGGGCCCATGCCTATGCCTGCCGCCAGGGCCGCTACACTTCGCTGTCGGCATGGGAAATCGCCGCCAACGGCGATCTCGTCGGCACGCTCGAAATGCCCATGTCCGTCGGCCTGGTCGGCGGTGCCACCAAGACCCACCCCCTGGCGCAGCTGTCGCTCAAGATCCTGGGGGTGCGAACAGCCCAGGAACTGGGAGAGATCATCGTCGCGGTGGGGCTGGCGCAGAATATGGCCGCGCTGCGTGCGCTGGCGACCGAAGGCATCCAGCGCGGCCACATGACGCTGCACGCCCGCAACATTGCCCTGGCCGCCGGTGCGCAAGGCGACGAGATCGGCTGGGTGGCCGCCCGAATGGCGGAAGCGCGCGACGTGCGCGCGGATTTTGCCCGCGAACTGCTGCAGCAGCGGCGTGGCGCCACCAGCCCGAACTGACTTTATCCCACGACGCACCCGGCCGGCGAGCCGGGGCGAATACAACCAGGAGACACCCCATGAAGACCCGACTTCCCCGCCATACCCTGATTGCTGCAGCCCTGACCGGCCTGGTCGCCGCAGGCGCGGTCCAGGCCGCGTCCGATACGGACGTCATCCGCATCGGCTTCATCACCGACATGTCCGGCCCCTACGCAGATACCGACGGCCCGGGAGGCCTCGAAGCCATTCGCATGGCCGTCCAGGATGCCGGCGGCTCCGTGCTTGGCAAGAAGATCGAGATTCTTTCGGCCGACCACCAGAACAAGCCCGAGATCGCCTCCGCACGCGCCCGGGAATGGATCGACCAGCAAGGGCTGTCGATGCTGATCGGCGGCGTCAATTCGGCCGCGGGCCTGGCCATGAACGGCATCATCAAAGAAAAGCATGTGCCCTACATCAACATCGGCGCGGCCACGGCCCGCCTGACGAACGAGGACTGCACACCCTACACCGTCCACTACGAATACGACACGGTCGCCCTGGCCAAGGGCACCGGCTCCGCCGTGATCAAGCAGGGAGGCAAATCCTGGTACTTCCTGGTCGCGGACTACGCCTTCGGCCATTCCCTCGAAGCGGACACCAGCGCCGTCATCAAGGCCAACGGCGGTACCGTGGTCGGATCAGTCAAGCACCCGCCCACCTCGCCCGACATGTCCTCCTACATCCTGCAGGCCGCGTCCTCCGGCGCCCAGGTGCTGGGGCTGGCCAACGCGGGCGCCGACACCATCAATTCGATCAAGGCGGCCAATGATTTCGGCCTCGTGGACAAGATGAAGCTGGTCGGCCTGCTGATGACCATCAACGACATCCACGGCCTGGGCCTGCCCGTCGCCCAGAAGCTGCTGATGACCGACAGCTGGTACTGGGACAAGGACGATGCGTCCCGCGCCTTCGCCAGGCGCTTCGACAAGACCATGCACAAGATGCCGAGCACGCACCAGGCCGCCGCCTATTCGGCCACGGCCACCTACCTGAAGGCCGTCAAGGCGGCCGGGACGACCGACGCCGACAAGGTCATGGCGCAGCTGAAAAGCATGAAGCTCGACGACATGTACAGCAAGGGCTATATCCGCGCGGACGGCCGCTACGTGCACGACATGTACCTGATGCAGGTGAAGACGCCCGAGGAATCCAAGGGTCCGTGGGACTACATGAAAACGGTCGCCACGATCCCCGGCGACGAAGCCTTCACCAGCCCGAAGGACTCGACCTGCCCGCTGATGAAGCAGGCCGGCTGAGCGCCGTCCCGGAGCCGCGCTGCGAGGCGGCTCCGACGCTTCCTGGGCACCCGGCGGCCAGGACGTTCCGGCGCCGCCGGAGCATTCAGCCCTCCTGCGCCTTGCGCGCGGCGCGCTCCCTTTCCACCCGCTCCGTCACGTCGCGCGCCATGGCGACCGAGCCGATCGCCGCGCCGGCGGCGTCCCTGACCAGCGCGAAAGTCATCTCCACATAGCACTTGCCGCCGTCCTTTCGCAGGCCCCGCGTCAGGGTCGGACGGCCCTCGAGCTTCATCCGGCCGCTGGCCAGCGCCGCGTCGTAGCCGGCCCAGTGGGCGGCGCGCAGGTGTTCCGGGATGATCAGGTCCAGGCTGGCGCCCAGCGCCTCTTCCGGCGGAAAGCCGAACAGCCGGCCAGCCGCCTCGTTCCAGCGCACGATCCGGCCCTGGCGGTCGGCGCAGATCAGGGCGTCGGTCGTCTGCGCCACGATGCGTTCGTCCAGATCCCCGGGTTCCGCCTCGGCATCGCGGATGTCGCTCAGGATGCGGCAGAACAGGGCCGCCGGCAGCGAGGTCCGCTCCGGCTCCGGCCCTTCGCCGGTCTGGTGCAGGATCTCCAGTCCCCGGGTCGACGCCAGCAGGCGGCGCAGGCCCTCGTTCTGGGCGAAACGCGCACGCAGCGCCCGCTCGACCAGCCGATGATGTTCGCCGGATCCGAATTCGATTCGCGCCTCGCCCCAATAGGCGAACCGCTTGTCCGCCCCCTTGCCGCATGCCTTGGCGTCCCAGGCCGACGATATGAAGGCCTGTGCCCGCGACGGATGCCCCGGGGGAAACTTGATGCCCTGGATGAAGCCTTCCACGGACGCCAGCGGCACGCCATCCAGTTCGAACGGCGACAGGCTGAAATTGGACAGCGCGACGCCACGCCAGTCGTCGGACGTGAACGCGACATTGATCGTCTTGCGGGTCATGCGGGATCTCCCATCATCAACAACAGACTGAAATCACTTGCGCCGGCTGCCGGCTCAGGCTGACGTAGACATGGCCGACGCCGCTGTCGAAATAGGCGGCCTCATGGCGGCCGAGTTCGACCGTCTCGCCGTTCTCGAACAGGATCCGCACCCGGCCGGACAGCACCATCACGAATTCCTGGCCCGGATGCCGGATGGTCTCCGAGAAATCCCGAGCCTCACGCGCATTGATCACCGCCATCAGCGGCTGCATCTTCTTGCCCGGAAACGCGCCGCACAGCACGCTGTATTCGTACTGGTCGGTCTCGTAGCGCTGCACGTCGGCGAACCGGTCCTTGACGACCGTCGGGCTTGCGACCGCCTCGGGATCGAGCCCAGCGTCCGCCGACATGAACAGACGCGTCATGTCGATGTCCAGCGCGCGGCCGAGCAGCAGCACCTTTTCGTAGCTGAGCGCGATCTGTCCGCGCTCGGCCTTGGAGACGGTGGACACCGCCAGACCGCTGCGCCGCGCCACCTGCTGCAGCGTCAGTTGCCGCTCCTTGCGCGCCGCGCGGATCCGGGCGCCCACCTCGTGCCGGCCCGCCAGTTCCGGATCGGCCGCCGGGGCACTGGCGCCCGGAAGCACCGTGGCAAGGACCTGGACTGCGCGCGTTTTCTTGTTCGTCGGGCCGGGCATGATGGCGAAGGTTGCGATGCGCCCGGATCGGGCGCTTGCGACATTCTATGTCGATCCTGCATCCGGCACCGGCCAAGGCGGCCTCAGGCGCGGGACGCGGCGCCGTCCGGACGTCGCGCCACGCGCAGCCACCCCACGAACGCCAGCGCCATCAGCACGAAGCCGATGTAGCCATAGATCGGGTACACGATCCCCACCAGCTTGATGAAGCCGACGAAGCTGCCAGCCAGCGCCAGTACGCCCGCCACGACGGTGCCGGCGCGGAATTTCCCCGTCCCCGCAGGCACGATGCGCGCCATGAAGGCGTAAAGCATGCCGACCGCCGTGTTGAGGATCATGCCGAAGATCACCAGGGACATCAGGTGGCCCAGCCAGGGGGAGATCTGCGCGGCGATCGAGAGCATCGGCATGGGCAGCCCGCCGATCGTGTCCATGCGCAGATACATGGCCACGGCGATCAGCAGGATCAGGACGCCCAGCAGCAGGCCGCCCAGGACGCCGCCCCAGAGCGCGGTCGCCCGCGACCTGGCCTGTCCACCCATGATCACCAGGAACGGCATCCCCGCCACGATGTTGTAGGACACGTACAGCAGGGCCGCGACCAGCCACTGGCCGGCCCCCCTGGGCTGGGCCTGCGCGGCCACCGCGAGCGCCTCATGATCGGCGTGGGGCGATATCAGCACGTAGCCGGCCACCACGACGGTCATGAACATCAAGAACGGCGTGACGGC
Organism: Castellaniella daejeonensis; assembly: GCF_039523555.1. Taxonomy (NCBI): domain Bacteria; kingdom Pseudomonadati; phylum Pseudomonadota; class Betaproteobacteria; order Burkholderiales; family Alcaligenaceae; genus Castellaniella; species Castellaniella daejeonensis. The sequence continues at coordinate 267,097 of NZ_BAAAFN010000011.1, forward strand.
GCCGATGAAGGCGATCACGCTGCGGATGTCCAGGCACACGATCAGAATGGTGGCGACGGTCGCCAGCACGCTCCCCCAGACCTCGGGAATGCCCAGCCATTGATTCAGCAGCGAGCCGGCGCCGGCCAGCATCACCACGGTGATCGCGAACAGGAAGAACGTGATCAGCGCGTCGAACACCAGCCCCAGATGGCGGCCCAGCATGGCGTTGACGACTTCCTTGTGGGAATGCGCCGCCAGGCGCTGCCCCATCGTGGAAAACGCCATCGACAGCAAGGCGAACAGCACGCCCGAAACCACGCAACCGATCAGGCCGATGGCGCCGAAGCCGGCGAAGAACTGCAGGATTTCCTGCCCTGACGCGAATCCCGCGCCGACGATGACGCCGACGAACGCGCCTGCGATCTTGCAGACATTCTTGAACGAATCCATGCTTCTGTCTCCGATGGAATTGTGATGATGGAACGAATCGAGGCGCGCGGCGCTTGCGGCGCCCGCGCGCCCCTCAAGCCGCGGACGGGCCAAAGCGGCGCGGACTCAGGCGGTCGGCGTCGACACCCTGCCGCGCCAGGAATTCCGGCAGCGCGCGGCCCAGTAGCAGCGCACAGGCGGCCGCCGAAGCGCCCGCCGAGGTCTGGATGCCGTAGCCGCCCTGCCCCGCCAGCCAGAAGAACCCCTGGCGCCGCGGATCCCAGCCGATGACGAAATCGCCGTCGGGGGCGAAACTGCGCAACCCCGCCCAGACGTGCCGGGGCCGGCGGATGCGCAGGCTGGTCAAGGCTTCGATGTGATGGATGCCCAGGGCGATGTCGATTTCCTCGGGCACGACATCGTGCGGGGCAACCGGGTCCGCGTTGGCCGGCGATCCCAGCAGCTGGCCCGCGTCGGGCTTGAAGTAGAAACTTTCATCGACGCCGATGACGGCCGGCCAGGGACCGACGTCCGTCCCCTCCGGCGCGGCGAACGTGAACGCGGAACGGCGCCTGGGCTCGATCCCCAGCGCATGCGCGCCGCACAGCGCCGCCACCGGATCGGCCCATGCGCCGGCGGCATTCACCACGGCGAGCGCCCGCACGGCATCGCCGCCACCCAGCGTCAGCGTCCACACGCCATCGCGTTCGTCGCGCGCGGCGGCGGCCAGTTCGGCATCGCAGCGCAGGCGGGCCCCCAGCTTCGCCATGCCGCGCAGAAAGCCCTGGTGCAATTCGGCCACGTCGATATCGGTGGCATCCACGTCGTACACCGCGCCGATGAGCCGGTCTTCTTCCAGGCACGGCACCATGGCCTTGGCCTGGACGGCGTCCAGCATGTCCGCCCGCAGGCCTTCGCGCCGGTACTGCGCCAGGGCGTCTTCCAGCAGGGATTCCTGCCCCGCCGTCCCGACATACAGCACGCCGCGCGGATGCAGCAGGGGGTGCGCGCAGAAGCCTTCCGGCGGCCGTTCGAAGAACTCGCGGCTGGCGCGCGTCAAGGCGCGGATCTGTTCCGTGCCATAGCTTTCCATGAACATGGCGGCCGAGCGGCCCGTGGAGTGGTAGCCGGGCTGAGATTCGCGCTCCAGCACCGCCACGGACGCCCCTTCCCTGGCCAGCCGATAGGCGACGGACGCCCCCGCCATGCCCGCGCCGATCACCGCGAAGTCGAACACCCGATCATTCATTACCTGCATCCAATTTTTTTCCAATAGGAAAATTATCATATAGGAAAAAAATTCCAAATACCCTGGTTTACCCCCATCCTTCTCCCCACGGCCCCTCTCCCGCCGGCCGGCACGCCATCGTTCCGGCGCGTGCTACCGTATCCGCTCCATCCGACCAGCAAGGCCTCGCATGCGCGCCCATACCGCCCGACTCATCGACGACCGCATCCGGATCGAACCCCGGGACGTTCCCACGCCCGAACCCGGACCGCGGCAGTTGCTGGTCCGCGTGCGCGCGGCCGGCCTGAATCGCGGGGAACTCCTGGCGTTGCGCAAGCAGGCTCCGGACGCCCCGACCGTCCTGGGCATCGAGGCGGCCGGCGAAGTCGTCCAGGCTGGCGCCGACACGCCGCCCTTCAGGGCCGGCGACCGCGTCATGGGGCGCTGCCGCGCCGCCTTCGCCGACTACGCGCTGCTGGACGCGCACGACGCCATGGCCGTGCCCGAGGGCCTGTCCTGGGCCCAGGCCGCCGCCACCCCCATCGCCGCCATGGTCGTCTACGACATGCTGATCGCCCAGGGCCGTCTCGCCGAGGACGAATGGCTGCTGGTCACCGGGGCCTCCTCGGGCGTCGGCGTCGCCGCCCTGCAACTGGCCAAGGCGCTGGGCGCGCGGGTCGTCGGCACCTCGGGCTCGGCCGAAAAGCTGGCGGCGCTGGAACGCCTGGGCCTGGACGTGGGGCTTCGCACCCGCGCGCCCGATTTCCACGACGCCGTGATGGCCGCCACCGGCGGCAAGGGCGTCGACCTGGCCGTCAACATCGCCGGCGGCTCCGTCTTCGCCGAATGCGTCCGCTGCCTGGCCTTCGAGGGCCGGCTGGCCACGGTCGGCTACATGGACGGCGTGCTGGAGGGCCGGCTAGACCTCGCCGCCCTGCACGCCAGGCGCCTGACGATCTTCGGCGTGTCCAGCAAGGGCTACGGTCCCGAACAGCGCCGGCGCATCGTCCAGGGGGTCGCCGACCGCATCCTGCCGCTGGTCGCCGACGGCCGGCTCGCGCCCGCCATTGACCGGACGTTCTCCTTCGACGCACTGGAGGCGGCCATCGCCCGCATGGAATCCAACGAACAACTGGGCAAGATCGTGGTCGGCGAGGCATGAAGACCTTCCTGCTCTACCTCGTCACGGCGTGCGCCGAGATCGCGGGCTGCTACCTGCCGTGGCTCTGGCTGCGCCAGGGAGGCTCGGCCTGGCTACTGGTTCCCGCCGCGCTCAGCCTGGCGGCGTTCGCCTGGCTGCTGACCCTGCACGAGGCCGCCTCCGGCCGGGTCTACGCCGCCTACGGCGGGGTCTACATCGGCGTCGCCATCCTCTGGCTCTGGCTGGTCGACGGCGTGCGCCCCACCGCATGGGACATCGGCGGCGCCGCCGTCACGCTGGCCGGCATGGGACTGATCGCGTTCCAGCCGCGCTAACGGGCCGCGCCCGGGTAGACCCGGGTGCGGCTAGTCAGTCCGTTCCAGCGCGATCACCCGGGCGGGCGGCAGATTGGCCCAGACGACCGGATCGTCCCGCACCATGAAGCCTTCCGACAGCCCGGCGACGGGCAGGCCACGCAGCGCATAGGTGAACTGCACCAGCGTACAGCCCGGGCGCAGGAGCGTCCGGCACTGGTCGAGCACGGCGGACACGACGGCCGGGTCCAGGGAACGCAGCGGCAGGCTGGAAACGATGGCGTCGACCGGCCGTCCCGCCGCGCTTTCGTCCAGCACGTCCGACAGCCGGGCCGCGTCGCCCCGCAGGATAATCACCCCCGGAAACCGCCGGCGCAGATGCCGCACGAACGCCGGGGAACATTCCACCACCCGCAGACGATCCGCCGGCACCCCCCGGTCGAGCAGCGCCCGGGTCACCACGCCGGTGCCGGCGCCCAGCTCCACCACCAGGCCATCGCCCCGGGGATCGATCCGGGCCGCCATGCCGCGCGCCAGGTGTTCCGAACTGGGCCAGACGGCCCCGACTCCGGCCGGCGCGTCCAGGAGTTCGCGCAGGAACAGCCCCATCGGCGCCGCCCGGATCGCTCCGGCCATCCGGCGGGAGCCGGCCGCATACCGTAACCCGACGGCCCCGGCGGCCCGCAGGCCTTCGATCAAGGGCAGCAGCGCGACACCCGCGTTTTTCAGCATGGAGACCTCTTCCAGTTCCCGAGCGATGCCGGATAAGTTATCAGATGCCGGGTCCGGCCGGAGTATGCGTTCGTGACAGGAAGGACGCGGGATACGGGTGCGCAGGGAACATATCGCCCACATCCGTTACTCATCGTGCATCCCGGTCTGGAACCGCACCGGCGTCCCTTCCCACCCCTCGACCGGAGGAAACCCGGATGTCCAAGCAAAACCTGCAAACGCGCCGTGCTGCAACAGATCGCGGACGCCAACTTCTACCGGGTCGGCGCCGGCGGTGGCACCCTGTCGACCAATTCGCGCGAGGGCATGGTGTACCTGCAATTCCGCGAACCAACCGCACGGATGGACCAGGCCCGGCTCCAGGACCTGCTGCAGGCGCTCGCCAACAACGCCGAACGCTGGAGCGCCCGCGACTTCGTCCGCGCCCTGCTCGACGAATGCCTGGGCTTCCAGGGCTTCACCCCCGAACAGATGCGCGCCCTGATGGAGGTCAACCGCGAAGCCGGCCAGTTCGCGCTGGACATCACCGAAGGCGATCCGGCCAGGACCGCCCAGCAATGCCCGGGCATGCAGCGCCAGATCCGCGACGGGCTGGAGATCCTGCGGGGCGGCCGCGCCGCCCTATTTCGCCGCCATCCGGCTGTCCAGGACGCGCCGCAGGCGCACCGCGTCGCCGAAGCGCGAACCGCTCATCCCCTGCGCGTTGAGCAGCACCATGGCGAGATTGCGGCCGCCGAGCCGGACCATCATCACCAGGCAATCGCCGGCCTCGCGGGTGGTGCCGGTCTTGGAAGCCAGGATGTCCCAGCGGGGCCGGCCCACCAGCATGTTGGTGTTGCGGAACGTCCGCCCGTCGATGCTGTACTTGGCATCCGTGGTGAATTCCCCGATCAGCGGCTGCCGGGACGCCGCATGCACCAGCCTGGCCAGGTCCCGGGCCGTGGACACGTTTTCATTGGACAGGCCGATGGGCTCCACGAACCGGGAGTCGCCCATGCCCAGCGCGGCCGCCCGCGCGTTCATCGCCTCGACGAAGGCCGTCATGCCGCCCGGGTAGGTGCGCCCCAGGGCGTGCGCCGCGCTGTTCTCGGACGAGGCCAGCGCCAGATGCAGCAGATCGGCGCGGCTCAGGCGCGCGCCGGCCGCCAGGCGCGAAGGCAGCTCGCTGGGCACGTCGACGTCGCTGGCGTCGATGACGATCGTCTCGTCCATGGGCAGGCCGGCCTCGACCACCACCAGCGCCGTCATGAGCTTGACGAGGGAGGCGATCGGCCGCACGACGTCCGCGTCGCGCGCGAACAGGACCTCGGACGTGTCCATGTCCTGCACGAACGCCGTGGTGGACTTGAGCTTTTCGATTTCCCCGGCCGGATCGCGCGTGACCAGCGGCGCCTTGGCCACGGCATCGGGATCGAGCGGTTCCGGCGTCGCCCCCCAGCGCTGCACGGCGATGCGTCGGCCGTAGCCGTGCAGGCAGATCGGCAGGGAGGGCTGGGCGTTGCAGGGGTGGAAATTGGCGACCTGGGCGGACACGGAGGGCGGCCAGCCCGCGCCGACGGCCATGGCGAGGGCCGCCGCCATGCAGAAGAAGATCGCCCGCGCCCGTCGCCATGCCATGACCCCTCCGATCCGTCGGCGCGGCGCGAAGCCGTGCGACGACAAGACACACATTGAAGGGTTATCTTACTCTCCGACGGCCGATCGGTACTCGTCGTGCAGCCGGATCCAGCTCATGGTCCCGCTGGTTTCGTTCCGGCCCTTGGGTGCGAGATCGAGCCAGTTGAAGGCCCCCATCAGCAGTTCGGTGCCCCGGTGATAGGTCGAATAGCTGTGGAAGACATCGCCCGCCTCGTCCCTGGCGAAAAGGCTGACGCCGAACATGTCCGGGCTGTTGCGGATGGTCGTCAGGCCGTAGTTGTAGGCCGCGCGGCCGGCGGCGCGGTCCTCCTCGGTGAACGACACGCCGAAGTCGTAGTTGAAGTCGCCCTCGCCGGAGGACACCCACGTGAAGGTCCAGCCCATGCGCTTCCTGGCCGCCTCGATCTGCCGGACCGACGCGCGGGACACCGCCGCGAACGACAGGTCGGCGTGCTCGAAATGCCGTCGGGCCGCGTCGACGTGATCCATGGTGTACGAGCAGCCGGGGCACAGGTGGTCCGAGCCCGGGGTCAGCATGAAATGATAGATCGCGAGCTGGCCGCGGCCTTCGAACAAATCCCCCAGCGAACATTCGCCGCCGGGTCCCTGGAAGACGTAAGGCTTCTCGACCCGCTCCCAGGGCAGGCCGCGGCGCTCCACGCGAAGCGCGTCGAGCGCGTGGGTCATGGCGCGCTCCTTGGCGAACAGCGCCTTGCGGGCGGCCAGCCACGCTTCGTGCGAAACAACGGAATGGTTCATGGCATTCTCCTTCGGTCATCGGTCGGTGCGCGCCCCGCTGCGCGAGCCAGCCTCAACCAGGGCGGCAGATGGAAGAGGCTCATCAACAGGTACATCGTGGTCATGCCATCGAGCGGCGAAGCCCCCGGATCCGGCGCGCAGAACATCGCCGGGGAAGCATCGCGCATCGCGGCCACCGCCATGACCGCGAAGACGGGCGCGGCCGCGCAGGCAAGCCCATCGGCCGCGATGCGCGCCCACCGCTTCCATGGCTGCCGCGAGGCGGCGACTGAAGACATCGTCATTCGTGTGCCCCTTTCCGGTTGGCATGTCCCGGTCTCGCCGGACCGTACGGAAATCGTAGGACGGCGCGCATCAGGGGCGGGAGTAACAAATGTGGCGGGATTCGGAGATCGGGGTTTCCGATGGCGCCATCGCGGCCGGCATCCCGTGGGACAAGCGGGCGGCCAATTCTTGGAATGATTCTCAGTCGTGTATGATGCACGAGGTTTCAATCACGGTTTTTTCGACCTCAGAACCCTCCCGGCTTCCGCGACCATGACATCCGGACCTCGCACACGCTCGACCCGTCTGGCCGCCTGATTCGGCCTGCTCGCGATGTGCCTGCTCGTCGCCGCGCCGACCATCAGCTGGCTGGTCGGGACATCGGCGCGGGACGTGGCCGTGCCCGTCTGCCTCTCCGCCGATCAGGCGGCCCCGTCCGCGGCGGACTACCGCATCCAGGTCGGAGGACATCACGACGGCCCGGCCGATGCGCTGGACGCATGTGGATACTGCGGCCTGCTGGCCCACGACGCCACGCTGCCCGCCACGCCACCCGCCGCGCCGGCCGTGCTGCTGCTGGCGCTCGTCCTCCTGGCGGCTCCCCGGTGGATCCGCCACGTGCCGCTGGGCACATTCCCCGCGGGCCGCCCGCGCGATCCCCCGCACCTTTCCTGACATCCCCGGCCTTCGTGCCGGCGACCCCGTCCGCGCCCAGGCCTTGCGACAAGGCCCGGCGCAGCCATTCCTCCATCGTCAGGAAGAACACATCATGCATCCAGCCTTCAAACGGGAGGCCGCGTACGGCCCACGGCCGTGCGCCGCGATCCTGTGCGCCCTCGCATCCCTCGCGCTCGCCTCCGGGCCGGCCGAAGCCGAGCCGGAGGCGCCCGCCGCCCTGCCCGCCATCACGGTCACGGGCACAGCCGAACGCCCCGCCACCGATCCCGACATGCCCGCCAGCGTCGAATCCGTCACGCGCGAACAGTTCCGGAACTGGAACGTGATCAACAGCGAAGACACCCTGAAGTACCTGCCCAACCTGGACGTGCGCAAGCGCTTCATCGGGGACCAGAATTCGATCATCGCGGTGCGCGGCACCAGCAACACGCAAAGCGCCCGGGGGCTGGTCTATGCCGACGGACTGCTGCTGAGCAACCTGCTGGGCAACAGCTACTCGTTCCCGCCCCGCTGGTCCATGGTGTTCCCGGACGACATCGAACGCGTGGACGTCGCGTACGGCCCCTTTTCCGCGCTCTACCCGGGCAACGCCATGGGATCGACGGTGCTGATCACCACCCGGATGCCCACGCGGTTCGAAGCCCGCGCCAACGCGAAGGCGTTCACGCAGCACTTCGACCTGTTCGGCGTCGATCGGGATTTCGACGGTCACGAGATTTCCGCCACGATTGGCGACAAGGTCGGCCGCCTGTCGTATCTGCTGGGCGTCAACCGCCTGAAAAGCACCAGCCAGCCGATGCAGTTCGCCACCCTGGCGCAATCGGACAAACCCGCGACGGCAGGCGCCACGCCGGTGTCGGGCGCATCTTTCTACGACAACCAGACGGGCCAGCGCACCGCGGTCCTGGGGATGAGCGGAGAAGGCATCAAGCACACGACGCAGGACCAGTTCAAGCTCAGGCTGCAATACGACCTGACATCCGAACTGCAGGCCGGCGCGTCCGTGGCCTACTGGCACGAACGCTACACGAGCGATACCTCGACCTTCCTGAGGGACGAGAACGGCGACCCCGTCTACGCCGGCAAGGTGGCCATCGACGGACGCGAGTACGACATCCCCGCGTCGGCATTGGCGGCGAGCCGGGGGGAAAGCGACAACTGGCTCTACGGCCTGTCGCTGCGGACCACCCGGGCGAGCGGCTGGAACGCGGAGGTGAACGCCTCGGCCTTCGACGTGACGCGCAGCGTGGGGCGGCAGGCCAATGCCGGCGGCTCCTTCGACGGTCCGGGCACCATCACCTATGGCGACGGCACGGGCTGGAAGACCTTCGATCTCAAGGCCGGCTACACGCCCTCCGCGCAGGCCGGCCCGCGGGCCCATCGGCTGGCGCTGGGCTACCACTTCGATCGCTACGCCACCCGGAACGGCACATTCAATACGACGAACTGGCAAGGCGGCGCGGCCGGCGCGCTGAAGAATGCGTTCGAGGGCAGGACCAGCACGCAGGCGCTCTACATTCAGGACGGATGGCGGTTCCTGCCGCGCTGGAAACTCGTCTACGGCCTGCGCTACGAGGACTGGCGGGCCTACGGCGGTTCGCAGGCGTCCGGGGCCGCCCGGCTGTCGTATCCCGGGGCGTCCCGGCGCCATGTGTCGCCCAAGGCCTCGCTGTCGTTCGACGTGTCCGACGACCTGACGCTGCGCGCCTCGATCGGCCGGGCCTACCGCTTTCCGACCGTCGGCGAACTGTTCCAGGGCCAGATCAGCGGTTCGTCCATCGTCAACAACAACCCCGACCTGCGGGCGGAAAACGACCTGGGCAAGGAACTGTCGGCCGAATGGTGGCACTGGAACGGCGTCTTCCGGCTCTCCCTGTTCCAGGACGACGTGCGCGACGCCATCTTCCGCCAGACGGACACCACGGTCATCCCGAACGTCACCAATTTCCAGAACATCGACGAGGTGCGCACGCGCGGTGCCGAACTGGGCTACCAGGGGCGGGACGTCGGAATGGCGGGCCTGGACATCACCGCGAGCGTGGCCTACACCCGATCGAAGATCCTCGCCAACGCGTCCAACCCCGAATCCGTCGGCAAGTATTTCTACCGGATCCCGCTGTGGCGCGCCAAGCTGCTGGGCACGTACCGGTTCGGAGAGCGGGCGTCGGCGAGCGCGGGCGTGCGGTATTCCGGCCGGCAGTACAACACGCTGACCAACACGGACACCAACCCCGACGTCTACGGCGGCACCAGCACCTACACCGTCGCCGACCTGAAATTCACCTACAGGCCCAACCGGTTCAGCGAGGTGAGCGTGGGCGTGGACAACCTGTTCGACAAGCGCTATTTCGTCTACCACCCCTACCCAGGACGCACGCTCTACGTCCAGGCGGCGGTGCGGATGTGAAACATGCCTCATTTCACTGCAAGGAATCGACATGAACATGAATAAGTTGCCGCGGTTGCTGCTGCTCTTCCTGCTCCTGGCCCTCCCCTGGCGGGCGTTCTCCCATGCGGCCTCCATGCGGATGGATCATCGCCCGGGCGCCCACATGGCGCCGGTCATGGCCACCAGCGCGGCGTTCGGGCCGAAGGACCGGCTCTGGACGGTGTCGGCCGACGATGGCCGCCTGTCGGTGCGCCATTCCGACGACCTGGGCCGGACATTCAGCACGCCCGTCGTGATCGACGCTCCCGCCGGGTCGATTCTCACCATGGGCGAGGACAGGCCCACGATCGCCCTGGGACAACAAGGGGAGATCTACATCGCCTGGACCCGGTCGCTGCCCAGGCCGTACACGGGGCACATCCTGTTCTCCCGCTCGGTGGACGGAGGCCGGCACTTTTCGACACCCATCCGGGTGCACCGGGACGACGCCGAAATCACCCACCGCCTGGCATCCCTGGCGGTCGATGCCCAGGGACGCGTGCTGATCGCCTGGATAGACCGGCGCGACTTCGAGGCCGCCGGGTTGCGGAAAGAAGCCTACGCGGGCACAGCCGTCTACTACGCGCGGTCGGACGACGCGGGCGCCAGCTTCGGACCGGAACGCAAACTGGCCGACCACAGCTGCGATTGCTGCCGCATCGCCACTGCGCGCGCGCCGGACGGCGGGATCGGCGTGCTCTGGCGCTTCGAGGACGCGGACGATCTCCGGGACCACGCCTACGCGCTCGTTCGCGGCGAGTCCGTCACACAGCCCCCCGCCCGGGCGACCTTCACCGGGTGGCGGGTGAACGCGTGCCCCCACCAGGGCCCCGGCCTGGCCATCGCCGCCGACGGGACCCGCCACGCGGTCTGGTTCTCCGCCAGGGACGGCGACCCGACCCTCTGGTACGGACGGCTCAACCCGGGACAGCCGCCCGACGATCTGTTGGCCATCGCCCATGACGGCGCGGCGCACGCCGACGTGGCGGCGGCGGACGATCGGGTCTGGATCGTATGGAACCAGGCCGATGCCGAAGGCCTGAAGCTGATGGCGCGGCTCTCGTCCGACGCGGGCGCGCATTTCGGCGACGCCCGCGAACTCGCGCGCACCGCCACGGATGCCGGTTCGCCGCAACTGCTGCTCGACCGCGACGGCCACGCCTACGCCGCCTGGGACACGGCCGACGGTTTTCGCCTCGTCCCGATCGCTGGAGCCGTAGAACCATGAAAACGCTCATCCTGTCGCTGTCGATGCTGGTCGCCCTGCCCGCGGCCGCGGCGTCCCTGGAGCCCTTGACGGCCGGGGACATACCGGCCCTGCTCGAGCCGCCCGCGCGCGGCGTCCGCGTCATCGAACTGTGGGCGCTGTATTGCACCTACTGCGAGACCAACCTGCGGGCCGTCGCCGAACTGGGCGCGACCGGCGAGGACGTCCAGGCCGTGACGGTCAATACCGACCGGAACGTCCCCGAGGAAGCCATCCTGAAGCGCCTGCGTTCGGCGCGGGCGACCGGTGTCCCCGCGCGCGCCTACGCGGGCACGTCCGTCCAGCGACTCAACTACCTGATCGATCCGCACTGGGGCGGCGAACTGCCGTACACGGTGGTCATCCACGCGGACGGCACCCGACGAACGGCCAGCGGCACGCTGACCGAGGAACGGCTGAGGGCGCTGGCCGGCGGCCGCTGATTCAGGTCGCGGGTCGTCCGGCGCCTGCCGCCCGGCGCCGCGCTCACATCCTGATCGCGCTGGCGAACAGTCCGGCGGCCCGCACGGCGTCGATCGCCACGCAGTCCAGCTCGCGGCGGACGTCCGCGGCGAGGTCGATGGTCGTCAAGCCCGTGCATGAAAACACGATGACCCGGGCGCCTTCCTCATGCAGGCGCCGCGCGCAGTCCAGCGCGGCCCGCCGGCCATCCGCGGTCAGCAGGTCGGTGGTCCTGGTCACTCCCGACGGCCGTGCATAGGGCACGGACTCGCCCAGGACATGCCGGTAAGGCGCGGGGGCTTCCTCGCCGATGCCGATGACCGCGCAGGGCCTGTCCAGGAATCCGGCCACCCGCGCGGCCGCGCTGCCGGCCGAAATGACCGGGATGTCCACGGCCTCGCGCAACTGCGCCAGCCCCGGGTCCGCGGCACAGCTCAGGAACAGGCCCGCGCAGCCGCTTTGCCGCAGCCGCCGGCCCAGGCGCACGATCTTCGGGATCGCGAGCGCCTCGCTCTGTGCGTCGTAGATGCCATCCGGCTGATCGGGGATGCACTCCGTCACGGTGCGCAGTCCGTATTCCCGTTCCAGGATGCGGCCGTGCTCGAACAGCACCGCCTCGTCCTCCGTCGTCAGGACCCGGATGATTCCAAGCGTCATGGTCTTGCCTCCCGATTCAGATCCGTACCGGCCCGCCCGCCGGCACATCCCGCGCGTCCTCGCCATGCCTGAAGAGGCGGGCCGCGAACGGTCCGCCCAGATGAATGCCCGCATCGTCCACGCGCAGCCAGTCGCCTTCCGGCAGGCCGATGACGCGGGCGTCCGGATTGGCGGCCAGGAATTCCGCGAGACGCTGGTCGCGCGTCTCGCCCTGGTGGCCCGGCGGCAAGGCGTTGGTGTAGTGCGGATTGATCTGGAAATCGACCAGCCCCAATGCCTCGAACCCTTCGGGATCGACGATCGGCATGTCATTGGTGGTGCAGATGGAGGGGCACGCCAGATTGGCGCCCGCGCTCCAGCCGATGTACGGCTTGCCGCCGCGCACGTGCGCGCGCAAGGCCGCCAGCAGCCCGCGCCGGCGGCATTCGCGCAAGAGCTGGAACGTATTGCCCCCACCCACGATGATCAGTTCCGCCGCATCCAGGGCGTCGGCGCCAGCCGCATGGGCTCCGGTCAATTCGATGCCCAGCGGCTCGACGACCGCCCGCACTTTGGCGGTGTATTCGTCCCAGCTGAACGTGACGCCGGCGAAGGGCACGAAGCACGCGGTGCGCCGCGATCCCGCGGCCGCCCGGATCAAGTCGGACGCATGCGTCAGATAGCCCCCGTCAGGGGAACGCGAATTGCTCAGCAACAGTAATTCCATGGACATCCTTGTCAGGCAATCAGTTCCGACGTCAGCTTTGCGACGACGGCATTCGACAACAGGACCGGCAGGCCGCACGCCTGCCGTGCCGCCTGCTGGTGCGCGCGCACGAATCCCATGCAGTCCAGCACCAGGATTTCGGCGCCGCGGTCGCGCAGCGCCAGGGCGGCACGCGCCACGGCATCGGTGTCGCCACCGTACGGCAGGGCGACTTCGCACAGCGGCGGACGCGCCAGCACGGAAAATTTGCCCGCCTCGCTGACGGCCTGTTCGGCCAGCGGCACGATGACGCCCACCTGGCGCGGCCCCGCCAGCGCCGCGACCGCCGGCGGCACCAGGCGATCCGGCTCGATCAGCCAGGCGTGCGACAGCTTCAGGTCGTGGAACTCGCCCGTGCACAGCACGAGCACCGCGTCGCAGCCCCGGGCTTCGAGCTCGTCGAGCCTGGGCTGCATGGCCTGGCGCACCGCGGCCTTGTCGAGCGTGACGTGCGTGCCGTCGAGCAGGCGCGACACCAGCACCGGCTGGCCATCCCGGACGGCGAACCGCTGCGCGATCCGCCGCGGATCGAGTCCATCCAGCACGCCGGCATGGACGCAATCCGTGTCCGGAGGCAGGCAGGATTCCAGGATCGGCGTGATGTCCGGACGCGGCGCCTGGCCGATCGTCAGCGTGCCCAGCAAACGCCGCGGCGACTTCCCGGGATGACCGTTCATGACGTTTCCCCTCTTGCTACGCCTGGCGCTGCAGATGCGCCATGGAGCCATACAGCGACACCAGCCGGTCGTATTCGGCCTGATCGTGGAAGCGGCAGGTCCCCCGGCCGAATTCCTTGGCCACTTCCACCACGAACCGCACCACCGCCGCGATATCGGCTTCGTCGCTGGCGCCCGTGCCGCAGCCGGGCACGGCCGTCACGGTGGAAATCGCGACGCCCACCGTGGGCGCCTCGGTGGCGATGGAAGGCTGCAGGATGCTGTTGATGTGGTAGACATCGTTGCCATAGGGCGTGATGTCCTGCGTCGTGATCGGGAACGTGACGGCGGGCCGTCCGCTGGTCATCTCCATGATCCGTACCAGGTCTTCGGAGACACGCAGGATGTAGCCCTGCTTGACCGTGGGCGAGAGCGCGTAGCCTTTATGGTTCAGGATGCGATTGCCCTTGGTGGTGTCGATGGACAGCACGGCGTCCATGTCCGGCGTCACTTCATGGGCATTGAGCGTTTCGGTGTCCACCGGCGAATCCATGAAATCCACCGGCTGGTGCGGGCGCGTCGGCGCGTCGGCGCAAATGTGGGTGCTGATGATCACATCGCCCGGCAGCGCGTCGCCCTGCTCGGCCATGCCGGCGAGTTTCAACGCGGCGGCCACCGCGGCCACGGCGCCGTCCCCGTCCGACACCAGGCCGATGCGGGTGGGGCGCGCGCCCACGCCGCCCAGGCGGCCGACGATGCCCAGCGTGGGCGCCGCGCCGCCCTTCCGCTTGCCCTCCGTGCCCGGCACGACGATGCGGACGAAATCGGTCTTGCCGCGAGGCCCCTGGATGGTTTCCATCGACGCCCGGACCGACCGGTCATGCGGGGCCAGCAGGTCCAGGACGGTCTTGCCGGTTGCGTACGCGCTATCGAGCGCCTCGAATGCCTTCAGCGTATGCGACAAACTCATTGTGCTTCCTTGCTATGACGAAATGGAGGATTCATCGGGTCTTGGCCTGATACTGGAAGATGGAATGGAAGAAGCCGTAGATGGCATCGCCCGCGATCGCCCCGGCGGCGAACACTTCCATCGTGTTCTGGATCTTGTCACCCCAGATCCGCAGCACCAGCAGGCGCAGGCCGATGCCGATCAGCACCGCCCACCCGGCCAGAGGACTGAAAATGAGCAGACCCGTGGACAGCAGCACCCCGATCTGGCGCTTCGGCCCGCCCAGCCACTGGACGATCGCCCCCGGAATGGCCCACATGGCCAGGTGCATGCCCACGTCGCCGGAAATGCCGGCCTTGATGGTCGCGGCATACACACGCGCCACCGGCGGCACCAGCCCGCTGGCGAAATAGCTCTGGAACGACACGTACACGATGGGAATGGCCACGACGAAGGCGATCATCGCGCAGATCAGCTGCTGGCGGCGCCCCTGCAGTTCGAACCGGGGATCGGCATTGTTGCCGCGCAGGATGAAGCCGGCCTTCAGGTCGTACCCCATGTCGGCGAAAGCCGGGCCGGTGGCGGCCGCGAAGCCGCACAGCATGGTCAGGCCCAGCGGGGGAAAGCCGATCAGCATGCCGACCAGCAGGGTGATCAGGGCCACGGCGAAGGCAGGAAACCAGCCCGAGTGCATGGCGGCGATGCCCACGATCAACTCGTGCGCCAGCGCGGCAAACGCGGCGTACACGACGAAGGCGGCCAGCATCGGCCAGGACAGCTCGGCATGGATGCCGCTGCCGAACGCGATCAGGGCGGCCAGAACGATGTACGCAACGGCGCCGAACTGCATGGCGGAACGGACCCGATCCGCGCTGTCGGGCGGCGTCGCGTCCTTCGGGTCGGCGGCCCGGGGATCCGGGACGGACTTCTTGCGATGATGGCGTATCTGCGCGATCACCTGGACGAGCGCCACCAGCCCGGCGCCGATCATCAATCCATGCGGAATGTACAGGGCGTTGATGTCCACCCCCAGGACGGGATTGGAATATCCCCGGATCAGCAGCCCGGCCCCGAACATCGTCAAAGCCCAGATATTGCCCAGGAAAGCAATGCCGAAAGCCGACATCGGCACGTGCAGCCAGGCCCCGATCACCCCCACGCCGATGCCCACGCCCAGCACCTTGGCCTGCTTGCCTCCGCTGTCGCCCGCCTTGATGGCCTCGGCCGCGGCGACCCCGGGCGGCCAGGCCCCTGTCGCCGGAAACACCCGGGTGTCGAACAGGCGATACAGCATGAAACCATCCAGCAGCATCGCCAGGCCGACCCCGATGAACATGGGCAGGATCAGGTCGGGGCGCCCCATCAGGTAGGGAATGGCGATCGGCAGCAACAGGCTGTTGGCCGCGCCGAACGTGGCCGACGAAATGGCCGTCTGCGCCAGGTTCTGCACATGCACGTCGCGGAACTGGCGCAGCAGGCTCAAGGGCACCCGCGCCAATATCATGGCCGCCAGGGCGCCGATGATGGACGTGTTCGGCGTGACGCCCAGGGTCGTGAGCAGCTGGATGCCGATGATGGCGCCGAATATGCTCAGCAGCACGACGAACACGAAGGTGCTGCCCTGGAAGGTGCTTGGATGATTCTGGGGAGTGTTCATGGGGATCTCTCGGACTGTCTTCATTCGGATCCGGACGGGCATCCGGCACCGGAACCCGTCATCGGCTCCAGAACGGATCGCCGATGGCGCGGCCGATCTTGCGCGCCCGGTCGGCCAGGCCGCGAGCCAGGGCCTCGGCATCCACGGGCGGGATTTGCCTGGAGGGAAAGCTCAGGCAGAACGCCATGGTTTCCTTGCCGAGCGGATCGGCCACCGCGCAGCTGACCGAACCCACACCGGGCAGGGCCTCGTCTTGCGCGACGGCCCAGCCATCGCGGCGGACTTGCTCCAGGCGATTGCGCAGGCTGGCCAGATCCCGCGGGGAACTGGGCGCGGCCCTGGCCACCAGCTGGTCGAAGTGGCTGGCGACGGTGTCGTCGTCCAGGCGCGCCAGCAATGCGCGCCCGGTCGAGGTGGCGATGGCGGCGGACTTGTGGCCGGGCCACGTCACCACCTGCAGCGGATGGCTGCCACGATGCACGCGCAGCACAACGACGCTTGCGCCGGGCTGGTCGAGCACGGAGATATATCCCGTATGGCCGCTTTCCCCCACCAGGTTCTCCAGTTCCTGTTCCATCCGCGCCAGCAGCGGGGTCGTCGCACGGACCTGATGCGCGACTTCGAGCAGCAGCAAGGCGGGCCGATACAGCAAGGAGTCGGCGCAGCGTTCCAGCATGCCGCATTCCAGCATCTGCCTGAGCAGGCGCGACGCCGAGCTTTTCGGCAAGGACAGGCCCTCGGCCACGTCGGTCACCGACAGATCGCGCTCGGCGCTGGCGAACAGACGGAACACATTGGCGGCG
Organism: Castellaniella daejeonensis; assembly: GCF_039523555.1. Taxonomy (NCBI): domain Bacteria; kingdom Pseudomonadati; phylum Pseudomonadota; class Betaproteobacteria; order Burkholderiales; family Alcaligenaceae; genus Castellaniella; species Castellaniella daejeonensis. Next base: position 283,865 of record NZ_BAAAFN010000011.1, read on the forward strand.
CTGATCAGGACGGTCATGTCGATGGTGGTTTGATTTGAGTAGAGTTCCATATTTTGGAACTTAGTGCCATTTATTGGCAATGGATAGATTCTACCCAATGATGCGGTCAGTCTTGCCTAGGAATAACCCTGATGGATGGCGCGCTGCTGCGGCGGTATCGGGCGGCATTCGCGCGCTCGCCCGAAACAAGCCTTTGACCTAGCGACGCAGGGCCTCGCTCTTGATCAGGTCGTACAGCACGCGCGCTGTGGGCGACAGGTCATCATTCTTGCGATACAAAAGCCCCAGGGTGCGGGAGACTTCGGGCTCGATCAGGGCGATCCCCTTGTGCGTCGACTGGTTTTCCGCCGACAAGGCAAGCTTGGGCACGGCAGCCACTCCCAGGCCGACTTCGACCAGCCCCAGCAGCGAAGACACGTGGGCCACCTCGAAAAAGCTGGTCGGCCGCTCTTTCAGGCTGGCCAGCACCGAATCCAGCAGAACCCGATTGCCGCTGTTCTTGCCCACCGTGATGAAGCGTTCACCGACCAATTCCCGCCACCGGATCTGGCGCCGCCTGGCGAATCGGTGGTTGGCGGGAACCGCCAGGACGAAGCGCTCGCTGAGAATGGGTTCGAAATGCAGGTCTGTTTCCTGGGTCCCGATGAAGTTCACGCCGAAATCGGCGCGGAAATTCAAGACGTCGTTCAACACCGTATTGGCGCCCTCGTCCAGGATCTGCACGCGGATCTTCGGGTAGAGCTGCGTGAAGGTCTTGATGACGCTGGGCAGGAAGTAATAGGCCACCGACGGCACGCAGGCCACCGTGACGACGCCGCGATAGTGGGCAGCCAAGTCTTCGATGCCCAGCACCCCTTGTTCCAGTTCGTCCAGCGCCCGGCGCGCCCTGTCCAGGAACGCGCGGCCGACGTTGGTCAGTTCGACACGCCGCGTGCTGCGATCAAACAATCTGGCGCTCAGCAGCATCTCCAGTTTTTCAATGCGGCGACTGAGCGCGGGTGGAGAAATGCTCAGGAAATCAGCAGCTTCTCGAAACGACAGCTTGTCCGCCACCGCGACGAAAGCCTGCAGTTCCTGCAAGTCGAAATTGATGCGTGCCATGCAACTATGATTTCTAAAATTGCAATCCACTGACTAGCGATTTCCACATAATACCCCCATGGAAACGTCAATACCTTGTGTCGTGCTTCGCGGGGGAACCTCCAGGGGCCTGTATTTCCGGGCGGAAGACCTGCCCGCCGACCGCGCGCAGCGCGATCGCGCCCTGCTGCAGATCATGGGCTCGCCGCACGTGCTTCAGGTCAATGGCCTGGGGGGCGGCAATTCCCTGACCAGCAAGGTCGCCATCATTTCACGATCCTCTCGACCGGGCTGCGACGTGGATTACCTGTTCGCGCAGATCGGCATCGAACAGGCCATTGTCGACACCCGCCCAAATTGCGGCAACCTGTTGTCCGGTGTCGGCCCTTACGCCATCGAAGAGGGGTTGGTGGCCGCCCAGGACGGCGTCACCCGGGTCCGCATCTACAACGTCAACGCCAGGACCGTCGTCGAAGCAGAAGTCCTGACGCCCCGAGGCCGCCCGGCGTATGAAGGCGAAGCGCACATCGACGGCGTGCCCGGCACAGGTTCCCCGATCATCCTGAACTTTCTGGACGTCCAGGGCGGCAGCACCGGAACCCTGTTTCCGACCGGCTCGCGCATCGATATGATCGACGGCCTCGCGGCCACCTGCATCGACGTCGCCATCCCGGTCATGATTCTCGACGCCCGCGCCCTGGGGCTGTCCGGCAACGAGACGCCGGATATCCTGGATGCGAACAAAGACCTGATGGACCGCATCGAGACCCTGCGGCTGGAAGCCGGACGGCGCATGGGGCTGGGGGACGTCACTCACAGCGTCGTGCCCAAACCCATCCTGGCCAGCCCGGCAGGTCCCCAGGCGATCCAGTCCCGCTATCTGACGCCGCATCGCTGCCACAAGGCCCATGCGGTGACAGGGGCGATCTCGCTGGCCAGCTGTTTCGCCATTCCGGGCACCGTCCCCTATGGCATGTGCGAAGACCACCAGGACGACAGCCGCGTCTGCGTCCTGCACCCCGCGGGCCATATCGACATTGCCCTGGACATCCGGCAGGAAGGCGAAGCCATCCGGATCGCGCGGGCCGGCGTCATCCGGACCGCGCGCAAAATCATGAAAGGCATGGTCTTCATTCATGACACCCACACGCTCGATGCATACTTTCCCGAGCCGTGCTGAGCCCGGACGACATCCAATCAACAGGGAGACAAACATGAGACACACCTTCTTCGCAACGACGGCAGGCGTGCCGAATCGCGCCGCCCCCGCATCACGAACCGACACAGGACTGCACCGAGGCCTGTTCGGCCACCACAGGTAAGGTCGCCATGAAGATTGAAATTCAACAACTGAAGCTGCAATACGGGAAATTCACGGCTCTGCACGAATTCAACCTGCAGATCCAGGACGGGGAATCCATCGTCTTGCTGGGGCAATCAGGTTGCGGCAAGACCAGCGCCATGCGATGCGTCGCCGGCCTGGAACGCCCGACATCGGGCCGGATCATCATCGGCGAAAACACTGTTTTCGACGGTGCTGCAGGGATCAACACCCCGCCAAACAAGCGCAACGTGGGCATGGTGTTCCAGTCCTACGCCATCTGGCCGCACATGACGGTCTTTGAGAACGTCGCCTATTCCCTGGTCACCCGGAAAATCTCCAAGGCGGACATCCGCAAGCAGGTCATGGCGGCGCTGACGACGGTCGGTTTGCAGGCCTTTGCGGAACGAGGCGCCAGCCTGCTGAGCGGCGGGCAGATGCAGCGGGTGGCCCTGGCGCGCAGCCTGGTCATGCAACCCGGCGCTTTGCTGCTCGATGAGCCCCTGTCCAATCTGGATGCCAGGCTGCGCGACCGCCTGCGCGTCGAGCTGCGCGAACTGCAGCTGCGACTGGGCCTGACCTGCATCTACGTGACGCATGACCAAAACGAAGCATTCGCCCTGGCGGACCGCATCGCCATCATGCAGGGCGGGCGGATCGTGCAAATCGACACGCCGCAAAACATCTACGCCAACCCGATCACATCACAGATCGCCGACTTCCTGGGCGTCTCCAATGTCTTCCCCTGCGAGGTCAAGAAAATCAACGCGGATCACCACGTCGCGGAACTCTCCGACCACGCGCTGACCGTGCATTCCAGCCTCATCCCGCCCTCGACGACGGGCGCCACGAGCCTGTGCGTCCGGCCGGAGAGCTTTCGCATCCAGGCCGCCGATCCGCGGGCGCCAGCTCCGGGCGAAACCGCCAACCGCTGGCCTGGGAAAATCGTGGTCGCCAGTTTCCAGGGCGGATATGTCCAGTACGCCATCCAGTTGGATCAAGGCCCCGAGATCAGCGCCGCACAGCTAACCGCCGAAGGCCCTGTGCTGAACAGCGGGGACCGCGTCCACGTCAGCCTGGACCCATGCGCCGCGCAAATCCTGCCCTCGGAGCTCCCCGCATGAAAGCCGCCAACCTGCTGCGTGGCTACTGGCGCGACCACGCCCCTGTCGCAGGGATCAGCGCCATCCTCTTCGTCCTGTGCCTGATCCCGGTGATCCTGGTTGTCTTCGCGTCGCTCTCGACCACGGTGCCCCGCCCCGGCGCCTCGACCCTGGGAAGCCTGACACTCGACAACTTCACCTCTCTGATGACGCCGAATGCGGCCAACGCCTTCGTGAATTCGCTGAGCGTCGGCCTGGGCGCCGCCATCATCGCGCTGCTGATCGGCGGCTCGCTGGCGTTCCTGTGCGCCCGTACCGATGCGCCCGGCAAACGCTTCATCTTCTTCGTCGGCATCTCTCCCATGTTCATCCCCGCGCTGGTGGGGGCGCTGGCCTGGTCCTTCCTGGCATCGCCCTCCAGCGGCTTTCTGAACGTGGCCCTGAGGAACCTGGGGCTGGATTTCGCCGTGAACATCTACAGCCTGGGCGGGCTGATCTTCGTCCTGGGCATCTATTACGCACCTTACGGCTTCCTGCTGATGCGCAGTTCCTTTGTACTGATGAGCGGCGACCTGGAAGAAGCCGCCGCCGTCCACGGCGCGTCATTCGGCCGGACCCTGAGGACCATCACGCTGCCGCTGGTGCTGCCCGCGCTGCTGGGCGCGGGCATCCTAGTGTTCGCGCTGGCCATGCAGAACTTTCCGGCGGCGCAGGTGGTCGGGATGCCGGGACGCGTCGATACCCTGCCCACGTTCATCTATCGCCTGATGAGCACGACGCCGGCGCAGAGCAATCAGGCGGCGGCGGTCTCCGTCATCCTGACCATCGGCCTGCTGATCTTCACCGTGCTGCAGCAGCGGGTGGTCAGCCGGCGCAAGTTCACCACGGTCACCGGCAAGGGCGCTATTTCCCGCCAGGTGCCCCTGGGCGGCTTCAAGTGGCTGATCATGGGCTACGTCCTGGTCTATTTCCTGATCTCGATCGCACTGCCCATGCTCGCGCTGCTGGTGACCGCCATGCAGGAGTCTCCCTTCTTCAGCACGATCGCGCAGCTGATACAGCCCGGCGCACTGTCCCTGGGCAGGCTGTGGACCACGCTGCAGTCCTTGGATTTCCACGTCGGCCTGCGCAACAGCATCATCGTGTCGGTACTGGCTGCGGGCTTTGGCACCCTGCTCAGCTTCCTGGCCTCCTATATCCGGCACCGCTCGATCTCCGGATGCCGCGGACTCATCGACTTCATCGCCATGACACCCCTGGCCATTCCATCCATCGTCATGGGCATGGGCTTGCTGTGGACCTGGCTGCTCATCCCCATCCCGGTCTACGGCACGGTGTGGGTGCTGGTGATCGCCTGCATCGCCGTATTCTTTCCCCAGGGCTACCAGGGCATTTCGGCGTCCATCCTGCAGATCGGCAACGACCTGGAGGACAGCGCCGTGCTGCTGGGGGCCCGCCGCGCACGCGCCGTCCGGACCATTACGGTGCCCCTGATGAGCGTCGGCATCACATCGACCTTCCTGCTGTTCCTGATGATGTCGATGCGGGAGTTGAGCGCCGTCATCTTCCTCTTCACGTCCGACACGCGCATCTTGTCGATCATGGTTTTTGAAAATTTCGAGAACGGCCAGATCCAGGCCGCCGCCGCCGTCAGCGTGTATTACTGCGTTGTGATCGCCTGCATCGCCATCCTGGGGCAGGTGCTGGGCTCGATGGAGAAACGCCGTAACGCAAGCCAACACCAACCACACAGCCTGGCAAGCTGAACCCTATCCAAGGAGACTCCGCATGGCCCCCTTCACATCCGCCAAAAAACGCTTCGCCACGAAGGCGATCTCAGCCGCCCTGATCCTGTCCGCCTACGCCGTTATGGCGCACGGAGCGACACCCGCAGCGGGCGGCGCACTGGTCATCGAGGGCGAAACCATCGCCGACAGCGCCACGTACCAGCAGGCCAGGCAGGAAACCCTGCGCCTGTACACGGGGTACGTGCAATCCGCCGAGAAAATCCTGATCGACCGCTTCACGAAAGACACCGGCATCAAGATCAGCATGATCCGCCTGACGCCCAACCAACTGGCCGAACGCGTACTGTCCGAGCAAGGCGCCGGCAAACTGGGGGCGGACGTTATCCGCACCTCCGATTATCCAATCGCGCAAGCGATGCAAAGAGCTGGAGTCTGGCAAAAATACCTGCCCCCCATCATCGCCGACATCCCCGAACTCAGCCTGGACCAGGGCCTGTTCAACCTGACCTTCGACTCGGTCTACAGCATTGGCTACAACACTCAACTGGTCGACAAAGCGTCCGCGCCCACATCCTGGGCGGACATGGTCAGCGGAAAATGGAAAAACAAGATCGGCATCGTACAAGGCGGATCTGGCGGCAGCACCGCGGCCCTGAACCGATTCATGCTGTCGAAGCTGGGCGAGGACTATTTCAAGAAATATGCAAGCCAGGATCCGGTGATCTATAACTCGCTCGGGCAGGAAGCCATCGCCCTGGCCAGGGGCGAGGTCGCGGTCGGCACCGTCAAGGTCAGCGACATCGGCGTGCTGGCCACCAAGGACAAGGCGCCGCTCATGTTCGTCGTCCCCACCGAAGGCGTGGCCGTCTACGATTACTACCTGGGCATGACCAGTTCCGCCAAGAACGTGGCCGCGGCGAAAGTCTTCATCAACTACAACCTGTCCAAGCGCGGCCAGGAAGTATTCTCGAAACTGGGCGAATACCCCGCGCGTGCCGACGTGGCATCGCCCACCGTGCTGGGCGTGACCCTGCCGCCCATCAAATCCGCGCAATACTTCCGCATGAGCACCGAGGATTCCATGAAGTATTCCAAGGATGATCTGGCGAAATGGAACACGGATTTCAACTTCACGAAATGAAAATGCACTGAAAGCCGCCAGTCCGTGATATTGACGGGCGATTCCTGAACTCGTCGCGTTTTGGTCTGAGCCATGAAATCTCCAGATCGTGCGTGGCCAAGATACAGATCCGAGTCCAGGCGGCGGCCTCCTACCGGCTCAACGAGATCTACCGCTATACGAGGGATCATTGGGGACCGCAGCAGGCTGACCGCTATATCACTGGCTTGTTCGAGGCTTTTGACGGAATCGAGAGTCGACGGACACTGTCACGCCCCATCCCCGCCGAATCCGACATCGACGGTCACTTCTTCCGCGACAAGCCGCACTTCGTCTATTGGCGCCGGCTGTCAAACAACGACATCGGTATCGTGACGATACTTCACACCCGAATGCATCGGATTGACCGATTCAGAGAAGATTTTGGTCTGTAACACCGTCGTGCCCAGGAAGGCCACCACCAGGCATTGATGCCCGGCATCGTCCAAACCGGAGGCGACAGTCGATTGGCTGACGTTCATGCATCCGACACCTTCGCCGGCGCGATTTAGACTCTCAGCGGGGCGCTCCCTGCAGGGCGATTGAACGGCCGCAGCGGAAACGGCCGCGGAGACCGGGCCCTGCCCCCTTCCCCGGATCGCCCAGCGGATTTCAAGGAAAATCATGAAGGTCCATTTCGTCGTGCATGAGTCGTTCGAGGCGCCTGGCGCCTACGAAACCTGGGTCAGGGAACGTGGATTCGAGGCCGGCCATTCCCGCGTCCACGACCATGAACCGCTGCCGCGGTCCATCGACGACATCGATCTGCTGGTGGTGATGGGCGGCCCGCAATCGCCGTCCACCACCCGGGAGGAATGCCCGCACTTTGACGCCGCCGCCGAATGCGCCCTGATCGCCCGATGCGTCGACGGCGGGAAGGCCGTCGTCGGGGTCTGCCTCGGGGCGCAACTGCTCGGCGAAGCGCTCGGCGCCCGGTGCGAGCACAGCCCGGAAAGGGAGATCGGCAAGTTCCCGATCATGCTGACACCCGAGGGAAAGGCGCCCGAAGTGATCGAACGGCTGATCACCGCTCCCGGGCGCGAACCGGAGACATTCGCCGCGCGCCGGTTCGTGCAGCCGCCCGAGGTCCTGCGCGCCCATGACTACGGCGCCATGAACCAGAGGCTGTATGGCTTCCCCGACCGGTTCGTGGAGGCCTACGCCGACAGGCGCGGCCAGCGCTGAATACAGCCGGGGCCGGGCGGGCGATCTCCTGGGCGGCCACGCCAGTCGTGGGATTGGACATCGGTTTTCAATACGAAATCAAGCCTGGCCATAGGAAACCACGCCTGGTCATAGGCTGAACCAACGCAGCAACGTGTCGCCCACCCCTTGCCGACCCGGCGGAAACCCGCCCGAATGTAGCATCCGGCTGTTACCCCTCCATACGCCGTGCTCGCATAATTGGACACAACGAGCACAAGCAAGGAGCAGGATGTGGCCAGGCTCATCCATCTCATGATCCGGGTGCGGGATCTGCGGCGGTCCATCGATTTCTATCGGGATGCGTTCGGGTTCCAGGAGACCCACCGGCTTGACTTTCCCTCCTTCACCCTGGTCTACCTCCGCAACGACGCCAGCCCGGTCGAGATCGAACTGACGCTGAACAAGGGCCGGGATTCGCCCTACGAGCACGGCGACGCATACGGCCACGTGGCTTTCGCCGTGGCGGACCTTGCCGCCACCCACGCCTCTTTCAGCCAATCTGGATACCAGCCGACGGCCATCAAGCGGCTCGAACGGGACGGCGAGACGCTGGCCTCGTTTTTCTTCCTGGAGGATCCGGACGGCTACAAGATCGAGGTCCTGCAGGAAGGCGGACATTACCGATGAGAACCAGCCGGGACAGCCTCACCCGGCGACATCATTTCAGGAGACGAGCATGAAAGAAGAAACCATCGATCGGCCGCCGGAGTCCACCATCTCCCGCATCCGGCGCGGATCGCGCCGCGAGTTCCTTAAGGGAACCATCGTCCTGGCCGGCACCCTGTCCGCCGGCACGCTGCTGGCGGCGCTGGCGCCTTCCAGAACCTGGGCGCTCGAAGCCCAGGTGCTCGACAAGGACCAGGCCCGGGACCTGCTGCTGATGGCCAGGCGCCTGTATCCGCACGACGACCTGCCGGACGCGGTCTACGCCCTGCTGGTCAAAGACATCGACACAGCCTGCCGCGACGCGGCGGTCCGCGATCTGGTGCGATCGGGCATCGCATCGCTGAACCGCGCCGCCGGCGGAAACTGGGCCTCGGCCCCTACGCAGCGACAACTCGCGATACTCGAAGCCATGCGGACGGACCCGTTCTTCCAGAAAATCCGCGGCCAATGCGTGACTTCGATCTACGACAACCAGATGGCCTACAAGCACTTCGGCTACGAGGGTGAGACCTGGTCCAAGGGCGGCTACATCAAGCGTGGCTTCAACGACCTGACCTGGCTGCCCGATCCACCCGCCTCCGCAAGCCCGCCTCCCTTCGACGCCTGAAGACGGCGCGGGACCGCAAAACGCGCATCCGCGGGATAGCGTCTTTCGAGAAAAACATCGGCAGGAGACAATCATGGCCAAGTACGACTACAAGGACGACAGCGTGGTCGTCATCATCGGTTCGGGAGCCGGCGGCGGCACGCTGGCGAACGAGTTGTGCCAGAAGGGCATCCATGTGGTGGTGCTGGAAGCCGGCGGGCGTGAAAGCCCGGAAAGCTTCATCCAGGACGAATGGAAGTCGTTCGGCCAGCTCGCCTGGCTCGACAAGCGCACGACATCCGGCTCGTGGCGCGTCGCCCGGGACTTTCCCAACCTGCCCGCCTGGATCTGCAAGACGGTGGGCGGCACGACGACCCACTGGGCGGGGGCCTCGCTGCGCTTCCAGGAACATGAATTCAAAGCCAGGACGACCTATGGCGACCTGCCGGGCAGCAACCTGCTGGACTGGCCCATCAGCCTGGCCGAAATGGAGCCCTACTACGCGCGCGCCGAGGCCAAAATGGGCGTCACACGGACCAACGGCATCCCGGGACTGCCCGGCAACAACAATTTCAAGATCATGTACGCCGGCGCCACCAGGCTCGGCTACAAGGAAGTCAGCACCGGGCACATGGCCATCAACAGCGTGGCCCGCGACGGACGGGCACCCTGTATCCAGCAAGGCTTCTGTTTCCAGGGCTGCAAGGCGGCGGCCAAGTGGTCGACCCTGTATACCGAAATCCCCAGGGCGGAAGCCACCGGCCGGCTCGATCTGCGGGTCCGGTGCCAGGCGGCACGCATCGAGCACGACCGCCGGGGCAAGGCCAGCGCCGTCGTCTATTTCGATCAGGACGGCAAGGAACGGCGGCAGGCGGCACGCGCCGTCTGCGTGGCCGGCAATTCGATCGAAACCCCGCGCCTGCTGCTGCTTTCGGAATCCGCCAAGTTCAAGCACGGCCTGGCGAACAGTTCCGGACAGGTCGGGCGAAACTACATGCGCCATACGACCGGGTCGGTGTATGCTGTTTTCGACAAGCCGGTGCATATGTACAGAGGCACGACGATGGCCGGCATTGTCCAGGACGAAGCAAAGCACGATCCCGCGCGCGGATTCTCCGGGGGCTACGAGCTCGAAACGATCAGTCTCGGCCTCCCCTTCTACGCCGCGTTCCTGGATCCGGGCGCCTGGGGCGCGAACTTCACCTCCTTCATGGACGACTATGCCAGGACGGCGGGCTTGTGGATCGTGGGCGAGGACCTGCCCCAGGAAACCAACCGCATCACCTTGAACGCCGAGGTCAAGGACCAGTTCGGGTTGCCGGTGGCCAACGTGCACTACGACGACCACCCCAACGACCAGGCCATGCGCGATCATGCGTTCAAGCGCAGCTCGGCGCTCTACGAGGCGGCGGGAGCGCGGCGCACCTTCCATACGCCGCCTTACCCCTCGACGCACAACCTGGGCACCTGCCGCATGAGCCACAAGGCCGACGACGGCGTCTGCGACAGGCACGGCCGCGCGCACGACGTGCCGAACCTGTTCATCTCGGACGGCAGCCAGTTCACGTCGAGCGCGGCCGAGAATCCGACCCTGACGATCGTGTCGCTGGCAATCCGGCAGGCCGAGACGATCACGGACCTCATGTCGCGCAAGGAACTCTGAGGCGGCAGGAGGAATTTCAGATGGGAGGCGCCATGTGCCATATCTATTCCAACACCGATCCGATCCAGTACGAATCCCGGAACCGATCGGTGCGCATCGCCAAGGTCGTGACCAGCATCAAGCTCGAAAACCTGTTCTGGGACACGCTGTCTCAGCTTGCGCACGACGAGGGGATGACGACCAACCAGTTGATCGCGAAGCTGTACGACGAGGCCTACGCATGCAGGAACGAGGTGTCGAACTTCACTTCCTTCCTGCGGGTGACCTGTATGCGTTATTCCGAGCTCAGGGGCCAGTCGATGCGGGACGCCAGGAGCGTGCTCGACCGGACCGTGCGGCATGCGGCCCCGGCGGCGGCGCGCGCCCTGGAAGGCCGTTGCGATGCGGGAAACGAACCATCCCTGAGGCTATAGCCATAGCCCGACCTTTCCCAGGAGACCATGATGGCCAAGAAACTGCTGATGCTGGTCGGCGATTACGCCGAAGACTATGAAACCATGGTGCCGTTCCAGGCCCTGCAGGCGGTCGGACACACCGTGCATGCCGTGTGCCCGGACAAGAAGTCCGGCGAGGCGATCGCCACCGCGATCCACGACTTCGAGGGCGCGCAGACCTATGGCGAAAAACGCGGCCACAATTTCACCCTGAACGCCGATTTCGACCAGGTCGATCCGCAAGCCTACGACGCACTGGTCATCGTCGGCGGACGAGCGCCCGAATACCTGCGCATGAACGACAAGGTGCTGGACGTCGTGCGCAGCTTCGACCGGGCCGGCAAGCCCATCGCCTCGATCTGCCACGGGGCACAGCTCCTGGCGGCGGCGGGCGTGCTGAAGGGGCGCACCTGCTCGGCCTACCCGGCATGCGCCCCCGAGGTCCGCCTGGCCGGCGGCACCTACGCCGAAATCGGCATCGACCAGGCCCATACCGACGGCAACCTGGTCACCGCGCCGGCCTGGCCCGCGCATCCCGCCTGGCTGGCGCAGTTCCTGACGGTGCTCGGGACCCGGATCGCACATTGAGGGGCGGCGCCGCGACGCATTCGGCAAACACGGCAGGAGCCGCCCCGATCACGGTCGATCGCTTGTCGATCAGTTGCCGGACCGTTTCTGACCGACGCCCGAAGTACTGAATCTTCACAACCAGTCGGTCGGCTACCCCTTGCATGGGGTGCAAGGGGTAGCCGGAAACGACAAGGGCCCGCAGAGAAAACTCTGCAGGCCCTTGATAATGCTGGTCGGGACGGCGGGATTCGAACTCGCGACCCCTTGCACCCCATGCAAGTGCGCTACCAGGCTGCGCTACGCCCCGAAAGAATGTGATTCTAGCACAGATTTCTCCCCGTGCTGACTCGCAGCCCTGTCCAATATCAGATGAGTCTGAAGGGGGCTTGGTGATTCCAACATCAGATGAGTCTGGAGCTTTGGCCGCAGGTCGCCCATCACCACGAGCGACCGGATCGACGACCGGACCCATTGAAGCCCGGCCGCCTATCTAGTAACCTCGGTTACTATCATGTCCGACCCCTCCTCCTTCGACGCCTTCGAGCAGGCCATGCAAGGCCTGTCGCACCGCCTGTCCTCGCGCGGGACGATGCGCGAGGCCGTGATCGCGCGCCTTTTCCAGCACACCGGCGCACGCCTGAACGATTACCTGGATGCTCCATTCAAGCCGCATGGCCTGAACGCGACGTCATGGACATCCCTGGTGGTGATCTACGCCAGCAAGGACCGCCGGCTCAAGCCCTCGGAACTGAGCGTGTTCATGAACTCGTCGCGGATGAACAGCACGCGGGTGGCGCGGCAGCTTGAACGGCACGGCCTGACCCGGCGCGTCGCCGACCAGACGGACGGCCGCCAGCTGTTCCTCGAAATCACGCGCAAAGGCATCGCTTTCGTGGAGAACCAGCTTCCTTTACGGCGACGGCACCTCGAGCAGGCGTTCGATGGCTTCGCCCCGGAAGAAGTGGATCAATTGCAGCGCCTGCTGCGCAAGCTGTTGACCAATCTCGAATAGACGCCTTCCCAGAAAAACCAACCTACACACACCTTTTTTCGCGAAAGTAGTAACCCAAGTTATTACATCGACCTCCCCTATGACCACGGACTCGAAGTCCCGGCGCCCTGACGCCGACCACGCCGCACGGCCCATGATCACCGCGTCGATCATGCTGGCCACCATCATGCAGACGCTGGACAGCACCATCGCCAACGTCGCCCTGCCGCACATGGCCGGCGGATTGTCGGCCTCGCAGGACCAGATCACCTGGGTGCTGACCTCTTACATCGTCGCGGCGGCCATCGCCACCCCGGTCACGGGCTGGGTATCGGGCCGATTCGGGCGCAAGACCGTCTTCCTGGCGTCCATCGCCGGCTTCACGATCAGTTCGCTGCTGTGCGGCATGGCCGGCAATCTGCCGGAGATCGTCGTGGCGCGTCTGCTGCAAGGGGTGTTCGGCGCCGCCCTGGTGCCCTTGTCGCAGGCCATCATGCTGGACATCAACCCGCCGGAACGGCACGCCCGCGCCATGGCCCTCTGGGGCATGGGCGTGATGCTGGGACCGATCCTGGGGCCGACCCTGGGGGGCTGGCTGACCGACAACGAGAGCTGGCGCTGGGTGTTCCTGATCAACCTCCCGCTGGGCGCGCTGGCGCTGATCGGCGTCTATCGTTTCGTCGGCGAGACCCGGGCTTCCACGCCGTCCCGATTCGACTGGTTCGGCTTCTCCATGCTCGCCGTGGCCATCGGCATGCTGCAACTGCTGCTCGACCGCGGCGAGCAGGCGGACTGGTTCGAATCCATCGAGATCCGCCTGGAGGCGGTCTGCGCGATCGTCGCCTGTACTTTTTTCGTGCTGCACACGGCCACCGACGGCGACGAATCCTTCTTCAACAAGGCGCTGCTGAAAGACCGCAACTTCGTCACCGGCCTGGCCTTTTATTTTTTGCTGGGCCTGCTGCTGTACGCCACGCGCGCGCTGCTGCCGTCGATGCTCGAGACGCTGCTGGGCTACCCCGTGACGACGACGGGGCTCGTCACGGCGCCGACAGGCATCGGCACCATGGTTGCCATGCTGTTCGCCGGCCGGCTGGTCGGGCGCATCGACAGCCGCCTGATCGTCGCGCTGGGATTCGGCCTGACGGCGTCATCGCTGTGGAGCATGTCATGCTACACACCGCAAATCACGACATGGGACGTGGCCTGGCCGGGATTCGTGCAGGGGCTGGGCCTGGGGTTCACCTCGGTGCCGCTGATCACCATGACCTTTTCCACCCTGGCCAGGCGCCTCAGGCCCGAAGGCACGGCCATTTACAGCCTGTCGCGCAACATCGGCAGCAGCATCGGCATTTCCGTCATGCAGACCCTGATGGTGCGCAACACGGTCATCATGCACAGCTCGCTCGCCGCCCAGATCACGCCGAAGGCGCTGCAGGCCGGCTCTGTGGCCGCGGCGCTGGCCGGCGGCCCGGGCGCGATGGCGGGGCTGAACGAAGTGCTGAACACCCAGGCGTCGTTCATCGCCTACCTGGACGATTTCAGGCTGATGTTCTGGATGACCCTGTTCGCCATCCCCTGCCTGTGGCTCATGCGCACGCGCGAGGGCGAGCGGGAACCGCCGGGTCTCGAAGAGGAAGCGGAGACGGCCCCGATGCTGGAGTAGCCGGCACGCGCAGTTCCGGCCGATGCACGTTCAGGCCGCGTGCGACGCGGACAGCGGCCTGGGCCGGCGGCGCTCGATGTACAGGCAGGGCCCGACGTGCTTCTTCGCCTGGGCCTTGGCCTCGCTGGCCGCCTGGGCAATCTGGTGGCGCGACTGATAGGCACCGGGCTCGACCAGCACGGCGCCCAGCGACAGGCTCGGCGGGTCGTAGTGCCGCAGGCGCCCCTGGCGGTCCTCGGCCTCGTAGCCGGCGGATGCCTTCCGCCCCATTCCGTCCAGCAGCCGGATCATGCCCCGGGAAAATTCCTCCAGGATGGACTCGCACCGCGCCTGCCAGTCCGGGCTGCGGAACAGCAGGATGAAGTCATCTCCGCCGATATGGCCCAGGAAGTCCCGGCCGGCATCGGCATGCGCGGACAGGACCCGGCCCAGCAGCTGGATCGCATCGTCGCCGCAACGGTAGCCGAATACGTCATTGAAGGGCTTGAAGTGGTCCAGGTCGGCGTGGCAGACCACGAACGGCCGGCCGTCGGCCAGCAGGCGCTGGATCCGCCGGTCGGTGGGCACGTTGCCCGGCAGCTGGGTCAGGGGATTGGCGTGCTGGGCGGCGCGCAGCTGCAGGCGGTTGAGCGTCTGCAAGAGATCCTGACTGGAGCCGATGCCCAGGTACCGCCCCCGGCCCGTGATGATGAAATCGGTGGCCAGGCGATGGCCCTCGGCCTCGGCCAGCCAGCGGCTGAGGGTCATCAGCGGCGTATGCATGTCCACGATCAGCGGCGCGGCATCCATGAACAGTCGGCAGGGCTTGGGGCCGTACAGCTCGCGCTGGTACGGCAGAGAAAACCGTTCGATCAGGCCGGCACGGGTCATGACGCCGACCGGCACGCCCTCGTCCACCACGGGGATGGTATGCAGTTCCGGCTGCTGGCGAAACAACCCGAACACCGCTTCGTTGGGCATGGAGGAAGACACGCACGTCACACGGCGCAGCAACTGCAGCGCCCGGCCCTCCGCGCCATCATGGCCCGGATCGGATTCCAGGCCGTCATGCCGGTCGGCGACCCGGCGCTCCGCCAGCCGGGCGGTCAGCTCGGACCAGCGGGTCCGGGCAGGCTCGGCCGTGGGGCGCTCGATGTAATAGCCCTGGACGCAGGTCACGCCCAGGTCGGCCACGCAGGCCAGCTCATCCAGCGACTCGACGCCCTCGGTGACGACGACGGCGCCGGCAACGGCTGCGATATCGCATACCGAGCGCAGGACCTGCTGGCGCAGCAGATCGTCGTGGATGCCTGTGGTGAAGACCTTGTCGGTCTTGATGAATTCGGGACGCAGGTCCAGCCAGCGCCCCAGGTTGGAAAAACCGGACCCCAGGTCGTCGATGGCGAACTGGACGCCCCGCGCACGCAGCCGGGTCACGACAGGGGCCAGATCGGACCAGAACTCGCCCTGCCCCTGCTCGGTGATCTCGATCACCAGGCGCCTGGGATCCAGTCCGCATCCTGCCAGCAACGCAGTCAGATCCAGCGATCCTTCGTCTGCGTGCCGCAGGGCCATCGGGCTGATGTTCAGGAACAGGCGGCCCGGCAGCGCCAGCGCCGCGAAACGCTGGACCACCACCCTGCAGCATCTGTGCTCTACCTGGATGTCCAGTCCGCAAGCCCGCGCCGCCTCGAACAGGCGATCCGGCGCGCGCAGCGGGCTTCCCTGCGGTCCCCGGATGAGGCCCTCGTATCCGAGCAATGCGCCTTCCCGCATCCGCAGGATGGGCTGGAAGACGGCCCCCAGTTCGCCCCGGAGCAACAACGCTGCCGCATCGTCCGGTCTCCCGGGACGGGCCGCGTCGAATATCGGCGGTTCATACACTTCGGGGGCCGGAAGCGAAGACATGGTGTGTGCAGCAAGGTGAAGTGCCGCTACTTTAACTGCGATTCATGGCGTGGACATGACACCGCGTGCGGCTGCGCTGCGAAAAATCAACAACCCCGGCCAATGGCCGGGGTACGGACTGCGCCACCCTGCCCCGCATGCCCGGCCGGGCGGCAGGGCTTCAGAGCAGGCCGAGCTGCAAGCGCGCCGGCTCGCTGATCATTTCCCGGCTCCAGGGCGGATCCCAGACCAGGTCGACCGTGGCTTCGTCCACCCCTTCGATGTTGAGCAGCTTGTTGCGGGCCTCGTCGGCGATCATGGTGCCCATGCCGCACCCGGCGGCCGTCAGGGTCATCTTGACCTCGATGCGGAACCGGTCCTGGACACTGGCGGGCACGACCTTGCATTCGTACACCAGCCCCAGATTGACGATGTCCACGGGAATCTCGGGATCGTAGCAAGTGGACAGCATCGCCCAGGCGGCCTCTTCGACGGATTCGGCCGTCGCGGGCCCCTGGTGGACGTGCTTGACTTCCTCGATCGGCTCGAAACCCAGGGCGTCGCCATCCTTGCCCTCGATGCGGTAGAGGTTGCCCTCGACCATGACGGTATAGGTGCCGCCCAGCTGCTGGGTGATGACGGCCTCGCAGCCGGCCTCGATGGTGACGGGCGAGCCGTAGGGCACTGTGACCGCCGGGCAGTCCCGGTTGACGATCACTTCCTGACGATTGAAGCTCATGATGTTACCTTTGGTTCATCGCATTATTCGGTGACGGCCGTATCGCTCGCCTGGGTGATGGCGTTGTGCAGGGTATGCCAGGCCAGCGTCGCGCATTTCACCCGCGACGGGAATTCGCGCACGCCCGACAGGACTTCGAGTTTGCCCAGATCGCAATCCGGGTGGGCCTCGGTCAGCATGGCGTGGATATTGCGAAACAGCGCCTCGACCTGCTCGACCGGCTGGCCGCGCACGGCCTCGGTCATCAACGAAGCGGATGCCGTGGAAATGGCGCAACCGTGGCCGATGAAGCTGACTTCCTGGACGATGCCGTCGCTGACGCGGGCATATACCGTCAGCTGGTCGCCGCACAACGGGTTATGCCCGTCGGCGCGATGCGATGCATCGTCCATCGCATGGAAATTGCGCGGCTTGCGGTTGTGGTCGAAGATGACTTCCTGGTACAGGTCGCGCAGTCCGTCGTCGTTGTCCCTCATCGGCTACACCCCAAACAGTTTCTGTGCCTTGCGCACGCCCGCCACCAGGGCGTCGATGTCGCGCCCGTCGTTGTACAGGGCGAAAGACGCGCGCGCCGTGCCGGGGATGCCGAAGTGCGACATCAGGGGCATGGCGCAATGGTGGCCGGCCCGAATGGCCACGCCTTCGGTGTCCAGGATCGTGCCCAGGTCATGCGGATGGATGCCGTCCACCAGGAACGACAGGATGCCCGCCTTGTGGCGGGCCGTGCCGATCAGGCGCACGCCCGGCAGTTCCCGCATGCGTTCGGTGGCGTCGTCCAGCAGCGCGGCCTCGTGGGCGGCAATGCGGTCCAGCCCGATGGACAGGACATAGTCGATGGCGGCGCCAAGCGCGATCGAACCGCCGATGTTCGGCGTGCCGGCCTCGAAGCGCTGCGGGCCGGATGCCCAGGTGCTGCCTTCGAAGCTGACCGTGCGGATCATGTCGCCGCCACCCTGCCAGGGCGGCAGGCTGGCCAGGATCGAGCCGCGGACATAGAGGGCACCGATACCGGTGGGTCCGTAGAGCTTGTGACCGGAAAAAGCGTAGAAGTCGCAATCCAGGGCCTGCACATCCACGGGGGCGTGTGCCACGGCCTGGGCGCCGTCGACCAATACCAGGGCGCCGGCTTCATGCGCCAGGCGCACCAGATCGGCCACGGGATTGACCGTGCCCAGGGCGTTGGACACGTGCGCCAGGCCCACCAGGCGTGTGCGCGGATTCAGCTGGGCGCGGAAATCGTCCAGGTCCAGTTCGCCCGTGTCGGTGATGCGTGCGTGGCGCAGCACGGCACCGGTGCGCTCGCACAACAGCTGCCAGGGCACGATGTTGGAGTGATGCTCCATGCCCGTGACCAGGATCTCGTCGCCCGGCTGCAGGGACTGGCCCCAGGTCTGGGCCACCAGGTTGATGGACTCTGTGGTGCCCCGGGTGAAGATCACATCCTGGCTGTCGGGCGTGTTCAGCAGCGTGCCGACGCGCTCGCGGGCCTGCTCGTACAGGTCGGTGGCATGCTGGGACAGCCAGTGCACGCCACGGTGGATATTGGCATTGGACTGCTCGTAGAACGCTTCCATCGCCTGGATGACGGCGCGCGGCTTCTGCGTCGTGGCGCCGTTGTCCAGGTAGGACAGGCGCCGCTTGCGTACCGGACGCGCCAGGATCGGGAAATCGGCCGCCCAGGGCGATGCCAGTCGGCCTTCCGGGATGGAATCGGCGGCGAGCCGGGCGCTTTGCTGCGTGGTGAGCGGGGCATTCATGCGGCTTCCTCCAGGGCGGCGCCGCCCGGCAGCAGGGCGCGCACTGCACGCTCCACCCGGCGGCGCAGCGGGTCGGACTCGATGCGCACGACGCTGGCGGCGGCGAAAGCGTAGATCAGGATGTCGCGCGCGTGCGCTTCGTCCAGACCGCGCGAACGCAGGTAGAACAGGCTGTCTTCGTCGATCTGGCCCACCGTTGCGCCATGGGCGCACTTCACGTCGTCGGCGTAGATCTCCAGCTCGGGTCGGGCATCGGACTTGGCCAGCCGCGACAGCAGCAGGCTGTCGTTGCGCTGGATGGCGTCGGTGCCGTCGGCGCCGGGCGCAACCAGGATGCGGCCGCTGAAGACGCCGTGCGAGGCGTCTGCCATGATGCCGCGGTAGGACTCGTGGCTGACGCAGCGCGGTTTTTCATGGCCGATCAGGGTGTGGTGATCGACGTGGCGGCGCTGGTCGACGTAGTACAGGCCGTTCAGCAGCGTCTCGCAGCGTTCGTCGGCGAAATGCGTCGCGATGTCGTGACGCGCCAGCCGCGCGCCCAGGGACACCGAGTGCGAAGCAAAGTACGAGCCGCGCCCCTGGGTGGCATCGATTTCGCCCAGGTGCCAGGCCTGGTCGGATTCCTGCTGCAATTTCACATGGGTGATGCGCGCATCCTGGTCCAGCCGCAGGCGCGTGGCCGCATGGCGGAAATTGGCCGCCCCGGGGACGCCCACGTAGTGCTCGACGACCGTGGCCTGGGCGCCTGCATCGGCCTGGATCAGGTGGCGCAGGAAGTGCGCCGCGCGCGGCGAGGCTGCGGCGCAAACCAGATGGATGGGCTGCTCGAGCGCGACACCGCGCCCCAGCCGGACCCAGGCGCCGTCGCTGGCTAGGGCCAGATTCAGGGCGCTGGTGCTGTGGCCCTCGGCCGCATCGCCGTAGGCGGCGCGGATGGCCTCGGCGTGTTCCGCCCAGGCCTGCGAAAGCGGCAGGACGGTGGCACCGGCCGGCAATGCGCCGATGTCGGACAAGGCCGCATCGAATCCGCCATCGACGAACACCAGCCAGTGACCCGGCTCGGAAGCCTTCAGCGCGCCGATCTGGTCGGCCACGGACTGGGCGTCGCCGTCGTCGAAGGCGGCAGCGGCCAGCGGCGCCAGCGAAGTATGGCGCCAGGCCTCGATGCGGGGCGTGGGCCACCCCTCGCTCATGAAGCGGTCCAGAGCCCTGCGGCGCTCGCCGGCAAGCCAGGGAACCCCTGCGCCGGGCAGGCTGCCGGCGCGCCGGCCGAACGTGTCGGCCCAGGATTGCAGGTCTGGTGCGCTCATGCGGCAGCCCCCCGGGCAGCGGGCTTGGCGGCAGGCGCGGCGCCTTCGATCCAGCCATAGCCCTTTTCTTCCAGTTCCAGGGCAAGCTCGCGGCCGCCGGAGCGCACGATCCGGCCCTGGGCCAGCACGTGCACATAGTCGGGCACGATGTAGTCCAGCAGGCGCTGGTAGTGCGTGATGACGATCATGGAGCGTTCGGGCGAACGCAGACGATTGACGCCGTCGGCCACCGTCTTCAGGGCATCGATGTCCAGGCCCGAGTCGGTCTCGTCCAGGATGGCCAGTTTGGGCTCGAGCAGTGCCATCTGCAGCACTTCGTTGCGCTTTTTCTCGCCCCCGGAAAAGCCTTCGTTGACCGAACGATAGAGGAATTCATCGCGCATGCCCACGAGCTTCATCTCGGCCTTGGCCTTCTTGACGAAATCCATGGCGTCCAGTTCGGGCAGGCTGCGCTCGCGCCGCATGGCATTGACTGCCGCGCGCATGAAATAGGCGTTGGATACGCCCGGAATCTCGATCGGATACTGGAAAGCCAGGAAGATGCCTGCGCGGGCACGTTCCTCGACGCTCAGCTCCAGCAGGTCGCGGCCTTCGAATTCGATGGAGCCGGACGTGACGTTATAGGCTTCGCGGCCGGTCAGCACCTGCGACAGCGTGCTCTTGCCGGCCCCGTTGGGGCCCATGATGGCATGGACCTCGCCCGGCTTGACTTCCAGGCTCAGGCCCTTGAGGATTTCCTTGTCCTCGATCGAGGCGTGCAGATTGTCGATTTTCAGCATGAGAGGGCTCCTTAACCTACGCTGCCTTCCAGGCTCACGCCGAGCAGGTTCTGTGCTTCGACGGCGAACTCCATGGGCAATTCCTTGAAGACTTCCTTGCAGAAGCCGTTGACGATCATCGATACCGCGTCTTCGGCCGACAGGCCGCGCTGCATGGCGTAGAACAGCTGGTCCTCGGCAATGCGCGAGGCCGTGGCCTCGTGTTCGACATTGGCGCTGGGATGCTGGACTTCCATGGTGGGGAATGTGTGCGCGGCGCACTTGCTGCCGATCAGCAGGGAGTCGCACTGCGTGTAGTTGCGTGCGTTCTCGGCCTTGGGCGTCATGCGCACCAGGCTGCGGAAGGTATTGCTGCCGTGGCCCGCGGAGATCCCCTTGGAAATGATGGTGCTGCGCGTGTTGCGCCCCATGTGGATCATCTTGGTGCCGGTGTCGGCCTGCTGGCGATGGTTGGACAGCGCCACGGAATAGAATTCGCCGGTGGAGTCGTCGCCGCGCAGGATCACGCTGGGGTATTTCCAGGTGATGGCCGACCCGGTTTCCACCTGGGTCCAGGAAATCCGCGAACGGGGCCCGCGGCAGTCGCCGCGCTTGGTGACGAAGTTGTAGATGCCGCCCACGCCGTTCTCGTCGCCCGGATACCAGTTCTGCACCGTGGAATACTTGATCTTGGCATCGTCCAGCGCAACGAGTTCGACCACGGCGGCGTGCAGCTGGTTCTCGTCACGCATGGGCGCCGTACAGCCTTCCAGGTAGCTGACGCTGGCGCCTTCGTCGGCGATGATCAGGGTCCGCTCGAACTGACCGGTGTCGGCGTTGTTGATGCGGAAATAGGTGGACAGTTCCATCGGGCATTTCACGCCCTTGGGAATGTAGACGAAGGAACCGTCGGAGAACACGGCAGAATTCAGCGCCGCGTAGAAATTGTCGCCGGGCGGCACGACCGAGCCCATGTACTTCTGCACCAGTTCCGGATGCGAGCGCACGGCCTCGGAGAACGAACAGAAGATGATGCCGACGTCGGCCAGCTGCTTGCGGAAAGTGGTGGCCACGGACACCGAATCGAACACCGCGTCCACCGCCACGCCGGCGAGCTTGGCGCGCTCGTGCAGCGGCACGCCCAGCTTTTCGTACGTGCGCAGCAGTTCGGGATCGACCTCGTCCAGGCTCTTGGGGCCGTCCTTCTTGGACTTGGGCGCCGAGTAATAGCTGATGTCCTGGAAATCGGGATCCGGATAGTGGACCTTGGCCCACCTGGGCAGGGCCATCTTGAGCCATTCGCGGTAGGCCTTCAGGCGCCACTCGAGCATGAACTCGGGTTCGCGCTTGATGGCGGACAGGCGGCGAATCACATCCTCGTCGAGCCCCTTGGGGAAGGTCTCGGATTCGATCTGCGTGACGAAGCCGGCCTCGTAGTCGCGGTCGAGAAAGGAATCGAGCTTGTCGTTGACAGTACTCATTTGGACAGACTCCAGTTCGTGATGTTCGGTACGGCCCGGCGCGTGCCGGGTTCGGGCGCGGGGACCAAAACTGCGGACGTGGGCGCGGCGGGAGCGCCGGGGCCCTCGCCGTCGAGCATGTCGGCGACGGTGACGGATTCCAGCGTGCGGCGCACGATTCGGTTGATGCGCTGCCAGTGCGAGCGGATATGGCAGGCGCCCTCGACGCTGCAGGCGCCCGGCAGCGCCGTGCATTCGGTCAGGCCGAAGGGCTGCTCTTCAAGGGCGTCGATGATCTCGGCGACGTTGATCAGGGTGGCGTCGCGGCCCAGGCGGTAGCCGCCGTGGGCGCCGCGGGTGCTGGCAACCAGGTCGCGCTGGGCGAGGAGTTTCAGGACCTTGCTGACGACGGGCTGGCCCAGACCCAGTTCACCTGCCAGTTCGGCTGCACTGCAGACATGCGCCGGACGGGAAGCCATGTGCGTGAGCACGAGGATTCCGTAGTCGACGATCTTGCTGATCCGCAGCATCAAAGGGTCCGTGGACGAGGTTTGAAAACCAAATAGTACCTCTTTGGTACGATATAGGTCAAACCCTAATGTCGTCCGCAGGCCGGGATTGTTGCAAATGCCACATGCGGGCGTAGCGCCCGTCCAGTGCAAGGAGTTCCGCGTGGGTGCCTTGTTCCACCACCCGGCCCGATTCCATCACCAGAATGTGATCGGCATGGACGATCGTCGACAGCCGGTGCGCGATGATGAGCGTGGTGCGCCCCCGGGCGATGCGTTCCAGCTGCGACTGAATGGCGCGCTCGGTTCGCGTGTCAAGGGCGCTGGTGGCTTCGTCGAAGACCAGGATCGGAGGCGACTTGAGCAGCGCGCGGGCGATTGCCACGCGTTGCTTCTCGCCGCCGGACAATTTTAACCCGCGTTCGCCCACCGGGGTGTCGTAGCCCTGAGGCAGCGAGACAATGAAATCGTGGATGTGCGCGGCACGGGCTGCCTGCTCGATATCGTCCTGCGTGGCATCGGGGCGGCCGTAGGCAATGTTGTAGCCGATACTGTCATTGAACAGCACCGTGTCCTGCGGCACGATACCGATATGGGCGCGCAGGCTGTCCTGGGTATAGTCGCGGATGTCGCGGCCATTCACCCGCACACTGCCTCCGGTGGGGTCGTAGAACCGGAACAGCAGGCGTGACAGCGTCGATTTTCCGGCCCCCGAGGCGCCGACGACCGCCAGCGACCCGCCCGCCGGCACGCTGAAGCTGACCTGGTGCAGGATCGTGCGATCCGGCTGATAGGCGAAATCCACGGCGTCGAATTCCAGGCTGGCCCGGTCCGTCCGCAGCGCCACGGCTCCGGGGCGATCGGCCACTTCCTGGCGGTTGCCCAGCAAGTCGAACATGCGTTCCATGTCGGCCAGGGCATGCTTGATCTCGCGGTAGACGAAGCCCAGGAAATTCAGCGGCGCGTACAGCTGGGTGAGGTAGGCCGACACCAGCACCACATCGCCCACGGTCATATGGCCCTGCACCACGCCGCGTGCCGACTGCCACAGCAGCGCGGTCATGCCCACCGTGATGATGGCGCCCTGCCCCATGTTCAGCAGATTCAGCGAGACCTGGTTGCGCACGGCCGAATCCACCCAGCGCGTCATGTCGGCATCATAGCGGCGGCTCTCGTAATCCTCGTTGCCGAAATACTTGACCGTCTCGTAGTTCAGCAGGGCATCGACCGCCCGGCCGTTGGCCTGACTGTCCAGGGTATTCATGGTGCGGCGGTACACCATGCGGCGTTCCGTCACCTTCAGCGTGAAGAGCACGTAGGCGGCGATGGTGCCCAGGGTCAGCGCGGCGAAGATCCAGTCGTAGCGCCAGAGCAGCACGCCCGTGACCATGGCGATCTCCAGCAGCGTGGGCACGATGTTGAAGACCATGAAATTGAGCAGGAAGCCGATGCCCTTGGTCCCGCGCTCGATATCGCGCGTCAGCCCGCCGGTGCGCCGGCCCATGTGGAAGCGCAGCGAAAGCGACAGCAGGTGGCGAAAGACCTGGCTTGCAACCCGCTGGATGGCGCCCTGGGTCACGCGGGCGAACAGGGCATCGCGCAGTTCGCCGAATACCGAAGTGGCCAGGCGGGACAGGCCATAGCCCAGCAGCGCGGCCAGCGGCACGGCCAGCAGCGTCGGCGCCAGGCCCAGCGCATCGACGATGTCCTTGAGCCAGACCGGCGTGGCGACGTTGGCGACCTTGGCGACGACCAGGCAGATGAAGGCGAGCGTGACACGGCCGCGAAAGGCCCAGACATACGGCCACAGGGTCTTCAGTGTGAGCCAGTCGTCGCGCCGCGCGGGTGCGGGGCCGGTGTGAGAAAAGCGCATGGAAACATCCGGAAATCAGGCGGGCGGCGAACGGCTGGGAGCTCGTCGGCGGGTACGCATACAATAATGCCATCCCCGGCGGATGCGCCCCTTGGCGGCGCATCCCGAGACCAGGCGAACGGGAAAGATTGTATGACTGTTTCGGTTTTCGATTACGAGGCGGAATTGAGCGCCTGCGCTGCGGGCGACCGCTCCGCCTTCCTGGCGCTGTATCGCCACGAATCCCCCGCCATGCGAGCCCTGGCGCTGGCCATGCTGGACGACTCCGATGCGGCCGACGCGGTGCTGCACGAAACCTTCGTCCTGATCTGGCGCAACGCGGCCGGCTACAGCCCGGCCATCGGCACTGCGCGCGCCTGGATCTACAGCATCCTGCGCTACCGCGCGGCGGCGCACGCGCGGCAGATGCGCGCCGAAGGCCGCCACCCGGCGGAAGACACCCCCCTGCCCCAGCTCGCGCTGCCCGCCGACGCACCCGCCGGCACGGTGGCCGGCGCCCTGGCATCCCTGCCCGCTCCGCAGCTCGACGCATTGCTGCAGGCCTATCTGCACGGCGGCGATCCGGCGCGCATCGCGGCCCGCCTGGACCGGACCGAACCCGACATCGAGGCTTCACTGAACGCCGCCCTGGCGCATATCGACAAGGCCGTGTGCGCATGAAACCGAACTACCCATCCTTTTCCGACGACGAAATCGCACGCTACGTGCTGGGCCTGGACATGCCCGATCGCGTGGCGGAAATCCAGTCGCGCCTTGCCCACGACGACGCGGCTGCCGCACGCGCCCTGAAATGGGAAGCCTATTTCCTGGGAATCGTCGACGCCCTGCCCGCCCAGCCTCCGTCCGACGCCGTGCTGGACCGGATCCGCCAGAGCCTGGGCATGGAACTCGAAGACGCCCCCATCATGGGGGAAATCCGCCCACCCGTCGCCGAGCCGGCGCCCGTATCGGCGGACGGATCGGCGAGCCGGCGGGCACGGCGCCGTCCACGGCTGCGGCGCGGCCGCGTGGCCATGGCGATCGGCGGCGTCGCGGCGCTGTGCCTGGTGGCCCTGCTGCTGTGGATCAGCCTGCGCCCGACGCCCGCCGGCACGATCGTGCAGCATCCCGTTCTACTGGAAAGCCGCTGATACGGCATCCCGGCAGCGCAAAAAGCGAAACTCCGGCCACGGGCCGGAGTTTTCGCATTGCGGGCGGGGAAACGGAACAGCCCCGGCCAAACCACCCGATCAAAGGTCGAGCAGCCCCGCTGCCTGGTGCGCCTGTCGATTGCTGTCCAGGGCCTGGGCCAGGCGATCCCGGGCCGCCAGCAGGTCGGCGCGCAGGGCCTGAAGCTCGGCGCCGCTCAGGCGCACGGCCGCATCCTGGTCGTGCGGCGCATCGCTGTTGTCGCCCAGGCGGTTGCGCGCCCCGGCGATGGTGAACCCCTGTTCGTAGAGCAGGTCCCGGATGCGGCGTACCAGCAGGACTTCGTGGTGCTGGTAGTAGCGCCGGTTGCCCCGCCGCTTGACGGGCTTGAGCTGGACGAATTCCTGTTCCCAGTAGCGCAGGATATGCGGCTTGACGCCGCACAGTTCGGAGACTTCGCCGATGGTGAAGTAGCGCTTGGCGGGGATCGGCGGCAGCGCGGCCGAGGACGGGGCGGACGTCATGCGGCGTCTCCGTTGGTGCCCACGCCATCCTTGAGCTTCTGGCTGGCGTGGAACGTGACCACCCTGCGCGCGGCGATGGGAATGACTTCGCCGGTCTTGGGGTTGCGGCCGGGACGCGGCGGCTTGTTGCGCACCTGGAAGCTGCCGAAGCCCGACAGCTTGACTTCGGTGCCCTGGACCAGGGCATCGCGGATCTCGGAGAAGAACGTATCCACGATGTCCTTGGCTTCGCGCTTGTTCAGGCCCACGCGCTCGAACAGCAGCTCGGCCAGGTGGGCTTTGGTGAGCGTCCGATCCGTATTCACCGGCGATTTCTCCTATGAACGCAGGCGTGCGCCATGCTTCTGGGCCAGGGCGTCGAGCAGGCTCTGCACGCAATGTTCGACCTGACGGTCTTCCAGCGTCGCGTCGCGGCCCTGGAGCCAGATGCGCAACGCCAGGCTGCGTTGCTGTGCGGTCACGGCTTCGCGCCAGATATCGAACAGTTTAATGTCTTTGACCACGGACAGGGCGTCTTCGGCCGCAATCCTCTGACGCAGTGTATCAAGCAGCGACTGCCACGGCACGTCCGCATCCACCCAGATCGCCAGATCGCGCACCGCCACGGGCTGCCGGGACAGCTCGCGCGGCTGCGGGAAGATACGTTCTGATACGGCTTCGGCATCGATCTCGAAGACTACGGGGGCATGCGCCAGATCCAGCGCCTGAGCCCAGCGGGGATGGACTTCACCCAGCCAGCCTATCGCGCGGCCGTCCAGGATCAGCCGCGCGCTGCGCCCCGGGTGCAGCGCCGGATGCGCCGCGGCCTCGCAACGCAGGTCGGCGGCGCGCGCACCCAGCAGGGTCTCCAGGTCGCGCTTGACGTCGAAGAAATCCACCGGGCGGACCGGTTCGCCCCATTGCTCCGCCAGGGCGGGTCCCCAGGCCGCGGCGGCCAGGTGCGTGGGCTGGGCCACACCCGCCACGGACAGACCGCCGTCTGCCACGGAAGCGTCGCGGGCGAACACCCTGCCCAGTTCGAAGACCCGCACGCGCGTCTGGCGGTGCTTGGCATTGTGGGCGATATTGGCCAGCAGCCCGCCGATCAGGCTGGAGCGCATGACCGCCAGCTGGCTGGCGATCGGATTGAGCAGCCGGATGGGGTCGTCATTGCCGCAATAGTCGCGTTCCCACGCTTCCTCGACGAAGGAGAAGTTGATGACTTCCTGGTAGTCCCGGGCCGCCAGCGAGGCGCGCAATGCGTGCGGGCCGTACTGCGTCTCGGGCACTGCCCGCATGACGGCCGGCGCCACCGGCGGGCGGTCGGGAATGCGGTCGAAGCCGTGGATGCGGGCCACTTCCTCGATCAGATCTTCCTCGATCTCCAGATCGAAGCGCGCGGCCGGCGGCGTGACCACGAATTCGTCGCCCTGCCGCTCGAAGGCGAAGCCCAGGCGCGTGAAGACGGCGCCCACGGCCTCGGCATCCAGCGGAATCCCCAGCACGCGCGCACAGCGCGCCAGCCGCATGCGCACCGGCTCGCGGGCGGGCAGCCTGACGACCTGGTCGTCCAGCGGACCGGCCTGGCCGCCGCAGACTTCCAGGATCAGGGCCGTCATCAGATCAAGGTGTTCGGGGATGGTGGCGAAATCGACCCCCCGCTCGAAACGGTGCCCGGCCTCGGAATTGAGCTTGTAGCGGCGCGGACGGCCCATGATGGCCTCCGGCCACCAGAAGGCGGCTTCCAGGTAGACGTCGGTCGTGTCCAGGGTGACGGCCGAAGCCTGCCCGCCCATGATCCCGGCCAGGCTTTCGAGCGACCCGCCAGCCTCGATGACGCCCACGTCGGACGCCAGTTCGACGGTCTGGCCGTTGAGCAGCTCCAGTTGCTCGCCTTCCCGCGCCCAGCGCACCGTCAGGCCGCCCTGGATCCGCTGGAGATCGAAGACATGGGTGGGCCGCCCGAGTTCCAGCATGATGTAGTTGGAAATGTCCACCAGCGCCGATACGGGCCGTTGGCCGGCGCGCTCCAGGCGCGACTTGATCCAGTCCGGCGTGGCGGCACGCGCATTGACGCCGCGGACGATGCGTCCGGCAAAGCGGCCGCACAGGTCCGGCGCCTGCACGGCGACAGGCAGGCGGTCATCGATGGTGACGGGCACCGTGGGCGCTTGCGGCGCGCGCAGCGCGCAGCCGGTGAGTGCCGCGACTTCGCGCGCCACCCCCAGGATGGAAAGGCAGTCCGCCCGGTTGGGCGTCAGCTTCAGGGTGTAGATCGTGTCGTCCAGATCCAGCGCCTGCCGCAGGTCCTGGCCCGGCGTCAGGCCGGAGGACAGCTCGAGCAGACCGGCGTGATCCTGGGACAGGCCCAGTTCGCGCGCCGAGCACAGCATGCCGTGCGATTCGACGCCGCGCATCTTGACGGGACCGATGCGCAGGCCGCCCGGCAGCTCAGCGCCGATGCGCGCCAGGGGCACCACCAGCCCGGCCGCGGCGTTGGGCGCGCCGCAGACGATCTGCAGCGGTCTGCCCGAACCGTCATCGACGCTGCAGACACGCAGCTTGTCCGCATTGGGGTGAGGCTCGACCGCGTCGATGCGCGCCACCACCACGCCGGAAAACGGCGGTGCATAGGTTTCCGCGTCCTCGACCTCGAGGCCGGCCATGGTCAGCCGATGGGCGAGTTCCTGGCCGTCGATGTCGGGATCGGCCCAGGCGCGCAGCCATGATTCGGGAAATTGCATGGTTCGGATTCCGTGTCGCTGACTAGTCGTTGAACTGGCGCAGGAAGCGCAGGTCGCCTTCGAAGAACTGGCGCAGGTCGTCCACGCCGTAGCGCAGCATGGTCAGGCGCTCCAGCCCCGAGCCGAAGGCGAAGCCGATGTAGCGCTCCGGATCCAGCCCGAAATTGCGTACGACCTGGGGATGCACCTGGCCGGAGCCGGAGATTTCCAGCCAGCGTCCCTGATTGGGGCCCGAGGTGAACATCATGTCGATCTCGGCCGACGGCTCGGTGAACGGGAAGAATGACGGCCGGAAGCGCAGGGTCAGGTCGTCGGTCTCGAAGAAGGCGCGCAGGAAATTCGTGTAGACACCCTTCAGGTCGGCGAAGGAGATGTCCTCGGCGATCCACAGGCCCTCGACCTGATGGAACATGGGCGAGTGGGTGGCGTCGCTGTCGACGCGGTAGGTACGCCCGGGCGCGATGACTTTGATGGGCGGCTTGTTCATGCGCGCGTAGCGCACCTGCATGGGGCTGGTATGGGTGCGCAGCACCAGCGGCAGCCCGCCGGCATCCTTCATGTCGACGTAGAACGTGTCCTGCATGGAACGCGCCGGATGGTTTTCCGGGTTGTTCAGTGCGGTGAAATTGGTCCAGTCGTTTTCGATCTCGGGGCCGTCGGCCACGTCGAAACCGATCGAACGGAAGATCTGCTCGACGCGCTGCCAGGTGCGGATCACCGGGTGGATGCCGCCCGCGCCGCGTCCCCTGCCGGGCAGGGTGACGTCGATGGTCTCGGCCGCCAGGCGCTGGTCCAGCACGGCCTGGGCCAATTCGGCCCGCCGCGCGTTCAGCAGCGACTCGACCTGCTGCTTGGCTTGGTTGATCTGCGCGCCGCGCGTGCGCTTTTCCTCGCCCTGCAGGGTTGCGAGGCCCTTGAGCAGCGCAGTCAGCGACCCCTGCTTGCCCAGGAAGGCGGCTTTTTCGTTTTCCAGCGTGGCGGCATCCCCGGCCTGGGCGAAGCGTTCACGGGCCTGGGCAATCAGTTCGTCGAGCGATGAGTCCATGGTGCATTCCAAAACGCAAACGGAGCCCGATGGAGCTCCGTTTGCGATGATACAGAATCGAAAACGAAACTGTGTCGGTCAGGCGGCCAGCGCGGATTTCGCCTGGGCCACGACAGCGGCAAACCCTGCCTTGTCATGCACGGCCATGTCGGCGAGGACCTTGCGGTCGAGTTCGATCGAGGCCTTCTTCAGGCCGGCGATGAAGACGCTGTAGGTCACGCCCAGTTCGCGGCAGCCCGCGTTGATGCGGGTGATCCACAGGGCGCGGAAGGTGCGCTTTTTATTGCGGCGGTCGCGATAGGCATACTGGCCGGCACGCATGACCGCCTGCTTGGCGATCCGGAATACGTTGCCGCGGCGGCCGCGGTAACCCTTGGCGGCCTTGATGACTTTTTTATGGCGTGCACGAGCGGTGACGCCGCGTTTGACGCGAGGCATGTGTAATCTCCGATCAGGCGAAAGGCAGCATCGCCTTCACGGAGGCGACGTTCGTTTCATGGACGGCAGCCGAACCGCGCAGCTGGCGTTTGTTCTTCGTGGTTTTCTTGGTCAGGATGTGACGCTTGAAAGCCTGGCCGCGCTTGATGGAACCACTGCCGCGCACCTTGAAGCGCTTGGAAGCGCCTTTTTTGCTCTTCATCTTGGGCATGACGATACTCTGTTGGCTTGGCAAACCCAGGTGACCCGGGATCCGGGCGCTTGTCAGACCTGGCATTCGCAATCATTCGGATCCGGCATGCGCAACCTGCATGCGCGAATCCCGCTTCTTCCTTGCTTGCCCCGTGCCGTTCTGCCGGGCCGCCCCTGCAAACCGGGAAAGGCATCCAGCCAAAAAGGCGATCCCTCGGGCGAAGCAAACCCGAAAGAAATTGGGAAAAGCCCTTGATTATAGGGCGATTTGCAGGGGTTTGTCTATTCGCCCCCTTGTTCCAGGGCCTGGACACGGGCCTCCAGGGATTCGATGCGCTCGAGCGCACGGGCCAGCAGATCGGCCTGGATGTCGAATTCTTCCCGGGTGACCAGGTCCATGCGGGCAAATGCCTGGGCCATGAAGGCCTTCATGTTGCGCTCGATATCGGCTGCCGGGGTCTTGGCCAGCAATTCGGACATGTTCTTCTGGAAATCGTCGAACAATTGATTGGGGGCGATCATCGCTGCCTCCTGGGATGGGCAAGGAAAACCATCATTCTACCCGCCCCGGCCGGTCGCTCCGGGACCGCGTCCCGAACCTACGCGGCGCCGCCGGGACGGTACTGGATCGCCTGGCCGACATGCCCGGCCTCGACCCGGTCGGCGCCGTCCAGGTCGGCCAGTGTCCGTGCCACCCGCAGGGTCCGCCGCGTGGCGCGGGCCGACCAGCCCCAGGCCGACGCGGCACGCGCCAGCAACGCCCGCCCATCGGCATCCGGATTGCCGTGGCCATCCAGGGCCGCGCCGTCCAGATCGGCATTCAGGCACCCCTGGCGCGAGAATTGCCGCTGCCGGGCGTCCACCACCCGCGCCCGGACTTGCGCCGAAGGCTCGCCGGGTGGGGCCTCCAGCCACGCGGCTTCCACGCCCAGGCTGACGTGCAGATCGATGCGGTCCAGCAGCGGCCCGGAGATCCGCGCCCGATAGCGCGCAATGACATCGCTGGAGCAGGCGCATTCCCGGCGGGGGTGAGGATGCCCGTGCCAGCCGCACGGACAGGGGTTCATGGCGGCCACGAGCTGGAAGCGGGCGGGAAAAGTGCAGCTGCCGGCGGCCCGGGCGACCGTGACGATGCCTGTCTCCAGCGGTTCGCGCAGGGCCTCCAGGGCCCGGCGGTCGAATTCGGGCAGTTCGTCCAGAAACAGCACGCCGTGATGGGCCAGGCTGATTTCCCCGGGCCTGGGATGGGCTCCCCCACCCACCAGGGCCGGCATGGATGCCCCGTGATGGGGCGCCCTGAACGGCGGCACCCGGGACAGTGACGGCCGGGACCGCGCCAACCCATGCACGGCGGCGACTTCCAGGGCCTGCTCGGAACTCAGGGGGGGCAACAGGCCGGGCAGCCGATGCGCCAGCATGCTCTTGCCGACACCGGGACAGCCGCTGAGCAGCAAACCGTGCCCGCCTGCGGCAGCCAGCTCCAGGGCGACCCGCGCCGCCGCCTGCCCATGGACATCGGACAGGCATGGCACGGGGGCTTCGTCCCGAGGGTCGTCATGAACCGGCACGGCGGCGGGCAATTCTGCCCTGCCGGCGAAATGCGCAACGACTTCATCCAGCCCCGCCGCAGCCAGAACCCTCAGACCAGGCACCCGGGCAGCGACACCTGCCGACGCCGGCGCCATGATGAGCGAAGCCTGCGGATCGCCCCGGGCCACCGAAAGCGCAATCGCCAGCGCGGCATCCGCCGGCAGAATGGCGCCCGTCAGCGACAGCTCGCCCACCAGCACGTAATGCCGCACGTCGGGCACTCCGCCGCCGGCATCGGCGATCTGACCCGACGCCAGCAGGACCCCCAGGGCAATCGGCAGGTCGAAGCGGCCGGAATCCTTGGGCAGGTCGGCGGGTGCCAGATTGGCGGTGATGCGGCCCGCCGGGAACTCGAAGCCGCTGCTCAGCAGAGCCGAACGCACCCGCTCGCGGCTCTCGCGCACGCCCGCACCCGGCAGGCCGACGATGGAAAAAGAAGGCAGGCCGCCGCCCACGTGGACTTCGACCTGCACGGGCCGGACCTGCAACCCGAACAGGGCCCGGCCGGATAGAACGGCAAGCGACATCGGCTCCTCCCGCGTCATCCCCTGCGCCACTATAAGAGCGGCATGCGGATCGGGGGGAGCGGGCGTGACGGAACTGTCCCGCCCAGCCGCGCCTGCCCGGCGCGCCGCCCGGTCCACCGGGCCGGCACGCCGGAACGGCAGCCCTTACTTCGAGCTGCTGCTGGAATTGCCGACTGCGCCCTGGATGGCCGCATCGGCCTTGGCCGCGCCTTCCTTCACGGACTCGCGGGCGCTGTTGGCCGCATCGCCGGCCTTTTCGGCCAGTTCACCCGCTTTTTCGGACACGGCCTGGCCGGCTTCGGCCATCTTGTCCTTGGCTGTTTCAGTGGATTCCTTGATCTTGTCCTGCATGGACTGCTGATCGGCCGGCGCGCTCTGCTGTTCCTGCGGAGCGGGCGCGATGGGAGGCACGGGAGCCGGCGTGGGCGCCGTCGAAGGCGCGGGAGCCGCCGGAGGCGGCGCAGAAGCGTCATCGCTCTTGGAGCAAGCACCCAGCAGGCTCAGCGATGCCACCATGGCGGCCAGAGTCAGCGTTTTACGCGTCATGTTCATGATCTTCCCTATACAAAATTCCGCTGTCATTGAAGTGGCGGATCATCTTCGAGGACCGGTCTGTTACAACCGGCTTGGTTACAATTCTAGCGGCCCTGGATCAGGGGTAAACCCTGACTTGTAATGACTGATGTCCAGCAACACCGCCATGCCGGACAGCCCGCCAGAGCCGCCTTCCCAGGAAAAAACCGACCGGATCACCCGGCCCGCGCCCACATTCCGCATCAACAACTGGACACAAAGGCACCGTTTCGGGGCATGCCTGCACCTGCGTAGTGCAGACTCTCCGCCATGCCCTTTCACGCTGCACTGCGCCGCTACGCTCCCACTCCGCCCGAAAATTGGCATGCCTTTTGCTTGAACCCTGATGCAAGGACACTGCAAAGGAGCTTTCATGAAACTCGTCACCGCACTCATCAAGCCTTTCAAACTGGAGGAGGCTCATGCAGCGCTGGAGGCTGCCGGCATCCAGGGCATGACGGTCACCGAAGCCAAGGGATTCGGCCGGCAGAAAGGACACACCGAACTCTATCGGGGCGCGGAGTACCAGGTCGATTTCCTGCCCAAGCTGCAGGTCCAGGTCGCGGTCCCGGATTCACTGGTCGAAATGACGGTGGAATGCCTGTGCCAGTCGGCCCGGACAGGCAAGATCGGCGACGGCAAGATCTTCGTCACCCCCCTCGAGCACGTCGTGCGGATCCGCACGGGCGAAACCGGCGAAGCCGCCCTCTGACCCTACTGGAAAAGGAGTACCTGATGGACAAGAGCGATCTGGTCTGGACCATGATCTCGACCCTGCTGGTCTGGCTGATGTGCATGCCGGGACTGGCGCTGTTCTACGGCGGCCTGGCACGCAAGCGCCACGCGTTATCCGTCATGACCCAGACGCTGGGCGTCTGCGCACTGGTCGTGGTGCTGTGGTTCTTCTACGGCTATTCCCTGGTCTTCACCGAGGGTTTTGGCGGCCTGGGCGGATGGTCCCGTCTCGGCCTGGCTGGCCTGTACCAGGGTGGTGACGCGGCACCGCTACCCTTGCTGGGCACGATCCCCGAGCTGCTGTTCGCCCTCTTCCAGGCAACATTCGCTGCCATCACCTGCGGGCTGATCACCGGCAGCATGGCGGAGCGCACCCGCTTCGGCGCCGCGCTGGCCTTTGCCGGCCTGTGGTTCACGCTGGGCTACATGCCGATTGCACACATGGTCTGGGCCGGAGACGGCTGGCTGCACCTGCGCGGCGCACTGGACTTCGCCGGCGGCACCGTGGTTCACATCAGTGCGGGCGCGGCCGGCCTGATCGGCGCGCGGTGGGTCGGCCCACGGCTGGGATACGGCCGTGAAGCCATGCTGCCCCACAGCCTGCCGCTGAACCTGACCGGCGCCGCCCTGCTGTGGGTGGGCTGGTTCGGCTTCAATGGCGGCTCGGCGCTGGCTGCCAACGAGCAGGCCGTCCTGGCCGTGGCCAATACCCTGCTGGCCGCCGCCTGCGGCGTACTGGCCTGGGCGCTGGCGGAGCGGGTGCTGAAGGGACGGGCCTCGCTGCTGGGCGCGGCCTCGGGCGCCATCGCCGGACTCGTGGGCATCACGCCCGCCGCCGGCCTGGTCTCACCGGGCGCGGCGCTGGTCATCGGTACGCTCGCGTCCTGGGCCGCACTCTGGGGCGTGAGCGGCCTGAAGCGGCGCCTGGGTATCGACGACGCCTTCGATGTCTTCGGCATCCATGCCGTGGGCGGCATCGTCGGCGCCATCCTGACGGGCGTGTTCTATTCAGCCGACCTCGGCGGCCCCGGCCCGGCGGGCATGGACGCCCTGCTGCTTCAGACCTGGCTGCAGATCGAGGCCGTGCTGGTCAGTCTGGTCTGGGCTTCCGTCAGCGCCGCAATCTGCGCCTGGCTGGTCGACCGCCTGCTGGGACTGCGAATCGCGGCCGACGAGGAACGCCAGGGTCTGGATTCCGCCGAGCACGGCGAAACGGCCTACCCGGACTGAGTCCTGGAACGCACGACGGCCGGGCTTCGCATCCCGGCCTCGTAGATACGGCACTGGTTGCGGCCATGCTCCTTGGCCGCATACATGGCAAGATCGGCGGCGCGCAGCAACTCGCTGGCGTCGCCGCCGTCGCAGGGATAGAAGGCCACCCCCATGCTGGCGGAAACCTGCGCGACGCTGTCGCCCAGCACATAGGGCTGAGACAGGGCTTCCAGCACCTTGTGACACAAGGGAAGGACATCGTTCGGATCCCCGATGTCCCGGACGATGAGCGTGAACTCATCGCCGCCCAGCCGGGCCACCATGTCCGAATTGCGCACGCATTCGCTCAGCCGGCGGGCCACCAGCCGCAGCAGTTGGTCGCCCGCCTCGTGGCCCAGCGTATCGTTGACTTCCTTGAAAAGATCCAGGTCCAGGAACGCCAGGGCAAAGGGCAATCCGCCACCCCGGCTGTGCTCGATGCTGCGTCGCAGGTTTTCCTGGAACATCTGCCGATTGGGCAGCTGGGTCAGGTGATCGTAGTGTGCCTGATGCCAGATCGTCGCTTCGCGCCGACGCTTCTCGGTCACGTCGGAGAACAGGCCGATGCGGCAATTGACGCTGCCATCTTCGTTGTAGGACGTATTGATCGACAGGCGTTCGACGTATTCTTCTCCCGATTTGCGCCGGTTGTGGATATCGCCGTTCCAGCGGCCGGTCTCATGCAGCTGGGCCCACATTGCCTGGTAGAAGGCCTGGTCGTGGCGACCTGAACTGAGCACGGCCATGGTGCGTCCGACCACTTCCTCGGCGCTGTAGCCAGTCACCGCCGTGAAGGCCGGGTTGATGTCCTGGATGACGCCGTCGGCATCGGTCACCACCATGGCCTCGCTGGTGTGGGCATAGACCAGGGCGGCCCGCCGCGCGGAAGCCTCGGCACGCCTGCGCTCGGTGATGTCGAACATGATGCCGATCAGGGCCGGGCGGCCGTGCAGATACATCCTCGAGCCGAAGATTTCCAGTTCGATCGGATCGCCATCGCGGCGCCGCGCCACGCATTCGTAGCGCATTCCGGTCGTATGCCCGGCCAGACGTTCCTGCAATCGGGTACGAACCACCTCGTAAGCAGGGCCGACAAACACCTGTTTGAAGGGCAGTCCGCCAGCCAGTTCATCGCGGGGATACCCCAGGATTTCCGCCAGCCGCTCATTGGCGTGTATGAAGCGCAGGTTTTCGTCAGCCATGTAGATGCCTGCGACCGTATTGTCGGACAGACCCTCGAACATGGCCTGTGACTCGGCCAGCGCGGCGTGTTTTTTCTGGATGTCTGCAAGCAACTGCTCGATGTGCGCTGCGGAATCGTTCAACACCTGGCCCAACTCGCCCAGCTCGTCACCGGGCGGCAACGCGGAGCGGGCGGAATAATCGCCTGCTGCCAGGGCACTGCACTGGTCCACCAGTTCGCGAATGGGCCGCAGGATGCGGCGGAAGACCACCCAGCCCGCCAGCGCCAGCAGCACGAGGTCGAGCGCGAACAAGGCATAGGCGCCATAGAGCGTCTTTTGCTGGACCGCCCTGGCCTGAACGACCAGGCCGTCCATGAGCGCCTCGGTGCGCGCCAGCAGATCCGCGCCGTTTCGCGCCATTTCGGCCACGGCGGAACGGTCGCCTGCCGGCGCCTCCGCCAGTGCGCCGACGGCAACACCATAGCGCTTCCAGGCCAGGCCGACTTCGCGCAACTGCGGCGAGAGCACAGCCGGCACCGGGACGATATCCAGATCGAATACGCGGCCGCCACGGCGCAACGCCTCGTATGCCGCTTCGAACGAAGATGGCAGGTCTTCCTGGATGGCATCCAGCAGTTCGAGGTCGGGATGCCGGTGCGCCATCAGGGCCTGCAGGCCGATGCGCTGGCTCAGCATGCGCATCTTGCCGGCGACGTTCAATGTGGCCGCCATGCCGTCGCTTTCCCGCAGGAGGAACTGGACGATGGACACGTTGCCGACGGCCAGCAGTACAACCAGTACGAAGGCTAGCGAGGCCTTCTGCCTCAGGGTGCGGGGGATGGAGTCGAGTCGCAAGAAGAGGCCTGGAAATATCGGGGTCGGGAACCGGGGTATTACCTATGGGCGATTCTACCAACGAACCAGCAAACCAGGAATCGGCTCGAGCACCAGGCGTTGCGGACGCGGCTGCACCGCGACAGCCAGGTGCCTCGTTCAGGCGTCCAGCGTGGACAGATCGATGCGTTCGGCCCGGTTCAGCGCCGATGCGACCTTGACCCGCAGGGCGTTGGAATGCGCCTTGCGGATTTCCTTCTTCACGTCCAGCAACTGCTGCGGGTGCATGGAAAACCCGGTCAGGCCCAGGCCCAGCAGCATTCGCGTCACGCGCACATCGCCGGCCATCTCGCCGCAGATCGACACGGGCTTGCCCAGCCGTTCGCCGATATTGATGGTGTGCGCGATCAAGCGCAGCACGGCCGGATGCATCGGATCATACAGGGCGGCAACGTCGGTATCCCCCCGGTCGATCGCCAGCACGTACTGGATCAGGTCGTTGGTTCCGATCGACAGGAAATCCAGTGCCTCCGCGAAGGGCTCGATCGCGATGGCCATGGCCGGGATCTCGACCATGGCACCCACTTGCACGTCGGTATTGTGGGGCACTCCCTGGGCACGCAGTTCTTCCGCGGCCCGCGCCAGGGCGCGGCGGGCAGCATGGATTTCGTGCATGTGCGAGATCATGGGAAACAGCACCCGGATCGACCCGTGCGCGGCAGCCCGCAACAGCGCCCGCAGCTGCGTGTTGAACATCTCGGGATTGGCCAGACAGTAACGGATCGCCCGCAGGCCCAGGGCCGGATTGGTGGCCACGGTTGCCTCGCCATCGAGCGTCTTGTCGGCGCCGATGTCCAAGGTGCGGATGGTGACCGGCCTGCCCGCCATGGTGCGCACGACCGAGGCATAGGCCTCGTACTGCTCGTCCTCGCCCGGCAGGTCGGGCCTTCCCATGAACAGGAATTCGCTGCGGAACAGCCCGATGCCTTCGGCGCCGGCCGCCAGCGCATCGGCGGCCTCGTCGGGCAGTTCGATATTGGCTTCCATCCGGATCTGGATGCCGTCGAGCGTCACGGCCGGCGCAAAGCGCAGCGCCTTGAGTTCGTCGCGTTCGCGCAGGAAGGCCGCCTGCCGTTCCTGGTATTCCCGCAGCACGGCGTCCGAGGGATTGACCAGGACCAGCCCGTTCAGCCCGTCGACGATCAGCCGATCGCCATCGCGAACCAGCGTGCGCACCGACCCCATGCCGACCACGGCGGGCACGTTCATGCTGCGCGCCACGATGGCCGTGTGCGAAGTGGTGCCGCCCAGGTCCGTCAGAAAGGCGCCGAAGCGGCCGCCGCGCAGGCGCATCATGTCGGCTGGCGAGATGTCGCGCGCCACCACGATCAGACTGCCATCGGCAGCCACGACATCCAGATTCGGCAGCCAATGCATGGATCCGGACAGCACGCGCAGGACGCGTTCGATCACCTGGCGCACATCGCCGCTGCGTTCGCGCAGGTAGGCGTCCTCCATCATGGAGAACTGTTCCACCAGGATCTGACCCTGGGCCGTCAGGGCCCATTCGGCGTTGTACCGGCGCTCCTCGATCAGCTGGCAGACGGACTGGACCAGCATGGGATCCTGCAGCAGCATGGCATGGACCGACAGGAGCACGCCCAGCTCGCGCGGCGCGTCGGCGGGCAGATCGGCGGCCATCTGGCTCAGGTCGCGCACGGTTTCATCCACCGCCCGCGTGAAGCGCTGCTGTTCGGTCTCGATGTCTTCGTCGGCGATGCGATAGTGGGCGACCTCGAGCGAAGCCGCGCTCATGACCACGGCCCGCCCGATGGCATAGCCGCGCACCACGCCCTGGCCATACAGGCACAGGGTGGAAGAAATCGCGGATGTAGCGGGTTCCGGCGGATTCATGCGGGTGTCGGGGGCTATTCGGCTTCCCCGAAACGGCTTTCGAACAGGGCACGGATATCGGCCAGCGCCTGGGCCTCGTCCTCGCCCTGGGCATCGACCCGGACAGTGACACCCAGGCCTGCGGCCAGCATCATCACGCCCATGATGCTCTTGGCATTGACGCGCTGCGCTCCCCGCGAAATGAAGATGTCGCAGCGGTAGCGACCGGCGAGCTGGGTCAGCTTGGCCGCCGCGCGCGCATGCAGTCCCAGCTTGTTCGAAATCACCAGGTCGATGGAGGGCATGGGCACGGGCTCCTAGCAGTCACACGGGGGTTCCGCATTCACGATACCGCGCAGCGCCCCCTGGCGCACGCGTTCGCTGAGAGATTCGGGGTTTTCCTGCTGGTCTGTCAAGGCCTTGAGCACCATGCAGGCATTGGTTCCGGTCAACAAATGCGCCACATAGCCGTCGTCCAGCGCCTGTCGCAGGGCCTGGGCGGCAATGTTGAAGGGCGTGGCTCCATACAGGTCGCACAGGATCAGGATGGGTTCGGCAGGGCCGCGCACACGCATCCATTCCAGGATGCGCCCGGTCTGGGCGGCGGGCTCGGCGTCGGGCGCGACGTCGAAGACCGTCAGGTCGGGCACCCGGCCCAGCACGTGCCGGGCGCAGGCCTCGAAGGCGGCGCCCAGAGGCTCATGCATGACCAGGGCGATACGGGTGGTATTCATGAACGGCCACCTGCCTGCTGTCCGGCAGCGCCGGCAGCGGGCATCCCACCGGGCCCTGCTTCGCTCACGGCCTGGACCAGGGCCTGCACGAAGCGGCCGGCCACGTCGAAGCCGGTCTGCTCGGTGATTTCCACGAAGCACGTGGGGCTCGTGACATTGATTTCGGTGATGTAGTCGCCGATCACGTCCAGGCCGATCAACAGCAGGCCGCGTCCGGCCAGCCGCTCGCCCACGGCCCGCGCCAGTTCGAGGTCGCGTTCCGACAGGGGCTGGGCCCGGCCGCGGCCGCCGGCGGCCAGGTTGCCGCGGGTTTCGCCCTGCAGCGGAACACGCGCCAGGGCGAACGGCACCGGCTCGCCGCCGATGATCAGGATGCGCTTGTCGCCATCGCGGATTTCCGGGATATAGCGCTGCGCCATGATGGTTTGCCTGCCCATCCCGGTCAGGGATTCCAGGATGGAGCCCAGGTTCGGTTCGTCGGTCCTCAGGCGGAAAATGCCGCTGCCGCCCATGCCGTCCAGGGGCTTGACGATGACATCGCCATGCAGCGCATGGAAGGCGCGCAATCGCGCCATGTCGCTGCTGACCAGCGTGGGAGCCGTGTATTGCGCGAATTCGGTGATGGCGAGCTTTTCCGGATGATTGCGGATCGCCGAACCGGCATTGAACACCCGCGCCCCCTGGGCCGCCGCATAGTCGAACAGGTGCGTCGCATAGACGTACTCCATGTCGAAGGGCGGATCCTTTCTCATCAGCACCGCATCGAAGTCGGCCAGCGCACATTCGCGCGGCTCGGCATCCTGCGTCCACCAGTCGTGGCCATGCCAGTCGGGATCGGCGCGCAGGCGCATGCCGGTGGCGGAAACCCGCACGCGGCCTTCCAGGACGTACAGATCGCCCATCGTGGCGAAGCTGAAGTCGTGCCCCTGTGCTGCCAGGCTGCGCATGATGGCGACGGAGGAATCCTTCCAGGCCTTCAGGGCGGGCAGCGGATCGATGACGAACAGAAAATGCATGAATGCCTCGGGTGTCCTGCTTGGCTAATTCGGTGATTCCAGCCGCAGCCTTGCCTGGCCGCGTGCAAGCGGCCCGGATCCGGCAGGCACGGAACAGCCCGCAGGGACCATTCCGCGCACAGTCTCAGAGCGGGTACGGTCAGGCTACATCGCCCTGCTTGCCGGTTTTCTTGCGGGGCGCCAGCACCATCACCATCTGGCGGCCTTCGAGCTTGGGCATGGCCTCGACCAGGACCAATTCGCCCAGATCGTCGCGCACTCGTTCGAGTACGCGCATACCGAGTTCCTGGTGAGCCATCTCGCGGCCGCGAAAACGCAGCGTGACCTTTGCCTTGTCGCCATCCTCGATGAAACGGCGCAGGTTGCGCAGTTTCACCTGGTAGTCGCCTTCGTCGGTACCCGGCCGGAACTTGACTTCCTTGACCTGGATGACCTTCTGGCGGGCACGGGCTTCCTGCTGGCGCTTCTGTTCCTGGTACTTGAACTTGCCGTAGTCCATCAGGCGGCAGACGGGGGGGGTGGCCGTGGGGGCGATTTCGACCAGATCGACGTCGTTCTGCTCGGCCATGGCCATGGCTTCGGATGTGCGAACAATGCCCAGCTGCTCGCCATCCACGCCGATCAGGCGGACTTCATGAATGCGGATTTCACCGTTGACGCGGTGTTTCTTTTCGGTTGCGATGTCGAGAACTCCTGTGAGTTGATGAAAAGGGGTGAATCAGGCCTGCGCCAGTTCGGTCCCCTGCTGACGAGTCGAGATTTCGTGCTGCAGCCGGGCGGTGAAATCCGCCACCGGCATCGAGCCCAGATCCAGATTGCCGCGCCCGCGCACCGATACGGCGCCGGATTCGCGTTCTTTCTCGCCGACGACCAGAATATACGGGATTTTCTGCAGGCTATGTTCGCGGATTTTACGGGTGATCTTTTCGCCCCGCACGTCGGCAAACACCCGCAGGCCCTGGCGCTTCAGGTCGGCGGCCAGCTGCTCCGCGTAGTCGGCGGAAGCGTCGGAGATGCAGCAGACCACGGCATGGTGCGGCGAAAGCCAGGCGGGCAATGCCCCTGCATGGTTCTCGATCAGCATGCCGATGAAGCGTTCCAGGGATCCCAGGATGGCCCGATGCAGCATCACCGGCGTGCGGCGCTGGTCCTGCGCATCGACATATTCGGCGCCAAGGCGCGCAGGCATGGAGAAATCCACCTGGATGGTGCCGCATTGCCAATGACGGCCGATGGCATCTTTCAGGGTGTATTCGATCTTCGGGCCGTAGAAGGCGCCTTCGCCTTCCGAGACTTCGTATTCGCAGTGGGACAGATCCAGGCTGTCTTTCAGGGCCTGCTCGGCCTTGTCCCAGACCTCGTCGGCGCCGATGCGCTTTTCGGGGCGGGTGGCGACCTTGTACAGAATCTCGGTGAAGCCGAAGTCGGCGTAGACCTTCTGCAGCAGGCGGGTGAAGGCGGCGCATTCTTCCTGGAGCTGATCTTCGGTACAGAAGATGTGTCCGTCGTCCTGGGTGAAGCCGCGCACGCGCATCATGCCGTGCAGCGAACCCGAGGGCTCGTTGCGGTGGCACTGGCCGAATTCACCGTAGCGCAGCGGCAGTTCGCGATAGGAATGCAGGCCGGCGTTGAAGATCTGCACGTGGCCCGGGCAGTTCATGGGCTTCAGTCCGTACACGCGGTTCTCGGATTCCGTCGTGAACATGTTTTCCTGGTAGTTGTCCCAGTGGCCGGTCTTTTTCCAGAGGGACAGGTCCAGGATCTGCGGCGCCTTGACTTCCTGGTAGCCGTTGTCCTGGTAAACCTGGCGCATGTACTGCTCGACCTGCTGCCAGACCGTCCAGCCCTTGGGGTGCCAGAAGATCAACCCGGGGGCTTCGTCCTGGAAATGGAACAGGTCCAGTTCGCGGCCGATGCGGCGGTGATCGCGCAGTTCGGCCTGCTCGAGCATGTGCAGATAGGCGTCCTGGTCTTCCTTGCGGGCCCAGGCGGTGCCGTAAATGCGCTGCAGCATTTCATTATTGCTGTCGCCGCGCCAATAGGCCCCGGCAACCTTCATCAGCTTGAACACCCGCAAGCGGCCGGTGGACGGCACGTGCGGGCCGCGGCACAGGTCGATGAAATCGCCTTCGCGGTACAGGCTGATCTTTTCATTGGTGGGGATCGAGGCGATGATCTCGGCCTTGTAGGCCTCGCCGATACCGCGGAAAAATTTCACGGCTTCGTCGCGGCCCCATTCCTCGCGCGTCACGGCTTCATCGCGGCGGGCCAGTTCGGCCATCTTCTTCTCGATGGCTTCCAGGTCTTCGGGCGTAAAGGGTCGTTTGTACGAAAAATCGTAGTAGAAGCCGTTTTCGATCACCGGGCCGATGGTGACCTGCGCGTCGGGAAACAGAGACTTCACCGCATAAGCCAGCAAGTGGGCGGTGGAATGGCGGATCAGGTCGAGGCCTTCGGGATCCTTGTCGGTGACGATGCTCAGGCTCGCATCCCGGTCGATCACGTGGCTGGCATCCACCAGCCGGGCCGGTTCGCCGTCCACGGCCAGCTTGCCCGCCAGGGCTGCCTTGCCCAACCCGGTACCGATGGAGCGCGCGACCTCGAGCACGGAAACAGGATGGTCGAATTCGCGCCGCGAACCGTCGGGAAGGGTGATGCAAACCATTTATGCGTGTCCTGAAAATACGAAACGCGGCCTGCGCCGCGTAGGTAAAAAGCCTGAATTTGCCATGCAGGGGGAACCTGTCAAGTGTAGCAACCGGGAGAGCAACAATCAATTTCACAAGGCAAACCAAAGCGGCCAGGCCTCTCGGGCACCACCCCGGCAGCCGGGATTGTTGCGAAAGAACAAAAGCGCCGTCCGCGCGCCTGGCCGGTTTTTCTTGTTCGCCCGCAGCGTTTGACAGCCTTTGAAATTCACCCTAAAATTTCGTTCTTTCCTGAAGGCGGTTAGCTCAGTTGGTTAGAGCGCTACGTTGACATCGTAGAGGTCGCTGGTTCGAATCCAGTACTGCCTACCAGATTTCCGGGTC
>NZ_BAAAFN010000011.1:327811-334735 GCF_039523555.1 Castellaniella daejeonensis
CTGACTGCCGGGGCCGGTCGGGTCCGCCCGGTGACGGGCGCTCAACCCCTGGCCAGCAACGACCGCGCCCAGCGCCGCGCCGGCAGGCCGGTGCGGGACTCCAGCCGCTCGGCCCGGTCCAGCAGATCCTGGCGCGACAAGTCCAGGGCATCGCCCTTGAAGGCCAGGACCACGGTATTGCCCTCGTCGATCTCGGGCAGGCACAGCACCCGCCCGTCGAACGCCGCACGGATGCCTCGCAGGTTTTCTTCGAAGCTCTCGTGGCGGCCGAAGAGGTTCACGCTCATCACGCCCGGTTCGTCCAGGATCCGGAAGCAGTCCAGGTAGAAATCCGGGTCGCCACATACCGGACCTTCTGCCCGGCTGTCATACAAATCCACCATCAGCGCCCGATAGCACCCCGCCCTGCCCGGCTCGG
Source organism: Castellaniella daejeonensis (assembly GCF_039523555.1). Taxonomy (NCBI): domain Bacteria; kingdom Pseudomonadati; phylum Pseudomonadota; class Betaproteobacteria; order Burkholderiales; family Alcaligenaceae; genus Castellaniella; species Castellaniella daejeonensis. Next base: position 328,230 of record NZ_BAAAFN010000011.1, read on the forward strand.
CCACCCAGTCACGCGCATCCGCATGATCGACGACGGACCGTGCGCTACCGGGCAAGCGGAAGAAGGCCCTGCACATCGCCGTGACGGCAGGATTGCGCTCGACCGTTTCGATCCGGGACCGGGTATGCCGCAGGGTGAAGCGCAACAGCGAGCCTGCGCCTAGCCCCAGGATGCCGATGCGATCGCGCGCGCCAGACGGCGCGAACAGCAACCAGGCCATCATCTGCTGGGTATAGGCCAGCACCAGCTCGGATGGTCGGGCGATGCGCATCGCCCCCTGGATCCATTCCGAGTTGAAATGCAGGTAGCGGATGCCGTCTTCTTCCGACAGTGTCGGCAGATCGGCTTCCCAGGCCGGCTGCCGGGCGGGTCGGGTTCGGGCCACCTACAGGCGCTCGAAGATGGCGGCGATGCCCTGCCCGCCGCCGATGCACATGGTGACCAGGGCATGGCGGCCCTGGACGCGCCGCAGTTCGTGCAACGCCTTGACCGTGATCAGGGCGCCCGTGGCGCCGATCGGGTGTCCCAGGCTGATGCCGCTGCCGTTGGGGTTGACCTTGGCCGGGTCGAAACCCAGTTCGCGCGAAACCGCGCAGGCCTGGGCAGCAAAAGCCTCGTTGGCCTCGATCACATCGATCTGGTCCAACGTGAGGCCCGCGCGCGACAGAGCATTGCGCGTGGCCGGCACCGGACCGATACCCATGTACTGAGGATCCACCCCGGCATGACCGTAGGACACCAGGCGCGCCATCGGAGTCAGCCCCCGGGCCCGGGCGGCCTGCTCGGTCATCAGCAGCACGGCGGCCGCGCCGTCGTTCAGGCCCGATGCATTGCCCGCCGTCACGGTGCCGTTTTCCTTGGCGAACACGGGCTTGAGCTTGCTGAAGCTTTCAGGGCTGGCATCGAAGCGCACGTGCTCGTCCCGGTCGAACACGACCTCGCCCTTGCGGGTCTTCTGCACCACCGGCACGATCTGCTGCTTGAAATAGCCCTGCTCGATGGCATGCGCCGCACGCCGGTGCGATTCCAGCGCCAGGGCATCCTGGTCCTCGCGGCTGATGCCATACTTCTGCGCCACGTTCTCGGCCGTGACGCCCATGTGATATTTTTCGAACGGGCAGGACAACGCCCCCGTCATCATGTCCACCAGCCGCGAATCACCCATGCGCGATCCCCAGCGCTGCCCCACCGCCACATAGGGTGCGCGGCTCATGCTTTCGGCGCCTGCGCCGATGGCGACTTCGGCATCGCCCAGCATCAGCACCTGGGCTGCGGACACGATGGCCTGCAGGCCCGAGCCGCACAGGCGATTGACGTTGAAGGCCGGCACAGACTGGGGAATGCCCGCGTTCAGCGCCGCCACGCGCGACAGGTACATGTCGCGCGGCTCGGTGTTGATGACGTGGCCGAAAACGACATGGCCGACGTCGTCGGCCGACACGCCCGCCCGCTCCAGCACATTGCGCACCACCAGTTCCCCCAGTTCGCAGGGGGAGACGTCCTTCAGGCCGCCGCCGAAATCCCCGATGGCGGTGCGGCAGGCTTCAACGATGACGATGTCTTGCATGATCGATTCCTATGATGAAAAAAGCCCTCACGCCGCGCCTTTCGGCTTGCTGCCCCCCACCAGAGGCGGGCGTTTTACCCTGGGGCGGCCCGGCGGTAAAAATCAGTGGCCCAGCGCCTTGCGGATGGCGCCGGACAATTCTTCCGCGGAGAATTTGGCGACATAGCCGTTGGCGCCGACGCTGCGCACGTGGTTCTCGTTGGCCGAGCCCGACAGGGACGAGTGGATCACCACCGGCATGCTGCTGAAACGGGGGTCCTGCTTGATGTTGCGCGTCAGCGTGAAGCCGTCCATTTCGGGCATTTCCAGGTCGGTCAGCATCAGACAGACCTTGTCGTGGATGGTCTTGCCTTCGGCCTCGGCCGCGGCGGCCAGGGCATTCAGGCGATTCCAGGCTTCCTGACCGGACTTGGTCATCTCGTAGGGAATATCCATGGCCTTCAGGGTCTGCTCCATGAGAGCCCGGGCCACGAAGGAATCATCCGCCACCAGCACCACGGTGCCGGGCTTCAGGGAAAACTTGTCGCCGACTTCCCGGGATTCGACCTTGTGGCGATTTTCCTCTGGCGTGATGGCCTGCAGGATGGCCTCGACGTCCAGCACCTGGGCCAGGCGGGCCTCATCGCCGCTGCCCTCGCTCAGGCGGGCAATGCTGGTGATCAGGCTGGGGCCCGTACCCGTGTTTTCGGCGGAGATCACCTGATTCCAGTCCAGCCGCACGATGTCCTCGACCGACTCCACCGTGAACGCCTGGGTCGTGCGGGCATATTCCGTCACCAGCATCAGGCTCGGTGCGGCCGCCAGCTTGCATCCCACGATCGCCGGCAGGTCGTACACCGGGATCACCTGGTCGCGCAAATGCACGACACCAAGCGAGAATTTGGGTGCGCCGGCGATCGGCGTGATGGCGGGCATGGTCACGATTTCCCGGACCTTGAGCACATTGATGCCGAAAAGCTCGGACTGACCCAAGGCAGCATCCGTCCCCAGGCGGAACAGGAGCAGTTCGAACCGGTTGGTACCGGTCAGGTTGGTGCGTTCATCGATTTCTTTCTGGAGTGAGCTCATGTCTGGCCTTGTATGGATGCGGTATCTCCGAACGGGAGATTCTAAAGGAGGCGAAGAAGGGTCGCAGCACTTTCATGCGCACACCCCGATGCAGCGCGGCGGAAGGTCAGGGCGACAGCATGCCTTCCAGCGTCGTCTGCTCGAAATCATCCACCAGAATGTCGATGCTCAACTGCCAGCGACCGGCGCCGGAAAGCGGCAGAGAACCCATGTCGACGCGCCAGCGCCCATCCTGCTGGCGGCGCGCCGCCCGGCGCAACGGTTCGATGCCGGCCTGCGGATTGCTCAGCGCAAGCGTCAGGCCCTGGGCTTCCAGGGGCTTGCCGGACACGGCATCGCGCAGTTCGATGAGCCACGCGCCGCCGGACGGCATCACCCTGGCGCGGGCACGGCCATTGGACAATTCGAAGGATGCCAGCCTACTGCCGGCGCTGCGCGCATGGGCCTCGACGACCGCGTCCAGGCTGCGCGGCGGCGGCGTGAAGCGCCAGAGCGACACCACGCCCAGCAAAACCAGCGCCACCGCTGCCTCGACCCCGATGCTGCGCCGCAGGCGCCCGCGAGCTGCCCTGTCGCCCGCCAAGGCCGGGCCCGTGCAGCGCCAGCGGTTGAATGCCGCAATGGCGAGCAGCCCGCACACCAGCGCAAGTTTCACGCTCAGGACGATGCCGTAGGACGTGCGCCACAGGTCCCCCGGCTGGTCCAGCTGCAGCAGCGTCAAGCCCGTCCCGCTTGCCAGGAGCAGGATCACGGCCGGCGCGATCCAGCGTGAGAACCAGGCCAGCAGCGGTTGGCCCGCCCACCCGGCCGGACCTGGCTTCAGCAGGCGGGTCAGCGGCACGAGCGCCCCCAGCCAGGCGGCCGCCGTTACCACGTGCAGCACGACCAAGGGGCGTGACAGCCATTGCGGCGGCGCCGTGCCGGCGTGGCCGCTGGCGGCCAGCGCCGCGCCCGCCAGGGCCAGGCCGGCGCCCGCGCATCCACGCGCCACCCAGGACTTCCGAGCGCGCAATGCGCCGGCCGAGGCCAGCAGGGCCAGGGCGGACAGGCCCAGCGTCCAGGCATAGCGGCTTGCCAGGGCGGTCGACCAGGGCGCCCATCCGAGCAGAGCCGCTCCGGGCAGGTCCAGCAAGTCCAGCCCCTGCAATCCCAGATTCAGCGGCAACAGGGCCAGGCCGGTCCAGACCAGGGGCCGTGCCCAGCCCTGGCGATCCGACGGATCACGCGCACTGAACAGAGCCGCACCCACGCACGCAAACAGGCATGCGTAGCCCAGCCAGCGGCCCAGCCAGATGGCCGCCTCGCGCGCCCCAGGCGCGGCGGCAGCCCCGGCCGTCATGGCCGAGCCACCCGGTACACCGACCGAATAGTCCAGCGTGCCTCCCACGGGATGTCCGTCCGCCGAGACGACGCGCCAGCTGAGCAGATAGGGGCCTTGCGGCGCACCGGCAGGCAGCGGGACGCGGATGCGGCTTCCGCCGGCCCGGGACGGCGCCACGTCTGCCGGCTGGCCCTCGGGGCCGAACAGGCGCAATGCAGTGACGCTGACGGGCTCGTTGAACGTCAGGACGGCAGCGTCCGGAGCCCGTTCGAGCACTGCGCCGGGCGCCGGATCGGCCCGGATCAGCGCCGCATGCCCCCAGGCCGCCTGCCCCCACGTCAGCAGGCAGGCAAGCAGGATGAAAGCGACCTTCAATGGTGATGACCGTGGCCGCCGTGCGCCCCGTCCTCATGGGCCGGCGCCACGATCTTCACGCCCGGCGCGGGGCCTTCCGCATCCGGATTGCCCGTGGTGTCGATCCAGCGCGACACGCCCTGCCCGCATTCCTGCACGACCGGGAAATACACGGTCTGGCCGGGCTTGAGTGCATCGGACAGATAGACACGGAACACGAACTCGTCGTAATACGCATCGGGCAGTTCCCCGCTCCAGCTGATCTCGCGCACGCCGCTGTCCACCGTCGCGCCATGCAGGGTCTGGGGTTGCGCATACCTGCCCTGGGTCAGATCCAGGGTCCAGCCGGCCTTGGGCTGCGGCTTGACGGCCAGCACGCCGTCGGGAATGCGCACGCGCAACCGCGAGGTCGGGGCGCCGTCGCAGCCATGACCGACGCGCAGCACCGCCTTGTAATAGCTGCCTGCGGCAGCCTGGGACGTTTCGAGAGTGACGTGGGCCTGGGCGGCAGTCGCCAGGCCGAACAGGGCCAACATGCCCGCGGCAAGAGAAAATTTCATGAGCAAGCCTTTCGGATGAATCGCGAATGAATAAAAACGGATGGCCGGATGACGGCCAGATTCAGGAGAAAGGCCGGGGCGGCGCCCGTGAGCCGAGCGGCGCCCCGTGAACACGCTGCACCGCGGGCGCGGCAAGCACCGGAAGAACCGGCGCAAGAGCCCCCACCGCGGCCAGTGCCAGTACGGGAACCGCCGCCGGCAGCGGGGAACCGCCGGCATGCTGCGCCAGCAAGCACGAGGACACGGCATGGGATTGCGGCCGGTCGTCGGAATGAGCGTGCCCCCCATCCATCGGTTGATGGTGGCCGCCCATCGAAAGGCCCGGATTCTGCGCCGGACACAGCACCAGGCGCGGAAAGAAGCCGTCCTGCGCCTCGACATCGAGCATTGTGCCGCCGGGCACCAGCGCGCGCAGCGCCAGGGTCAGGCACAGAGTCCAGACCCAGCGCGTGCTCAGGGTGCGAAGCGGCCGGCTCGGCGCGGAAAGATTCATGCGGAAAGTATAGGGCACCCGGAACGCGGCCGCCGGGCATCCGGATTCCGGCCGGGCGGCCTTGACGCTTAAATACCCGCCTTCCCTGGGTCATTTCAACGCAATCCCGGGTTTTTACCCATGTTAAAGGTAGCGTTATTTCATTCCTTTTTCACATAAACCGACGGACGCACGCCTCTTGCGCCGTTTTCCCGACGACTCCAAAGGATCATCATGGGCATGCGCAGCATCAAAATCAGCACGAGACTCTTGCTTGGCTTCGGGATCCTGATCCTGATTGCCGCGCTGCTGGCGGGCCTGGGCGCCTGGCGCACTCAGGCCGCACTGGACGACGGCAAGATCGTCCAGGTCCGCAACGAAATCAATGCCAAGATCCTGCAATGGGGACGCTTCGTCGAAGTGAACGGAGAACGCACGCTCGCCCTGACGCACATCCAGGACACCGCCGTGCGGGAGGCCATCCAGGAGAAAATGGCGGCCACATCGAAACACATCACCAGCCTGCAGGACGTGATCGGCGAGCTCATCAGGACGCCCGAAAGCCGTGCCCTGTACGACAAGGTGCTGGAGGCCCGCGCGAACTACACCAGCCAGCGCAAGAGCGCCATCGAAGACCAGAAAAAGGGCGACGTCGATAAAGCCAACACATTCTTCCAGCGCGACATGCCGGGCCTGATTGCCGCCTACCAGGACTCGATCGGCGCGCTCTACACCTTCCAGCAGGCACGTGAAAAACAACTGTTCGCCGAGGACCAGCATGCCGGCCAGCGCACACTGCTCATCCTGGGCCTGATCGCCGTCCTGGCGCTGGCCAGCGGCATCGTGCTGGCCTGGCGCATCAGCCGTTCCATCACCCTGCCCTTGCAGCAGGCCATGGCGCTGGGCGATGCCGTCGCCCGCCGGGAACTCGACCTCGACGTCACGCCGCGGGGCAAGGACGAACTCACCGCGCTGGAACACACTCTGCACCGCATGATGACCAGCCTGCAGCAGACCGTGCTGGACGTGCGCAACGGCGCAGACGCCATCGCCTCGGCCTCGGCCCAGATCACCGCCGGCAATCTGGACCTGTCTTCGCGCACCGAGCAGCAGGCCAGCTCCCTGGCCGAGACCGCCGCCACCACCGAGCAGATCACCGCCACC
>NZ_BAAAFN010000012.1:0-5989 GCF_039523555.1 Castellaniella daejeonensis
GGAGTACCGCAGCGGAACGTAGTGATCGTGTGTGTAGCCGACACAATTGAACGCAACAACAGCCCGGCGTGCAGCCGCCAGCGAATCTGCTACAATGCAGCGCGTCGCTGGATGCACACGCAGTGTGCTTCTTCCAAATTGGCGATCCAGTACCAGGTCCCCCGGGGCCGTGCACTGGAACGCAACCAGTTATGCTTGACGACCATAGCAAGGTGGACCCACTCCTTCCCATCCCGAACAGGACAGTGAAACGCCTTCGCGCCGATGATAGTGGGTGGACACCTGTGAAAGTAGGTCATCGTCAGGCTTCTATACCGCAAAGCCCCTGCAGATCACTCTGCAGGGGCTTTGTCTTTGTGCCTGCGGATTTTGCACGCAAGCTTTTTGCTGCGCTGCCTTTCTATTGCACTATTTCAGCAGACGCGCCAGTTCGACCGCGGTGCGCACACCCATTTTCGTGAACAGGTTCGCCCGGTGGACCTCGACCGTGCGCATGGTGATGCCCATGATGTCGGCGATCACCTTGTTCATCTTGCCTTCCAGGATCAGGTCCATGACTTCGCGTTCACGCGGGGACAGCGAGGCAAGCCGTGCCTGTACCTGGGCCTGGTCGCCTGCGGCCAGAGACGCCTGCAGCGCTTCCTGGACGCGGTCCATCAGCGTGTTGTCGTTGAATGGCTTTTCGAAGAAATCGAACGCGCCGCGCTTCAGGCAGTCGACCGCCATCGGCACGTCGCCATGGCCGGTCAGGAAGATGACCGGCATGCGCTGCGTGAGACCGCGTGATGCGAGCGTGTCGAACAGCAACGCGCCGCTCATGTCGGGCATGCGCATGTCGAGCAGCAGGCAGTCGCCCTCGGGGCTGAATGCGTGGCTCGTGTCCAGCATGTCCAGGAAAGGACGGACGCCGTCGTAGCCCGAGGCTTCGATCCGGCGGGATTGTGCCAGCCAGATCAGCGAATCCCGTATGGCTTCTTCGTCGTCAACGATGTGCAGCACCTTGTCGTCCTCCCTCCCCGGTGTGTCGCCCGCAGGCATGCAATCCCGCTATTTTTTCATGTTTCGGCGGTCGTGGCCGCGTGCAGGGAGAAACGGAAGATGGTGCCTCCGTCGGGGTCGTCTGCATAGGTCAGGGCACTGCCGTGCGATTCCACGATGGTACGACAGATCTTCAGGCCCATGCCCATGCCGTCGGCCTTGGTGGAAAAGAACGGCGAGAACAGCCGTTCGCGGGCGTGCTGCGGTATGCCGCAGCCCCGGTCGGCCACGCTGATGCGCACGCTGTCCGGGGCCTGTGGATCGGCTTCGGCACTGATGTGCAGGAAACGGCGCGCAGGCTCCATGTCGCGCATGGCCTCGATGGCGTTGCGCGTCAGGTTGAGCAGTACCTGGCCCAGCATCATGGGGTCGGCCAGCACGGTTTGCGTGCCAGGGGCGACTTCGGCCTTGATCGTGATGAAATGCCGGCTGGCCTGCAGTTCGGCCAGCTGGACGACGTCGGCGATCAATTCGGACAGGTCCACCTTTTCCCGGCGCGGCTCACGCCGCTTGGTGAACGTGTGGACGCTGCGGATGACATGTCCGGCACGCTGTGCCTGGGCATTGGCTTTTTCCAGGGCTCCGCGGATGCGGGCGATGCCATGCTCGCCCTGGCAGGCTGCCTGGTCGGCGAGCATGTTCAGTGCGCCGGTGGTATAGCTGGTGATCGCGGCCAGCGGCTGGTTCAGCTCGTGGGCCAGGGTAGAGGCAAGTTCGCCCATGGTCACCAATCTGGCGCTGGCCTGCAGCTTTTCCTGCTGGCGGCGGTTCAGTTCCTCGAATCGCTTGCGGTCGGAAATGTCCAGGATTGAGCTCATCCAGCCCGTCTGGCGGCCGCTTTCGTCGACCAGCGCCGATTCGTAGATCAGCACGGGGAAGCGTTCCTGGTCGTGGCGCAGGAAGATGGTCTCGAAGCCGTGCGAGTTGATCTTGCCGGCGATCCGCTGGGCAAAGCGTGCCTGGCATTCCTCGATGACTTCCGGTGCCCAGTAGGGCATGGGGGGCGTCAGGCCGACGAGTTTTTCGGCAGACATGCCGACCATTCTGCAGAAGGCCGGGTTCACGTAGGTGATCCTGCCGTTCAGGTCGTACACCCGCAGGCCGGTCACCAGGGAGTCCTCCATGGCGGTGCGGAAGGCGATCTGTTCACGCAAGGCGCGCTCGACGGCCATCCGGCGGTTGATGTCGCGCCACAGGGCGGCGAGGCTCCAGAACAGGCCCAGGGTCAATGCGACGATGACGACGATCAGCAGATTGGGCAGCAGCTTGGGCGGGCCTTTGACGCTGTCGGTGCGCAGCGTGATGTCCGCGTAGGGCAGGTGAAGGTCGTGGGCGTAGGTGTATACGCCGCGCCCCGTGCCACCTGCGGTGCGCTGACCCAGCAGCCGCTCGTGCCGGTCGGTCAGCTGGATTTCGTTTTTCTGGGCGAACCACCAGGGCACCATTTGTTCCAGGACGCCGGTCAGGGAGTAGGTGACGATCACGCAGCCGGTGTAGCGCCCGCCCTGGTGGATAGGAAAGAAATAGTCCATCAGGGCGGGGTGCCGCGCGTCGCTGGGCGGATCGGGCTGGCTGTATTCCGGCGCCAGGGTGGTGCGGATGCGTTCAAGCTTCTGGCGCAGCGGTTCGGGCAGGTCCTGCAGCGAGAAAGACGCTTTCTGGTCGGATGCCATGCCGCGGCCTTGCGCATCGATCCAGGCGATGCGTGTCAGTTCGGGGTGGGTGCGCAGCAGGAAATGCATCCGGTTCTGCAGTTTTTCGTCCACCAGCTGGCCGGATGCGATCTGATTGGCCAGCGAGCGGATGTCGTCCTCGTTGCGGCCGAGCTGGAAACGGATGGTTTGCTCGACCCAGAGGGTATCGGCGATCAGTTGCTCCTGGCGTTCCGTGGATTCCATCTGCTGTGCCTGGTGGGGCAGCCAGATGACGGTGGTCAGGAACAGCAGGACGCACACGACCGGCACCAGCCATTGCCAGGTGCGTCGGTGGACGAGCGGAGTCTGGGTGGAAAAGAAGCGCATGCCGGACGATTTTTCCTTAGTGTATCCGAGCCTTGCGCATTGAAACCGGACCGCCGCCGGTGTTTGCTTGTGGATTTCCACAGTTGATATGGGCATCCGGCTTGCCCAGAATGGCAGCGCATTTCCAGAACCTTCCGACCTCGAGCCTTCCGATATCGCTTCAGTGATGAAATTGCTTGCCGTCCTGCTTGCCTGCGTGCTCGCCTGCCCTTTGTCGGCGCATGCGCAGCAGGAGCCCATCGTCATCCGGTTCAGCCACGTGGTGGCCTCGGATACGCCCAAGGGCAAGGCGGCGATCCGCTTCAAGCAGCTGGCCGAGCAGGCCACGCAAGGACGAGTTCGCGTGCATGTCTACCCGAACAGCGAGCTTTACCGCGACCGCGAGGAGCTCGAGGCGCTCCAGTTGGGCGCGGTCGAGATGATTGCGCCTTCATTGTCCAAGTTCGGGCCTTTGGGGGTGCGCGAATTCGAAGTCTTCGACCTGCCGTTCCTGTTTCCCGACGAGGCGGCATTGCACCGCATCACGAGCGGGCCGATCGGCATGGGCATGTTGCAGCGGTTGCGGATCAAGGGCGTCGTCGGCCTGGCTTTCTGGGATAACGGGTTCAAGTCCTTCTCGGCCAATCGGCCGCTGGACATGCCGTCCGACCTGTCTGGCCTGCGCATGCGCATCCAGCCCTCGCGGGTGCTGGACGCGCAGATGCGGGCTCTGGGCGCCCAGCCGATGACCATGCGGTTCGGTGAAGTGTATGCCGCGCTGGAAGCCGGCGTGGTGGACGGCACCGAGAACCCGCCGTCGAATTTCTACACCCAGGACATGCAGGACGTGCAGTCCCATTTCACCGTGACCAATCACGGTTACTTGGGTTATGCCGTGATCGTCAACCGGAAATTCTGGGAAGGGTTGCCTTCCGATATCCGCGAAGCGCTGGAAGAGGCCATGGCAGAGGCGACGCGTTATGCCGCCTCGATCGCCCGGGAAGAAAACGAACGGGCCCTGGCGGCGATCAGGGCTTCGGGGAAAACACAGATTCATGTCCTCACGGACGCGGAGCGCGGGGCATGGGAAAAGGCCCTGGCCCCCGTGGGTGTCGAGATGGAAGGGCTGATCGGTGCGCAACTGGTCGCCGATATCCGGCGTGCCATCGAGGCTCGCTGACCCTGTCCTGCTGTTGTCCTGCATTTGATTTCCATACCACCATAAATAGGGAGACCTTGCTATGAAAATCCGTATCCCCGCCGTCAAAGTACTGGGCGTCTGCCTCGCGCTGGCTTTTTCATCCGCAGCGCTGGCCGACCAGCCCATCATCGTGAAATTCAGCCACGTCGTGGCCGAAAACACCCCCAAGGGCCAGGGTGCGCTCAAGTTCAAGGAGCTGGCCGAGGCCGCACTGCCCGGCAAGGTCGAGGTCCAGGTGTTCTCGAACTCGCAGCTCTTCGGCGACGGCAAGGAAATGGAAGCCCTGCTGCTGGGCGACGTGCAGATCATCGCCCCGTCCCTGGCCAAGTTCGACCGCTACACCAAGCAGCTGCAGATCTTCGACCTGCCCTTCATGTTCGACGACATGGATGCGCTCGACCGCTTCCAGTCCAGCCCCGCCGGGCAGGAACTGCTGGATTCGATGAAGTCCAAGGGCATCAAGGGCCTGGCCTACTGGCACAACGGCCTCAAGCAGATGTCCACCAACAAGGACACGCTGGTTCGTCCTGAAGACATCAAGGGCCTGAAGTTCCGCATCCAGTCCTCCGACGTGCTGGAGGCCCAGTTCCGCCAGCTGGGCGCCAACCCGCAGAAGCTGGCCTTCTCCGAGGTCTACCAGGCGCTGCAGACCGGTGTGGTCGACGGGGCCGAAAACCCCTGGTCCAACATCTATTCGCAGAAGCTCCACGAAGTCCAGAAGACCATCGCGGTCACCAACCACGGCGCCCTGGACTACATGGTGATCACCAATTCCGGCTGGTGGGACGGCCTGCCCGAAGACATCCGCGCGGGGCTGCAGAAGGCCATGGCGGGCGCCACCGAGCACGCCAACAAGCTGGCCGCCGAGATCAACGACCGCGACCGCCAGCGCATCGCCGACGCCGGCAAGGCCAAGATCCAGACCCTGTCCAAGCGGGATATCGCTGCCTGGCGCGAGGCTGTCCGGCCCGTCTGGGCGAAATTCTCCGGCCAGATCGGCGAAGACCTGATCGCCAAGGCCAGGGCCTCGAACGCGGACTGATCCTCCATATCGATCGTGCGGCCGCCGCAGGGCGGCCGTTTTGTGTCCTGAAAAAAGGAGTTCTCATGCCTAGAGTCTGGCTGGAACACATCGAGGAGGGCCTGATTGCCTTTCTCCTGGCGGCCATGACCGTCGTGACCTTCGCCCAGGTCGTGGCCCGCTACGTCTTCAACTACAGCTTCGTGTGGGCGCTGGAGCTGACGATGTACTTCTTCGGCGCCCTGATCTTTCTGGGCATCTCCTACGGCGTGCGCGTGGGCGCGCACATCGGGGTCGATGCGTTCGTGCGCATCCTGCCCGCACGCGCCGCCCACAAGCTGGCCATCCTCAGCACGCTGCTGTGCATCCTGTACGCGGCCATCGTCGTCTACGGCGCCTGGATCTACGTCGACAAGATCCACACCATCGGCATCATGGCCCAGGATCTGCCCATCCCGCAGTGGGTGCCGCGCGTCGTGCTGCCCCTGGGCTACGCGCTGCTGATCTGGCGCCTGGGCGAGGTCCTGTGGAACCTGCTGCGCGGCGGCCACGCCTCGCTGCTGGGCGACGAAGTCGCCGACGCCATGAAACTGCTCGGCGATGACGATTCCAAGGGAGACGCCGCATGACCACCACCGCGCTGTTCATTCTGCTGTTTGCCTTCATGTTCATGGGCATGCCCGTGGCCGTGGCCCTGGGCCTGTCCTCGCTGCTGACCATCATGGCCTT